>BNUU01000011.1 GCA_025997595.1 Spirochaetia bacterium | reverse complement strand
ATACCCGCCCGTCATAATATGCCTTTACTGCTTCCATATCATTCTCCATGCCATCCAGTATACCCCCTCATGTGGGAACGCTATATCATCACCGATGAAGCGGAGGCCACCGCAAAAAAACTGAACCTTAAAGTATATATTGTGGAAATTGAAAAAGACGGTGATGCGCACCGAATAAGAATTGAGGAACAATGATGGGAGAGACCGCCTGGTTGGACGGTTTTTTTGTTGGGACCGGTGGCGAAGGCAGGGGTATTGGGGTATACTGGATGGCATGGAGAATGATATGGAAGCAGTAAAGGCATATTATGACGGGCGGGTATTTACTCCGGAAGGGCCGGTAAAACTGGCAAAGAATACCACGGTGATCCTCTCGTTTCAGGCGGATGGGCGGAACGCGGAACACCTTTCGTGGAATGAAATTCCCCGGGTAAAGGCAAAATCGGGGCGCAATTCTTTGGAAATCCTGCAAGAAGACCGTGAGGAACGCGTGTAATTAATACTGTATTATATTGATTCATCGGCGTTTTTGAAGGTGTTCCTTGAAGAGGAATTATCCGATTTCCTTCGTAATTATCTTACGCAGGCAAGCGTTTCACATACGATATGTTCCAGCAATTTGCTGGAAACCGAATGCCGCCGCGCCGCACATCGCGAAGGAATAGCGCAATCGTCCATTTCTGCGGCGCTTGAAAATGTCCGGCTTATTTCAGCTTCCGATGAAATCCTGCACCATGCCGGGATGATGCTTCCAAACGGTGATGAGTTCCTGCGTTCCCTTGACGCTATCCATTTGGCCACAGCGCAGTCTTGCGCGGCAGACCTCTTTATCACCTATGACGAAAAACAATTTGAAGCGGCGAGAGCGCTCGGATTTAACGCCGCCTCGCCGGGGAAAAAGTAGCGGGGGTTTGGGGGTTGCAAGCCCCCAGGCGAAGGGGGTAGCGGAAGACCGCGCAGCGGGCTGTAGCGAGGGGGAAGACTTTCCCCCTCCTATTTATTGTACGATTCCCCCCTCTTACTTCTTCCCCTTCTTCACCGCCGCCTTAACAGCGCTGAGTTCCTCCACGGCCTTCACAAAATCCGTATCGGCGCCGATTGCCTCAATGGAGGCGGGGAGCCGGTAGGTCCAGTTGAACTCGTTATAGCTGCCGGGCACGTTTACGCGCTCGGCCGCCGGGTCTGCCGCATACCATTTGGGGGAAAGGTGGAGCAGGTCCTGGATCTGGAAGACCCGGAACCGGGATGCTGATCCGGCGATCTTGTGGAGGATGATTTTGGCGGTGCCGGGGTTGTAAATCCGGGGCAGGGAGGGAACTCCCAGGAAGCCGCTGAAATGTTCCTGATCCGCCTCCCTGTCCCACCATTCCCGCACGATTGAGCTGTCATGCACCGCGGGGGTACAGACGCTCAGTTCGGGGTAATCCTCAAAGGGGATGAAGGGCTGGCCGGGGGCGCCCCAGTCCCGGAACCAGCGGACCACCCGCAGGCCCAAAATACGCAGCTGGGTGAGCACCCGGGGAACGCAGTCCGGCACGGCCCCGAGGTCCTCCGCACAGGGGAGCATGTCGGAGGAGGCGGTCAGCACTGTGAGGAGCCGCTTGCCCTGATCCTCCCAGATCCGCTCCGAATCGACCCGCCGTTTTTCCAGCAGGGCCTCCAGGGCCTGTTTCTCATTCCCCGAAAGGGTCTGGTAGGCCCGGCTGTTACGGAAATACCACACGGGGAAAAATTGGCCCGGTTCGTATTCAAAGAGCATACGGTTCTGCCAGGCACTGCAGAGGTAGTTCTGAGCCGCCGGGAGCAGGCCCAGAGCGGCGATATCCTTTTCACCCCTGATCTCATCCTTGAAAAGCCAGAGTTCTTCGCTGCCGACCCGGGTCAGAACCTGGCTAAAGATACGATCCGCTTCATGGGCAATAGAATTGGCATTGAGGACATCCCAAATTTCCTTGGTGGGGATATGGGGCCGGGAAATCCAGCGGATGCGGCCGCTGTCAAAGCCCAATCCCGCAAGGTCCTTGTTGTTTACCGGCACATAGGGGACAAAGCGGCCCAATGCGGAGTTGGAAGTGAGATCATGCCGGGAAGCGGCCCAAATGCGGAAAAAGCCCAGCACATGGTCGATACGGTAAGCGCCGTAGTATTTTTCAGCAACCTTGAGCCGCTTGCGCCAAAAGGAATAGTCATCCTTCGATTGTGCCTGCCAGTCATAGGTTGGGAAGCCCCAGTTTTGCCCCTCGGGGCTGTACATGTCCGGGGGCGCCCCGGCGGAAAGTTCCAGATGGAAGTATTCGGGATGGGCCCAGACATCACAGGAATCCTCGTTCATTAAAATGGGGAGGTCCCCCTCAAGGATAAGCCCCGCATCGGTAATGGCCTTTGCCGCCAGGCTGAACTGCCGGTCCAGGGCTTCCTGAACCCAGACCCAAAAGAGGTGCTCCTCCTTAAGTTTTGCATCGTTCCAGAGGGCTTCGACATCCTTGGCCGCCACCTTTTGATGCTCAGGCCACTCCTTCCAGCTCTTTTCGCCGTTCGCTTCCTTAAGCCGGCGGAACATGGCGTATTCCTTGACCCAGGGATTTTCTTCGATCCAAAGGGCTAAACTACCCCCGGCAGCAGCTTTTTTGGCTACACCTGACTTCTCGGCGGCATAAATATCCCGCAGAATGTCGATTTTGGCCCGCAAAACCTGATAATGGGAGAAACGGGCTGCCTTTTCAAACTTCTGCCCTGCCTCCGCTATTTTAGTTTTTACACCGGCCCCGGCCTTTTTGAATTCTTCTAAATCCTCAATCCGCAGATATAATGGATGGAGAGCAAAGGCGGTAAGGCTACTGTAGGGGGAGCTTTCGTAGCCCGTATCGTTCACCGGCAGCAGTTGGATAAGCCCCAGGCCCATTTTCTTGCAGAGGAGCGCAAATTCTCCCAAATCGGCGAATTCCCCCACCCCCAGGCTCCCCTTTCCCCGCAGCGCCCCCACCGGAACCGCAACCCCGGTCAAGCGCGAATTTAAAGCCTTTGCCATTTTGTCCTCCGTATTATAAAATATTGCCTAAGTATAACCTTTTAATCATAAAGAGTAAAACTCTTTGCAAAGAAAGCGGATGATTTGGTAAATAATGTTCGGGAATATACCCACGGCTCAACGATCACCGAGGCAATCACTATTGCTTTAAAGGATTGGGTTGATATGTATCTTATTAAAAACTACCGCGAACTGGACGAAGCCATAGATTTGCTCTCTAAACTGCCCGATCAGGTCAGGCTGCACGCCATAAACCGCATCAGCGCCCCACTGGAGCAGCCGCTAGAGTAAGGCCGGGTAGTTTCTTCTGCCATAGATTACACGCATGACAATTACGGTTCTTTCTTCGTCATTAACCAGATAAAAGGCGATATAATTACCAACAATGAGTTTTCGATAGCCTTTTTTATTGAGGGTTTCATCCCGGCATTTGGAGCCGATTCGGGGGGTGTCTTTCAATCCCTGTATGGCTTTTTCTACCTTTGCCATTAAACGGTGCGCCGCAACCGGGGCTTCCAGGGTGTTGGCAATGTAGTCAAAAATGCCGTCCAGGTCCTCCTCTGCCATAGGCATAATTCTAAGCCCATAGGGCAGATCAGAGGGCTCATGAGTCTCCATACCCATATTTTGTCCTGAGCCTGCGGAAAACTGCGTCCCCATCCAGGGGTTTAACGCCATTGGCCAAGGCGGTTTCGGCCTCCCCCAGTTTCCGGTACGTTTCCAACAGGGCTTGATCCCGTTCCCAGGTTTCAAGGCTCATAATGACCAGGTCCCCGTATCCGTTTTTGGTTATATATACCGGCTCTTCGGCTTTATGGCACAATTCGGAAATTTCAGTGGTATTTCGCAATTCGGTTATCGGTTTAATCTGCGGCAAGACACCCTCCCCGGGATGCCTGGCATCCCTATGTACATTATTATGACATAATAATGAGATTTCTACAAGAACATCTCCGCATAAGCCGCTTACTTAAGCATCATCAACACTTCATCGCCGTGGGCGCCTTCCAATACTTGTTTTACCGGATTTACGATTAAGTCCATATCTTCAAGGGGGATTGCGCCGAGCAGTATGTTGGTCTCACCGGGCACCACCAGGGCATTACACACGGAAGATCGGTCTTTCCAATAAATTGTTACCGGAGAGGTTCTTTTGCAAAATGCCTTCCCGCCGCCCACTACGGTTGCATTGCGTAAACCCTCTATTCTAAGCCCAAGCCGCTCGCATACCGCCTCGGTTATCACCAGGGTTCCCGCCCCGGTATCAACCATTGCGGTTACTGTTGTTTCCCGAACTTCCTGTTCTTTGATAAGCCCTTCCTCAACTCTTACTCTATCATCAGCATTTTTCAGGGTGATTTCTGTATAGGTTATTCCCATATTGTCCTCCGATGCTTCTAATTTACTATAAATCCGGGCAAAAGGCCATGATTACCCCAGCATCAGCATTTCTGCATAACGAGAGTATACTCAGCCTGAGTACAGGGTACTAGTATTGTAAAAGCCCAAAAATCCCCTATACTTAACCTCTGATGAACAAAGTCCTCCGGGAAAAAATAATGGAAGCCTTCTCCTCGGTGCTGCCCATTACGGCAATTGTGCTGGTGGTGAGCGTCTTCCTGGTGCCCATGCCCACGGGGACCATCCTGATGTTCCTGGTGGGGGCGGCGCTGCTCATTATCGGGATGGGGTTCTTTACCCTGGGGGCCGATATGGCCATGATGCCCATGGGGGAGGGTATCGGGATTCAGCTTACCCGGTCGAAGAGCCTCTTTCTGATTCTGTTTATCAGTTTTGTCATGGGGGTGATTATCACCATCGCCGAGCCGGATCTGCAGGTTTTAGCCCGGCAGGTGCCATCGGTGCCGCCCATGGCGCTGATTTTGACCGTCGCCGTTGGGGTGGGCATCTTCCTGTTGATTGCGGTGCTCCGGACTCTCCTCAAAATCCCCCTTGCGCTGCTGCTGATTATTTTCTACATCATCGTATTCGGCCTTGTCTTTTTTACCCCCGCCAACTTCATCCCCGTGGCCTTTGATTCCGGGGGGGTGACCACCGGGCCCATCACGGTGCCCTTCATTCTGGCAATGGGGGTCGGCGTGGCCTCCATCCGCAGCGACAAAAACTCCCAGGACGACAGCTTCGGCCTGGTTGCCCTGTGCAGCATCGGTCCCATTCTGGCGGTGATGCTTTTGGGGATCTTCTACCACCCGGCAGGGGCAAGTGTTGCCTCCCACGTGGTACCCCATGTGGAAACCAGCCGGGATGTGGTAAAAAGCTTTGCCGAGGAACTGCCCGTCTATGCCAAAGAGGTTCTTATCGCATTAGGGGCCATCGTGGCCTTCTTCGTCATTTTCCAGCTCGTGTCCCGGCGCTATAAAAAACACCAGCTTGTCCGTATCGGGGTGGGGTTTGTATACACCTTTATTGGCCTCGTGGTGTTCCTTACGGGGGTGAATGTGGGATTTATCCCCGTGGGCCAGCTGGTGGGCTCACAGCTGGGGGCCGCGCCCTTCAGGTGGATACTGGTCCCCCTGGGGATGCTGATTGGCTACTTTATTGTTGCGGCGGAGCCCGCGGTCCACGTACTGAACAAGCAGGTGGAGGAAATATCCTCCGGGGCGATCTCCCAAAAGGTGATGAACCGGGGACTTTCCATCGGCATGGCTATCGCGCTGGGGATCACCATGGTGCGCATCCTCACGGGCATCCACCTGATGTGGATACTGATCCCCGGCTATGCCTTCGCCCTCATCCTGACCTTCTTTGTGCCCAAGATTTTCACCGGTATCGCCTTTGACTCCGGGGGCGTCTGCTCCGGGCCCATGACCTCAACCTTCCTGCTGCCCCTGGCAATGGGTACCTGCGAAGGGGTGGGCCGGGACCTGATGCTCAATGCCTTTGGCATCGTGGCAATGGTGGCCATGACCCCCCTGATCATTATCCAGCTCCTGGGCCTGATTTACGGCCGTAAAGTTAAACCCGTGGCCCTTACGCCCGAGGAAGCCGTTGCGGAAGCCATCAGCATTGCAGAGGCGGGTGCAATTACCGAGTACGACACTGAAGACGACAATGAGGAGGAACCCTCTCGTGAGTGATGAAAAAAAAATCCCCATTTTAAAATTGATTGTTTTTATCATCGACTGGCACAAAACCCCGATCATTTCCCAGGTTTTTGAGGAAGAACAGGTCCGGTTCCATTTTATCAGCAAGGGCCGGGGAACGGCGAATTCGGAAATCCTCGATGTGCTGGGGATCGGTTCCACTGAAAAGGCGGTGGTCCTCTGCCTGGAGCAGGAAGTGCTGGTGCCGGTGTTGCTCAAGGAGGTCCGCAAGAAGCTGGGCTTCCACAGTCCCGGCGCGGGGATCGCCTTTACGATCCCCCTTTCGGGGATCAACAACCCCATTCTGCAGGTTTTTAAAGAAAGCATCCACAAGAACGAAAAAATTGCGGCGGAAATTGAACATTCACTGGCCGCCGCCGCAATAAAAGAAAAGGAAGGAGGAGCCATGAGTTCCGAAGTTAAGCGCGAGATAAAGCACGATCTGATCATCTCCATCATCAATCAGGGCTACAGTGATGATTTTATGACCGCCGCCCGTGAAGCGGGGGCTTCAGGGGGTACGGTGATCAACGCCCGCGGCCTGGCCCACAAGGGGCCGGTCAAATTCTTCGGGGTCTCCATGCAGAGTGAGCGGGAGATCATCATCATCCTGACCAGCCGGGAAAAAAAGGCCCCCATCATGCAGGCGGTCAGCCAGGCCTACGGGATCACCAGCGAGGCCGGGGGCATCGTGTTCTCCGTGCCGGTGGACAGCATGATGGGCCTGAGTTTTGAATAAACTTGACAGGTCCTTACAACCAGACAATACTGTATATATTCATTAATAATATAGGAGAATATCATGAAAAAAATCTTATCCGTTTTTGTAATGTTAACGGTTCTGATTGCCGTTTCCTGTAAATCTACCGGGGCTGTCAGCGCCGTTGATCCCCAGGAGCAGGTCAAAATAAACGATACCTTTGAATCGGTCTATGATGCATACCGGGACGACATCATTCTGGAAGGCGCAGAGCAATACGTTGTAAAGTCCGGGGATTATCTTTCGAGGATTGCATTGCATTTTTACGGCCCCAATGTAGCCAATGCCGATTACTTCCCGCTGATCATGCTGGCCTCTCCGGGGGTGGTTGCGGACCCCGAATTGATAGAGCCCGGTGACCGGCTTACCATTCCGAATCTGCAAAGGAATTTGAATGATCCCGCTGCCAGGGGTGCGATAAAAAAATTCCTTAAGGATATCGCCTATGTCTATGACCAAAAAATTGCCAGGGATGAAAGACACCGGGAGCTCTACGACGGCTTCCGAAACCGCTTGACAGCCCTATCGGATTCATTGTAAAAAGAAGGCGGTCGGACATCATCCGGCCGCTTTTTTTATACAAAAAAAGCGAAACTTCCAATTACTGGCAAGGAGTATTTTATGGCACAGAGAAGGTATTTTTTCACATCAGAATCGGTCGGGGAAGGACACCCGGACAAACTTTGCGATCAGGTTTCAGACGCCGTTCTGGACGCCTGCTTTCGGGAAGACCCCCAAAGCCGGGTCGCCTGCGAAACCTTTGCGTCAACTTCCCTGGTGCTGATCGGCGGTGAAATCACCACCAAGGCCTTTGTGGACTTTCAGAAGGTGGTCCGGGATGTAGCAAAGGAAATCGGTTATACCAATCCCGATTACGGCCTTGATTATCAATCCATGGCGGTGCTGGACATGATCCACAGCCAGTCCCCGGACATCAGCCAGGGCGTTTCCGGCGTGGGCCTTGATGAATACAAGGGCCAGCAGGGTGCGGGCGATCAGGGCATGATGTTCGGCTTTGCCTGTAACGAAACTGCCGAGCTGATGCCCCTTCCCATCACCCTGGCCCACAAGATCCTGCTTAAGGCCACGGAGCTGCGAAAGAACAAAATCATCAAATGGCTGCGCCCCGATGCCAAAAGCCAGGTGACGGTGGAATACGAGGGTCACAAGCCCATCCGCATTGACGCGGTAGTCGTTTCCCATCAGCACGATCCCGATGTGTCCTACAACGACATCAAAAGCGGAATCATCGAACAGATCATAAAGCCCATCCTGGAACCCACGGGCCTGTTGGACGCCAAAACCAAGTATTACATCAACCCCACCGGCCGCTTCGTGGTTGGGGGCCCCTTCGGCGACACAGGCCTGACGGGCCGCAAGATCATCGTGGACACCTACGGCGGCATGGGCCGTCACGGGGGCGGCGCCTTCTCCGGCAAGGACCCCACCAAGGTGGACCGCTCCGCCGCCTATGTGGCCCGCTACGTTGCCAAAAACATCGTGGCCGCCAAACTGGCTGAACGGGCCGAAGTGGAGCTGGCCTATGCCATCGGCGTTCCCTTCCCGGTCTCGGTTTATGTGGACACCTTCGGGACCGCCACCGTAGACGAAGGACGGATCGAAGAAGCGGTGAAAAAGGTCTTTGACCTGACCCCGGCAGGGATCATCAAAAACCTGAATTTACGACAGCCCATCTACCAGAAAACCGCATCCTACGGCCACTTCGGCCGCTCCGAATTCCCCTGGGAAAAGACGGACAAGGTGGAAGAACTGAAAAAAGCGGTTAACTAACAGTAATTAAAAATAAGGTGCGCTCAGGCACTATGGAAAAGCGAGAAAAGCCGCACAGACGATTCGTAACGGATGTCTGTGCGGCTTTTTTATTTCTGTTTTCCTGACGCGTTCACCAAACCCAAAATTAGCGATATAGACGAGCATATTGAGCGCATGGAAAAACTGCGCAAAGTTGCGGATTTGCGTAATGATAAACGGAAATATCTGGGCGCTATTGCGGGGGTGATTTTCGGCGATAGTGAGGAAACCTATGCATTAAAAAATGGCTTTTATGTGATTGAACCGTCCGGCGATACATTATTCTGTCCTATAAATCTTTGACAAATACGTAATTATGTAATATATTATTACGTGGGAGACAATCATGTATAACAAACTGACGTTAAATATTGAACAAAATGTAATCGAAAATGCCAAAATTTACGCAAAAAACCAAAAAAGAAGCGTTTCCAAATTGGTTGAAGAATATTTATCCACAATTTCTTCAAAGAATAATAAAAATATTGAATACAATTCATTGGGACCAATAACAAAAGAATTGGTTGGTGTCATTAAAATAAAAAAAGATGTTAATTATGAAGATCTTTTAACCGAAGCACTGATGGAAAAATATCTGTGAAAGACAAAATATTTTTTGATAATGATATTATTTTGGACATCGCCATTGAGCGGGACCAGTCATTACACAATGCGGTAAACGATGCCATAAAACTAATAAACCTGGTCGAAGCCGGTGAATATAAAGGCTACACATCTTCTGTAGTGTTTACCAATACCTATTATATACAGAGGAAAATAAAGGACCATAAAACCGCAATACATTTTCTGAAAAAACTAAGGTTACTTTTAACGGTATTGAATGTGGATGATCTAACCATACAAAAGGCCCTGGAATCGGGATTTTCAGATTTTGAAGATGCGGTACAATACTATACGGCAGTAGAAAATAAAATCGACTATATACTTACAAGGAATACAGAAGATTATAAAAAATCAACAATAAAAGTATATACCCCAAGTGAATTTTTAAAAATAAGAGAAATCCAAAAATGGGAAAAAGGAAGCGGCACATAATGGACCTTTTTCTGTTGCGCCAATCCATCCATTCCTCTGCTGAAGCAGCCTTCTCCCGCTCGGGTGGGCCGGGGGGACAAAACGTCAACAAGGTGAATACCAAGGTGCAGCTGCGGCTCAACTTAAGCGCCCTGGAGGGGCTGAGCGATGCGGAAGCCGCCCGTGTGCGGGAAGTCCTTGCAAACCGTATCACAACCGGGGATGAACTCATTATTGATTCCAGCGAGGAGCGGTCCCAGCGGACCAATCTGGAACGGGCCTATTTCCGGATGGAGGCCCTTATTGCCGCCTCGGCGCGGCTCCCCAAACACCGGCGGCCCACCAAACCCTCACGGGCAAGCCGGGAAAAGCGGCTCCAAACCAAGCATATACATAGCCAGAAAAAGGCGGGGCGGAAGATCCGGCCGGGGGAGGATTAGGAAAAGTTTCACGTGAAACTTTTCCTGTCCGGGGCATACCGCCTTAATGGTTGTCCTCTAATGTTTCACGTGAAACAGATTAGGGTCTAAATCCGAACCTCTATATGGTTCAATTCGTCTTCTACAGCCTTTTGCATAAATTGATTTAATGATAACCCCATTTTTATTGCCGCCCTTGTTACTTTTTTATGCAAATCGGGGTTTATACGAACGTTAAAGCTTCCCTTATAGGATTTTTCAATATCTTTATTATACTTCTTGCATGTTTGAATATAATCATCTATAGAATCCTCAAATGCCTGTTTTAGTTCACCGACAGTATTACCTTCAAACAGTACAAGATCATCAATACCTTCAATCTTTCCGTAAAACACTTCGTCTTCCGCATTAAAATGAACAGAGCTGATATAGTCTTTATATATTAACACATCTTTCATATCAATTTTCTCCCTTGTAAATCTTCCAAAATTAACTCAATTTGATATTGTTTTAATATATTCGCAGGGTGTGGTTTATGGAGATGTATCAAGTGACCTGTTTGCTTATTATAAAAACAAACACGGGAACCGGATGTTTTCCCTTGATTCTCTTCAATTAATCAGCCTTCAATAAAAACCATAATCGCTCCCTGACCGTCTTCACTTTTGGTAAAAAGTTCAAGGTTCCCCTTGCTGATATTCCAGCGATAGGCGTTTTGCAGGTAGATAAGATATGCGTGTTCCTTGAGTTTTGCCGGTTCCCGGATCGGGGCCATGAGGGTCCCCGCCAGGTTCTTAATGGTCAAATTCCGGCCCTGACCCGGCTCATAGGGACCAAAATAGCGGTTCGGGGCGGCCATACCCGCTATTCGATCATCTTCAAATTTCAGGGTAAAAAGGTTGTCCCCAAAGCCTTCGGAAACTAATTCACCCCGGTCAAAGAGGATTTCTCCGGGGCCTGTCCGAATTTCAATCAACTTCCATTCTTTTCCCCGGACTTCCGTAAAGGTTGGCGCGTCTTTACCTTGTACTTCCGTCGATACCGGCGCGCTCGTACAGGCAATGCAAAGGGTACTGATTGCAACGCAGAGAGACAAAACGGTCAGGGACAGGGCCATACTTTTTGTTATCATTTTCATATCATTCTCCTTAATATAAGGATACTGGAAACCGGCCCGTAATGCAAAAGTTATTCGCCAGGGGTCTGGGCTACTTCATCTTCCTTGACGATCCGGTCCACACCGATGACGAAGTCGGGCTTGTCGATGCTGAGGATGCGGACCCCCTGGGCGCTGCGGCCCATGATCCGGATAGCCTTTACTTTGAGTTTGATGGACTTGCCCTGGCTGGTGATGCACATGATCTCTTCGTTTTCCTGCACGTTGACGCAGCCCACCAGTTCCCCGGTTTTTTCGCTCACCGTATAGATCTTCTGGCCCCGGGTGCCCCGGCCATGGGAGCTGAACTCGCTAAAGTCCACCCGCTTGCCAAAGCCGTATTCGGAGAGGAGCAGCATGGTTTCCGCATCCACCACCCGCAGGAGCCCGGTGAGTTCATCGTCGTCGTCCAGCTTCATGCCGGAAACGCCGTGACCGGCACGCCCCATGGCCCGGATGGCATCCTCATGGGTACGCAGGGCCTGGCCTTTCCGGGAGATGAGTACCACCTCGTCCGTACCGCCGGTAAGGAGGGCACTGACCAGTTTGTCCCCTTCATCAAGTTTGATGGCGATGATGCCCCGTGTCTTGGCGTTGGAAAATTCGCCCACCGCGACCTTTTTAACCACCCCGCGGGCGGTGCCCATAAAGAGGTAAGGCCCCTGCCCTTCGGCTTCGGTGAATTCCTTGAGGGCCACGATGGCGGTGATGTCCTCATTGGGGGACACCGTGAGGAGGCTCTTGATGTGGGCCCCCTTGCTGGTCCGACTGCCTTCGGGGAGTTCGTGGACCTTCATCCAGTAGGCCTTGCCCGCGCTGGTGATGAACATGATGTACTCGTGGGTGTTGGCAACAAAGATCTGCTCGATAAAATCTTCTTCGGCAAGCTTGGCGCTGACCATGCCCTTGCCGCCCCGGCCCTGGTTCTTATATGCAGAAACGGGCACCCGCTTGACGTAACCAAGATTGGAAATGAGGATCATCATCTCCTCTTTCTTGATGAGGTCCTCGATGTTGATGTTTTCCACTTCGCCGTTGACGATTTCGGTGCGCCGGGCATCGCCGTAGCGTTTGGATATGTCCTGGGTTTCGTCCTTGATAACCCCCCGGAGCTTGTTTTCATCCGCCAAAAGGGACTTATAATAGGCGATTTGGGTCTTGAGTTCAGCCAGTTCCTGTTCAATCTTTTCAATTTCCAGACTGGTAAGCCGTCCCAGCCGCATTTCCACGATGGCGTCTGACTGGGGTTCCGAAAGGCTGAACCGCTCCTGTAGCTTGTTTTTCGCGGCGGCAACATCCCGCGAAGCCTTGATGACGGCGATCACCTCATCAATATTGGCAAGGGCAATGACCAGGCCTTCCAGAATGTGGGCCCGTTCTTCGGCCTTGCGGAGCTCGTAGCGGGTGCGGCGGGTAACCACCTCCACCCGGTGTTCCACAAAGTAGTGGATCAGTTCTTTCAGGTTGAGGGTCCGGGGCCGGCCATTGACCAGGGCCAGGTTGATGATGCCGAAGGTGGACTGGAGCTGGGTGTTGGAAAAGAGCTGATTCAGGACCACCTTCATAATGGCGCCCTTTTTCAGCTCAATGACGATACGGATACCGTCCCGGTCCGATTCATCGTTGGAATTGGCGATACCGTCGATCACCTTGTCACGGACCAAGACGCCGATCTTTTCCAGCAGCAGGGCCTTGTTTACGTTGTAGGGTATCTCGTTAAAGACGATGAGTTCCTTGCCGCCCTTGGTGGTTTCCACGGCAAAACGGCCCCGGACCAGAATCTTGCCCCGGCCGGTCTTATAGGCCTCTTTTATGCCCCGGCGGCCGAAGATAATGCCCCCGGTGGGGAAGTCCGGGCCGGTGACAAAATGCATCAGCTCATCGATGGTAATGTCCGGGTTGTCGATATAGGCGGAGATCGCGTTGCAGACTTCGACCATGTTGTGAGGGGCCATGTTGGTGGCCATACCCACGGCGATACCGCTGGAACCATTGACGAGGAGGTTAGGCACCGCCGCGGGCAGCACCGCAGGCTCGGTAAGGGATTCATCGTAGTTGGGGATAAAATCAACGGTTTCCTTGCCCAGGTCCTGGAGCATTTCATCGCCGACACGGGAAAGCTTGGCCTCGGTGTAGCGCATAGCGGCCGGGGGGTCATCATCGATAGAACCGAAGTTGCCTTGGCCATGCACCAGGGGATAACGCAGGGAAAAATCCTGGGCCATGCGGACCATGGCATCGTAGAGGGATGCGTCCCCATGGGGATGGTACTTTCCCATGGCATCGCCGACAATACGGGCGCTTTTCTTGGTAGAAGCGCCGGGCCGCAGCCCCAGATCGTCCATGGCATAGAGAAGCCGCCGGTGCACCGGCTTGAGCCCGTCCCGCACATCCGGCAGGGCCCGGGCCACAATGACCGACATGGCATAGGTAAGGTAGTCTGTCTTAACTTCATCTTCTATCGCAACGGGGATTATTTTACCGGTTACAATGGGGGGTGTATCATCCTGGGAAGCCATAATGTCCTTATTCTATACTTTTTTTGAAAAATAGTCGAGACTGGCTCTATGTCAAACTTCAGAAACAACATGATCCTATGGCGGGAGTAAAAATTTAATGTGCATGTTAAATTTATGTTGATTTTGTGGAAAATTTAATATATACTTTAAATTATGATAGATGTACAAAGACCGGAATACCTCAAAAGACTCATCGGTTTTAAGGACAAGGACCTGATAAAGGTGGTCGTAGGCATACGGCGGTGCGGGAAATCCACCCTGTTAAAACTTTATGCCGATTATTTACGGTCCACCGGCGTGGAAGATAGCCGGATTCAGTTTATCAACTTTGAGGATTTTAACAATGCGGAGCTTACGGATTATAAGGTCCTGCATGAGCATGTCTTGAGCCGCCTTGCCCCCGGCGGGATGAACTACATCTTCCTTGATGAGATCCAGCTGGTTAAGGATTTTGAAAAGGCCGCAAACAGCCTGCGGCTGCGGGAAAACATCGACCTGTACATCACCGGTTCCAACGCCTATTTTTTGTCCGGCGAACTGGCGACCCTCCTTGCCGGCAGGTATGTGGCCATTGAAATGACCCCCCTCTCGTTCAGTGAATATTGCGCCGCAATAACAGCCCCCACCGCAGGCTCCTCAAGCATCCCCGAAGGAACCCTCAAATTATACGATCAGTATCTGCGGTACAGTTCCTTTCCCTATACCCTGGAGCTGGATAATGACATCGAAAAAGTCCATCAATACCTGGCCGCCATTATCGACACCATCGTTTTAAAGGACGTGGTGCAGCGGAAACAGATCAGCGCCGTGGCCGCCCTGGAACGGCTCATGAAGTTTATTTTCAGCAATATCGGTTTTATCACTTCTACCAAAAAAATCTCGGACACCATGAAATCCTTCGGATTTAACATTGGGGTGCAGACCGTGGAAAATTATCTTTCCGCCCTGGAAGACAGTTTTATCATCCATAAGGTAAGCCGCCTGGATGTGAACGGCCGGGAGTACCTCAAGGCCAATGACAAATACTACGTGGCCGACATCGGGATGCGGTACTACCTGCTGGGTGACAAGATGAAAGACTACGGGGTGATTCTGGAAAACATCGTGTATCTGGAACTGCGGCGCCGGGGCTACAAGGTCCACGTGGGAAGGCTGGGGGACCTGGAAATTGATTTTATCGCCTTTAAGGCGGGAACACCTGAATACTACCAGGTTGCCCTTTCGGTCCTGGATGATGCGGCCCGTGAGCGGGAACTGCGTCCCCTGGAAAAAATCAGGGACAACTACGGGAAGTACATTATCACCATGGATCAGGTATTTGGCGGCAATGATCGGGGGATTATTACGGTGAATGCGCTGCGGTGGCTGGTTTCCTCGGGATCTTCACAATAAACTGCTCCTTAAGTATCGGATAATAATTTCCTGCTTTCAATGCGTTCCCTGGCCTCGATTAAAAGGGCATGGACTTTTTCTTCCAACTCTTTTTTGGGCGGTAAATCCGTCCAATATTCGGCAACCATGATACCGTCTTTGTCCATTTCAAGCAGTTCTATCTGCTCACGGCTGTCACCGGCACAGAGAATAAGGCCGATGGGTTCATTTTCGTCGCTCTGCCGCTCATAGCGGTTAAGCCATTTGAGATAGAGTTTCATTTGTCCCTGATAGTCAGCCTTGAATTTTCCCAGTTTAAGTTCAATAGCGACAAGCCGCTTTAATTTTCTATGGTAGAACAATAAATCCAGATGGAAATCTTCCCCGTCAATTATCATTCGTTTCTGGCGTTCTACAAAAGTGAAGCCCTTCCCGAGTTCAAGGATAAAACTTTCAAGATCGCGGAGGATTGCATCTTCTACATCTTTTTCAAGATAGGCGGTTTTTAGGTCGAAAAAATCAAGTATATAGGGATCTTTGAAGGTATTGAGCGGGATTTTCGAATTTTTTGTGAGCTTTGTATTGGCAATCTGGGTTCTTTCATAGTTTTTTTGTTCAATATGCTTTCGCAATTCCCGTATGCCAAATCCCTGATTGACCGCTTCCTGAGCATAAAATAATTTTGCGTCCGATGTTTGAAGCGGGAGAAGTTCTATAAAATGGGACCAGCTCAATTGTGTCGACAGCGTCGACACAATCTTTTTGTCCGGGAATTGTTCCGCAAACTGCAGCATCCGGCGGAGGTTCCGCAATTCAAAATTTCTGCCATATTTCTCTGACAATTTAACGGATAATGTCGAGACTATTTGTTTCCCATAATCTGCCCTTTTTTGATGCAATATTTCCTTATTTATCCGGGTTCCTACTTGCCAGAAAAGCAGGGTAACGGCGCTTTTTGCCTGAGAAATAGCTTTCTGCTTGCTCTTTTCTATGAGGGTAGAAATTTCGTTGTAAAGAGAATCTATCGGTAGCATGGGAGGTTCTTTCTTCTTGGCCATATTATTACACACCTTTATGTTTAATTAGAAGTACCTGGTACACTCACATTCCCGGCTTGCAGATCTCTTTTAATTTCTTCCGGTAAAGATTTCAAAAACTCATTTGTATGATTCAAATTTTCACCAATGTTTTGAAAAAAATCATTATTAGTAATTATTGAATGATTAAGAGTTTGAATACTAGTATTCAAGGTTTCTATTTGAACATTTGATTTATGTGTTAAATTTGTTTGAATAACTCCAAAAATCAAAGAGGCAAGTAAAGCGATTAATGAAATTGCCAATGCTATATTACTGTGCCATTTTGCCTCTTTACTGTTTTTCTCAGCACTATCTATCTGTGACTTAATATTTTGATTTACATCTTGTAAAATTCCATTCGATAATTTTATTATTTCATTATTAAGTTCTACATTTTTTTCATATTTTTCAATAAAAGAATAAATAGTTTCTTTTATATCCATAAGAGCACCTAATTTATTATCATGGATTTCAGGTATTTTTACAGGTTCTATCTTGGGTATGGGCAAAGGCTTAAGGTCATGGATTCTTGATATTGCATCAAACCCCGCATGCATAGGAACATAATCAAATTTAGTTCTTGATATTGCGTCAAGTCCTGAGCGCATAGAAACAGAATTAATGTTAGCCAATTTTGATATTGTGTCAAGATTTGAAAATACCTTAGGTGTAAGATTTACATTTAGAAATCCTGTCATGCTTTTAATTAAATTATCATAACGATCTCTTTCATTAATAAAGTATTGTTTGATTATATCAAAATCATTCTTTATATCATGTTTATCTTCTATATCACCCGGTTCAATATCATCAATATTGTTTTTTATGAGCAATTCTGCGAAATTTTGCGTTTCTTTGTAATTTAAGATTAATTTTATTTCAGATATATTCTTAATTTTTTTATAATAGTCTTTATTGATTTTTAAACCGCAAAAATCAAGCAAGAAATATTTAGCAACATTAAGACAGAATAATTTTGATGGTATGCTTTCAATGTCTTTTTCTCTTTCTAAAACTAATTCTATGCGCCATACTATAAAAGTATCAAATTGAATATCTCCATGTTTTTTGGTATTGAGTATAAATTTACGCTTTTCTTCTTCCTTCTTATGCCGATCAATATCAGCTTGTGTAAGATTTGCCATTTAGTTAAACCTATATCCCTTTTAGGTATTCTTCGCCTAATTGCTCAATTTTTCCCATAACAACGATTGTTTGCTTTATTGCAAGTATCATATTCTTAATGTGTTGTAAATCTTCAAGGCCGAGGGTGACTTTATCTTTGATACGGTTCTTAATCCATAAATCAATAGGCTTACGGGAACCAATCTCAAAATCAAATATTTCTGCGGTGACTCCGCTAAAGGTTATTTGACCGCCTTGAGAGGATTTATTTGCCGCAAAAACAGCAAGATGGATATTATTATTGGCCACGGTCATTTTATCAATGATGAAGGAACCCTTTGATTCCCCAAGAGAGACCCTGATAGATTTATCATCCGGAAGATTTTTAAGCAGATGTAAATCAATGAGGTTTTGCCCCAAACTGGCGTATTGGTAAAAAATTGTCTTGTCTTTCGTCATAGGAACGGCAGGATAATCCGTTTTAAGAAATTCAAAATACTTTTTTCGGTAAACATTGGAATGTAATACCGCATAAATATAGGCAAGGATTTCCTCGGGTGATGGCTGCCAAGCAAGACCGGAAAGATATTTTTCTCTAAAAGATCGAGTGAAATTGGGGACTTTTGACATTTCTCCCGGATGTTCCCCGTCAAGATTTTCACCATATTCGTATAGAGGGGCAATAAAAGCATTACCTTGAAATGAATAATTTGTACGCATTTCAATAGGATATTGTGAAACTAAAGCATTTGTATATGGTTTGGCATCGCTGAACTGTCTAACAAAAGTTATGCCAATATTATCCTTTTTATCAAAATGTTGCATTACTTCATAAAAAGAATAGCCTAAAAACCGATGGGATAATTTACTCAAGGAAGTCCACCTATAATCAAATGGACGGTAACATAAAGTGATCGGATTATAGGATGTTTTTATATCTTCCATTGCGCTCGCTAATGACCAATCACGCCCATCGGTTAGAGCATATTTGTCCCGTATTGTTTGTATAGTGTTATTTGCCAGTTCTTCCTTTAACTTGTCGAGTTCTACACGGGTATATTTGATGCAGAATGCATCTTTACGGCTTTGTATCCCACTAACATATTTACTGAAAATATCAGTTATTTTGGTAAATTTATAATATGTAGTACTTTCCGTTAAATCTTTTTTTGCAAACCAATAATTCTTTGTTTCAGCCGGTTTTAATTCAACCCATGAAATGTCTGAAAAAGAAGCCTTGTCAAGAAAATCAAATTTCTGCTGGCGGGATATAAGATTGTTTTCCAAGGTGGAAAAATATTTTACTGTTTTGTTTTTAGCCGATACCTTATACTTAATAAAAAATATCAGACAAACACCAATCATTATGTCAAAAATGTTTTTATCGCCCTCTTTTTTTTGAGAGCTGCCATGTAAATTAATGATATAAATCTCATCAAAGGTTTCAAAGAGGCATTTTCGCATTTGCCGGTGAATAAGGCCGCCAAGAAAACTATTACTGGTAACAATGCCTATTACCCCTTCGCCGCTTTTTTCAATTTTCCATTCCGCAAAACGGATAAACTTTATATAGAGGTCGTCCAATGGCTGTAAGTTAGTTTCTCCAACCAGATTTTTCTTGTAATCCGCAACTTTGCCGTCAATAATATCGCTATTGGCTTTGCTTCTCCCTCCAAAATAAGGAGGATTACCTACAATGGCTAATATTTCCTCTTCGCCCTTTATTAACATTGATTTTTCCTGCTCCTGTTTTAAGCGGGGCAGCAATGCACTTATTGAATGACGGGTTATGTCAAGGGTATTGGTTAAATATACGGCCAACCGCTCATTGTTTTGAAAGGATATGTTATTGTTTGCCAGATACCGGGTGATAATGGTGTGAGCTATAATATAGGGAGTAAAGTTAATTTCAAAACCATATATATCATTGAGTATTTTTTCTTTCGCAGCCTGGCGGGTCAAATCATCAATATCCTGGGGCAATAATAATTCCATAATGCTATGCAAAAATGTCCCGGTGCCGCTGGCAAAATCCAGTGTTTTTACGGTTTTCTCCGCATAGCCCAATGGCAAATTGAATTTATTCTTAATAATGTCATTAACTGAACGCACAATAAAGTCTGCCGCCTGATAAGGGGTATAATAAACGCCGCCTTCTTTTCGACTTTCAGTACCGCGCAATTTATCATATTGTGTTAGGAAGTCTTCATAAAGATAGACCGCTATGCTCTGTTTCCCGGCATCGGCTTTGGCAAATTCATGATTAATAGCTTCAATGTTAATAAGATTTATATTCTTGCCTATGTTGGTCAATGCTATTTTGATGGATGAAGGCAAATTTCGGCTTTCATAGCCTTGAGACAAGAATTCTATCAGCAATTTATAATCACCGGGTATCAAATGCAAATATTCAAGGTCGTGTTCATCAAGCTTTTTCCCGGTATCAATACGGGCAAGCATAAGGCCATAGACCAATGACTGTGAATAAATGTCACAAAAATCAGGCAGTTCATAATGGTAATTGATGGACTTCTGATATTCATCAAAGAGCCCATTAAACTTTATGTAGAAACTATCCCCGGCATTATCGGGGTTAGCCATGAATTCACGTAATGCCACTGAATAATAGAAACTCTGTGCGGCCAGTGTGCGTGCCAGCGTTTTTTTTGTGATTATATATGGATACTCATATTGATAAAACTCAAAAAGCATGGTACCAAATGCTATGATAGTCTCCAGCTTATTTGTTAAAACAATGTCATAAATTTTATTACTTTTTTGAATCAATATAAATCGATGATAATTGGTTACTATGATGTTTTCGCAAGTTTTTGTATATTTCTTGATTTGTTCACTTTCAATAAGTTTTTCCAGCTTGTATGTTGGCTTTTTGCACTCAATAAAACCAACCAATCTTTTTAGAAGGGTCTGCTCATCTTCGTATACAAAAAAATCAGGCGTTCCATCAACCTCAATACCACTATGTCTGTCTTCCTGTACTATCGTAAAATTTCTATAGGGAAGCTTTATCGCATTGATTAAATTTTCAAGCGGTGTACGGTACTGAATTTCCTCTCCACCGGGATGAGCTGTTATAAAATCAAGATAAGTTTTAATTGGGGTTTGTAGGGTTGCCTGAAAATCATCGGCTGCTTTCATCTAAAACACCTCATCCCATCGGTATCTTCACGATAGACTAATCCCCCCGGCACATACCTCACACATCCAAATTCGCCACCAGCAGCGCATTCTCCTCAATAAACTCCCGCCGCGGCGCCACCACTTCCCCCATGAGGGTGGTGAAGATGCGCTCCGCTTCGACGGCGTCGTCGAGGTGGACCTGGATGATGTTGCGCTTGTTGGGGTCCATGGTGGTGTCCCAGAGCTGGTCGGGGTTCATTTCGCCCAGGCCCTTGTAGCGCTGGATGGCGTCGGATTTGACTTCCTTGCCCGCTGCGGCGGCCGCTTCGGAGAGGATGCGGTCCTTTTCGGCGTCGTCGTAGGCGTAGAAGGTTTTCTTTTCGTAGGCGATTTTGTAGAGGGGGGGCATGGCCAAATAGACGTGGCCGTGCTCAATGAGATCGGTCATGTAGCGGTAAAAAAACGTGAGGAGCAGGGTGCGGATGTGGGAGCCGTCAACGTCCGCATCGGCCATGATGATGATCTTGTGGTAGCGGATCTTGGCGATGTTGAACTCGCCCCCGCAGCCCGCGCCGATGCTGGCGATGATGGGCTGGAGTTTCTCGTTGGTGATCACCTTTTCGATGCGGGTTTTTTCCACGTTGAGCATCTTGCCGAAAAGGGAGAGGATCGCCTGGAAGCGGCGGTTGCGGCCCATCTTGGCGGAGCCCCCGGCGGAGTCCCCTTCCACAATGAAGAGTTCGCAGGCGGCGGGGTCCTTGTCGGAGCAGTCGGCGAGCTTGCCGGGAAGGCCGGCGCTGTCCATGGCGTTTTTGCGGCGGGTGGCATCACGGGCCTGGCGGGCGGCGATGCGGGCCTTGGCGGCGAGGATCGACTTTTCCAGGATGTTGGCGATGACGTCGGGATGGCGGTCAAGGAAAAGCTCAAGCTGTTCGTTGACCAGGGCTTCCACGATGCCCCGGACCTCGGAGTTGCCCAGCTTGGCCTTGGTCTGGCCCTCGAACTGGGGGTCCTGGACCTTGACGGAAAGCACTGCGGTAAGCCCCTCCCGGACATCGTCCCCGGAGAGGGCTTCCTCCATCTTTTTGGCCTGTTTCGACTTTTTAAGGTACTCGTTCAGGGTGTGGGTCAGGGCGGACTTGAAGCCCACCAGGTGGGTGCCCCCCTCCCGGGTGTTGATGTCGTTCACAAAGGAGTACATGATCTCGTTGAAGCCGTCGTTGTACTGGATGGCGACTTCAACCTGCACATCGTCCCGCTCCCCTTCGATAAAGATGGGCTCGTTGTAGAGCACGGTCTTGTTTTCGTTGAGGTATTCCACAAAGCTCTTGACCCCGCCCTCAAACTTGAACTCGTGGCTTTTGGGGGTGGAGAGCCGTTCGTCCCGGATGGTGATTTTAAGGCCCTTGTTGAGGAAGGCCAGCTCCCGCAGGCGGTTGGAAAGGGAATCGAAGTTGTAGGTGGTGGTCTCAAAAATTGAGGCGTCCGCCTTAAACCGGATCACGGTGCCCCGGCGATCCGGCGATCCCGCCGCATAGGGAAGGGACGCCGCAGCGGCCTCGTGGGTGGGGCCTTCGGGGATGCCGATCTTGTAGCGCTGGGTGTGGATCCTGCCGTTGCTGTGGACAAAGGCCTCGCACCACTCGGAAAGGGCGTTTACCACCGAAACACCGACCCCGTGAAGGCCCCCGGAAACTTTGTAAGACTTCTTGTCGAACTTGCCCCCCGCGTGGAGCCGGGTCATGACCAGTTCCAGGGCGCTGACACCCTCACCGGGGTGGATATCCACGGGGATGCCCCGGCCGTTATCCTCCACCCGGACCACATCGTTACCCTCAAGGACCACCAGAATATCGGTACAATGACCCTGCATGGCCTCGTCAATGGAGTTATCGACTACTTCAAAAACCAGATGGTGAAGACCGTCAATGCTGGTGGTCCCGATATACATGCCGGGGCGCTTCCGCACCGGCTCAAGGCCCTGTAAAACCTGAATATTTTGGGCCGAATAGTTTGAATCCATTTTGTCATCATAGTCACCTTGCACAAAAAAGTAAAGATAACGTATGATTAGAGCTTACATCGTAGACTAAAAGTTGGAAATTTCAGAGATGTGTATAACTTGTGAATAAAAACGGCGCACCTGCTTTTCGGAAAGCGGGAAAATTCCATCCGGCGGGTTTCGTTCGTAAGTTGTGATTTTATCGGGCTTATTTCCTTGTGGTATAAGAAGATAGCCTGTTTTTACTATTCATGTTTTAAGGTAAAAAAATCCGGTAAAGGGTCAGTTTTTATCATTTTTTGGCTTTGCGGCAGGTAAAATGCCTGTGGATAATATGTTAATATGTTTTGGGTTGAAAGGAATTAAGCCATGGCTGAATGGGACTATGAGATATTCTGGAAGGAAACGATGACCCAGATCCAAACGGAGCTGGGGGAACAGGAATTTTCCATCTGGTTTATCAATTTGGAATACATCAAGGCCGCGGAAAAAAGCATCACCGCAGCGGTTCCCTCCTCTTTTTACCGGGATCAGATCAAATCGCGGTACCAAAACCTCATCGAAAACAAGCTCAAGGAGCTTACCGGCAAGGAGCTGACCATCGAATTTGAGGTGGTGCCCCGGGATAAGGCCGCCGATGGCCAAAAGTCCCCGGAAGCCTTACCTAACAATTCTGAAAAAAATCCGGTTTCCGGGAAAAATACCCCTCCGGCGGCGGGGACTGCGGCTGCCGGGTCAGCTCCCGCGGGGGCGGCCAGGAAAAAAGACCGCCACCCCCAGCTGCGGGAGGACTATACCTTTGACAAGTACGTAATCGGTGAGAACAACAATTTTGCCGCTAACGCCGCCCTGGCGGTAGCCAAAAATCCCGGCGTCACCTACAACCCCGTCCTCATATACGGCGGGGTCGGTTTGGGCAAAACCCATCTGATGCAGGCCATCGGCAACTATATTCATACCAATTCGGAAAGCAAAATAATCTACATCAGCGCGGAAACCTTTACCAATGAGTTTATTCAGTCTACCCAGGAAAATAAGATGACGGCCTTTAAAAATAAGTACCGGTATGTGGACGCCCTGTTAATCGACGATATTCACTTTTTACAGAAGAAAATAGGTACCCAAGAGGAACTCTTTTATACCTTTGACGCTCTTTACAATGCCAAGAAACAGATTGTTTTTACCTGCGACCGGCCGGTATCTGAATTAAAAGATATTACAGAACGGCTGCGGTCCCGGTTTGAGCGGGGCCTTAACGTGGATCTCCAGCCCCCGAACTACGAAACCCGCTGCGCTATCCTTAAAAATAAAATTGAAGCCCTGAATGCCAATGTCCCTGATGAGGTGATTGAACTGATAGGCAAGAATGTATCCACCAATATTCGGGACCTGGAATCGGCGCTGACCAAATTGAATGCCTATGCAAAGCTGATGGGCAGGCCCATGACAATAGAAATTGCCCAGCAGCAGCTCAAGGACGTGTTTGCATCCCCCCGGCAGACCAATATGTCCATAGAAACCATCCAGCGGGTCATTGCCGAAGAAAAGGATCTGACCATCAATGACCTTAAGGGCCCCAAACGGACCGCAAAAATCGTCCTGGCCCGGCAGCTGGCCATGTATATTGCCCGGGAGATCACCGAATATTCCACCACCGAGCTGGGGCAGGCCTTTGGCGGCCGGGATCATACCACGGTAATGCATTCCTGCCAAAAAATTGAAGAAAGCATCCGGGCGGACCCCACCATGGATTCAACCATCGAAAGTCTTAAACGGATGATAAAGGAATACAACGCAAAGTCTTGAAAAGGTGTTAAAAGAATCGGTATAAATAGTGTATAATCAGGGAGCTTGGGGAAATGGGGAAAACACCGGTGAATTTATCCGTCGAATGTGAATTGCCTAATTCGTTATCCCGTTTGGAATTAAGGCGGTTTTCCACATATAAGGGTCCCCTACTATTACTATTATTAATATTTATATATATTAGATATAGAAAGGGAGTCTGAAAAATGAAGTTTACCTGTGAACGGAGCGTGCTGCTCAAAGAAATATCCATTGCCCAGGAGATCATTGCCTCTAGGAATGCTATTTCCATCCTGTCAAATATCTATATTGAGGCTGAAAATGACACGCTTTCCATCAAAGCTACCGATATGAAGGTGAATTTTGAGACACGGGTGCCTGTCACCGTGCTGGAACCGGGAGCAACTACCGTATACGGTGACAAATTCCTGGGAATTCTCAATTCCATCCCCGAAGGTGAACTGGAATTTGATCAAAATGATACCAAAATCACCATAAAACCGGCTACAAAAAAAATACGGTTCCAGCTTAAGAGCATCGCTTCCGATAAATTCCCCGAATTTCCCGTTTCCAACGCTGAATTTTTTGAATTCCCCGTTAAAGAATTCAAGGATATGGTCTATCAGACGGTTTTTGCGGTCTCCGATGATGAAACCCGGTACTTTATGAACGGCGTTTACTTTGAAAAGGCCGAGGACAAAATCATCATGGTGGCCACCGACGGACGGCGGCTTGCCTATATCGGTAAATCCGCGGGAAGCGAGGTAAAGGATTTTGCCGGGATTATCGTCCCCCCGAAGATCCTCAACATCATTGTAAAACGGGCCGGGGATGAGGGACTGGTGTCCCTGTCCGTCACCGACAAAACCATTTTTATCAAATTTGGTTCCTATAATCTTTCCTCAGTGCTGATTGAGGGGCAGTTCCCCAACTACCGCCGGGTTATCCCCGAAAGTCAGAGTTTTTCCCTTTCGGTAAACCGTCTGGAAATGCTGGACGCCCTGCGGCGGGTTTCCATTCTGGTGGAACAGAAGTCCCACCGGGTTTACCTGGATGTGACCCCGGGGAGCATGGGGGTCCGTTCCGAAGAAAGCGAAATCGGGACCGCCAATGAGGAAATTCCCTGCAAATATGATGGGGAACAGGTCTCCCTGGCTCTGAATTACCGGTATATCGAAGAGCCCTTCAAGGTCATGAACGACGAGGAGATCAGCATCCACTTTACCGAATCAACCAAGGCCATAACCATTATGCCGGTCCCCGAAAAGGACTTTTTCCACATCGTTATGCCCATGCAGCTTGACTAGGCTTCGGCCGTCCCGTGTACCGTGCTGTTTGAATCCCTGCGGACCGCCTCTTTCCGGAACCTTGCGGACGCCGAAGTGTATACCGGCGGCAAGGATGTCTTTCTGGTCGGCGAAAACGGCCAGGGTAAAACCAATTTTCTTGAAGCCCTCTATTTTTCTTCTTATGCCTCATCTTTCCGTGGAGTGAAAGACGGGGAACTGGCCCGGACCGGGGAAAAGGACTACTCCGCGGCGGTCAAAATCAAAGATGCTGACGAAGGTTTTGTATCCCACGATCAGGTGCTGGTAAAATACGAGGGGGGTAAAAAGACCGTCCACATTGACGGCAAACGGGTTGAGGACCGGAAGGAGCTCCTTTCGGTGGTCCCCTGTATCGTTTTTTGCCATGAGGACATGGAATTTGTCGCCGGGAGCCCCGAACGGCGGCGCTGGTTCTTCGATCAGAGTTTAAGCCTGTATGATCCGGTATACCTTGACGACCTCCGCCGTTACCGTCGGGTGCTCAAAACCCGCAATGCTGTTTTACGGGATCACCCTGCTCCGGGCGCCGCCGCCGAACTACTGGACGTCCTGGACCCCCAGATTGCCTCCTACGGCCTTAAGCTGATGGAAAAGCGGATCGATGCGGCCCGGCTTTTTTCCGCCCTGTTCGGACCCCTCTACGAGGATGTTTCCGGTATTGGGGAAATCGCGGTGCGCTACGCGCCGTCATGGAAAAAGGACACCCAGGAAGGTATTGCGGGCTTTCTGCTGGAACGCCGGGAACTTGATATGGCCGCCGGGGTTTCCCTTTCCGGGCCCCACCGGGACCGCTATATCTTTACCCGCAGCGGCGCCGAATTTGCCGGGAAAGCCTCCACCGGGCAGCGCCGCCTTTTGGCCCTGCTCCTGCGGGTGGCCCAGGCGCGGCGTTTTTCGGAGATGACCGGGAAGAACCCGGTGCTCCTCCTGGACGACGTGCTCCTGGAAATGGACGGGGAAAAGCGCCGCAAATTCCTTTCGATTATGCCCGCTTACGATCAGGCCTTTTATACTTTTTTGCCCGAGGAGCCCTATGAACGGTACCGAAAATCCGACACCCTGGTGTATTATATGAAAGCCGGGGGGGTATCTTCATGAAACGGGCGGGGGAACTGCTTTCAGCTTTTTTTGACGAGGGGCTTATCAAAAAAGCCCAGGGCTATTCAAACCTCTTTTCCGCCTGGCAAAAAATAACCGCAAAATGCGGTATCCCCGCCGCCGCGGACCATTCCCGCATCCGGGAGCTGGAACGGTGCGTACTTCTTGTCGAAGCGGACCACCCCGGCTGGGTCCAGCTGCTTCAAACCAAACAGCACAAACTCCTTTCCGATGCCCAGCGCCGCTTCCCCGACCTCACCATCACGGGGATATCTTTTATGCTGAGCCGGGAACCTATTCAGGGGCAGGCGGCTGCAACGGAGCAGCCATTGGCAGAACCGGCCACAGCAGAACCCGCCGCAACGGAAAAGAAAGAGGCCGCAGCGCCCATTCCTGCTGCTGCGGCCCCGGCTGTAAATGAGGCCGGCGGCGATCCCCTTGCAAGGATTACAGACGAAGGTTTGCGGGAAACACTCAGGCGGCTGGAACGGGATTTGAAGGGGAAATAGCGGCGCTGCTGTTTACTGCCCACAACTTCTACAAGGTGTTCCCATTAACCAAGCCGTCCCTGTAAAAAATGTTTACTTCTTTGAAAAAATCTTCCAGTTGTAAAACTGCCACACAAAACCGTATGTCATAATGGTTTTATGTACAGTTGTAGTATTACCAGAATAGTCAGTCCCAGGTAAAGTTTGAAAATTGGGAATGATCTTAAAAATAAAACGCCCGCCGGCTCTTTTTTCGGTCTTTGCAAAGTCAAAACCAAAATCAATAGGCAGACTTGTATAATATTTCGCAGGAATACCAAAAGTGTCCCCTAAAGTAGCAATAGGAATATTAAATCCTGCGCCAACACCCAAATAAAGCCATTCAACATAGGGAATATTGAAATGCACAGAAAGCGGTAAAGTCATATAAATTCCGCCATTTACGCCGACATCACTATCACCTATGGATGCCGATATTGATGGACCAAACATTAATCCGGTGCTTGCAGAAAGCCAGGGGAAAACATAAAAATCATAATTTACCCCTGCATTGAAATCAAACTGTAAACTATTATTGCCTTCTTCCAGCTTGAATCCTAAATCAAGTCCCATACCAATCCCCAGCAGCATATCAAATGCTTCATGTTTATGAGGCTTGGTTGCCTTGTCCTGTGCAAAAACCCCTCCTGCAATAAAAATTGCAAAAAGTAAAACCAAAACGCCTTTCTTTTTCATTTTTACCCTCCTATGGCAAAATTTTTCCTTAATTATCAATAATTTATATCATGAATATTTATTTAATGTAAGTATTTTTAACCAAATAATTCAGAAAGAGGATGATGGGCCAGAGTGTATAAAAAATCATACATTCTGATACACTAGAAACTATTTTTACAAAGTTATATACTCAAACCAATTAAGGCATTTAAGTGTAGCATATCCAAATTTTGTGAGGTAAATATGGCAAAAACAGTAAAGTCGGAAACAACAAAGCCGGATGCAGCGAAGTCGGTTTGGGGCAAACTAAAATATGTTCCGGATGCCTGGGATGAGTTAACCAAATACGGACGAATCGCAAACAGTGCCGGGTTAACTTCTGCCAATAAAAAGTTGATAGAGAAATCCCCCCATGGGGTAATCAAATTTACGGACGGGAAAACCATCATAAAAGTTATCCGCTTAAATGAAGGGGTATATGAAATTTGGGGAACTCCGGGGATTCCGGGCGATATCGTAAAGGAAATTGAGGGGTCTCTGTTTAATAAGGAAAAATAACATTAGCTCCTGTACCCTTTGTCCCCGTGCCTGCCAGGTCACACGAAGTGTGACCGTTGATCGCGCCGGGGGCCTCCGGGGTCGCTGCGGGGAGACTGAGGAACTGCGGCTGGCCTCCGCTTCGCTGCACCGGGGTGAGGAGCCCCCCATCACCGGTTCCGGCGGCTCGGGGACGATCTTTGTGACCGGCTGCAATTTGGGCTGCGTTTTCTGCCAGAATTACCAGATTTCCCGGCAAGGGATGGGGCGGGTGGTGACATCCGAAGAATTCGCCGCCATTGCCCTGCGGCTGCAGGAAAAGGGGGCGGAGAACATCAACATCGTTACCGGGAGCCATGCGGTTCCCGCCATTGTCCGGGGCATAGACGCCGCCCGCTCCGACGGGCTCCGCATCCCCGTACTGTGGAATTCATCGGCCTACGAAAGCCCCGCCATGCTGGACCTCCTTAAAACCAGGGTAGACGTATACCTCCCGGACCTCAAAACCCTGGACAGCGGCCTTGCCCGCCGATACTTCAATGCCCCCGATTACCCCCGCCACGCCGCCGCCGCAATCCTCAACATGATCGAATTTCAGGGGGAACTTTGCAGGGAATCATCAGCCGGGAGCTCGAATTCAGTGTTAAAAAAGGGGGTGATTATCCGCCATTTGGCGCTGCCCGGCCATCTTGAGTCCACCCGTGAGGTGATCCGCTGGTTTGCGGCGCATTGCCGGGGAAAGGCCCTGTTATCGCTGATGACCCAATATACGCCGGTCGGCGTTAAAAATGCGCCGCCCGGCCCTGAAAATGCACCGGGACGGCAGGTAAATCAGGGGGAGTACGGGCAGATTTTGGCCTGGCTCGAAGAATTTGATATTGAGGACGGGTTTTACCAGGAGCTGGTGACCGGGGACGAGTGGCTGCCGGATTTTGAAAAGCAGAATCCCTTTTCGTCGGAACTTTCTGTGCCCCTGTGGCACTGGACGGGGGGATTTGTCTAGAATCTCAAATTAGGTTATACTTTTAACGATGTACACGAGGGAAATAAAAGGCCATCAGGGCGCTCCGATAGAAAAGGGCGTACCCGTTCAGGGAACCTGGGACAGCGCCTTTACCGAGGTGGATCTGCTTGACATTCATCGGCCCTACCGGTTTCCCCTGCCCCGGTGGGCGCGGGACATCCGGATCAAGGAGTGGGAATCCTTTGCCGTACAGGATGATCGTTTTTATCTTGAGGCGATTCTTGCCAATATAAAATACTACCGCATTGCCCAGGTGCTGCTCTATGATAAGGAAACCAAAGAAAAGCTCCGGTTTCAGAAGATGATCCCCTTCAGCGGCTGGCGGATTCCGCGGGTGCTTGCCAACTCCGCTATCGAAAGCCGGTCCTACGGTTTTTTCTTCCGTATCCATGACTGGCTGGATGCCGATACCATAAAGGTTGATCTTGATATCGAAGCAACCCGGCGGCGGCCCTCCTTTACGGCCCATCTCACCTATGATTTGAGTAAAAGCAAGGCCGGCCCCCTGGTGGTGAATTTGGGCTTTTCCGAACGGCGCTGCCTCTATGCCTATAAGGCGCTGGCGCCGGTGCGGGGGGATATGGTCTTTGGGGGAAAGCACAGCTCCCTCAATCCCGCAAAAACTTCGGGGATTTTTTCCGATTTTAAGGGTTTTTATCCCTACCGGATGCAGTCGGTTTGGTGCAGCGGATTTGGGTTTGACGGAAAAGGCCGCCGGATCGGGTTCAGCATGGCGGAGAACCAGACCCGGGAGACCCATAAAAACAACGAGAACGCCCTCTGGATCGACGGCGAACTTACCCCCCTGCCGCCGGTGCGGATCACCATGCCGGGGGGCGTAAAATCGGACTGGATCATTCAGGATGTGGAGGGTATGGTGGATCTGGTATTTACCCCCCAGGAATTTGTGCGGAGCGGGTTTAATCTGATTTTGACCAGGGCTGAATTTGAGATCCCCCTGGGGTGTTATAACGGTACCCTGGTAAACGCAAAGGGAGAACAGATACAGGTTCGTAACCTCTGGGGAACCGGGGAAAAACTGTATCTGCGGGTATAAATAGCAATGGAAAAGAAAGAAAAAGCAATATATGCCCCCGGCGAACTTGACCGGCTCAGGGGAAAACTGGGGGTTACCGATGCCGGCGAGGCCAAGCGGCTGGCCGAAATGCTTGGCGGTGAAGTCGGCGTGGAACGGCAGGCGGCGCCGGCGGCCCCGCCCCGCCGCCGCTCCGGTGCTGAGACGGCGGGTCAGGGAAGCGGGCGCAGTAATCGCACCGGGGCACGAGCATCCCGGAACATGCAGCGAAGCTCCCCCCGGGGCCAGCCGATGCGCCGGGTGGAACTGGCGGGTGATGAAAACGAAGGGCCGGCAAAATTTGCAAAAACGGAGGTCTCTCCGGACCCAACCGGCGATCTTCCGGTACTGGTAAAGGTATCCTGGTTTGAACGGCTTAAAATGGACTATCTCTGTGCTCAGCTGGAATTCGATATCAAATCCCCGGCTCAGGTTATAGCCTCAATTTTTTCATTTTTTGGCAAAACCCCGGATCAGGTGAACCCCTATTTTATCACCACGCTGCTCAACGAATACTATAAACAGGTTGAAGTTTTGGTGAACGCCACCCGGAGCCTCTTCCCCCGAAATAATCTGAAACGGAGTGAAGGGTTAAAAAAACGTTCCCCCTTTTTTTATTCCATCCTTGATACGATCCGCTGCTGGGATATTGAACAGATTGCTGCCGAGATCGCGAAGCTCCAGGCCCATTCCCAAAGTGTAAAGGTGGCTGAATGTTCGGAGCTGCTTAAATTGATATACCGGCCCCTGTTTATCCTTGAGCAGATGGATATGGAAACCCACATCAAGGGGGCCTTTCAGCTTTTATATAAAATACTGTATATCGAAAATCCTGTTGAGGCCAAAGCAAAGTACCAGGAATTAATCCGCAGTGCCTTTTCCGGCTTTGCCGATGTCCGCCGGGAACTTCACTACCGGCTCTATCCCCTGCTGATGAAGCTCCTCTCCGACAGCCTGCTGCCCTATGAATTTTTTTTCCTGCAGCAGCGCAGCCGGTTTACGGCCTTTATCGGCGCAGCCGAGGCGGATCAGATCAATCCTGCAAACAGGAATGTCCGCCCTGAAGAACGGGAAGACGATGAGGACGCAGAAGAGGAAGAAAATCCCGATGATAGGGCAAAACAAGCCGCCCGGGAGGCTGAACAAAAAGCCCTGGACCGGGGACTCGCTACCCTGGAGGCGCTCTTTCCCAAGGCCGGCTGGAATCGGCTTTCGGAATATCCCGATCTGTATCCCTATTTCCGGGAAGTATTCGACTTCAAGAAGGGCTATGAACTTATTGCCCCCACGGACCCCCTGCAGCAGATTGAGATCCTTATGCGTATTCTTGAGGAGCTGTTCTTCGCCCTCCGGTATGTCACCTTTAGTCCCATAACCAAACAGGGTGATACTTCATCCGGGGTCGATGACTTTCTTCGCAGTATTGCTAACGACTGGCGCCACTACATTGATACCTGTTTTGAAAAGGAATACCTGCCCCGGCTTACCGAATATTGCCGTATTCTGGAAAATGCCGCCGAGTCCCGAACATCCAGCTACGCGCGGCGGACCCTGGACGAACTCCATTGGATCAAGCGGCTTTATTTTCTGCCCTATTATAAATTTGAATCCGCCTTTCCCCCGCCCTTTCAGAAGAGGGATGTCACCGCCCTGTATTCCGAGATACGGCGGCTGCGGAAAAGTCTGACGGCAGTTGCCGCCGGCATTGAGCAGGGTTACAAACGCGGCGGCGCCGAAAAAATGGCCCCCTGCGAGGGCATTGATAATCCCTGGGCCCCCTATAATTTTGAGATTCCCAACCCCGTTTCCCGCCGTTTAAACGCCCTTCTGGACCCCAAAAAGCGCAACAACGCTTCCCTGATTTTTTTTAGCCTTGCAGTTACGGCGGTACTGGATCATCTTGTCAACGACGAGTCCAGCTGGGCTTACGAAGATCGTCCCGGCCCCCTCTTCCGCAGCATCAACGGCGACGGCGTCATCCCCCAATTCGGCGTGGATGACAAAATCGACGTGGAGCAAATTTTAAGAACGCCATAAAGGAACGGCGGAAGGCTGAGGAGGGATTCACTGAACCTTAGCGGCTTCAAGCTTGTCAGAAAAAATCATCAAGAAATTTTACAGACTTAACATTATAAAAAATAGTAAAACTAATCAATGGGAAATAGGGAAGTTGCGCATACAGGGTATTAGGCGCAATTTGGAACAAATTATACCCAGGTTCTTATGCCGCTAGTTGGTGGAAGAAGGAAGGTAGGCAAAACCGCCAAATTTTTATTTGGGGGCCTATTGACCATATTCTCCTGGTAATGTATAACATCACCAAGAGAACGTGATCCGCAGCGGAATAGGGGGTTTTTTATGATAAAGAGAATAATCGGCGGTATTGTAGGCGGAATTGCTCTACAATTTATTGTCATTCAAATATTTGGAACCATGCCGAGCGCTCTTCTTGGTTACTTTCTCATGGCCGCCGGTTTTGTGGCAGTTATGTTCATTACCGGCTACATGGGAAAATCGGGTGATCGTAAAGATTATCGCTGGGTCATTCGCACTGCGGAAGTGGGACAGAATGAATCCAGGGCCTGCCCGAAATGCGGGGCGGTAAAGCGTTACCGCTACACCGGGGAAGAGTTTACCGTTAATTCCGATGGAGTACTAAATGACGGCCATATCTACAAAACCGGTCAAGTGCGGCGGACTACTACCACCACCACAAACAGACATGTTTACAAAAAAGTAGACGTCTCCGATGAGGTTCTTACCGCAAATCGCCCGCGTATCCTCGTCTATTACTACCGCTGTGAAAAGTGCGGCAACGAGGGTTATATCCAATGGCAATTTAGGGGCGGATTTGCTTGGTCCATCGGGAATTGGCCCTCGGAACTGCGTGAGCACAGCATACCTGCCAATGCTCTTGCCCCGGGGGAGAAAGATGGCCGTTACCAGTTTCATGGTGTTTTTGTCGGCGGGACAGATCGGTCGGGTTACTTTATTAACAAGTACCTGAAGCGCATACTGGGCAACAACTTTGACCCCAGCTGCGCCAAACAAATACCAGCAAAGACAGATTATGGGAAGCATATTCCGCAGTCGGGTTAATCAGTGCCGCCGCGTCAATAGAAAAAACATTGGTGTAACGGTTCCCGCCATCCCTGGCGGGAACCGACCGGAAAATGTCGTAAAAAAAACTGCGTATAGCGTATGTTATGTGCAGTGCCCCGTCCTCCATATATTTATTTTACAATAATTGTTTTATTCTTACAATACTCAAATGCTTCAGGACCTAAATTCAGGACCTAAATAGTCTTCGTTTTTTAAACTCATTTCTATATTTTCTTCTTGAGAAATAATTATTTTTAATATTTCTTTATTAAGAACAAATTTATTTACTATTTTATCCTTAAATGAATTATAATCTCCTAATATTTTTGTTTTATTATATAAGTTTAAAATACCACCATCAGCAAAAAATATTTGAACATAATCTTCACAATTAGCTATATTTTTGATTTTAGCCTTTTTTATTAATTGTTTTAATACATTCATCTAATGCTCCTAACTTTATTCTTTATAATTATGTTTTATATTTATTATTTTGTTAACCAAGTTAAGGGCACTGCACATAACGAACCTGCTGAAAAAGTCATTTTGCAGAAAAAATACGTCTCTAAATGAGTGTTTTACAGTAGTTTCAAGGCATGAAATGAGGGTAAAATTTTGCACGAAAGGGTTTTCCGACAGTCTCAACATACGCTATGCGCAATGGGGGCTAAAATTTTTCTAAATTATTGAAAAAATACACTATAAACAGCAAAGTGTATATAAAAATAGACACCATGTATGGTATAAATTTATAAAAAGAGCAAAGTTAGTGGTTGACTGTTTTTTGGAAATTATATATAATAAATAAAGGTATAGGGGGTTATTATGGCATTGAAAGAAATAAACAGGATTGTTTCTGAGGTTAATGGACTCAATGAAAAGGAAAGGATAATCCTTTTTAAAAAAATAAAAAATTTATATACTATACCGGATAAAGGCATCGAAGAAGATCCGCTCCAGGCTGTTTTTGGCATATGGAAAGATTATGACATTAATAAAGAAACATTACGGGCAAAGGCCTGGAGAAAAAATTGAACTATTTAATAGATTCATGTGTACTAATTGATCATTTGCGTGGAATTAAAAATATTGATTTTCTTAAAAAGGATAGAAGAAATCATTTAAAAATCTCAATAATAACAATGATGGAATTAATATTAGGTGCAAGAAATAAAAAAGAAATAGCAAACATGAAAAATGCTTTTGCAAAAATTGAAATAGTACATATTGATGAAAAAATATCAGAGTTGGCATATGATTTTATTTATCAATATAATAAAAGCCACAATTTATTTATAAACGATGCAATAATTGCGGCAACGGCAATTATAAATAATACAACATTAGTAACATTAAATATATCCGATTTCAAATTTATTCCCGGAATATCAATATATCAATATATAAATTATAAAATCAAGAAATAATGTGGTACGCCCAACATCGCTTAACATACGCCATTTGCTAAAATTCATTGAAAAACCCTGTTAAAAACACTTGACAAAAACATACAAGTATTGTATATTGATAATAAGGGGTAAGTTTATGGCTGTATCTACGGTAAATATTTCATTTCAAGAGGATTTGTTAAGGCAAATTGACAATATTGCCCAAAACGAGGCACGGACACGGTCTGAACTAATCAGGGAGGCTGCACGGTTATATATTGAACGTAAACGAAAATGGGAAAGTATATTTGCCTATGGCCATAGTATTGGGGCAAAACTCAACTTAACCGAGGAAGATGTAATGAAAGAAATCAAACAATACCGAAAAGAAAAAGCGAACAAAGCTCGGAAATGAAAGTCGTAATTGATGTAAACATTTTTGTATCTTCATTTCTATGGGAAGGAAACCCCAAAAAAGTAGTTGATCGGGTTATTGAAGGTACAGATGAATTATATATAACACAGGAAATTCTCGAACAAATTTCTGAAGTATTGAATCGTCCTAAATTCAATGCTGACAAAGAAGCTGTTAAATATTATATGAAATTAATTGAAGAAATGGCAAATGAATTAATAAGTGATATAAAAATACCGGACGGGAGCAGGGATGTAGATGATAATATTATATTGGAATGCGGCATAACAGGAAATGTCGATTATATTATAACCGGTGACGATGATTTGCTGGTATTAAAAGAGTTTAATGGAATTAAAATTATTACATCAAAAGAATATTTGGAAATAATAGAATAGGTAAAATGGGGTACGCGGTTACCGATGTCTCGGGCATACCCCGTATTCTTTCACCTAACGTGAAAACTATACGCACAAAGGCCAAAAGCCGACTCGTAGGCCAAGCCGCTACTGCGGCGCAGCGTATAGCGTATGTTATGCGATGGAAATACGGGCGCCGTAGGCGCTTACAAATATCTCTTATTCTTCGTAAAAAACATAGGCATATGCCGTTTTTACCGGTTTTACCTAACATTTCTTGAAAAAAATCAAAAAATCTGTTGACATTTATAAAATAAAGTGTATACTCTAAAATATACACTTCAATGGAGAAAGTTTTATGGAAATTACTACAAAACAATTAAGAATTCAGCCTGGTAGGGTTATTTCGCAGGTAAATAATGGTCAAGAAATAACTATAACTTATCGGGGAAAGCCCTGTGCAAAAATTATTCCCATTAATAAACAAAGCTTCGATTTACAAAACTTTGAGGAAACGGATAACGAACTTTTTGGCATGTGGAAGGACAGGGAGGATATGGAAGATGTGGAACAATATGTCAGGAATATGAGGAAAGGAAGAAAATTATGTTAATAGATTCCGATGTTTTAATTTGGTATATAAGAGGTAATAAAAATGCGCAAAAAGCTATAAATAACAATATACCGTTTAAAATTTCTGTAATTAATTATATGGAAGTAATACAAGGGATGAAAGATAAAAAGGAATTAAAAGCATTTCAGAAATATTTGAAAAAATGGTCAGTAGATATAATACAAATAAATGAAAATATATCTACAAAGGCAATGTTTTTGGTTGAAAATTATTCTTTAAGCCATTCATTGGAATTGGGCGATGCAGTAATAGCATCAACGGCATTAGAAAATCAAGAAATACTATTAACTGGAAACGATAAACATTATAAATTTATTCCCAATATACAAATACAAAAATTTAAACCTTTGTGAAAAAGTATAATTATGCTAATGAAAATTTGCAAGATATTTTGTTTTTTCTAGCAATTTTTTATCTTTATATTATTGGAAAAATAATGCCGTATTTCCATCGCCTAACATACGCTATGTGCAATTTTTCTTGAACTTTGTTGTAAATTATGAAATAATATATTAATGGAAAATACTATAAGCAAGGAAGAGTTAAATGAACTTTACGCATGGGTTGTTTCGCCTATTTATGGTGGAAATACTGAAGAATTAAGAAAGATAATTTTAGACAAATATAATAAATTACCCGAATGTATTAATGAAAATGAACAAAAGACAGAATATAGCCTTGATTATTTTCTAAAGGAATTAGTTGAACGTGTTGAATATTCAAACCCTATTACATATTTAATACTAAATAAAGGGAGAAAATATTTACATCTTTTATGGATTATACTTGCTTTAATATTAATGGTCATTTTATTTTCGTTTGGATCAATATTTAGATTATTTAATATCAATTTTAGCGATCCGGATACAATACCGGTAATCGTTTTCTGTACCATTGTTTTAATATTGGTCCTTGAAAAAATAAATGACAAGGTATTTGATATATTAATAAAAAAAATGAAACCAGGAGACATATTAAAAATATTATTTTCAAAAGACGAAGTAATATTAAAAAATGTAAAAAGCGCTTCCATAAAAGAAGATAATATATTTCAAAACCCATCAGTAAAAATTGGAGTGTCAAAAAAGAAATTAATATGTGAATATTATAGAGATATAATAAAAAATGAAAATAGAAACTTATATAATCTTATGGTTAATTTTATGGCAACATTTTATCTAATAACGAATGAAGGAAATAATGAGGTAAAAGAATATTTGATGGAAGATTCAATAGAAATATTGAAATATATATTGGCATTTAGGAGTGATAGTGTTTTTTCATTATACTATTTATCATTTTATCAATTGGAATTATTAAAATTTGAAGAAGCAGAAGATACTATGAAAAAGTTTAAAAAAATAAGATCTGATGAAATAGACATTAATGCATGGTTAATAATATTGGATTTTATAAAAGAATGTAGCAAGCCCAACATCGCATAACATACGCTATACGATGTTGGGCTAAAATTTTTGGAAAATAATATAAAAAACACTTGACAATACTATAAAAACGGTGTATATTTCTAAATATATTTACACATTGGGGGAAAATATGAGGACGAATATTGATTTGGATGATACGTTGGTTAAAAAAGCGATGGAGATTAGTGGTCAAAATACCAAAAAAACCGCTATAAACACTATATTAAGTGAATATATTCGAAAATATAATCAAAAGAATATATTAAAATATCGTGGAACGAAAATATGGGAAGGTGATCTCGAAAAGATAAGGGCGGAAGGATAAAGGTATAATAATTCGAAAACAGAATGATTGCTTAATAGCTTCATATGCTATTCGAAATAATATTCAAGTATTTCATAAAGATCAGGATTTTGAATTAATAGCAAAAGAAACAAAATTAAAAATACATAAATTGTAAAGTACGCCAAACATCGTATAACATACGCTATACGCTGCGCCGCAGTAGCGGCTTGACCTACGAAAAAACGCAGTCGGCCTTTGGCTTTTGTGCGTTTTTTCTCCGGCACATTTTTGTGCCCCTGGAAACCTGCGGTTTCCTTTATCGCAACCGCAAAAACGTCGTATAGCTTTCACGTTCGTTATACGCGTACCCCATTATTTATATTATAATTTTATTTAAATAAATGTATTACCTTATCATATGTTTGAATATTATCAATTATTTTTCCTAATGATAATTTTGGGAAAGAATTAATACTTATTTCATTATTCATAATTAAAATGTTTAGTTTATGTGTTAATTTAAACAAATGATTATCATCAGAATAACTTATAATTATTGCGTTATTTTTTGTTTTTATTGCAATAGTTCCATAAGGCACTATATTATCCAATATTATTTTTTTATTATCTTTTAATTGATAACTATATTCCTTGTTTATAAAAATTTCTGAATTTGAATCTTTATTATTTATTATAATATTTACCCTACAATTTCCCTCTGATTTTGGTAACATAAAAAAAAGAATAGAAAAAACTATTAATATAACATTAAATATTAATAATACTTTACTTGATGGCCATTCACCAGAAAATATTCTATATCTAAGAATAAGGCCTGCATTAAGAGAAAGTCCAATAAGCACTATAATAGCTATCCAAGTTAAAATTTCCATAAAATAATAGTTAATTACAAATATTATATTTTGTCAATATAATATTTATACACAAAAGTTTAGCCCATATTTCGCATAGCGTGAAAGTTAAACGAAATTCCCTTGACATTTTTTGGAAAGTATTCTATAAATAATTGGGAGTTATTGATGAAAAAATTATTTTTATGTGAAATTATCTGTCTTTTATTGTTAGGATGTTCATCCTTTAAAAAATATGATCAAACCAGACCGGAATTATCAGTTGCTTTTACAGACACTGAAAATCTTCCTTCTGTGGTTTTATTTGATGAAGAATATTATAATGAAAATTCAATGATATTTTTTGTTTTATCGGATTACATGCAAAATTATTCAAAATTTGCAAAATACAATGTCAATTCGAAACAAATAGTAAAAATTATTTTTGAAGCAAAAGACAATGAAAGAATAAGAGAATATTGCAATGCTAATGGGATCATAGTATTTTCAGTTTTAATAAAAGATGAGTTTTACAGTCATGATATTTATTTGTATAATATTGACTCTGATAAATTGACAAAGATTAATGCTGATCCATTAAATAAATCAGATGATGTAATGCCATTAAGTCTCAAAACAGATGGCGTTGGAATAGTGTATGTTGACCAAAATTTTGAAAATGATACCTCATCAATAAAATATTATGACATATCTAATGGAAAGATAGAAGACATTTCGGTAATACCATTTACCGATACAGATATTAAGGCAAGTATATTTTTTTCAGATATAAATAGCGGGACAATAATATATGATAGAATAAATAATGGAAAGCTGGAAATAATTGTGTATGATGTAAATTCAAAAACGACTATCAGTGTAATTGAACCCTTGGAGGGAGTGGCCTTGGATTATAGAGGTTTGTTGAATAAAGAAAATAATTTTATAGCATTATACTCACAAGCACAAGATGGTGATATTATCTATATACATGATTTGAAAAACAATAAAAATAAACGCCTTGTAAGTTTTGACCAATATTCTATGGCTTATAATGATATGCTGTATACTAAAAATAATGATATTTTGTATAATGTTCAAAGAAACGTATCTGGAAATGTAAAAGATCATTATTATGGGGAAGTCTATCGTTTAAATAATTATTCGATGGAACAAATTTTTAAATGCTTTAATATATCAATTGGAATAAAATATATTGCTTTTTTAAAATTTGATGATCAGGGAATAAAGACGATTCACTTTGAATTATATAAATATATGTAGCAAAGGCGCTTCGCATAACGTGAAAGCTATGCGAAATTTCCCCCAGCTACGAACACGGATGTTCGCCGTGTTTTTATTTAATGTTTTTAATCTTCTTATCATTTAATAAACGCCAAACTTTTTTCAATATTCCAATTTTCCCAAATAATAGTAAATACAACAATAATAAAATTATTAAAGTCGGTATTCCATATATTATTAATCCAATTAGAATAGTGATAGTCGTTGAGACATAGCCGCCAAAACCATTAAAAAGGTTCTTGATTTTATCTCCAATACTTTCCGTATAATAAACACTATTATTTCGTGGGCCATTTAGAGCAAGCCGTATTGTGGAGAAATCAATAGAATTATTTAACTTTGTAAAGTCCTTCCCCATTCTTTCTATTTCATTTTGCAGTTCCGCAATTTGTTTTTCTACCGTCATTATTTCTTCTATGTTTGCCGCTTTCCCAAGATATTCCTGGTATTTTTTCATTAATTCGCGTTTTGTATTGAGTCTGCCTTCGAGATCATAATAATTAAGTGTTACATCTTCACGGCTTTCGTCAAAATATTCTATTTTACCAATTGTTTTTAATTCTTCAAAACATTCCTTATAAATATCAGCCGGGACTTTTATCGTATAATATAATACATCATTATAAATTGATGTTTCTGTAGTGTAAGCGTTATATTTACCCATTATTTCAGTTAATATAGCCTCACCTTTTTCCAAATCTGTTAAGTGCAGGGTTAAGGATGCGGTTACAATAAATTTCCTTGAAACATCAGGATTAAAAGTTTCAGCATCGTTTGATCTGTATTGTGATTTACTACTCGCGGAATCATAACTTGCAGCTTCTGCGCGTCCAGCGGCCGAGAACGCTTTTTTGGCACAAGAGGAAAAAAGTTGAATGATACACAATAATAACAATATTTTCTTCATAATGGCTTCATTATATAACATCATTCATAATATGTCAATTATGTATAACAAATACTTGAGGAAAGCAGTTATGATAAGTGGAATAAAAACAATAAAAATAAAACCCTAGATCCTTCCCACCCTCCGCCTGGCTTCCTCCACGGTGATGCCTTTCCGCGCCGCCCAATCCGCCAGCTGGTCCTCCCCCACGGTTCCAACACCGAAGTAGTACGCGCCGGGGTGGGCAATGTACATGCCGCAGACCGAGGCGGCGGGGTCGATCATGGCGGATGGGGTGAGGGTGAGGCCGCAGTGTTGCTGCGCTTCCAGCAGGGCAAAGGCGGTTTCCTTGTCACGGTGGTCCGGGCAGGCGGGGTAACCGAAGGCGGGACGAATTCCGCCTGTTCCGTCGGCGGATTGAGCGCCGACGCCTGCGGGGGCATAGGCCCAGAATTCCTCTGCTATCCGCCGGTGGATTTCTTCACCGAATGCTTCGGCGAGGCTGTTGGCGAGACTTGAGAGGAGGATTGCGCCGTAGTCGTCATGGCGGCGCCGGTACTCCGCAGCGGCTTCTGCAAGACCAAAGCCCGCGCTGAGGACAAAGAGGCCAAGCCAGCCGGCGGGGCCGTTGTTGTCAGCGGAGTTTTCTTTCCCGGCGGGGGGGATGAAATCCGCAAGGCAGGGGTTGAAGGCCCCGGCCCGTTTTTTGCCCTGGTTTCGCAAAAAGGAAAAACGGGCGATTTCTGTTTCGGTCTGAGCCATCGTGTTTCCAACCGGCCCGTAAAGAACAATGTCATCCCCATCGGAAGCGGCGGGGAAAATCCCCGCGACGCCGCGGAGGCTTAAGATTTTTTCGGCCTGAATTTTGTCCAGAAGATTCCGGGCGTCACAGGTGAGTTTGTCACGGGCTTCTTTTTGGTCCTGCAAGCGGTCTTTTGCGGTGATACTATTCCCCATTTCCCAACTTTGCAGGAAAGCGTTCCAGTCGATGTGGGGAATCACCTTTTCCAGGGGATAATCGTTTAGTTTGATGATGCCCGTTGTTTTGGGCGGCGGGGCGGTATAGGCTGTTGCCGGAATTTTGTTGGCCCGCGCCGCTTCCAGGGGAAGGAGTTCGATGCGGGAAGCTATTGTCTCGTGTTGGGCCGCCGCCCGGCGGTAGCTTGTTTCCAGCTCTTCGAGGAAGCGGGGCTTTTCGGCCTCCGAAAGGAGGGCCCGCACCACCTCGGGACACTGGCCTGCGTCCCGGACATAAACCACGGAACCGGAATACTCCGGGGCGATCCGCAAAGCCGTGTGGGCAAGGCTGGTGGTGGCCCCGCCGATGATCAGGGGAATCCGCAAACCCCGCTTTTCCATCTCCTGCGCGGTGCGGACCATTTCATCCAGGGACGGCGTGATGAGCCCCGAAAGGCCGATGACACTGACCTTTTCCCGTATCGCGGTTTCGATGATTTTTTCCGTGGGGACCATGACCCCCAGGTCGATGATGTCGTAGCCGTTGCAGCCCAGGACCACCCCCACGATGTTCTTGCCGATATCGTGGACATCGCCCTTCACGGTCGCCAGAAGGATCTTGCCGCCATTATTTGCGCTGCCGCCGCTTTTTTTATCGAGGCCATCAGCAGTTTTAATGGCTGCCGCCGCCTTTTCCGCCTGGATGAAGGGCTCCAGCACTGCCACCGCTTTCTTCATCACCCGTGCGCTGCGGATCACCTGGGGGAGGAACATCTTCCCCGCGCCGAAGCGCTCCCCCACTTCCCGCATACCCTTCATCAGAGGGCCTTCCACGATTTCCAGGGACCGGGAATAGGCGGGCCGGATCTCCAGCACATCGGCTTCGATAAAGTCGTCGATGCCCTTCACCATGGCGTGGACGATGCGGGATTCGGGATCGAAGCTGCGCCAGTCATCAGAATGAATAATGGGTGTTGCAGTATTACTGTTGTCCTGTTTGTCGGCGGCAATTTTTTCTGCAATGGCCAACAGTTTTTCTGATGCATCGGGACTGCGGTTGAGGATCACATCCTCGGCGGCGGCGCGCAGCCGGGGCTCAATGTCATCGTATGACAGTAATGCTGCGGGGTTCACAATCGCCATGGTGAGGCCCGCATCGACGGCGTGTTTGATAAAGACCGCGTGCATCGCTTCCCGGATCGGCTCGTTCCCCCGGAAACTGAATGAAAGGTTGGAGATGCCCCCGGAGATTTGCGCGCCGGGGCAGTTTTTGCTGATCCATTTGCAGGCGCGGATAAAGTCCAGGGCGTAGGAATCATGTTCACTGATCCCCGTGGCAACCGAGAGCACATTGGGATCGAATACGATATCGTTTGGGGGAAAGCCCGCGCCGTTTATCAAATCCCAGGAACGGCGGGCCACTTCGATTTTCCTGTCGTAAGCTGCCGCCTGGCCCTGTTCATCAAACAGCATTACTACCACCGCCGCGCCGTAACGCCGCACAAGATTCAGCTTGCGGAGGAATTCGGCTTCCCCTTCTTTCAGGCTGATGGAATTTACCAGGCACTTCCCCTGAACGCATTTGAGGCCCGCCTCGATCACGCTCCACCGGGAGCTGTCGATCATGATGGGGACCCGTGCAATGTCGGGGTCCGAGAGCGCCAGGTTGAGAAAGGCTTTCATGGCCCTTTCCGCATCCAGCAGGGCGTCGTCCATGCAGACGTCGATCACCGCTGCGCCCCGCTCGATCATTTCGCGGGCGATGCTCAGGGCTTCGTCGTACTTTTCTTCTTTTATGAGCCGGAGAAATTTGCGGCTCCCCGCCACATTGGTCCGCTCCCCGATATCGGTCAGCCCCCGGTCCCGGCCGATGCGGAGCGGTTCAAGCCCCGCTAAAAATGTCGATGCCGCCGCCGTTTCTGATGGTTCCATCCCCTGTTTTTGCATGGGGAGCTTCCGGGGCGCATAGTTTTTCGCCAGTTTGGCGATTTCGGCGATGTGGGCGGGGGTGGAGCCGCAGCAGCCGCCCACGATGTTGACGAGCCCTTCTTTAAGATAGGCTTCGATTTTAGAGGCCATGGCCTTGGGGCCTTCATCGTAAGCTCCCAGCTGGTTGGGCAGCCCGGCGTTGGGGTAGGCGCTGATTTTGCAGGGAGCGGCGGCGGCAAGGGCGGCGATATGGGGTTTAAGTTTTTCGGCCCCAAAGGAACAGTTAAGACCCACGGCCCAGAGATTGGCGTGGGCCACCGAGACCCAAAATGCCTCCACGGTCTGCCCGGAAAGGAGCCGGCCTGCGGTATCGGAAATGGTGGCGGAAAGGATCAGGGGCACATCGAGGTGACGCTCTTCCAGCAATCGGTTAATGGCGAAGGCGGCGGCCTTGGCGTTGAGGGTGTCGAAGAGGGTTTCCGCCAGCAGGATGTCTGCGCCGCCGTCCAGGAGGCCCCGGGCGTTGTCATAAAAGGCCGCAACAAGCTCGTCCCAGGTGACGCCCCGTTTGCCGGGGTCGTCCATGTCCGGGGAGATGCTGCTGCTGCGGGTGGTGGGACCGATGCTCCCCGCGACAAACCGCTTCTTATCCGGGGGAGAAAATTTATCCGCCGCCTGCCGGGCAACCTGCGCGGCGGCAACGCTGATCTCGTAGGCCATGTCCGCCAGGCCGTAATCCGCAAGGGACACCGCTGTGGAATTGAGGCTGCAGGTCTCGATGATGTCCGCCCCCGCCGCCAAATACTGCTCGTGGATGCCGGAAATGACCTCCGGTTTGGTGATGCAGAGGAGGTCGTTGCAGCCCAAAAGGGGCGTCGGATGGGAGGCGAAACGCTCGCCGCGAAAATCCCCTTCCTTTAGTTTATAGGTCTGGACCATGGTGCCCATGGCCCCGTCGAGGATGAGTATGCGTTCTGCGGCTATTTCATCGAGCTGTTTCCGGATTGTCATAGCGGAATGGTATCATAAACGGTATAATGAATCCATGGGCGGCATTCGTTATATCTCAACGGGACACATCTTCATTCAGCTTGAGGATGATCCCGATGAAATTATGGACGCCATTGTCGCCACCGGGTATGATGAAGAATATTGCGTGGCCCTGGATTTTGATCCCGCCTTTATCGCCCGGCTTATCGGCGCAGGATTTCTAATCATGTCAGAACAACTGCCTGTTTTCGGAATGGAAAGTAACGGTGAGCCCATCTTTTTGCTTGAACCCATGCACCACCTGACCCGGTCGGTACTTTTTTTTGAGAACCTCCACGAAGGCAAAACCATTCGGCGTTTTCTTAAATCTTATGAACTTGCGGTGGACCGTGATTTCGATTTTATCATCGACCGCTGCGCCGAAGTCTACGGCGAGGGCTGGCTCACCAAACCCCTCCGTGATGCGCTGCGGAAAATCCGGGAGCAAAATGATTCTGCTGCGCGGCCTTTTTCCTTCGGTGTTTACCGTGACGGCGAACTCAGGGCCGGGGAGTTCGGCATGGTTACCGGCGGGGTCTACACCAGCTATTCAGGTTACCACGACGAAAGTAACGCCGGCAAAGCCCAGATGGTCCTCACCGCCCGCTGGCTCCGGGATAAGGGTTTCGCCTTTTGGGATCTGGGTATGCCTTTGTCTTACAAAACCGATCTGGGCGCAGTAAATCTGAACATAAAAGAATTTGTTGAAATTTTTCGAAAATCGAAAGGAGATTATAATGCCGAAAAAAACCTTTAACGAAAAACTGAATTTCAGCGGGGACCTGCCCAAGGTGGCGCAGATTACGGAGCCATGGAAAATTGAGCGCTACAAAGCGACAACCATGCTCATTGCCGCGCCCCTGGAATACGACGGCCTGATGAAAAAAGTCCCCAGGGGCAAACTCACCACCATCGACCGCATGATGGCCCACCTGGCAAAAAAATACAAAGCCGGATGCGCCTGCCCCATGACCGCCGGCATGTTTGTCAACATCGCCGCCCATGCCAGCGAGGAACGGGGCGGTAAGAATGAAACCCCCTGGTGGCGCACCCTGAAAAAAGATGGCCGGCTCAACGAAAAATTTCCCGACGGCATCGAAGGCCAAAAGGTGCGGCTGGAAGCGGAGGGCCACACCGTTGTGCAGAAAGGAAAGAAGTATCTGGTGGAGGGGTATGAGGGGCAGGTATGGGAATTTAAGGCATAAAAGGGAAGGGTGGTTTCATTGGCGGCAAAAGAGGCAAAGGCCCGGATAAAGATCAACAAACTCCTCGAAGAATCCGGCTGGCGTTTTTTTGACACCTCCGAGGGCAAGGCGAACATCCTCCTGGAGAACAATGTAAAGCTGACCGAGACCAAGTTTAACGAGTTTGGCCAAGATTTTGAGAAAACCAGGAACGGCTTTATTGACTTTCTCCTGCCTTCGCATAATCAGACAAGGGAAGCAAAGGTGCCTCCCAGCATGGTTCAGCGATAGGCTGGGTTTACCCGAATGTTGTTGATGGGGTTTGGGGGGAGTAGGTGTATTGCGTATAAATAAATGTTATGTGCAATGTGCCCTAAGCTTAGTTGTAAAATTAGGTAAATAATGATGTAAAATAGTTATTGACAAATTAGAATAAATGTATAATAATATTTAAACATTGAGGAGGAAGCAAGGTAAATGGATTCTAATGAAAAAAGTCTTGAAGAGTTTTTCTATCCGTTTAGTTGGAAAACTCCGTTAATATATATTATCCTCTGCATCGCCATAGGTCTTTATATTTATATATTTTTCATTCGCTACAATAATGAAGTTTTTGGTACAATAGAGAGATTAAGAGGTGTAAAACTTTTTTTAGTATTTTTTACAATGCAATTTGTTTTTTTTCCATTTCTATCATCTCATTTTGTGGAATCGGTTGAATCACTTTTTCTCCGAGGCTTATTATTATTAGGGGCTTTTTCTCTTGCAATACTATTTGTGGCACATATGGGATGGACATATAACGAATATGACAACCAAAAAATGAATGCCTATAGACGGATATTCCCTTTCAAAAATAGTCCTTATTTAGAGACGGGAAGCCCACTAATATACAGTAATATTAAAGCCATTAAATATAGTCAAGGTGGTGGTGATGATTCGTGGTCATTAGAATTTAAATTAAATGATGGACGGCGGAGATTTCTGGATATAAACAATATTTCTGGAAAATCAGAGTATATGTTTCTTCTAACCTTATACAAAGAGTGTGATTGGCTTCAAGCGGATATTGAAAAGAGGTTAAGTCCATTGAAAAAATATGTTGAGAGGGAAGAAAAAAAGTCCATTAATATTGATTCTATTATTATTGACTTGGTTTGTATTTTTTCTATTTTTATTTCCCTCATGGAATTTATATGTTTAATACTATACACATTTAAAATTAAAATATAATAATGGGGTACGGGCACACTGCACATAACGAACCTGCTGAAAAAGTATTGACGTAGTAAAACTATCATGATATAATGCGGAATTATGGCAAGATACAAATACGTTGATAAAAGTCAGGGTCTATTTCTCACGGTGGATCTACAAAATCAGCTTATTCCTGGCATACCATCAGTATTTCCGTGAATAATACTTCCACTTCCTCACTCATCGTTGATACAAAATTTGATATCGTAGTACAATGCGGCTCTATATCATCGGCTAATGCCTTTACTATCATATGAGTTTCACACATTCGGGCTATCTTTCTTGAGGTAATTATTCCCAACGAATAGCAATAGATGATTATTTTGAGTAATACCCGCGGTTCTATTGCACTTGCACCGGTCTCATCGTTCTTATACCGCCGGTCAAATATGCTTAAATCCAGCTTTTTGTCGATCAATTCATTCAAGGTATACTCAAATGTACCAGGAATAAGCTGATTTTGTAGATCCACCGTGAGAAATAGACCCTGACTTTTATCAACGTATTTGTATCTTGCCATAATTCCGCATTATATCATGATAGTTTTACTACGTCAATACTTTTTCAGCAGGTTCGTTAGGCGAAGTAATTTTTTGCTTTTATTATTTTTTTATTCCAAGGACCAACATCATTCCATTTTCTACTTTTTCCATTATTTCTTTATTTAATTTTGATATTTTTTCAATAAATCTGTCTCTATCCAATGCATATAATTGGGTGACTATTATTACAGAATCATCGGTCAATTTTGATTCCTTTTTCTTTAAAAAAACATTCCCGGGCGCTTCAGCTAAACGTAAATTTGTTGTTAATGGTACTACTACAATTGTTCTGATTTTACTTTCGTTAAAAGAATCATCCTGCACTATTAGTACAGGACGCTTATAACCAACCTCGCTTCCAAAGGGAATACCGAATTGAACCCACCAAATTTCACCACGTATCATTTTTTGTTAATTCCCTTATACTTTCAAGACCCGCATTTGCTATTAGCTCAAATTCCTTATAATAATCATCGGTATATATTTCATTCAATTTTTTGGTAATATTTTTTCGGTTGTTTTTTTGTAAATATTCCACTAATGCATTCACATATAAGGTGCTTCTGGGGACACCCAAATTATGGGCTGTTTCTTCTGCTTCAAAATATACCGTGTCCGGTAAAGATATCGCTGTTTTCATATTTTAAGTATAACATTAGTATAACCGTTTGTCAATAATTTTTTTTAGAAAATTCGGTTATTTCTGTAATAAGGTGTATGATTTTGTAGACAATTTCAAATTGCACATAACGTGAAAGCTATACGACGTTTTTGCGGTTGCGATAAAGGAAACCGTAGGTTTCCAGCAACCGCAAAAATGTGCCGGAGAAAAACTCCACAAAGGGCGAAGCCCGACTGGGGTTTTTCGTAGGCCAAGCCGCTACTGCGGCGCAGCGTATAGCGTATGTTGAGTTTGCTGAAAAACCTCTTTTTAGGGTGTATCTTCCTTCCAAATTATATGGATCATAACACTATTACTACTATAATTTCGTTGAATATATAAAATTTGTCGAAATAGTCTTTGAATCTTCTT
>BNUU01000010.1 GCA_025997595.1 Spirochaetia bacterium | reverse complement strand
TATATAATAGATAAAATCCTGAAAAAAAGCAATGCGGGCTTTTGGCAAGGGCGTATCGCAGACAAGAGGCTTTAACTGCTAGGGCTCTTGTAATGCCGCACCCCCAGCCGCCAAAACCACAGGGCAAAGGCCGTGAAAAACACCAGGATGCACAGGGCGTGGATAAGCCCCGACAGGGAGAGGACGCCGGTCAAAAGCTGGGTGGGCACGGTGGCCATGATCCCGTAGGGCAGGACGAAGTAAAACAGCAGCTTGAACACGCCCTTGTACAGCACCCCGGGGATCTTCATGTTAAGCTCAAACATGATGCCTTCAAACCAGCCGATGGAATCGCCGGCAATTACGAAGAAGGGAATTGTGCGGATGATCAGCATGGTGTCGTACCAGAGCAGGGTCATCAGGAGCGTCAGGGCGATGTATGCGGTTACTGCGGCGGGTGTCACGGCAAGACCCTCCACCGAAAGCCCATAAATGATGATGGCGGCGGAAAGGACAATGAGGGGGATGGAGCCGGGGTTGACGCTTTCGAAGGTGAGGCGCAGGAGGGAACTTACGGGCTTGGTCAGGTAGAGGTCCAGGGCCCCTTCGCGGATTTTGTCCGGTATCTCGACGATGCCGAAAAAGAAGATCACCATGTTGAGGGCGTTTATCATCGAAAAAGTGCCGATAAAGATAAGCATCTGACCCCGGCCCCAATCGCCGATGGAATCCACCTGGGAATAAATCGCGGAAAAGGCCAGGAGCTGCACGGCAAAGAGCGAGGCATCGGCGAAGAAGGCGCCGAAGAAGCTCAGGCGGAACACCATCATGTGCGAGAGCCTGAGTTTAATCAGCATCCGCACAAAGCGCAGATTGCGGCGCAGGTTCCGCATGATATTGGCAATCATATCCCCACCCCGTCATACTTGACCCGCAGCTTTTGGTAGGTGAACTCTGCGATCAGGGCCGCCCCAATAGCCCAGAGGGCAAGGATGCCGAGGCCGGGCAAGCCCTCCCCCACTCCCGCCTGTCCGGTAAGCAGCATGGCGGGCATATAGGTGACGTAGTAAAAGGGGACGAAGCGCAGTATTGCGGTGAACCCGTCGGGCAGCAGGGAGAGGGGGACCAGCGCGCCGGTGACAAAGGCAATGATGTTGCCCTGAACATGGACAAAGAAGTCCACATCCTGAAACTGCAGGGTGAGCAGGCCGATAAAGTAATGGTAAGATACCATAAAGCTGAAGCCGATGATGATCATGACAACGGCGCACAGTATCGCTGCGATTTCGCCGGCGAACATTAATTCAACGTGAAAGACAAGGGTACAAAAGACCGCGGCAATAAAACTAAACACCGTATAGTATGCGACGGCGCCGAGCTTCTCGAACATAAAGTATCCCTGCACATTGGCGGGGACAACCAGATACTTTGAGAAAGTCCCGTTCCGTATCCGCCGGGATACTTCCCCCGACACCCACCCGCACTCGGACATGCTGGTTGAAAGGAAGGAGCTGATCACGTAATAGGACAGCATGGCCTGGAAGGTGAATTCCCCCACATAGTCCCGGCCGGTAAACACCGCCCCCCACAGTATCCATGCGAAGAGGACACGCACTATGGTGCTGAGGGCGGTCATGGCTACATCAAAGCGGTAGACCATCTGTACCCGAAACAGTATCTTTGCGATCTCGATATATTTTTTCATGGGTTCTGTCCCGTCTCACCCACCAAGCCGTTAGGACCGTCAACGGCATATATCCGCTCCACCACCGATCCGACTTTATAGACAAATTCTTTGAGCTGCTCGATTGGGACGTGCGGAACGAACAGGGCTTTTCGGAAAATTACCGTGAGGTTATACGGGAAGATAAGGTAAAAATTGACGGGCAGCAGAAGGCGCCTGATTACTGTTTCAGAATAGGTGGAATGCGGAAGTTTTTTGTGGAAGCCAAAAAGCCGGGAGTCAACATCAAAGACAATGCCGATCCTGCGTTTCAGGTACGGCGCTATGCTTATACCGCCAAACTGCCCCTTTCGATACTGACCAATTTTGAAGAATTTGCCGTATATGATACCCGCATTAAGCCGGATAAAAACGACAAGGCAAGCGCGGCCCGGATTTTTTACTGCACCTTCCGGGAATATGACCAACATTTTGATTTTATCCGCGATACCTTTTCAAAAAACGCCATTCTGAAAGGCAGTTTTGACCGGTATGTCGAGGAAAATAAAAACAAGAAAGGCACCACAGCGATAGATGAAGACCTGCTGCTTTTTGTTGAAGACTGGCGTGTGGAGTTGGCAAAGAATATCGCATTGCGGAATCCCGACATTTCAATTTACAACCTCAATACGGTTGTTCAAAAAACAATCGACCGGATATTATTCCTGCGCATCGCCGAGTCCAAGGGAATTGAGGACGTTGATTTGCTTAAAACGGTTTCGCAGGGCATCAATGTGTATAAACACCTAAACCAGCTTTTTATCAACGCAAATATCAAATACAATTCAGGCTTATTCAAGAGCGAAACGTGGATAGAAAACGTTAACATTGATGACAGGATTTTGTCCAATATCATCGTCAATCTGTATTATCCTGATTGTCCCTATGAATTCGCGGTGCTGCCGGTTGAAATCCTCGGAAACATTTACGAAAAGTTTTTGGGCAAGACGATTCATTTTAAGGGCGTGAAAGGTGGACATACTGCTGTCATTGAAGAAAAGCCGGAGGTGCGGAAAGCGGGTGGGGTGTATTATACGCCGCAGTACATCGTGGACTATATCGTGCAAAATACGGTGGGGGTGCTGATAAAGGATAAAACGCCGGATGAGATCGCCGCCCTGCGTTTTGTCGATCCGGCCTGCGGATCGGGGTCGTTTTTGGTGGGCGCCTATCAGTATTTGCTCAACTATCATCTTGACTATTACACGAAGGAGAAAAACAGAAAGGCCGCTGTTAAAAAAGAAAAGATTTATGAGACCTCTTCCGGCGGCGGACATGGCGCCTACAAGCTGACCATTGCGGAAAAGCAGCAGATTTTGCAGAACAATATTTACGGTGTGGATATTGACAGCCAGGCGGTGGAAGTGACAAAGCTTTCGCTCTACCTCAAGCTGCTGGAAAACGAAGGTACACAAGCCGGCGGGCAGCTCGAATTTGACATGGCACTGCTGCCTTCCCTGGAAAATAATATCAAGTGCGGGAATAGTTTGATTGGGACGGATTTTTACACTGGTACGCTGGACTTTGATGATGAGGTGGCGCGTAAAGTGAACTGTTTTGATTGGGAGAATGAGTTTCCTGAGGTTTTTAAGAATTTAACCACGAACGGCACGAACAACACGAACAACACGAACAACACGAACAAGAATAAAAATATTCGTGAGGTTAGTGTGGTTCGTGGTGAATTTTCCTCCGGCGGGTTTGATGCGGTGATTGGGAATCCGCCGTATGTATTGGTGTTTGACGAAAGTAACAAAAAATATATTGAAGGCAAATACACCCAATTCCAGAGAAACAATGATTTATACGTTGCTTTTATTGTTAAGGCAATTTCATTGTTAAAACAACATGGTGCCTTTTCTTTTATTACACCGAATACCTATCTGAAAGGTGATTATTTTAAAGCGCTCAGAAAATATCTACGACAATTCAGGATGAATGAAGTCGTAGATTTTGGAATAAAATCGGTTTTCAAAGCGGCAAATGTTTTTACCGCAATAACAAATATATCAAAAGAAAAACCCCTACAAAAATGGATATTAAAATCAGATTTGGGTGTTGTGCGTGGTAAAATAAATTCATCTTCTGAGATTTTTGTTCTTGAAAATTCATTGATTACTAAACTAAACCAGTATACAAGATTTGATGATGTATTACTCATAAAAGATGTTGGTTATAATTACTGGTCTGAAGGTAGGGGGAAAGTGCGGGGCGATTCTATAGGATCGCGTGTTCTCTATTCAGGCACTAAAGAAAATGACAAAGATATTCCTTATTATAAGGGGGCAAACATTCAAAAGTATGTCCTGAGTAAACCCTCTCAATATTTAAGACATAATTATAACAAGTTTTTGAAAGAAAACGATACATTCAGATTTTCCCCTGAATTATTAGAAACAAAACCAAAGATAATTTACCGCCAAACTTCCAGTTCTTTGATAGGAGCAATAGATACCGAAGGTTATCATAATGATAAAACTGTTCATTTGATATTACTTAATGATAATATCAAAGTTGATTTGCGTTATGTTCTTGCCCTGTTTAATTCGAGATTGCTTAATTATTGTTATCAGAATGCTACTGAAGAACAAGGAAGGGCATTTGCACAGGTAAAAACAGTCAATGTAAAAAAGTTGCCTTTTGTATTGCCCGACAAAACCGCTCATGATAAACTTGTCTCACTTGTAGATAAAATGTTTGAGTTGAAGCGTAAGGAACACGATGAGCCGAATCCGCAGGTAAAGACGGTAATAGAGCGGCAAATTGGGGCGGTGGATGGGCAGATAGACGAGGTAGTGTATCGGCTGTATAATTTGAGCGATGAGGAAATAAAAATGGTAAAGGGTGAGGAATAAAAATGCCTAAACGAAATGATGATTTTTTTAAAGTAAAGAAACTATGGTCAGTGGTAAAAGATGAATTATTGGCCTGTTACTTTAAGCCCTATGTTGCAAAGATTCTCACAACACATAAGCCTTTAGTTTATGTTGACTGTTTTGCTGGTAAGGGTAAATTTGAAGATGGAGCTGACGGCTCTCCGCTAATAGCACTTAATATTATAAATGAATGTATCCATACCACGAGTATTAGTCAAACGTCAATTCAAGCATATTTTATTGATTTGAATTATGCGGCTGACTTATATAAAAATCTACCGCAAGAGAATCAACTTATAAAAATAATTTCTGGTGCTTATGAAGATAAGATCGAAGATACTCTATCACAGAAAGATGGTTGTAATATTTTTCTCTATGTTGACCCCTATGGTATAAAAGCACTGCAATATTCTCTGTTCAAGGCATTTGCAAAACGTGCTTTTAACAGTATTGAACTTTTAATTAATCTAAACTCGTTCGGATTTATTCGTGAAGCGTGTCATGCACTAGGTAAAACAGATATTGATTTTGATGCAGACTTTTTTGATGATCTTGTCGAGTATGACACTACTGAACTTAATGCGTCAGATAAATCAATCGAAGAATTAACTACTATTGCCGGTGGTGATTACTGGATAAAAATCATCAATGATTACAAATTGGGTAAGTATAATGGTTATGAGGCAGAAAAAATATTTTCAGAGCAATACTGTAAAAAACTACAAGAATGTTATAAGTATGTATTGAATATGCCATTACGCATAAAGCAAGGGCAACACCCAAAATATCGCATGGTTCATGCAACTAATCATCCCGATGGCTGTGTTTTAATGGCTGATAATATTTGCACTCGATGGGAATCGTGGCAAAATATACAAAATGCTGGACAACTGGATTTTTTTGGAGGGGATTCTGAAAATAATCTTATTAGTCCAGATAGAATTAAGAAAGATGTTCTTTCGCTTATTCCTCAATTTAAAACTGACACACAAATTAATATATTTCTGGCAGAGTTCTTTACAAGATATAGTCCTTACTGTAAAAGCGGTCAAGTAAATGACGTGATAAAAGAACTAGAAAAAAGTCAACAGGTATTTATCCGCAGGGATCCAAGTAAAACAAAGACAGGCAAACAAAGCACTTTTTTGTCATTCAATAATGAAACAAAAGCATATATCAGGAGCGTAACATGAGTACCTGTAAAAAATCAATCACACGAAAGTCTTTAATCTACAAAACAAATGTTGAATATGGTGATTATACCGTAAACCATGTGCAAGGGTGTTTTCATGGGTGTCAATACCCATGTTATGCGTATTTGATGGCAAGACGATTTGGAAAAGTTGCATCGTATGAAGAATGGATTGAACCTTCGATCGTGAATAATGCACTGGAATTACTAGACAAAGAAATCCCAAAGTTTAAGGATAAAATCACATCGTTACATCTCTGCTTTACTACCGATCCTTTTATGTATAACTATACAGACGTCTGCAAAATGAGTGTTGAAATAATAAAAAAATTTAATGCGAACAACATTGCCTGTTCAGTGCTTACAAAAGGCATTCTGCCAGATATTCTTGCGAATTTATCAACAAAAAATGTATACGGAATAACACTCATTTCTCTTGATGAATCTTTCCGAAAAGACATGGAGCCAAATTCAGCCCCGTATCATGAAAGAATCGAATCACTAAAAAAACTTCATAACAAAGGCTGTAAAACATGGGTAAGCATTGAACCATATCCAACACCGAATATTTTCAAACAAGATTTTTTGCCAATACTTAAGTCTATTGGATTTGTAGATAAAATTATCTTTGGTAGATTGAATTATAATAAAGATGTAACTTCTTATAAACAACGAGATAGTTTTTATAATACATTGGCACAGCAGACCATTGATTTTTGTAATGATAGAAATATTGCATGCCATATAAAAAATGGTACGGTAAAGTAGCCCACGACAAGCTGGTGGACAAAATGCTTGAATTAAAGCGTCGGGAACGTACTGAGCCGAACCCGCAGGTAAAGACGGTGATAGGGCGGCAGATTGGGGCCGTTGATACACAGATAGACAAGTTGGTGTATGAGTTGTATAATTTGACAGAAGATGAGATTAAGGTGGTGGAGGAGGAAGCATGAATAAGCACATCCAACGATTTGAAGAATTGGAAAAAGAACTTAGTGAAATTGAAAAAACTGTATTTAGAAAAAACAACTCCTCTATAGAGCGTGTAGACGGAGAAAAGCTTGCTGAATGGAGAATTAAATCAAAAAATCTTGTAGGCAATGCTTGCGGTAAAGGCTCCGAGCATTATCAAGAATTCATTGGTGCAGAAAAGAGTAATGGATACTCCAATGTTTACAGTTATTTTCAAATTGTTCGTGCTATATTTAACGCTGCCAAAGATGATTATCTTGGCGGTTACTGTGCAAGTGCGAAAAGTTTGATTGAAGCGGAAGTATTTACTTCACAAATTGAACAAGCACAAGAACTACTTGACGTAGGTTATTATGTAGCCGCCGCTATTATTGCTGGTGTTGTCCTTGAGACACATTTAAGAGAACTTTGTAGCTCAAACAATATTTCAATGGGGACAATGAACAGAATGAACGATGATTTGGCAAAAGCAGGTATTTATAGTGCAATAATACAAAAACAAATCACTGGGTTTGCAGCAATTCGTAATAGTGCCGCACATGGAAAAGAAAATGACGCGAAGGAAGGCTTTAATAAGGAACAGGTAGTAACAATGGTTCAAGGAATTGAGAATTTTCTTGCAACATCATTGAACTAATGAATTTGACCTACCGCCATATCGGGTGTATCCTGTAAGTGAGGAAAAGCTATGAAAAAACTTAAACTATATCTTGATACTTCGATTATCAGCTATCTTGACCAGCAGGATGCACCGGAAAAAATGGCGGAAACACGTAGGCTATGGAATCAAATTAAAGCCGGGGTGTATACTGTTGTCATATCCGATGTTGATATTATCGAAATTGATGACTGCGAAGAAAAAAAGAGAGATACACTAAAGAAATATTTGGCACAAATAGAATATGAATTGGTTAAATCAGAACCAAAAGCTGTTGATATTGCAAGCAGAATTGTTGACTTGGGTATTCTTAAACAAAAAAGCTTCGATGATTGCCGTCATATAGCTAATGCTATCGTGAGTGGTTGTGATGCCATCGTTTCGTGGAACTTCAACCACATTGTAAATCATAAAACAATGACAGGTATAAAAGCGGTGACCGCGCTTGAAGGGTATAATAATCTCTTGATTTATGCCCCGCCAAGTCTAATAATAGAAGGAGAATAAAATGATACACTATGACATTCCAAAACCCAAACTGAGCCCGAATTTTACGCTTGATGACATTCATAAAATTCGGGAGTGGAATTATGAACGCCTGAAAGACGCCACTGTGGAGGAGCAGTTAGCCGACATTCATAAACGGGCAGAACCGCTCATATTAGAACTAAATGCACAAAAAAGTGTAGGGAATGTAATTATCTAAAACCGCCCACGACAAGCTTGTGGACAAAATGCTTGACCTAAAGTCCGGTGGCCACCCCCTTTGACCTACCGTCCTTATGACGCTCAAACATCGTTAATTATTCGGTTTGAAACCGATGCAAAACTGCGAGTACAGGAACTCATTAAACAAGATGAGCTGGAATTAGTATGGTCATTTTGACTTTATAAGGAGCGTATATGATTAATGAAACAGTACTCAGGACAGAAGGCTTTAAGGCACTCACAGAACGATTCGGTATTCTCGATGTCTTTCTGAACGATGCGGATAATTTTCGAAAAAACAGTAACTAGATATAGCGTGACGGCGATGTGCTGGCAGAACGAGATGAGGGGCAAGGGGCCATGGATAGTTATTACATGATAAGTATGAATATTACAAAGCAATGGTTTACTATAGCGCGTAATGATTTGTTCATGGCGAAGTATAGTTATGAGAATATGTCGCCCAGGTGTCTAAGCATATCTTGTTTTCACTGCCAACAGGCCGCAGAGAAAGCTTTAAAGGGGTATTTGCAATACAAGGGAAAGGACCCGCCGCGAATAGATACAGATGACCTTGGAGTGCTTTGCCGGGAGTGTATGGAGTTGGATGTTTCTTTTTGTACGGTTTTGGAGGCTGCTTCAAAACTAAGCCCTTACGGTATTGATGCCTGGTATCCCGGTGGAATCGTTGTTGATGAAAAAATGACCCAAACGGCCATCGCACAAGCCCAGGCGGTCTATGATTTTGCCCTGTCAAAGGTTCCCCAAAAGGTGTCTGACGCCGCGATGGATGAAGAGGAATGAATGGTCAAATTCTTTATTGATGATGTAGAATATGCTAAAATACCCATGGAGGCGAATTATGGCAGAGAACCGTCTAATGACATTGGATGAACGGCTCGCAATCGGAGTAGAATGTGCACGTCTGGAGCGTGAAGGAAAAGAGGATGAAGCAAATGAATTAGCCAAAACAAGACCAATGCCGGCTTATGTGGCGAGAATCCTCATGGAAAAAGTTGATTGGGGCAAAGACTATTTGCGGAATTGCGGCTGGAATATGGCAGAAGTGGAGGCTAAGTATGGAAAAGACTGGCTTGACAATTGGGATAATGGAAGCGGTGCATGATTTTGACGATGCGTTTCTCAGCCTTAGATCAGTAAAAGATGCCGCAATGTATCAAGGCGCGGAAAACACGCATCCGCACCGTGCTCCATTTCGGTATAAAGGCATGCCAAACGATTCATTTCATATAGCTTATACCGGACATTACACGCGGCTTCAAAATAAATTAAAACCCATCGGCATAGACCCTGATGAACAAACTTTAACGGAACTTCGTATGGCAGTTTGCAAATCGGCGCAGGAAGTGTATTTGGAGATGCAGCGGGGAGTATTGCGCTGCCCAAAAGTGTCTGAGACTTAATTTTGGGCATGGCAGCTAAAAACACAAACCTACACAAATGTAGGAATTCCCCCAAAACCTACCTTCTTGTATTTAATGATGACGACCCGTTGCCTTATTCCCCACCAGAGTTTCCGGCAGAGAACGGATGGTCCCCACCAACATCATCGTAATTCCTTATATTACATACAATTATCATAACATTCTGAAAATGGTGCAATCATTCGGAATTTAAAGATAATCCCCTCCGCTTGGCACAAAACTTGCTTATATATCAATAAGATATTTTGCCAATACCATTTTTATACGGAGGATTTTATGAGTTGTTCTGATAATTTCGCCGCTTGTGGCGCCGACTGCTGCGGAGAAATAGATTTTACCAAAACCCCGGTGGCGGAGCTCTACGGCTCCAATAGCTTTTCCAATGCGATAATGAAGCAAAGGCTGCCGAAAAACATTTTTAAAGAAATTTTAGCGGTTCAGGCCGGCGAAAAGGAACTTTCCCTGGAAGTGGCCGAGGTTGTGGCCGCTTCCATCCGGGACTGGGCGGTCGAAAAGGGCGCCACCCACTATACCCACTGGTTCCACCCCCTCACGGGGCTGACCGCAGAGAAGCACGATTCCTTTATCTCCCCCGCCGGGGACGGCACGGTGATCATGGAATTTTCCGGCAAGGAACTGATCAAGGGCGAGCCCGACGCCTCAAGCTTCCCTTCCGGGGGTCTGCGGGCAACTTTTGAAGCCCGGGGCTACACTGCCTGGGACGTGACCAGCCCCGCCTTCCTCAAACAGGACCGGACCGGTCTCACCCTCTGCATCCCCACGGCCTTTATCAGCTACTACGGCCAGGCCCTGGACAAGAAGGTGCCCCTCCTCAAATCCATCGACGCCCTGAACAAACAGGCGATTCGGGTGCTGCGGGGCATCGGGAACACCACGAGCAAACGGGTGTACACCACCGTCGGCCCGGAGCAGGAATATTTTCTGGTTGACAAGAAATTCTACGATCAGCGCCCTGACCTTATCCTGACGGGCCGGACGGTTTTTGGGGTACTCCCCGCCAAGGGCCAGGAGATGGAAGACCACTACTTCGGCGCCCTCAAGGAACGGGTGGCGGACTTTATGCGGGAACTCAACTATGAGCTGTGGAAGGTGGGGATCCCCGCCAAGACCCAGCACAACGAGGTGGCCCCCAATCAGTTTGAAATTGCCCCGATTTACACCAACAGCACCGCCGCGGTTGACGGCAACCAGTTGGTCATGGAAACCATCCGCAGTGTGGCCCGCCGTCATGGTATGGAGGGGCTGCTCCACGAAAAGCCCTTTGCCGGGGTCAATGGTTCGGGCAAGCACAACAACTGGTCCATCGCCACCGACGATGGGATCAACCTCTTTGAACCCGGTGAAAACCCCGAGTCCAACGCCCGGTTCCTCCTCTTCGCCGCCGCCGTGGTAGAGGCCGTAGATCGCTACGCCCTGCTGATCCGCTCTTCTGCGGCCACCGCCGCCAACGATTTCCGGCTGGGCGCCAACGAGGCCCCCCCGGCTATCATTTCGATCTTCTTCGGCGGCCCCCTGACCGAAATCCTCGACAATATCGCCGAAGGAAAAAGCAGCGGCAAATCCGAAGCTGATACGAAGATCAAGATCGGCGTCACCAGCCTTCCCAGTCTGCCCAAGGACGTTTCAGACCGGAACCGCACCAGCCCCTTCGCCTTTACGGGGAACAAGTTTGAGTTCCGCATGGTGGGCTCATCCCAGTCCATCGCCACCCCCAACACCTACCTCAACGCGGCGGTTGCCCAGGTGCTTTCCGAATTTGCCGACAAGCTCGAAAAAGCTTCTGACAAGAACGATGCCATCCAGGCGATCATCAAGGAATCCTACGCCAAGCACCGCAAGGTGGTGTTCAACGGGAACGGTTATTCCGATGAATGGGTCCGGGAGGCGGAACGCCGGGGGCTGCCCAATGTGCGGAACACCCCGGACGCCCTTTCGGTGCTTATCCGCAGCGAAACCATCGCCCTGTTCGAGGCCCATAAGGTATTCACCAAGGAAGAGATGGAAAGCCGCTACCACATCTACCTGGAAAAATACGCCAAGCAGGTGAACATCGAAGCGGGGGTCACCATCGACCTGGCCCGCCGGTACATCTTCCCCGCCGTAACCGCCTTTGCGGGCTCCCTTGCCTCCGATGCCGCCGCCCTTGCCGCCATCGGGGCCGCCAATGTGCCCCAGGCGAAACGGGCCAAGAAGATTGCCGACCTCTCTGCGGAGCTCTACGACGAGACCGCCAAACTGGAAACCGTCCTGACGGAAGCCCAGGGTATCGACGACCCCGCCGCCCAGGCCAAGGCCTACTTCGAAAAGGTCCGCCCCGGCATGGACGCGATCCGCTCCCGGACCGACGCCCTTGAGCGGATTGTCGCCAAGGAAGCCTGGCCCTTCCCCGGTTACGAGGAGCTGCTGTTTAAGCTTTAGTTTATAAGAATTAAGAATTTAACCACAAGGAACCGAAGGTTCCATGGCACAGAGGAAAAAGAAATTGAAATTTCCTCCTCCTTTTTTTTCCTCTGTGAACTCTGTGGTTTATCTTCGATAATACCCTAATACCCTAGGGTTTTTCGGCTTGGTTTTTCAGTACCTTGGCCAGGCCAAGGATAGTCTCATTGTCTTTTTCATTCAGTTCAAGGAGTATCTGCAAAATGGAACGAATGGTTGAATTATACAAAAGTATGGGTTTTTCATATTTTCCGGTAACAAGATATTCTACCGATACCCCAAGTACATTGGCAATTTTTACGGCAATATCAGCCGGAGGCATGGACTCCCGCTGCCCCAGGTAGCAATCCAGGGTCCCCTTGGAAATGTCTGTCAGGGCGCTTAATTCCTTAACCGTTAAATCAAGATAGTCAAGCTCCGCCCTCAGGTTTTTCTTGAAATTTATCTCCACTCTATAAGAAAAATAGCGCAAAATCAGTATTTTTTGATTGACACTAATGACTTCTCCCTATAATATGAGATAATAGCGCAATTGCGGTAAAAATAATACATAACGATAGGACTATTTCGATAAAGGAGACCTATATGAAACAGGAGATGAAAAATAGGGCTGTGTTGCTGATCTGTTTGGCGCTTGCCGCTGTACCGGCCCTTACCGTGGGCGCGCAGCCGGCGCCTTCACCGATTGGCGCCAATGGCTTCAACGATCTGCCCGATTCCCGTCCGGTATATACCCCCCATTCGGCTCTTTTTAAGGCAACCATGGGGACCATCACGGCGGATGCTGACCGGTTTATGTCGGTGCTGGATTTTAGTTCCGTATCGGCCGAAAAATGGTTCGCCTTTGCGGGGGTGGACGAATTCGCAATGGACGGGTTTAACCTCGGCTTTGGAACCAGGTTCGGCAAGGAAAGGAAGAATTACTTCGGATTCGCCTACAGCGGAAATCTGGTAGGCGATCTGGCCAAGCTGCTTACCAATCAGTCCGTGGCCGGCTTTGAGCTGGTGAATGGTACTTCAGAGAGTGGTGGTGGTACTGCGACAAGCGCCCCCTATTTGAAAGATGCGGATGGTAATAGGGTATCCGAGGGGGTATATACCAGCAATCAGAATCTGAATTTCCTCATCGGCAGGGGGATCTTTGGGGCCAAAATTGGATTTGCGGAGTTTATCCGGGGTACCTACCATGCTGATCAGGATGCTATCCTGGAAAGCAGTTTGAAACCATCCTTTGAAGTAGGGTTAAATGTAGGCAATAGCTTCCGGTTTAAACCGGCGCTCCGGGGGGCCATCGATATTCACCACTATAACGGTATAACAACCGAAACGGTAAGAGAGTTCGACGTCTTGGCCACCGGGGATTATATCGATTATACCATCATGAAAGACGACCTTATAGATTTTTTAGAACCCTCGGGGGGTATTACCCTGGGGTTTGATTTTAACAGTTCGGAACACTCCCAGGCGGAATTGGACCTTATTGCGGATATTGCCTTCCGGATGTATGCCACTAACGGCGCCAAGGGCGAGATTACCTCCACTCAGACCATCACGGACATAACGACGACGCCCGCTATTCCTCCGGTTACCACCGAATACACGACTTCGGCGATATCCGATTTGAGAATTCCGGCGAGTCTCGGGTTTACCTACCGCCGGGACCTGAGCAGCCGGTTTACCCTTGGCTTTAATGTAAAATTAGGCGGCGGCTTTGATCTTTTAAGCATAACCCAGGAGGATGATAGCGGTGTCGAATACAAAACTAAGGCAACCCGCTTATCCGTCGCCCCCGATGTGTCGGCGGGTGTAAGTTACATCCTGCTCCCGGATCACTTTGCTTTGCACGGGGGGGTTGGGATTGAATTATTTTCCCTTGAGCACACAAAAATGGAAGATACGGTGGCCGACGCTATAACTACTGAAAACGCTGTAGGGGTACCCACGTTACGGCTTGCGGTGGGAATGACCGTGAACTTTACCAAAAACACGGCGCTTGACCTCCTGGTGACCGCGCGGAATGTAGCTGAAATTGACACGACGAAGTTTACGATGCTGTTTACGATCAAAAAGTAGCCGGCCGGCGGTATAAGGGGATACGATGGTGAAGAAAAAAATACAAACGATGCTGGGATGTGCATGCGGCTTACTGCTCCTCTGTCTGCCCGGATGCGAAAGTATCGGGGAATGGTGGACGCTTGAAGATCCCGCCGCGGCGGAAGCCCCTCCGGACTCAGGCGAAGAAACTGTCCAAGAGGAATCTTCCTCCGAAACACACGGGGAAGCTCCGGCGGATGAGGCGCCCTCTTCATCCGAACCGTATGCCCAGCCGGCGGCGCCCGCCGCACAAACGGAACCGCAGCGGCCGACCCAGCCGGTGGAACCCGCCGCACAAACGGAACCGCAGCGGTCGGCCCAGTCGACGGAACCCGCCGCACAAACGGAACCGCAGCAGCAAGCCCGGCCGGTGGAGCCCGCCGCACAAACGGAACCGCAGCGGCAAGCCCAGCCGGCGGCGCCCACCGGACAAGCGGAACCGCAGCGGCCGACCCAGCCGGCGGCGCCCGCCGCACAAACGGAACCGCAGCAGCAAGCCCCGCCGGCGGCGCCCGTCGGACAAGCGGAACCGCAGCGGCCGACCCAGCCGGCGGCGCCCGCCGCACAAACGGAACCGCAGCGGCCGACCCAGCCGGCGGCGCCCGCCGCACAAACGGAACCGCAGCAGCAAGCCCGGTCGGCGGCGCCCGCCGCACAAACGGAACCGCAGCAGCAAGCCCGGTCGGCGGCGCCCGTCGGACAAGCGGAACCGCAGCGGCCGACCCAGCCGGCGGCGCCCGCCGCACAAACGGAAGCGCGGCAGCAAGCCCCGCCGGCGGCGCCCGTCGGACAAGCGGAACCGCAGCGGTCGACCCAGCCGGCGGCGCCCGCCGCACAAACGGAAGCTCAGCGGTCGGCCCGGCCGGCGGCGCCCGCCGTACAAACGGAACCGCAGCGGTCGGCCCCGGAAGCGGAAATTGTCGCTAAACAGTTGGAAGCTGCTATCAAACAAGCGGAAGCTACGGACAAACTGGCGCAGGCCGCCGCAAAACAAGCGGAAGCCGCAGATAAACAGGCGCAAGCCGCCGCAAAACAAGCGGATGCTGCGGACAAACTGGCGCAAGCTGCCACAAAACAAGCGGATGCTGCGGCTAAACAAGCGGATGCCGCGACCAAACAGGCGGATGCCGCGACTAAACAGGCCGAAGCTGCAACTAAAGAAGCTGAGGCTGCCGCTAAACAGGCAGATGCCGCTGCCAAGCAGTTGGAAATACAGTTGAAAGCCCAGGAAGCGGAAGTCGCCCGGCAGGCGGAAGCGGAGCGGCAGGTGGAAACTGAGCGGCTGGCCCAGGTAGAAGCCGCCGCCAAACAAGCGGAGACCGCTGTGGCAGCTTCCCCGCAGGCAAACGGGGCCGCCGCTCAAGGGTCGGCAGCTTTGGGTACGTATACGGTTAAGAAGGGGGACAGCCTTTGGAGTATTGCGGCAAATCCGCAAATTTACAACAACCCCTATTTGTGGACACTGCTGTATAACGCAAACCGGGACAAGCTGGAAAACCCGAATAATGCCGACCTGATAGAACCCGGCATAGTCCTGACATTACCAAAAGCCCCCGGTACGCCGGCGGAGGCAACTCCTTGATGACATGCTGTTCAGACTTTAACCCATCTTTTTCTTTCTCCGTGTCCTCTGTGTAAAATCTCTATGTCCTGGAACCTTCGGTTCCTTGTGGTTTATCTTCCCTTTCGTCCTATTTATCAAAATCCGATTTTATGTTATATTTACTTCATCTTTTACAGAACAGGAGTAACCATGCAAAACTTTGAGTATTGTAACCGGACTAAAATCATATTCGGGAAAGGGACCGAGGATCAGATTGGCAGTGAAACCGCCACATATGCTAAGCGGATTTTGCTCCACCATTCCGGGGGGAGCGCGGTAAAGTCCGGGCTGCTGGACAAGATCAAGGCCAGTTTGAAAAAGGCCGGTGTTGAATGGGTGGAGCTGGACGGGGTAAAGCCCAATCCCCGGCTTTCCAAGGTCCACGAAGGGGTGGCGCTCTGCAAAAAGGAAAAGCTTGAGTTCATCCTCGCCGTGGGGGGCGGTTCGGTGATCGATTCCGCCAAGGCCATCGCCATCGGCGCGCTCTACGATGGGGATGTGTGGGATTTTTACGATCGCAAGAAGGTTGCCACCCAGGCGCTACCGGTTGCCACGGTGCTGACCATCCCCGCTGCGGGGAGCGAGTCCAGCGTCAGTTCGGTTATCACCAACGAGCAGGGCTCCCTGAAGCAATCGGTCAACGAGGAGTGCATCCGCCCGGTCTTCTCGATCCTTAACCCCGAATTGACCTACAGCTTGCCCAACTACCAGACCGCCTGCGGCATTTCGGACATACTCGCCCACATCATGGAGCGGTATTTCACCAGGGAGCCCCACGTGGAGCTGACCGATGAGCTCTGCGAAGGGGCCATGCGGGCCATCATCCGCAACGCCCGGCGGATCTTCTCCGGCGGCGAAAAGGACTACAATGCCCGGGCGGAGATCATGTGGGCCGGTTCCCTCGCCCACAACAACCTCCTCGGCACCGGCCGCATCCCCGACTGGGGCAGCCACACCATCGGGCATGAACTTTCCGCCCTCTTCGATCTCGCCCACGGTGCAAGCCTCTCCGTCATATTTCCCGCCTGGATCACCTACAACATCAAGGAAGACACCCCCCGGCTGGCCCGCTTCGCCGCCAAGGTCTGGGGCGTGGACGGCGCCTTCTACGATTACGAGCAGGCCGCCCTGGAAGGGGTATTCCGCCTGAAAAACTTCTTCCGTTCCATCGGCCTCCCGGTCGCTTTCGCCGACGCGAAACTCGACGCCGGCCGGATTCCCGAAATGGCAAAACGGGCGGTCAAGTTCGGTCCCGTGGGCAATTACCGGAAGCTTGGCGAAAAGGACATCGAAGCGATATACCGGCTGGCGGTGGAATAGGGTGCGTCTCCGGTCTCATTGACCTGAGGGGGGCGGTTCGGTAAAATGATACTTCGCCGTGCTTTTGCCGAAGCGGCGCGGACGGCCATCTAAAGATGGCCTCCCTTTGTGGGGTGCGGTAGCGTTTTTTTGGCGCCGACTTGTGTTAACGTTGTTTTTAAACGCCGCTTCACGCGGCGCATTAGCCGAAGTGGTGGAATGGTAGACACCGGAGACTTAAAATCTCCTCCTCGCAAGGGGGTACGGGTTCAACTCCCGTCTTCGGCAGGGTTGCAGGAATAATATTTTGTGTTTATAGCGCCAATCTATTGACACGGGCGGCTAATCTTGATATCTTAACAAAACCTTGTAAAATGTGCAGGTAATGCCCTTGTAGCTCAGTTGGCAGAGCATATCCATGGTAAGGATAAGGTCAACAGTTCGATTCTGTTCGAGGGCTGACTTTACGGAGGGTCGGGCCGGAGTCCGCAGGAGGAAAAATGGCAAGCAAAAAGACAGTGGTTGAATTGATAGCGCTCCAGTGCAGCGAGTGCAAGCGGAAAAACTATACCACCGCGAAAAACCGGCGTAATACCCAGGAAAAGCTGGAGCTGAAAAAGTATTGTCCCTTTGACCGCAAGCACACCCTGCACAAAGAGACCAAGATAAAGTAAGGTGATGTGGAGTTTTGATTTTTAATCAAAACTCCAATAGAAAATCCTAAAGGATTTTCTAGCGATATTTATGAAAACCCCTTGTGGGCTTTTATAAATATCGTAGGCCAGTAGCTCAATTGGTAGAGCGGCGGTCTCCAAAACCGCAGGTCGTGGGTTCGATTCCTACCTGGCCTGAACGAGTAATTATTAAGAGGATGGCATGAGCAAGATAGTTCAATTTATCAAGGAATCCTACGCCGAGCTCCGCAAGGTTGTATGGCCGGGCCGTGATGACGTGGTGAGTTCCGTCAAAGTTGTCATTGTTTCTACTATTATAATAGCCGCAGCCCTGGGGTTGGTGGATGTGTTGTTGCTCTTTGGAATAAGAGCCATATTTTAGGGAACTATAGGAAATTAAAGGAAGATAATGGCTACGGGCTGGTATGTTCTCCATGTCTATTCGGGGTATGAGAATAAAATAGAAAAAACCATCCGCATGATGACCGATGTCGGGGAACTCGACAAGGAAGTGGTCCGTGATGTAAAGGTCCCTTCGGAAGAGGTAGTCGAGGTCAAGGACGGCAAAAAGCGGACCCAGACCCGTAAATTCCTGCCCGGTTATATCTTGGTGGAGATGGATCTCCCCGAAGGGGTGGTGGAATGGAAGGCCCCCTGTTCCAAAATCAAGAAAATTCAGGGGGTTACCGGTTTTGTGGGAACCCCTGCGGACAAGAGGCCCCAGCCCTTAACCGGGGATGAAGCCCGGGCCATATTGCAGAAATCCGGTGAAATTAAGGGCGAACGGCCCGTCCGCTCCCGGCAGTCCTTTTCCGCCGGCGAACAGGTCAAGATCATTGACGGCCCCTTCGAGTCCTTTACGGGAACCGTCGAAGAGGTCAATCAGGAGAAGAACAAGCTCAAGGTGATGGTCGGCATCTTCGGCCGGAACACCCCGGTGGAAGTCGACCTCCTGCAAGTGGAGAAAATGTAGTTTACGCTACAATAATAGCAGTAGGAGAGGGAGGAATCCCCCGCTAGTCCGGTTTTGGCCGGGCATACTACGAAGGAGAGTTTATGGCAAAGAAGAAGGTTTCGGCCTTTATCAAGCTGCAGTGCCCCGCGGGCAAGGCCACCCCGGCCCCGCCCGTCGGTCCTGCATTGGGTCCCCACGGGGTAAGCGCCCCCCAGTTTGTCCAGCAGTTCAATGACCGGACAAAGGCCATGGAAGCGGGACTTATCATACCGGTGGTTATCACCGTGTATTCGGATAAATCATTCACCTTTATCCTCAAGACCCCCCCGGCGTCGGTGCTGATCAAGAAGGCCATCAGCCTGGAAAAGGGTTCCGCGGAGTCCCACAAAACCAAGGTGGGCAAAATTCCCCGGGCCAAGCTTGAGGAAATCGCCAAACTGAAGATGCCCGACCTTTCCGCCAACGATGTGGATGCGGCCATGAAAATTATCGCCGGGACCGCCCGGTCCATGGGTGTAGAGGTGGAAAAATGAGTCACGGAAAAAAATACCTTGAAAGTCTCAAAAAATACGATCCCGCCGCCTCTTATGACGTAAAAGAGGCCCTGGCACTGGTCAAAACCCTTTCCTTTGCCAAATTTGATGAAACCGTTGACCTTTCCATAAAGGTTAACCTCAAAAAGAACCAGTCCGTGCGGGATACGGTGGTGCTTCCCAACCAGTTTAGGGGCGAAAAAAAGGTCCTGGTGTTCTGCAAGGCTGAAAAAGAGAAGGAAGCCCAGGACGCGGGGGCCGCCTATGTGGGCGCCGAAGACCTCATCGAAAAGGTGAAGGGCGGCTGGCTGGATTTTGATGTGGCCGTCGCCACCCCCGACATGATGAAGGACGTAGGAAAACTCGGTATGGTCCTGGGCCGCAAGGGCCTGATGCCCAACCCCAAGACCGGCACCGTAACCTTTGACCTCAAGGGCGCCCTTGCGGAGCTGAAAAAGGGCCGCACCGAATTCCGGGCCGACAAGGGCGGAGTGGTCCACCTGGCGGTGGGAAAGGTTTCCATGGAACCGGAAAAGATCGCCGAAAACGTCAACACCGTGGTCACCGAGATCAAACGGAAGCGCCCCGCCGACGCCAAGGGCGATTTTATCCAGACCGTTTCCGTGGCGTCCAGTATGGGCCCCGGCATTTGGCTCACGATCAAGGACGAGGAATAAAAACCCTTCGGGTTTTTATTTTGGGAGTTTGCCAAGCAACCAAAGGTTGCAGCAAACTCCATGAAGAAGGAATAATGCGAAACTTTGTTTCGCTTCGATTCAATTGTGCGGCAGACGCCGCACTAAGTAGAGGTTATAAATGGCAATTGTTGCGAAAAAAATACAGGATGCCAAGACCGCATCCATTCAGGAACTGAAGGATGCCTTTGGCAAGGCCCAGGATTTTATCTTTACCGATTACCGGGGGCTTACGGTGGAGCAGATCACCGCCCTGCGGAAGCATCTGCGGGCCAAGGATGTCCACTACAAGGTGGTAAAGAACAACTTCGCCCGGCTCGCCTTTGAGCAGCTTTCCGCCCCCAATGTGGCGGAATACCTGGTGGGGCCCACTGCGGTGGCCATTGCGCCCAAAGATTCAAACGAAGTCGCCAAGATCCTGGTTGACTTTGCCAGGGAAGCCCCGGCTCTGCAGGTAAAGGGCGCCCTGATCGGGGATTCGGTATATACCGCAGCCCAGACCGAGGCTTTCTCGAAACTGCCGGGCAGGCTGGAACTGATTTCCATGCTCATGTCGGTGCTGAACGGCCCTGCCCGGAACCTCGCCGGGGCCCTCAACGATGTGCCCGCACGGCTGGTACGGACCATCAAGGCCGTTGGCGACAAGAAGGGCGAAAGCCCCGCCGCGTAATTTGTAATCTTCCTGTCAGGCTTCGGGCGGACCAATGGTCCGATGCTGCCGTTCCTGTCGGGGTTTTACCGGGAAACCGGAATGTTGCCCGTATGGGCACATTAATACGTTTTTTTAGGAGAAGATAATATGGCAGCCCTTACTACTGATCAGATTCTTGAAGCGATTGCATCCATGACCGTTCTGGAGGTTTCCGAACTGGTTAAGGCTCTGGAAGAGAAATTCGGCGTTTCCGCCGCCGCTCCCGTGGCGGTTGCGGTGGCCGGCGGTGGAGCCGCCGGGGGCGCTCCTGCGGCTGCTGCCGAGGAACAGACCGAATTCACCGTAACCCTCAAGGCTTTTGACGAAGCCAAGAAGATTGCGGTTATCAAGGAAGTCCGGGCCGTTACCGGTCTGGGGCTCAAGGAAGCCAAGGATCTCGTTGAGGGCGCTCCCAAGCCCCTTAAGGAGAATGTTTCCAAGGATGAAGCCGCGAAAATCAAAGAATCGGTCACTGCCGCAGGCGGTACCGTTGATATTCAGTAAAGCGTTCAGGAAAACAGTTTATTTTCTCATTAAGAGAGGGGAGGTTCCGGCTTAAAATAGCCGGGGCCTTTTCGTAGTTTTTGGTATGGGGGAAGTAATGGTAAAAGGGAAAGTAACCGCGAAACGGACTTATATCGGCAAGGATATTCAGGATGTGATGGATCTTCCCGATCTCATCGATATCCAGACCTGTTCTTACGAACGTTTTTTGCAGCGGGACAAGCTTAGGGCGGGTCAGGCTCCGGATGAGCAGGGCCTTCAGGAAGTATTCAAGACCACCTTCCCCATCGAAAGTCCCAACGGGGACATGGTTCTGGAATACGAGTACTACACCCTTGATGAGGAAAACATCAAGCTCTCCGAACAGGACTGCAAGCAGAAGGGGCTGACCTACGCGGTGTCCCTTAAGGCCCGGGTAAACCTGATTTTTCAGCAGACCGGCGAAATCCGTCAGAAAGACATTTACATGGGGGACATCCCCATTATGACCGAGCGGGGAACCTTTATCATAAACGGCGCCGAACGGGTGGTGGTTTCCCAGATTCACCGTTCCCCGGGTGTTATTTTCAGCCACGAAAAGGGCATTTACTCTTCCCGGATCATCCCCTACCGGGGTTCCTGGCTGGAATTTGAGATCGACCAGAAGCGGGAACTGATCTACGCCAAGATCGACCGGAAAAAACGTATTTTGGGGACCATATTCCTGCGGGCCCTGGGTTACGAAAGCCGGGAAGATATCATCAAAGCCTTCTACAAAACAGAAACCCTGGAAGTAAGGGATGACCGGGAAACCAGGGAGCTCTTTTCCGGCAAGGTGCTGTCCGCCGCGGTGTGGGTGGCCGTCGAAGGCGACGACGGGGAAAACAAGAAAAAACTCTACCGCGCCGGGGAGAAGCTCCATCCCCATAATGTGGACGAACTCCTTGCCAACGGTATTGCTTCCATAGAGGTTATCGACTTTACCGCCGAAGGGTCCCTCAATTCTCCCATGCTCCTTAACTGTTTTGAGCGGGAGGAGATCAAGTTTGTAAAGGACGAGCAGAAAAGCGATGAGCCCTCCCGTGAGGATGCCCTTTCCGCGGTTTATTCGGTGCTGATGCCCGGGGAATCCATCACGGTGGACGCCGCCGAGAAGGACCTCAACGGGATGTTCTTTACCCCCCGCCGCTATGATTTGGGCAAGGTGGGGCGCTACAAGCTCAACAAAAAATTCCTCCATGAGCCTCCTCTGGCGGAATTTACCCTGACCAAGCCGGATATCATCGAAACCATGAAGTTCCTGATCAAGGTCTACGTGGGGGATGAAAACATCGACGACATTGACCACCTGGGTAACCGCCGTGTCCGGTCCGTGGGGGAACTGATGGCCAACGCCATGAAGACCGCGTTCAGCCGGATGGAACGGATCGCCAAGGAACGGATGAGTCTGAAAGAGACCGACACCATCAAACCCCAGGATCTGATTTCGATTAAACCGGTGGTGGCCGCCATTAAGGAATTCTTCGGGTCCAGCCAGCTTTCCCAGTTCATGGATCAGGTGAATCCCCTGGCGGAACTGACCCATAAGCGCCGGCTTAACGCCCTGGGCCCCGGCGGTCTTTCCCGTGAACGGGCTGGCTTCGAGGTCCGGGATGTTCACTATACCCATTACGGCCGCATGTGCCCCATCGAGACCCCGGAAGGTCCGAATATCGGCCTTATCGTGTCCCTGGCCAACTACACCAGGGTCAACGAGTACGGCTTTCTGGAAACCCCCTACCGCAAAGTGGTAAATGGGGTCGCTTCCCGGGACATCGAGTACCTTTCCGCCATGGACGAGGATCGTTACTACATCGCCCAGGCTTCCGCTAAGTTGAACAACAACGGGTCCTTTGCGGACGAGCAGGTTTCCTGCCGCCGTCAGGGGGACTATACCACCCGGGCACCCGGCGAAATTCAGTACATGGACGTGTCCCCCAAGCAGATTATTTCGGTTTCCGCCTCCCTTATCCCCTTCCTGGAGCACGACGACGCCAACCGGGCCCTGATGGGTTCCAACATGCAGCGTCAGGCGGTGCCCCTGGTGTTCCCCGAGGAACCCCGGGTAGGTACGGGGATGGAAGGGAAGTGCGCCTACGATTCGGGGGTGCTGGTCAAGTCCCGCCGGAACGGGACAGTGGTGCGGGTAACTTCCCAGGAAATCGTCATCAAGGGTGATGCCTCCACCCGCATTGCGGAGACCAACGAAGAAGGGCTTGATGTGTACCCCCTGATAAAGTACCAACGGACCAACCAGGACACCTGCTGCAATCAGCGGCCCATAGTAAAGATGGGGGATAAGATCACCGCCGGGCAGGTCATTGCCGACGGCCCCGCCACCCATAACGGGGAACTGGCCCTGGGCCGGAACATTCTGGTGGGTTTCATGCCCTGGAACGGCTACAACTACGAAGACTCGATTCTTATTTCAGAACGGGTGGTCAAGGATGATATGTTCACCTCCATCCATATCAAGGAATTTATCACCGAGGTGCGGGAGACCAAGCTGGGGCCGGAGAAGATCACCCGTGACATCCCCAATACCAACGAAAAGAGCCTTGATAACCTCGACGCCGAGGGTATCATCCGGGTGGGGGCCAAGGTCCGCTCCGGGGACATCCTCGTTGGAAAGGTTACCCCCAAGAGTGAAACCGAAACCACCCCGGAATTCAAACTCCTCAACTCCATATTCGGCGAGAAGGCCAAGGAAGTGCGGGATACCAGCCTCCGGGTGCCCCATGGCATCGAGGGGACCATCATCGACATCCAGCGGCTCAAGCGCACCGAGGGGGATGACCTGAACCCCGGCGTTGACGAAGTGGTCAAGGTCCTTATCGCTACCAAGCGGAAGCTCCGCGAGGGGGACAAGATGGCGGGCCGTCACGGCAACAAGGGCGTGGTCGCCCGGATTCTGCCGGAAGAGGATATGCCCTACATGGAAGACGGCACCCCTCTGGACCTCTGTCTGACCCCCCTGGGGGTACCTTCCCGGATGAACATCGGCCAGCTTCTGGAAACAGAACTCGGCTGGGCCGGTTCCACCCTGGACGAATGGTATTCCGCCCCGGTGTTTCAGTCGCCTTCAACCGAGCAGATCGAAGAGAAGCTTAAGGAAGCGGGACTCCCGGTTACCAGCAAGGCGGTCCTCCGGGACGGCAAAACCGGGGAAGCCTTTGTGAACCCCATTTTCTGCGGGATCATCTACTTCCTCAAACTCCACCATCTGGTCGACGACAAGATGCACGCCCGCAGCACCGGCCCCTACTCACTGGTGACCCAGCAGCCCCTGGGCGGAAAGGCCCAGTTCGGCGGCCAGCGGCTTGGGGAAATGGAAGTTTGGGCCCTGGAAGCCTACGGCGCCGCCAATACCCTCCAGGAACTGCTGACCATCAAGTCCGACGACATGACGGGCCGGTCCAAGATATACGAAGCCATCGTGAAGGGGGAACCCTCCACCACGGCGGGAATCCCCGAATCCTTCAACGTACTGGTACAGGAACTCAGGGGCCTGGCGCTGGATCTCACGATCTACGACAACAAGGGCAAACAGATCCCCCTCACCGAGCGGGACGAAGAGATGATCACCAAGTCGGGGAGTAATTTCTAAGGAGAAAGGCGAAACTTCGTTTCGCTTCGATTGAATTGTGCAGCAGTCGCTGCACTAAATAGGGGTTAACATGCGCGATATCCAGGATTTTGATTCGATAATGATAAAGCTGGCCTCCCCGGACATGATCCGGGCCTGGTCCTACGGCGAAGTGAAGAAGCCTGAAACTATCAACTACCGGACCCTGCGGCCCGAGAAAGACGGCCTTTTCTGCGAGCGGATCTTCGGGACCACCAAGGAATGGGAATGTTACTGCGGCAAGTTCAAGTCGATCCGGTACAAGGGGGTCATCTGTGACCGCTGCGTGGTTGAGGTAACCCACTTCAAGGTCCGCCGGGAACGGATGGGCCATATTGAGCTGGCTGCCCCGGTGTCCCACATCTGGTACTACCGTTCGGTGCCCAGCCGCATGGGGCTGCTCCTGGACCTTACCATGAACGCCCTGCGTTCGGTGCTTTACTATGAAAAGTACGTGGTTATCGACAGCGGGGACACCGATTTAAAGAAGAACCAGCTCCTCACCGAGGAGGAGTACGACGAAGCCCAGGACCGCTACGGCGGGGGCTTCTCCGCCGGCATGGGAGCCGAGGCCGTGCGGACCCTGCTGGAAAACCTCAACCTGGATCAGATGGCCCTTGATCTCCGGGCCAAGATGATCGAAAAGGGCGCCAAGAGCGACAAACGGCTCCTCAGGCGCATCGAAATCGTGGAGAATTTCCGCAGTTCCAGCAACAAGCCCGAGTGGATGATCCTTGACGTAATTCCGGTGATCCCCCCGGAACTGCGGCCCATGGTCCAGCTCGACGGCGGCCGCTTCGCCACCAGTGACCTCAACGACCTCTACCGCCGGGTGATCAACCGGAACAATCGCCTCAAGCGGCTCCAGGTGCTGAACGCCCCGGATATCATTATCCGCAACGAAAAGCGGATGCTCCAGGAGGCGGTGGACGCCCTCTTCGACAATTCCAAGAAGAAGCGGGTGGTGAAGGGCGCCAGTAACCGGCCCCTCAAATCTATCAGCGATATGCTCAAGGGGAAGCAGGGCCGGTTCCGGCAGAACCTCCTGGGCAAGCGGGTGGACTATTCGGGCCGCAGTGTTATCACCGTAGGGCCTGACCTGAAAATGTGGCAGTGCGGGCTTCCCACCAAGATGGCCCTGGAGCTGTTCAAGCCCTTTATCATGAAGAAACTGGTCGACAAGGACGTGGTTTACAATATCAAGAAGGCCAAGATGCTGGTGGAGGCGGAGACCCCCGAGGTATTCGCCATCCTGGACGAGGTGGTCAAGGAACACCCGGTGCTGCTTAACCGCGCCCCGACCCTGCACCGGCTGGGGATTCAGGCCTTTGAGCCCGTGCTGGTTGAGGGGAAGGCCATCAGGCTGAACCCCCTGGTCTGCCACGCCTTTAACGCCGACTTTGACGGTGACCAGATGGCGGTCCATGTGCCCCTGACCCAGGCGGCCCAGATGGAATGCTGGACCCTGATGCTCAGCGCCCGGAACCTCCTCAACCCGGCGAACGGGAAAACTATCGTGTTCCCCTCCCAGGACATGGTGCTGGGGATCAACTTCCTTACCCGGATAAAACCCAATGCCAAGGGCCAGGGCCGGCGCTATACCGCCCTCGACGAGATCCTCATGGCGGTGGAAGCCAAGTCCCTGGAATGGGAAGCCACCATCAAGGTAAAGCCCACCAAATTCCCCATTTGGGAAAAAGCCGGCAAGGAAGCGAAGCCCGGCGCGGACGGCCTTATCGAGACCACCGCGGGCCGGCTCGTGTTCAACGAGGAGCTGCCCCCGGAAATTCCCTTCCTCAACTATGAATTGAAAGACAAGGAACTGCGGGCCCTTATCGAGCATGTCTTTGCCGAGAAGGGCTCCTGGACCACGGTAAAAATGGTGGACGTCATCAAGGCCACGGGTTACAAGTATGCTACGGTCTTTGGGGCCACCATCGGGGTGAACGACATTATCGTACCCAAGGAAAAGCCCGAGATGATCGACAAGGCCAACAAGGAAGTCGATTCCATTTTGCGCCAGTACCGCCAGGGGCATATCACCCAGGATGAGCGGTACAACCGGGTCGTGGAAATCTGGAACAAGACCAACGAAGATCTTACCAACAAGATGATGGAGACCCTGGAGAAGGATAAGGACGGGTTCAATTCGATTTATATGATGGCGAACTCCGGCGCCCGGGGAAGCCGTAACCAGATCCGCCAGCTTGCGGGGATGCGGGGCCTTATGGCCAAGCCCTCCGGGGACATCATCGAACTGCCCATTAGGTCCAACTTTAAGGAAGGGCTTTCGGTTATCGAATTCTTTATCTCCACCAACGGCGCCCGGAAGGGTCTGGCGGATACGGCCCTCAAGACCGCCGAAGCCGGTTATCTGACCCGCCGCCTGGTCGACATCGCCCAGGATGTGGTGGTCAACGAGGACGACTGCGGCACCATCAACGGTATCTCCTATTCCGCCATCAAGGACGGGGAGGACATCGTGGAGCCCCTGAGCGACCGTATTGTGGGCCGCTATACCCTGGAACGGGTCAAGCACCCCATCACCGGGGAGTTAATCATCGATGTGAACGAAGAAATCACCGAGAAAATCGCCCGGGAAATTGAGGACGCCGGTGTCGAGGCCGTGCGGATCAGGACGGTACTGACCTGCGAGGCGGAACACGGGGTCTGCCGCCGCTGTTACGGCCGGAACCTGGCCACCAACCGTTCCGTGGATATCGGGGAGGCGGTGGGAACCATCGCCGCCCAGTCCATCGGCCAGCCGGGAACCCAGCTGACCATGCGGACCTTCCATATCGGCGGGGCCGCCAGCAAGGTGAGCGAGGAAAACCGTATCTTCCTTAAATACCCGGTGTACATCAAGGAAGTGGAAGGGACCCACGTGCCCCTGGAAAGCGGCCACTGGCTCTTTACCCGTAAGGGCTACACCATCGTCAACAAGGTGATGAAGGAATTCAAGCTTGAGGCCAAGGATACCCTCCTGGTGGAAGACGGAAAACGGATTATCCGGGGGGAACCGATCATCAAGCACGGGGCAAAGGAGATTCTTTCCCCGGAAATCGCCTACGCCATGGTGCTTGAAAACAAAAAGGAACGCACCCTCTACCTTATCGGGCAGGATCAGAAGATCGAAATCCGTAACGGTTCAGAATTTGTGGCCCAAAAAGGGGAAGTGGTGGCGGCGGAAAGGCCCATTGCCAGTTTCGACCCCTATTCGGACCCGATCATCGCCGAAGCCTCCGGGACGGTAAAGTACGAGGATATTATCTCCGGCACTACCCTGAAGGAAGAGATCAACGAGGAAACGGGGAACACGGAGAAGCGAATCACCGAATTCCAGCTGGAAAGCAAGCAGCCCCGGATTCTCATTGTTGATGATGAGGGCAAGGAAGCTGCCTCCTATTTCCTCCCCGGCGGGGCCTATATTCAGGTTGATGAGGGGGAAAAGATCGAGGCCGGGCGGACCCTGGCAAAGACCCTCACCGAATCCGCAAAAGCCATGGATATTACTTCCGGTCTGCCCCGGGTCAGCGAGCTCTTTGAGGCCCGCAAGCCCAAGGCTCCTGCGGTTCTGGCCCTGGTTTCCGGGAAGGTTGCTTTTAAGGGGATTATCAAGGGTAAGCGGAAGGTTTCCATTGAGGATGCCTTTGGCAAGGAATACCCCCATCTTATCCCCATGACCAAGCGGCTCCTGGTACGGGACGGCGATACCGTGGAAGCCGGTGAAGCCCTCTGTATGGGCGCCGTGAATCCCCATGATGTACTCCATATCCTGGGTGAAAGCACCCTCCAGCGCTACCTGATGGACGAAATCCAGCAGGTCTACCGCCTCCAGGGAGTGACCATCAACGATAAGCACATCGGCGTTATCGTCCGGCAGATGCTGCGGAAGGTGGAGATCGTCGCTGTGGGGGATACCTCCTTTATCTACGGAAAAATGGTGGACAAGTACAAGTTCCACGATGAAAACAACCGGGTTATCGCCGAAGGGGGGCAGCCCGCGGTTGCCCGGCCCCTGTTCCAGGGCATTACCAAGGCGTCGCTCAACATTGATTCCTTCCTTTCGGCGGCAAGCTTCCAGGAAACCACCAAGGTGCTCACCAATGCCGCCATTGCCGGAGATACGGATCACCTCCGGGGCCTTAAGGAAAACATCATCATCGGTCATCCCATACCGGCAGGTACGGGGATGAGGCGTTACCGGGATGTCAAGCTCTTCGACGAGGACAGCCAGGACCTGGACGTGCAGATGGAGGAGATCCTTGAACAGCGGAAGCTGGAGGCCGCCACAATGGCGGCTGAGGAAGAGGATTACTCCCCGGAAGCGATGGAGAATAATGACGAATAGGGTTTTGTTTTAATCCAGGCGGTTGAGCCGCGCCAGGAAGGAGCGGGTGCGGTCCAGCCGGGGATTGTCGATGACCTCGGCGGCGGGACCTTCTTCAATGAATGCGCCGCCGTCCATGAAGAGGACCCGGTCGGCCACTTCCCGGGCAAAGGGGATTTCGTGGGTCACGATGACCATGGTCATTTTTTCCGCCGCCAGGCTGCGGATCACCTTGAGGATGTCCCCGGTCAGTTCCGGATCCAGGGCGCTGGTGGGTTCATCGAAAAAGAGGACCTCCGGGTCCAGGGCCAGGGCGCGGGCAATCGAAACCCGCTGCTGCTGCCCCCCGGAAAGTTCGCCGGGGTAGGAAGCGGCCTTGTCTGAAAGGCCCATTTTTTCAAGCAGCGCCGCGGCCCGGTCTGCGGCTGTTTTCTTGTCCCGGCGGAGCACATGGACCTGGGCCTCGGTAATGTTCCGCAGAACGGAAAAGTGGGGGAAGAGGTTAAAATTTTGGAACACCAGCCCAACCTTGAGGCATATTTCCCGGAGCTGTTCCGCCTGCGCATAAACCCCGTCCTTCACCATATCCCTGCCCGTAAGGCTGATGCTCCCCCCCTCCACCAGTTCCAAATGGGTGATGCACCGGAGCAGGGTAGACTTCCCCGATCCCGAAGGCCCTAAAATAGCGACCACTTCCCCCTGATTAACGGTGAAGGAAATATCTTTTAGTACCTGTAAGGGGCCGAAGGATTTTGATATTCCTTTGACTGTGATTATTTCCATTCAGTCTCCTCTTCATGGTACTAGTGATAGTACGAAAGTTTTTTTTCGTATTGGGCAAAGGCCACCGAAACCGCCCAGTTCATGATCAGGTAGAAAAGCCCCGCCACAAAAATGGGGGTGGTGGAAAATTCCCGTGCCGCCGCGTTTTGGGCCGCGTGGAAAAGTTCCGCCACGCCGATGATCTGGGCCAGTGCGGTGTCCTTTACCAATGTGATCACCTCGTTCCCCATGGCGGGCAGAATCCGCTTGATCACCTGGGGCATCACTATCCGGGCAAATGTCTGGTTGCCGGTAAAGCCCAGGACCTTAGTGGCCTCGTACTGCCCCCGTGGGATGGCCTCAATCCCGCCCCGGTAGATCTCCGCGAAGTAGGCGGCGTAGTTCAGCGCAAAGGCGATGATCACCGCGGTAAACCGGTTATAGGAGAAGAGAAACCGCAGGGTATCCCAGAAATTTGGGGATGTAATATAAGCGGAAAAACTATCGTTCAAAAATTTCAGAAGATACTTGGGTGCAAAATAGATAAAGATAAGCTGCAAAATAAGGGGGGTGCCCCGCATTATCAAAAGATAAAAGTTGATGATATTGCGGAGCAGCCAGTTCTTCGACATTCGCCCCAATGCAATCGGCAAGGCCAGGGGCAGGGAAAAGAGGAGGGTAAGAAAAAACACCTCCAGCGAAACCCCTGCGCCCTTGAGCATAATGCCGATCATTTGGATCATGCGTCCCCCTGGTCCACTTTTACTTTCCGATGATGGAGATATCCGCGCCTAACCATTTTGTGGCTATCTGAGCGACCGTACCATCTTTTGCCATGGCCAGCAGGGTTTCCCAGACCTTGTCCGCCAGGGCTTTGTCGTTCTTGCGGAATCCGATGCCGAATTCTTCTTCCCCCAGGGTTTCTTTAAGGATACGGAAATCCTTACCGGAGCGGTTGATGTTATCATTGGCTACCACGAGGTCTATGACCACCGCGTCTATCCCGCCCACATCAAGGTCCATGAGGGCGGTGAGAAAATCTTTATACTCGACCACCTCTTTCAGGCTCGACGTAAATTCCGGCGCCTCCTCAAGGGCGTCAACCGATGAAGAACCCGCCTGGGTTCCGGCAACTTTTCCCGCAAGGTCCTTCAGGGTATTAGCCGGGGAATTCCCCTTGACCACGATAACCTGGGCGTTTTTGAGGTAGGGGGGCGTAAAGGTAAGGGACTTTTTCCGTTCATCGGTGATGGTGAAGCCGTTCCAGATACAGTCGATTTCCCCGGTATTGAGCTCCTGCTCCTTGGCGTTCCAGTCGATGGGCTGGGTTACCAGTGTCACCTCCAACCGCCTGGCGACTTCCTTTGCCAGATCGATGTCGTAGCCCACGATTTCGTTACTTTCGTTCCGGAAACCCATGGGCGGGAACGAGTCGTCCAGACCCAGCACGAGCTTTTTCTTGCTCAGTATCTTCGCAAGGGATTGATCCCCGCCGGAACTCCCGGCGTCTTTTTTGCCGCCCCCAAAAACCATACCCGCACCCAAAAGGGCGCACATCACCATTATTCCAATCCGTTTCAAAATTTTCCTCCTTAATAGGTGCCAGGCACCTTTTGGACTTTACCCCATATTTCAAAAAATGTAAACTTGAATACGTGGAAATCGTCATCGCTGATCCGGCAAAAAACATTACCATCTTTGTCCTTGACCGCGTCGACGGCGGCCCGGCGCGGGCGGAGGCCGCCGGGCGTCTTTTGGCGGACCCTTCCCTTAAGGCCGAGCAGGTGGGCTTTGTACTTCCCCCGGCAGGTGGCCGTAAAAACTGGCGGCTTGAAATGATGGGGGGCGAGTTCTGCGGCAATGCCGCCCGGAGCTTCGGCCTCTTTGTTGCCCGTGAGACGGGGCTTAAGGGCCGTCATACCGTGACGATCGAAATAAGCGGCATGCAGGAGCCCCTCTCCGTGCATGTTGATACGGAGACGGGCAGGGCGGAGGTGGAGATACCCCGGCCTGTTGCACAGGGCAGCCTCAGTTTTGAAGGTCATATCTTGCCGGTGTTTGTGTTTGAGGGGATTACCCATGTACTCGCGCCGGGGCTTAAGCCGGATAAGGAAACTTTTTTTGCGATAAAGGGCTTGTTGCCTGAAAAAGGCGTCGGACCCTCTGCGGCAGCCGGGTTTCCTTCAGATGGCGGGCATCCTTTTGATGCCCTGGGGGTGATGTTTTATGATTCCGAAAAACAATTTTTGCAGCCCGCCGTTTATGTCCCAGCCACGGATTCGCTGGTCTTTGAATCCAGCTGCGGTTCAGGTTCCGCCGCCCTTGCCGCCTGGAAGACCGCAGGGCTTCGCGACGGAGAGGGCTGCTGTGATGTGGCGCAGAGCGGCGGCATTATTGAGGTCCGGGTCAGCAAACATGAAGGTGAGATTAGCAGTATTACTATCGGCGGGCCGGTGGGGTTAAGTGAGCGGGTGAAGGGGTAGTTTTTGTACTAAAGCAGCACCCGGAAGGCGCTACCGTGATCGCCGCCGTCTTCTGCAGTAATACTATTCACAGTAATACTGCCGCCGTGGGCGGCAATGATTGCGGCGGCGATGGTTAACCCGATTCCCGCGCCCCCTGAATTACGGATCCGGGATTTGTCGGAGCGGTAGAACCGCTCGAAGATGCGGGGAAGTTCTTCTGCGGGGATGCCGATTCCGGTGTCTTTCACGATGACCTCCCATGCAGGCCTGCCATTTTTATTACCCCTTTGAGCGGTGGGATTTAGCCTGATAGTGATGCTGCCATGGTCGGTGTATTTTACCGCATTGGATAAGAGGTTGATAAAGACCTGCATGAGCCGGTCATAGTCGGCGTAGATGGGGGCTTTGGCGGGAATCCCATCGGCAGTATTGAAAAATTCTGTTTTGATGGAGTTCCCCTTTTCCGCAGCGGCCTGGCGGAACTGTTCAGCCGCATGTTTCAGCAGAGCGGTGAGATCAAAATCTTTTTTCTGTAAAATAAGATTTTCCCGTTCCAGTATGGAGAGGATGTTTAAATCTTCTACCAGTTTCGTAAGCCGCACGATTTCTTCGTGACAGCTGCCAAGCCGTTCCGGCGTCGGCTCCCATACACCGTCGATCATGGCTTCCACATTTCCCTGCAAACAGGTGAGGGGGGTGCGGAGTTCGTGGGCAATGTCCGAGGTAAGCCGTTTCTGCCAGCGTTCGCCGTTTTCCAGTTCTGCCGCCAGGTCGTTTACCGAACGGGAAAGTTCGTGGAGTTCCCGGATACTGTAGCGGTCGGGGATTCGTACGCTAAAGCGGCCCCCGGCGATGGCCCGTGCTGCGCTGGCCGCCGATAGGATCGGCATAGCAATGACAGAGGCGAGAAAGATCGAAATGAATATGCTGATGATGGTAAACAGTATCCCTGCGGCAATGAGAAACTGATTCAGGGTAGTGAGGAATTGGGATTCACCTTCGTTGTAAAAAAACGGGCCGTAGGTATCAATACTGATCTGTCCGACCGGCATTCCCTGGTGTACAAAGTACATTCCCATGGCTTCCAGAATGATCACATCAAAACTTTTGGAGCCGGGATCGTATTGATCCATAACGGAATTGACAATCTCCTCACTCTGGACCTTGATGTTGCTGCGGACATAACCGGAAAAAAGCCTCCCCCCGATGAGGTTTATCATAATACTCAGGGTGAGTACCGCAAGGCAGATGAACAGGGTATAGGTCAGTACCAGCTGATTTTTTAAACTTAGCATGTTGCTTCTCCACCGAAGCGGTAACCCATACCGTAGACGGTCAGGACATACCGGGGGGATTTTGAATCTTCCTCAATTTTCTGCCTGAGGTTTTTGATGTGGGAATCCACCGCCCGGTCAAAACCGTCGTAGTCATCGGATTTAACTGCGGAGATGATTTCTTCCCGGGTAAAAATTTTCCGGGGAGAGGACATAAGGAGGGTGAGGATTTTGTACTCGTTGGGGGTGAGGGTGAGGTCCTCCCCGTTCCGGCTGACACGGCGGTTTTCCTGATCCACCCTAAGGCCCCCTGCGGAGAGGACACCGTTTTTCTGCGGATCGGCTTCCCCACTTGTTCCGGAGCGGCGCAGCATTGCTGCGACACGGGCCATGAGCTGCCGGGGGCTAAAGGGCTTGGTGACATAATCATCCGCCCCCAGGTTGAGTCCGCGGATGACACTTTCCTCGTCCACCTTGGCGGTCATCATGATGATGGGCACACCCGAGATTGACGACGGCATCGAACGGACCTTGCGGCAGAGTTCTTCCCCGGTAAAATCGGGCAGCATCAGGTCCAGCAGAATCAGGGACACGGTATGGCTTTTTAATAAAGCCATCGCTTCTTTACCGGTTCCTGCGCAAAGCGCCTGGTATCCGCTCTTTTCCAGATAGGATTTTACGATGTCGAGAATTTTTTCCTCATCATCAACAACGAGAACTGAAATCACACGACTTCGTAGCCCGCTTCGGTGACCGCTTCCTTCATCGCAGCCAGGGTGACCGCCGCATCATGTTCCACGTCGGCGCCGCCATCCATACCACCGGCGCCGTTTTCCTTTAGGCTTACCTTGGCGGATTTCACGCCGCTGATCTCTTCCAATGCGTCCTTGACGTGCTTTACGCAATGATCGCAGGACATTCCGTCAATCTTCAATAAGGTCTTCATATATACTCCTTAAATAATACTACTATTTTAACGTGCTTGGTTTAAAGCCCCGTAAACGTAACGCATTACTGAGCACCGAGACCGAGGACATGCTCATGGCAAGGGCGGCGATCACCGGGTTTAAGAGGGGGCCGCCGAGGGCAAAGAGCAGGCCCATGGCGATGATCACCGCAAGGCTGCCGTCCACGGGGAACTTCTCGCCGGGGCGTACCACCACGATGTCCCCGACTTCAACCTCGTCCAGGGGAACCTGCATTTCCACACCGTCCCGAATCACCGATACCTGTTTGGGGGCAAGGCCGATGAGAAACAGCACCGGCAGGGCGGTTTGTTCATCCGCGACAGGGAAGAGGTAGAACACCCCCAGGTGGTTCAGGACAAGATAGGTGGCGATTATCAGGAGCAGAATCAGAATCGTGCTGAGCCATTGCCGTACGCCGGTTTGTCCCGGTCCCCCGTCCCCGGCGCCTTCAAGTACGGGATAGCCAAGACTGTCCAGCAGGGACTTGATATGTTCGATATCCTCCGCACCAGGATCGCAGACGATACGGACGGACCCCCGGACATAGTTCGCCCTGACCCGGGAAATCCCCGGTTCCGCGGCAAGAGATCGCTCAATGCGGCGTTCACAGGCGGTACAGCTCATGTCCCGTACCTGTAAGTTGATGATTCCGTCCTTGGTCACACTTTTCCTCTCTGTATTTCTTATTATATAATATGATAAGATCATGGAGATATTATGGAGGCGGTGTCAATGCAGTACAGAATTGATAAAAAATCGGGGAACAGGCTGTCGGTTTTGGGCTTCGGCTGTATGCGGTTCCCCAAAAACCTGGGTATTACCGACATGCGGAAAAGCGAGGACCTGGTGATGGCTGCCATTGCCGGCGGGGTCAACTACTTCGACACCGCTTACATATACCCCGGCAACGAAGAAGCCCTGGGGACAATTCTGGACAAAAACAAGGTCCGGGACAAGGTGTATATCGCGACCAAGCTTCCGGTGGTGATGGCGAAGGGCCCAAATGATTTTGAGAAATTTTTCAACAAGAGCCTGGAACGGCTGCGGACGGATCATATCGACTATTACCTCCTCCACATGCTCACCGATACGGATCAGTGGCAGAGGCTCAGGGCCTGGGGGATTGAGGACTGGATCGCCGGAAAAAAGAAGAGCGGCCAAATCCGGCAGATCGGTTTTTCCTACCACGGCAAGCAGGGTGATTTTTTGAAGATTGTTGACGATTACCCCTGGGAATTCTGCCAAATCCAGTACAACTATTCCGATGAAAATTTTCAGGCCGGGGTCACCGGTTTACGGAAGGCGGCGGAAAAGATGCCCGTGATGATCATGGAACCCCTGCTTGGGGGAAGGCTCGCCGATGCGCTGCCCAGGGATGCGGTAAGCATATTCAAAAAGGCCGGCGCCGATATTTCCCCCGCGGGCTGGGGACTCAACTGGGTGTGGAATCAAAACGAGGTGTGCCTTCTCCTTTCGGGGATGTCCGCAAAAAGTCAAGTTGAAGAAAATCTCCGCCTTGCGGAAAAGGCTCTGCCGGGGATGCTTGGTGAAGGAGAAAAGGATGTTTACCGCCGGGTCCTTGAGGTGATCAATAAGGCCTACCGGATCCGCTGTACCGGCTGTAACTACTGTATGCCCTGTCCAAAGGGGGTGAATATTCCCGGCTGCTTTGCCGGATACAACGCTTCTTTTTCCATCGGCTATGTTGCGGGGATGCAGCAGTTTGTTACCAGTATTGGCGTCACCTCGGAAAAAACCGGCAGTCCGAGTCACTGTGTCAGATGCGGAACATGCGAAGGTCACTGTCCCCAGCATCTGCCTATCATCAAAAATTTGGAGATAGTACGGAAAAAGATGGAGCCCTTCTGGTTCAAAGCGGGTATTGCCGTTTTCCGGAAAATTTTGGGCAGGGGAGAACAGAAGGGTGCTTAAAATTCTTAAAGAAACAAACCGGATCCATGAAACGGTTTTTCTGGGTCTGTCGGCGCTCTTTTGTTTCGGCATTTCAGTGTTCAGATGCGCTTATACGGGGGGGAGGATGTTCCTGTTCTTAAACTGGAATCTCTTTCTTGCCTTTGTCCCCTGGGCGCTGACCAGCCTGGCAATCATTAAGCCGTGGATTCAGAAATCGAAAATAAGAATAGCCGTTCTTTTAATTGTCTGGCTTTTGTTTTTTCCCAATGCCCCCTATATCTTAACCGATCTCTTTTATTTAAGACGCCGGTTTACCATGCCCATCTGGTACGATTTGTTATTGATACTCTCGTTTGCCTGGACAGGATTACTGTTCGGATTTTTAAGTCTCTGGGATATCGAGGGTATTTTGAATAAATTTATGAAGCCGGTTTTCAGTACCATACTGTCAACAGTATTTCTGTTCATCGGAAGTTTTGGTATTTATATCGGCAGGTACCTCAGATGGAACAGCTGGGATATTTTAACCGATCCCCTTGAATTGATGTATGATATCGGCGACCGGGTTGTTAACCCCTTTGCGCATCGGACAACCTGGGGCATGACCATCTTTATGGGCCTGTTTTTGAATATGCTTTACTGGTCATTTCGTTTGATACAGAAGCGGAGCTTACCGTCCCGAAACGAAGGTGTGTAGATGATCTGTTTGCGGCATAGGCTTTTGCTTCTTTTGGGCGCAGCTTTTCTGTTAATCATTTTTTTGATTTCCTCATGTTCCCGCAGTAATCCTGCGCGATCCGCCGATACGAAGCCGCTTGTAGCGGCCAGTATCCTCCCCCAGGCCTGGTTCATTGAACGCATCGGCGGGGATCGGGTACAGACCATGGTCCTGGCGGGACCGGGGCAGAACCCCCACAGCTATGAGCCCACCCCAAAACAGATGACCGCATTGGCGGAGGCCCGGATCTGGCTTCTTTCGGGGGCGGAATTCGAGATTGGCCTTCGGCCGAAAATAGAATCACTGTTTCCCCGGCTCATCATTGTTGACGGGACGGCGGGTGTCACCTTCCGCAGCCTTGAGGAACATGCTGACGGCGACAGTAACATCGACCGCCATACCTGGCTGGGATCAGAACCGGCGAAGATCATGGCCGCCCATATTCGCTCTGCCTTGTCACAGATTGATGGGGAGGGTGCATCCCTTTATGCCGAGAACTATGCGGGTTTGATCCATGACATCGATACTGAATTTGGCCGCCTGCGGGAGGAGCTTGCGCCTCTCCGGGGAAGCGTTGTTTTTGTATACCACCCCAGCTTCGGTTATTTTCTGGACGAGTTCGGCCTTGTCCAGGAGGCGATTGAAACCGGCGGCAAGGAGCCGGGGCCCCGTGACCTTACGCGCATAATGGAAGAGGCCCGGCAAGAAGGGGCTGCGGTAATTTTTGTCCAGGCACAGTTCCCCGTACAGGCCGCCCGTACCGCCGCGGAATCCGTCGGCGCGGAACTGGTAGCCCTGGACCCCCTCTCACCGGACTGGCTTGCCAATATCAGGATCATGGGCGAAGCTTTAAAGAAAGCAGCGAAAGGAAAAGAATGAACGGAACAGATGAACATACAGGCGGCGGGGGCGGGCAGCCTGGGGCCCCTCATCCCCTGCATCCGGTGGAGCGGCAGATAAGCCTCCGTTTTGACGGCGTGTCATTTTCCTATGGCCCCGTAAAGGTGCTGGAAAACGCCGGTTTTCATATACATCAAGGTGAGTTTATCGCACTTGTGGGGCCCAACGGTTCCGGCAAGACCACGGTCCTCAAACTGCTCCTGGGGCTTGAAAAGCCCGACGCGGGAAGGATCGAACTTTTCGGTTTACCGGGATCCCAGGGGCTTGACCGGGTGGGCTATGTCCCCCAGCAGGCTCCGCTGGACAAGGCCTTTCCCATCGCCGTGCGGGACGTGGTGCGAATGGGGCGGCTGCGGCCCTGCCGGGGATACCAGAAGGAAGACCGTGCTGCCGCAGAGGAAGCCCTGGAACAGGCGGATATTGCGGACCTTGCCCGGCGTTCTTTTGGGGCTCTTTCCGGGGGACAGCGGCGGCGGGTCCTCGTAGCCCGCGCCCTGGCCGCCCGGCCTGAAATCCTGATCCTCGACGAGCCCACCGCCAACATGGATGGCGAAAGCGCCGGGCGGCTTTTTGAAACATTGGGAAAACTGAAGGGCAGGACCACGATCCTCATCGTCACCCACGACATGGAATTTGTCACTACCCTGACCGACCGGGTCCTCTGCATGGGCGACGCCGAAGGGGAGTCTCACCGTTACAGCATCGTTCAGCACCGTACCGAAGCCGCCGGGGATAATGATGCAGGTCACCGTGTTTCTGTCCATGGCGCGCGGATACTCCACAAAGACAGTATTGCTGCGGACAGTTGCTTTGAGGATCGGCCATGAATAGTATTACTGCGGGTGATTTTATTGCGGTTCTCTTCAGCCCGGATTTTCCCTTTATCAGAAACGCCCTTTACGCGGGGCTTTTGTCTTCAATACTTTTTGGTACACTGGGGGCCGCAGTAACGGTGCGGCGGATCGGGAGCCTTGCGGGGGCGGTCTCCCACGCAGTACTGGGGGGCATCGGTATGGCCCTGTACCTTTCGGCGGCAAAGATCGTTCCCGGCTTTCCCCCCATGGCGGGTGCGCTGATCTTCGCGGTCCTCTCGGCTTTTATTATTGGTGTAGTATCACTGCGGGCAAAGCAGCGGGAGGACACGGTGATCAACGCCATCTGGGCAGTTGGGATGAGCCTGGGTGTGCTCTTCATGGCAAAGACCCCCGGCTACACGGACCCATCGGCCTACCTTTTCGGGAACATCCTCCTCATTTCAAACCGGGACCTTATCCTCATGGGTATCCTCGACGTGATCGTAGTTTTTCTGGCCTGGCGCTTCTATCCCCAGCTTGAGGCATCTTCCTTTGATGAGGAATTTGCCCGTGTCCGCGGGGTGAACTCCGAAGCCTTTTTCCTGGCCCTCCTCGCGGTAACCGCCGTTGCCATCGTCCTGCTTCAAACCTTTGTGGGAATCGTGATGGTCATCGCCATGCTCACCCTCCCCGCCGGAACCGCCGGGACCTTTGCCCGCAACCTGGGGTGGATGGTTTTTTTGGGCTGCGTCTTTTCCGCGATTTTTTCCGTAAGCGGCCTCGTCCTGGGCTGGACCTTCGATGTCCCCGTGGGGGCAATGACGGTGATCATCGCAGCAATAGTGTTTCTGGCAGTCTCTGTCTGCCGGGTGGTGGTGAAAAGGAAGGGCTGATGAATATTAAGGCGAAGAATTTTAACCGCAAAGGCGAAGAAGGCGCAGAAGGAAAGAAAACGACATAAAACGGGGTATTCCCTTATTCGCCGTTGCGGTAAAATTTTTTTAATTTCCGGTGATTTTTCAAAACCTGAAAGTAAATGCAATAGCCCTGACTTTTTCTCTTGACAAAATCATAGGAGGCGCCATAAGCATTGCCCCTGCTAATAATCTTCGACGATTTTAACCAGGGCTGAGTGCATCCGGTCAGTCATTTCCTGCTTCTGGGTATGGCTTAGGTTCTTCCGGGCTTCCGGGGACCTGTCCTGGAACAAATACACCGCTTCTATGCCAAGGGCTGAGGCAATACGCTCCACCATGAGCAGGGAGGGGCTTTTTTTCCCCATTTCTAGCTCGGAAATATAGGTTTGGGCCGATTCGCACTCCTCGGCAAGCGCCATTTGGGAGATTTTTCGCATTTTCCGGAACTCCTTCAGGTTTTCGATAAAAAGTTCCTGCAAGGTCATCGTATTCGCCCCGGTATATCCTTTCATATTTTAAATGCTATAGGCTGTTAAAAATCTTGACAAAGAGCTTATTGCTGTTTATTATGATTTTTATTAGTATCTATAGCTGATATTTTGCTTACACGCCCCTGTTATGGCGGGTAATTCGATTCATCAGGACTATAAAAAGGGAGTTATTTTATGAAAAAGAAGATGATTCTAACGGGGATTATCAGCAAAGCGGCAATAGCAGCCATGCTACTATTCGGATTGGTTCTGATGGGCTGCCCAACAGACGCAGGTGACGGCGGCGATCCGGCAACGGTGACCGGCGTGACGGTGAGTCCGGCAACGGTGGTGATAAAACAGGGCGGGACCAAGACATTTTCCGCAGCGGTGAACGGCACGAATAGCCCCGCGCAAACCGTTACATGGACAATCGTGACTACAGGCGTGGCTGAGAGCACGAAATTTGCAGGCAACGTACTGACAATTGCCGCAGGTGAAAGCAAAACAACAATAACCGTCAAGGCGGTTTCAACGGCGGACACGAGTAAGGAGGGCGCCGCAACGGTGAAGATTGTACCCTCCGGTACTACGGAAGCAACTATAGACGCATTGAACGGTTTTCTTTCGGATGGTGCGGTTTCCGAAGTCCTGGCGCTTACCGCAGAGGGCTTCGCCGATTTGGACGAAACGGCGCTTGCTTCGGTAAAAACAGCGGTGGAGGCGGTATTGGCGGCTTTTGGGGGATTGAGTCCGGAAGCAAAGGCCCTCTTGGGTACTGAAAAGGCAACGCTGGATTACCTATTGGCGGTGATTGTATCAATAGAAACAGGGGGTACAACACCCGAAACTAAGCCCGAAGCCCTTATTGATTTTATCGGTGAAACCCTGACCGGACTGACCGCAGGCGCAGACTACACCGTGAATGATGGCGCCAAAACCGCGGACCCTTCCGGTACGATTGCCATTGAAAGCATCTGGTTCGACACAATGCTTTCCATTAAGAAAACCGGCAACGGCACGACCACCGTGGACAGCGAGGCCCAATCGCTTGCGGTTCCCGCTCGCCCCGCAATATCCGGCGTCATGGCAATTCAACCCGCCATCATCGGTGGGACAGGCGGTATCAACGGAACGACTTCCGCCATGGAATACAAACGCAGCACAGATTCCGGTTGGACAGCCATCTCGGGCAGCAGCGTAACGGGACTTGCCACAGGCAGTTATGCGGTGCGCGTCAAGGCGGCCGCAGGCTCATTCAAAAGTGCGGAAGTTTCCATCACGATTAGTCCTTTTGGCGCTACGCTTGAAGTGACGCCCGCAGCTGTTATCGACTATGTGAACGAAAAGCTGACCGGACTGACGGCGAGTGCAAACTACAGCGTGAATACCATCGGAAAGAGCGCGGACGTATCCGGCACGATTGCCATTGAAAGCATCTGGTTCGGCACAACGCTTTCCATTAAGAAAACCGGCGATGGCACGACCACCGTGGACAGCGAGGCCCAATCGCTTGCGGTTCCCGCACGCCCCGCAATATCCGGCGTCATGGCAATTCAACCCGCCGTCATCGGTGGGACAGGCGGTATCAACGGAACGACTTCCGCCATGGAATACAAACACAGCACAGATTCCGGTTGGACTGCCATCTTGGGCAGCAGCGTGACGGGGCTTGCGACAGGCAGTTATGCGGTGCGCATCAAGGCGGCCGAAAGCTCATTCAAGAGCGAGGAAGTTTCCATCACTATCAATGCTTTTACCGGTACGGCTGAAACAAAGCCCAATGCGGCTATCAACTATGCAACCGAAAAATTCACCGGGTTGACCGCGAACGCAAACTACACCGTGAATGATGGTGCGAAAACTGCGGATGCTTCCGGCACGATTGCCATTGAAAGCATCTGGTTCGGCACAACGCTTTCTATTAAGAAAACCGGCGATGGCACGACCACGACTGATAGCGCGGCACAATCACTCCCTATTCCCGCGCGACCGGGGGCGCCGGGCGTATTGGCAATTCAACCGACCAGCATCGGCGGGACAGGCGGCATTAACGGAACGACGTCAAACATGGAATACAAACGCAGCGCCGATTCCGGTTGGACAGCCATCACGGGCAGCAGTGTGACGGGACTTGCCGCAGGTAGTTATGCGGTGCGCATCAAGGCAACTGCAAGCGCGTTCAAGAGCGCGGAAGTTTCCATCACTATCAATGCTTTTACCGGTACGGCTGAAACAAAGCCCAATGCGGCTATCAACTATGCAACCGAAAAACTCACCGGGCTTGCAAACGGAAGCTACACTATTAATAGCAGCAACGTGATAGTGAGCGACGGCACATACAGTATCGCAAGCCTTATCAGCACAAGCTCAAGCGTTTCACTTTCCATTGTGAAGAAAGGCAACGGCACAACCACGACGGACAGCGTAGCGCAATCGCTCACGATTCCGGCGCGCCCGGGGGCGCCAAGCGTATCGGGCGGCGTGGGGGTGATTACCGGCGCAACTGCGGCTATGGAATATAGCGCAAACGGCACAAGCGGCTGGACTGCTTACAGTGGTTCGGCGGCAGCGGGGACTTATTATGTGCGTGTCAAGCAGACGGGGAGTAACTTTGCGGGGACGGTATCGGGATGGGTGGTGGTTACCGTTCCATTCGCCATCGGCGATACCGGCCCCGGCGGCGGGATAATTTTCTATGTAAGCACAGAAGGCTTTATAAACACCTTAACCGGCGAAACCTGCCACTACCTAGAAGCGGCTCCGGCGGATATGAGCACAACCCTTGCGTGGGCTTCTTCCGATTATACGGCAACTTTCATAAACGGTGCGCAGGGATACACCTTAGGGGAAGGCGCGGCAAATACCGCCGCGATACTGGAGGCAGACCCTGACGCACCTGCGGCCAAAGCTTGCAATGAGTACAGCTACGGCAGTAAAACCGACTGGTTCCTCCCCAACAATCCTGAATTTGCCTTGATGTGGGCGGCTATAGGCGGCAACCTTAATACCAGTACGTTCTACTGGGTTTCGGGGTCCGGCGCTAATGATAAGGCGATGCGTATGAATCCCATCAATTGCATACAGGAGATCGACTATAAGTACTGTACGTATAATGTTCGTGCTGTCCGGGCTTTTTAGCCCTTTAATTGTGTGCGCCGGCACACTGGCAACCGGCAATCCCCACGGCGCAAGCTGTGGTGCAAAATAGCAGACTAAGGGCGGGAGGGGAACGGCTCTTGGAGCTGAAACCGCTCCTGCCGGGGATTGAGAAAGGAGAAGGAGGGTAAGAGATGAGTATGCTTCAAGATAAAGTGATGGAACAGCAATATGCTGAATGTCGAAATGAAGACATACAATTTGATAGAATTAGAGAAGCATTAAAGAAGAGTGGGGAATATGGTTGGGATTGTCCTATTTGTGGTTGTCCCTTAAGTAAAGCGGAAATAAAAGAACGAGTATGTCCACATTGCTCACATTTATTCCCTGAATATAAGGATGATTAGTTATACAGGTAAAAAACGATTTCTGATGAGTGATACCATATCGTTGATATAGTATGACTCGCAGGCGGGTATGGTGGCAAAACAGTGTATTCCAATGAACTGGAATAGTGGACTAAGGGCAGCTTGTTTCGGCTGGCCGCCGGTTAGGGTAACAAACAACAATGCCCCGCCTTGCGGCGGGGGCTGTCCGTTGTATGGGGGACAGAAAAAACAATGTTCGCCAATGGGCGAAAGGAGAAGAAAAATGAAAATTATCGTTTTGACAGGGAAAAACGGCTGCGGCAAAACCGCCGCATTGCATTTTGTGCATGAAAAGCTTATCGTCTCTGGTGAAAAACCAACATGCTTTGAACATCTGAACGGCGCAACCCACAGGGATTTTTGTGATGTCGTTATGTACCGGAAGAAGAAAATCGCCGTGTACACTACGGGAGATACAAAAATCCTGGTAGAAAATGCAATGAAATATGGCGAGCAGAAGGGTTGTTTTGTTTTAATCTGCGCATGTAACACCGGTTTTGCTGGGGCATCTGAAAAGATAGAGCAGATTCGCTCAAACCCAGAAAACATGGTAATTGAAAAAACCGTTGGTTCTGACCTCATCTCAAGTTTCGAAGCAAATTGCTTTGACGGCTATCGCGTTCTCACAGCATTGGAATCAATGATTGTGTGAAAGCCAACATATTTTTGATATTACGGCCTAGATGGAGCACAGTAGTGCCTGTCACCGTTTCAGAGTAAGCCCGGCGCTACGGCTCTCCCGGTAGCGGCTAAGAAAAGAATATGCCCAGGATGACCTTGACACGGCGGATACTATGTATGCAGGCGGCCGGTGGTTCTATACCGCCTACTTTAGCCAACAAGCCTAGGGAAAGAAAAGGTACCTTGCGCCAAATCTGTTCACCGAGTGTGCGGAGGGCGCGAAAGGTGCCTCCATTTTTAAGAGTACCTTGTAACAACTAAAAAAAATATAACCACAAAGGACTCATCGAACCTTTGGTTCGCGGAAACGAAAGTCTTTATTTTCCCTATCCTTTGTGTCCTTCGTGGTTAAAAATTCTTGTATTTTGGAACTGGCTCAATGAATAGATAACATAAAGTACGCCCAAACTTTGCATGATTCAGCCCGTTTCACCCTTCAAGCCCCACCACATGCCGATACTGCAGCAGCATCTCTACAAATTGCCGGTTCCCCATGGGCCGTTCCTTAAAATAGTAGAGATGGCTGGGACACTTGGGATGTCCTTGACAATCCGACGCCCCGAAGCCGGGAACGGCCTTGCCCCCCAGCTTTTGAAGCTCCGCCGCCAGATCGCATTCCAGGTTGCGGTAACTCATGATCGGGAATCCCTTGATGGTCTTTGCAAAGGGGGTGAGGTAGTCGATGTGCCAGTGTTTCTGTTTCCGTATCTTCCGTAAATGCCGATTGATACGTTTTGCAAGATTTTTCCGGGCGGACCCGGCGTACACATACCAGCCCGCCTTAAAGTGAATGGTCCCAAGGCCACCGGTTTCAATGTCACAGGTTTCGGCCAGTTCAAGCTGGATAAGGTAGTTCCCGGCATCGGATGCGGCAAGTTTCCCGTGGGAAAGATCCACCGGTATGCGGGCCGCCGCCAGATGGGCCATGCCGGTATTGTCACATTCCAGAAGGCAGGCGTGGATCGCCACGGGGCCGTCGTCGCCGGCAGCAGTTTTACTGTGTTTTACCGCAAGCTTCGCTGTCGTAGTCCCCGCCGCCGTATCTCCCGCAGACCACGGATCGGCCGCGTGTCCGTACTTGCTCAGGGCCGCCGCGAATTCCGGGTCCGTGTGGAGGTTCGGGATAAAGCGTTCAGGTTTACTGTGGACGATGACAAAAAGCACGTGACAGGAATAACCTTGCCCGCTTAATTCCGCAAGTTCCTCAAGGTGTTTGAGCGCCCGGCCGCTGGGGGCGTCGGGGAACATGGCCACCCCATATTCGATGAGGGAACAGGCCTTTACTTCAATAAGGTGCCGCATCCCCTTTTTATCGATGCACAGAAAATCAAACCGGGAATCCCCCAGGGTAAATTCGGGATGTATCTCTTTGATGTTGGGGATGATCTCTTTTAGAATGATCTGTTCGGCGGCCTTATTGGCACGCGCGGAAAAGAGGGGGGCCACTGCGTCCCGGTAGTAGATGCCCACCGCCGTGTAGGGGGTCTTGGCCTTTTCATTTTTTTCATCCCGTTTTTCCAGAATGAGTTTTGCGCCGGGGAAAACAAATTCGATGAGCCGCCCCGGATTGGGACAGTGGCAGGGGATCTCCGTTTTGCCGTCCTTCGCGATAATCAAAAAACGGTTCGGCCTTCGTACAAACAAGGCTTCACGGTCGGGGGAAAAAAGCTGTACCTCATCCTTCACGGATCACATCCCACTGTGTTGCCAGCATGCCGCCGAACATCAGGATAAAGCCCAGCAGGGTCCAGGGGCCCAATGGTTCCGAAAGGATGATCACTCCGCCGATGGCGGCGAAACTGCCTTCCAGGCAGAGGATGATGGTGGCGTGTGCCGGGGGCGCGTCCTTCTGGGCAACTGCCTGGAGGGTAAAGGCGATGCCCACCGAAGCGATCCCGCTGTAGAGGATGGGGATGAGCGCGTCGGGGGAAAGGAGGACGCTGTTTTTTCCGGCGGCGATGAGAAGGGGAAGGCTCTGCCAGGAAAAGGTTCCTGTATCAAGCAGGCCGGGATCGATAAGGGTAACTATGCTGTCGATCGAAGGTTCGAGCAGAAAAGCTGCGATTAGGGAGTAGAGGCCGCACCAGAGGAATTGCCCGGCGGAAAGGACTATCGGATCGATGCGCGGCGCCAGCCGGTCGATTAAAAGGATGTGAAAGGCCCAGAAGATGGCCCCTACTGCGGTGATCATATCACCGGGGTTGATCGTACCCCAGGGGTGCGAAGCATCCCCATGTCCTGCGGCGCTGAGGAAGTAGAGGCCGGCCAGGGTGAGTACCGCCCCAACCCAGGTGGGGAGCCCGGTCTTCCGGCCCAGGAAGATGCCGAAGATCGGGGTCAGTACCACGTAGAGCCCGGTGATAAACCCTGAGTTTCCCGCGGTGGTAAACATGAGCCCGGTCTGCTGCAGTGTTGCTGCGATAAAAAGGCAGGTCCCCACCGCAAGGGAATAAGGAAAAAAATGGTTATCAATTTTTTTGCCACCCTTCCGCCTGAGCAGGATGACGGGAACCAGGGAGAGGCTCCCCAGCAGAAACCGTATGCCGTTAAAGCTGAAGGGCCCCACATATTCCATGCCGGAACGCTGCGCCACAAAGGCAAAGCCCCAGATACAGGCGGTAAGCAGCAGAAGTATATCCGAACGTAAAGCGCGTTTGTTCATGAACTGATGGTACCGGAAGGGGAAGGCCCTGGCAAGCATCGGTATTCTGAATGGCCCAAGGGTGCCCCACCCCGCACTGCAGCGTTTTACCCAGGTCGATCAGGGTATAAAAAAGCCCCCGGTTTCGGGGGCCCTTGTTTCATGAAAAGAACCTTTAGTTTTCTGCCCGAAGCAGGGGGTCCCTGAAACCCGCCGCCCCGATCCGTTGTGTTACCGATTCTACATCCTCGGCCCGTACTCCCGAAAGTACCACCCGGAAGTTTTCACCGTTCCGTTCATAGACCGGATTCAGTCCCACCCGTTTCAGCCTGTCAAAGGCCTCTACCGCATTCCTGGCTACCTTGTAGGAACCAACCTGAATCCGGTATATCTTGCCGTATGCAGGCGCGATGGCGGGTTTAACTTCTTCCACCGGCGGCGCAGGGATTGTGATCTCAACCGTCTGGGCCTGAGGCGCCGGCTGCTGGGGCTGCTGTACCACCTGGATTTGCAGTATCGGCGGCTGTGGCTGCGGCTGTACCGGCTGAACAATTTGCTGCACCGGTTGCTGCTGCTGCGGCTGTACCGGCTGGACAGGCTGAATAATTTGCTGTACCGGCTGCTGTGGCTGCACAACCGGCTGATATTGCTGGACCGGCGGCTGCGGCGGAATCGGCTGATATTGCTGTATCGGATGAACCTGCTGCACCGGTTGAACCTGCTGTGTCTGCTGTACCTGCGGCTGAAACTGCTGAACCACTACCGGCTCGGCAGGGGCGCTGATCTGGGAGGAGGCTGAGGCCCAGCTGCCCTCGGAAACAGCCTGGGAACTGGTTTCCGTTGTATACTGCGGGGAGGCGCCCTGGTTCCTGACGGCCGTGGCGCCTTCTATCACCACCGGCGCCGTTCCGGTAGCCAGCATGTCAAGCTGTTCCGCCGCCGCACGGGAAAGATCGATAATTCGGGCGGACACAAAGGGCCCCCGGTCATTTACCCGTACAGACACCGTTTTGTTATTATGCCGGTTAGTCACTGTCAGTACCGTCCCGAAAGGCAGGGTAGGGTGGGCGGCGGTGAACAGGGCGGCGTTAAAGATCTCCCCTGACGCTGTGGGCCTGCCGTCAAATTCCGTTCCATACCAGGAGGCAATCCCCTCCTGCCTAAAGCTCGTCCCATCGGCGGTCTGCTGAGCCTGGGCGGTGCTCAGCGCCGCTAATCCCAAGCCAATGAATAAAGCTGCGGTTATTCTTTTCATAACTATTTTATCGGCAAAATAAAATTAATAATTAGCGGTGAATAATGAGAAGTTAAATTACAGACCCGTTGACATTTTCCCCCGCCTTGTTATACTGAAAATCACAACATAGACAGGGGCGCTGGATAGTTCCGGCTGAGAGTAAGCGGCGTGACGCTTTAAACCCTTAAACCTGATCCGGATAATGCCGGCGTAGGAAGTACGTTTAATGCTTTTGCTTAAACCTGACGCCTTCGCGGATCTTCCGGGAAGGCGTTTTTTTTGGAGGAAAGCATGCGGAAGCACACCATGTTCCTGCTCTGGGTGGGGGCGGCGATCTCAATCTCGGAAATATACACCGGGGGGACCATGGCGTCCCTGGGCTATGGCCGGGGTATCGCGGCGATTCTTGTCGGCCATTTGATAGGCACGGCTCTGCTTGCCCTTGGGGGCTGCATCTCCTTTACCCGGAAGGAAAACGCCATGGACAGCGTTGCCTTTTCCCTGGGCAGGGGAGGGGGCGCTCTGGTGGCGGTTTTCAATGTGATACAGCTTATCGGCTGGACCATCATCATGGTGGTGCAGGCGGGGAGCGCCGCCGTGGGCGCCCTACCGGAGATTCCCTTTCAATGGGCGGCCCTGGCGCTGTCGGTCCTGGTGCTGGTGTGGGCCCTCATCATGGGAAGCCCCGCGGCGCGGCTCAATGAAATCGTGGTTATCCTTTTGTCAATTCTCTGTGCGGTTCTCTTTGTTGAAGCACGGGGGAACGGCCCATCCCCCTTTGCGGGCCTTGGGGAAAACATGAGCATGACATTGGGGATAGAACTTTCCATTGCCATGCCGGTTTCCTGGCTGCCCCTGGCGGGGGACTATGCCTGCAAGGCGGAAAGCAAAGCGGGGGCGGCGGCAATGCCCTTTGCGGGGTACTTTATCGGGAGCGTGCTCATGTACTGCTTTGGGCTTTTTATCGGGATCAGTACCGGTGGGGATATTTTTACTTTTATTGCGGGAAGCAGACTGCGGTTCCTGGCCTGCGCAGTGGTACTGTTTTCCACCCTGACCACCGCCTTCCTCGACCTTTATTCTGCGGCGGTTTCTTCCCGGCAGCTTGTCAAAACCAAAAATGAAAGGATTCCAATTCTGGCGATCGGCCTCTTTACGATCCTCGCAGCGGTACTGTTCCCCATAAGCAGATACGAAGAAATTCTTATCAATTTTCTTTCCGCCATCGGCATGGTTTTTGTGCCGGTCTACTCGGTACTGTTTTTGGAATTTTTTTTCAGGAGGGGCCGCTGGAAAAAGCCCTTTCAGCTTTATGCGCTGCTGACCATTTTTGTTGGTATGGCGGGCTACCGGCTTTTCACCCAATATGAAATCTGGATTCCCACGATGATGAGCATCATACTGGTGAGCGTTTTTTATGTACCGTTCTTGCTTGTTCGTTCTGCAAAAAAAGTATAGAGTGAAAAAATGATTAAATTGAACCGCGTTGATGCCAATGATCTGCTGCTCTACCTCTGCACCGACCGCCTTCTGTCCCTGGGGCGGCCCATTACGGAAGCCCTTGAGGCAGCCATCGCCGGAGGCGTTACCATGGTGCAGCTCCGGGAAAAAAACGCCTCCACACGGGAGTTTTACGAGATTGCCCTTGAAGTGCAGAAGATCACCCAAAAACACAATGTGCCCCTGGTGGTGAATGACCGGCTGGACATCGCCCTGGCAATCGGCGCGGAGGGGCTCCACATCGGCC
>BNUU01000009.1 GCA_025997595.1 Spirochaetia bacterium | reverse complement strand
ACAGGTTGAGGTCGTAGAATGAAAATATTTCCCCTTCCCCGGCGCCGGCCTTTTCATATTCCTGCGCGATTTCCCGATAGGGAAAAGAGGGCGCCCCTGTTGTATCCCGGAAAATAAGCCCCTTCGACGGCGAAGCCTTCTTCACCTCGCAGATGAAAGACAGACCGGGCGCGGCCAGGGCCTGCTCAAAAGCCAAGCGGCGGCCGGATTTTTCCACAGTATCCCTGTTTCCCGACAGGGCCGCCCGGGTCAGCGCCGCATCCCGCACCGCTTCCGGGGATCGCAGGGCCTTCGCTTTTTCCACCCGCAGCCGGGTACTTGCGGCAATATCATCCAGGATCATGAACTAAGCCCCCGCCGAACATCCGCAGCGCCGCTCTTGCCGGAAAGGCTGATGAACTGCTCAAGCTGTTTCAGGGCCTTCCCGCTGTCGATCACTTCACGGGCGATGGCAAGGCCCTCTGCAATGGAGACATCGGGGCGGGCAATGGAAATGGCGGCGGCGGAATTGAGGAGTACCGCGTCACGCCTGGGGCCCGGTTTACCTGAAAGGATGCCGCGGGTAATTTGAGCGTTCTCCGCCGGGGTGCCGCCCGCCAGTTCTTCTTTTTTGCAGCGCTTAAGGCCGAACTGTTCCGGCTCTATCGTGTAGGAATTGAAAGCGCCGTTACGCACTTCACAGACACTGGTGGGTGCGCTCATGGAAATTTCATCCAGCCCGTCCTGGCCGAATACCACCATGGCATTTTTCACACCCAGGTTCGAAAGGACCTTTGCCATGGGTTCGATCAGATCCGCATCGTAGACGCCGAGGAGTTCCATATTCGCCCCCGCCGGATTTACCAGGGGCCCCAGAATGTTAAAGATGGTCCTGATACCCAGCTCCTTCCGCACCGGGGCCACATACTTCATGGAAATGTGGTAGTTCTGCGCAAACAGAAAACAAAGACCGATGGTTTTGAGCAAATGCAGGCTCTGTTCCGGGGAAACGGTGATGTCCACACCAAGGCTTTCAAGCACATCCGCAGCGCCGCTCTTGCTGGAGGCCGCCCGGTTGCCGTGCTTTGCCACGGGGATACCGGCGGCGGAAATAACCAGCGCCGAGGTGGTAGAAATGTTAAACGAGTTTGACCGGTCCCCGCCGGTGCCGACGATCTCAAGCACATCCATATCGTGAAGGATCCTGATGCAGTGTTTCCGCATCCCCGCCGCCGATGCGGTGATCTCCTCAATGGTTTCACCCTTCACCGCCATGGCGGTCAAAAAAGCTGCCATCTGTATGTCGCTGGCCTTGCCCCCCATGATTTCGTCCATCACCGCTTCCGCCATTTCGTAACTCAGGTTCTCCCGGTTCGCCGCTTTTACAATCGCCTCTTTTATCATCGTAGCTCTCCCCATGCGTTTCTATTGACAGAAACAATTTTATACTGTTTCTTTATATAGTAACATCAAAATTTTGTCAAGCGGTTTATCAAAAAAATCCGCCGATTTCCCCTCACTTGAAAAGCTTATCGACAAAGGATACAATACTTATAGATATGACAGCCCCACTTTCGCCTTACCGTCTCAGTAAAGCCCGTGATTTGTACAATATATTCAACGTTTTTAACTCACTGTCCTGGAACTTTCTGGTGGGGAGCATCGTCACCCTTTTTGCCATGCGCCTTAAGGCGTCCTCCACCTACATCGGCCTCCTGAACGCCGTGCTCTACCTTGCCTTCTTTTTCTTGCCCCTGGGAAAGCTCCTCGCCAGGCGCTTTTCCATCGTCGGGATCTTCAGCTTTGCCTGGACATGGCGGGCGCTCTGCATGATCGCCGCGGTCTTTGCCCCCTTCGCCGCCGCCGCGGGACACCGGGACCTCGCCCTGGGGCTCCTGCTCCTGGGGGTGGGCCTGTTCCACGTTACCCGGGGGATCGGCATGATCGGCAACAACCCGATCCTCAGTTCCCTCTCCACCGGGCCCGACCGGGGCTCCTACATGACCCAGATACAGATCATCAACAGTGCCACCGGCATGTTTTCGGGCTTCGCAATCGCCATACTCCTGGGACGGGAACCGCCCCTGTACCTCTATTCCGTCATTTTCGCCCTCGGTATCGGCAGCGGAGTTCTCAGCGGCGTCCTGGTCAAAAAAATTCCCGAACCGCCGGTTGAAGAAAACGGTAAACAGATAAAATTTTTCACCATTTTTAAGGAAGCCCTGGCGCAGCCCAGCCTTAAGCAGTTCGTAGTAATACTATTTCTGATGGCCCTTATCTCCGGCGTATCCCGGGCCTTCCTGGTGGTTTACTCACGGGAAGTATTTCTGCAGAGCGATGGCATGGTTTCGCTCTACACGGTCTTTGGCGGATTGGGGAACCTCATGATCGGGCTCCTGATCAAATTCCTTGTTGACCGGATCGGCGCAAAACCCATATTCATCCTCACCATATTCATCGGCCTTGCCAGCATGATCCCCATCATCTTTTTTCCATCCGGCGCAATAGAAAGTCTTACCACGGGAATTCTCTTTCTTTCTTTAATATTTTTTGTGATGAACTTCGGCTTTCTTGGGGCGGAGGGAATTGCGCAGACCTATTTTCTGGGCCTTGTTCCCATGGACCTTATGCTGGACATGGGCATCCTCTATTTCTTTATCTTCGGGCTCGCGGGCGCCGGAGGTTCCTTTGCCGCAGGATTACTGTTGGATATCATGTCCGGCATCGGCCTGTCAAAATTCATCGCCTTTAAAATTCTGTACATCATTATGCTGGGGCTCACCGTTTTTGTGCTGGTACTGCAGCGCAAGCTTACCCCCCTGGGGGCGCTCCCCTTCCGGGGCGCACTGGAAGTGATGTTCTCCTTCCGGGATCTGCGGGCCATCGCGCTCCTTGACCGGCTCAACAAAACCAGCGATTCCCACGAGGAGGAAGTTCTCCTGGGCGCGCTCCACGACACCCCCTCCCAGCTTGCCATCAAGGGACTTTTGGAGCGGGCCCGTTCACCCCGGCTCGCCATCAGATTAGAATCACTGCGGGCCATGGAAACCTTAAAAACATTAAACGAAGACGCCGAAAGGGCCCTCATGTCTGATCTGATTAACAACCCCTTCACTACCGCGTATATCTCCGCCCGCATCCTGGGGAACCACAGCGTCTCCTCCGCCATACCCTTGCTGCGGGAGCTGGCGGCCTCCCGTGACTACATGCTGGCCGGTGAAGCGATGATCGCCCTGGCCCGCCTTGAGGATGAGGCCTTCCGTCCCCAGATTGAGCGGATAATCCTTAAAACCAAAAATCCCCGGCTCAAAATTATGGGAGTGGAGGCCTTTGGCATTTACCGTTCCCCCAATTCACTTTCGGTGCTGCTGGACATCCTCCGCTCCGCCAATCCCCCGCCCTATCTGCGGGATGAGGTGGTCCTCGCCATGGCGACAATCCTGAACACACAAAACCTGTTCTACCCCATCCTGGTACGTTTTCTGGAGACGGATCAAAAATCTGCTGAAAACCTGGCCGCCACCCTGGCCCTTGACGAGGCGGAAGCGGCCTTTGAGTACTACAAATCCAACCTTGGCGGCCGAAGGCTGAACAAAAAAAACCCTGAACTGGTCCTCATCGCCAACCACGCCAAAAACATCCAGGCCGCCGTGTCCGCATACTCCGGTGAAAAAGGCGGCGCCTCCCTCTCCCGCTGGATACTGGAATTAAAGGAAGATTCAGACGGCGCCATCGCCCAGGCGGTTCTTGCCGAAGCGGCCCTGGACGACGAACTGACCGCCCACCCGCGCCTCCGGCTCCTCATCGCACATTGGGCTGCATATAAGCTGAAGCTCTGGGTGAACAGATTAAAATAGACTTGTTCGACAACTCGATTAGTTGCCGAACAAGTCCTGCAAAATACTCCGTATTTTGCGTTTTTAATGGTTGTTGTTCAATAACTGAAGTTATTGAACAACTCTAATAGGACCCTACTGCTTTTCTTCCCTTGCGGCCATGCTTTTAAGCAGGATTGCGTCCACAAGCCCGTCGACGAGCGCCTTTTCACCGGCGGGCAGGAGCCGGTATTTTGCCAGGAGCGAGGCATCCGTGGGGGACAGGTTGAGGTCGGAGAATGAAAATATTTCCCCTTCCCCGGCGCGGAGCCATTCCGTATTGACATAAAAAGCCCGGGAGACCGAATCAAAAAAACGGGAGCTGGGGTTGGTCTTTTTCCCCGTTAATATCATGGATATATACGCCTGGGTAAACCCTATTTTTTGCGCAAATTCTTTTTCTTTCATACCCAAATTGGAAATAAGGATTTTTAATCGTTCGTTTATCATGCCATTTTCTCTGGTTATATTGTACCCCTATTTTATAACCCGGTCAATTCATATTAATCAAATTAATATTCTTGACAATTAAACTTAGTTATATTTATTATTAACCAATTTAATAAGGGCTGTAATGTCATTTTTTATGAATTTTTGTATTAAAAGGAGAAAAAGTATATGGAAAACACAGACCTGGCAAAAAGCCTGAACGAGATGCTCTTTGAGGAGAAGATAAAGCTCTTGTCTGAGACGGAAAAGGCTTATGTACGCGGGTACATAGAAAAAGCGATGATAGATTGCCAAAAAGCCCGGATGGCAGAACAGCGCAAGCAAAAATCGCACCTGACCCCTGCATGGGTCCCAGGAGCGCACGGGAAATAGGGTGGGGGGTCACTATGACGGCCCCCAAAAAGGCCGTCCCCGGTTTCCTTATGCTATTCAAGAACACCTGCATCGAGCCTGAGGCAGACGCCTTTCTTTATGGGTTTGTAGTTCTCCATGTTTACCGGACGCCGGTGCGATGGTTTAAGCTGCATCAGCTGTTCATCTGTCAGTTCCGGGTTGTCTGAAAAATCGGTGTTCTTAAAAGCTTTGATCTTTTTAGCCGTTTCTCTTTGGCAGTGTTCATTATATGCCAGGCAAATTGCGCATAACGTGAAAGGTTTGCGACGCGATAAAGGAACGCGAAGCGTTCCGGCGCCGCAAAAAATGTGGGTGGAGTGAGCCGTGGGAAGGAGCGTAGCGACGAACCGCAAACCGTATGTTATGCGAAGTACTACCCCCTTTACATACCGTTTATATACTTTCCTATTATTCCTAATAATATCAAATGTAATGGATAATAAATATAGAAAAACCATTTCATTCCTTTCCATTTCCCTCTTTCCCCATTATATTTATTTAGTATTGGTATAGCTAAACATACAAAAAATTGTATTATTCCATATATGACATTTATAAATATTATATATACAATTACATACGTTGTAATTAAACCCATTAACCATAACATTTGTCTTTTAAAATTTCCATGACTTTTTCCAATAAAAAATACTGCCAATGCCGCAGGCGAACTCCAATCCGCAATAAAAGCGCCAAAAAAACATATTGCTATTATAATATGTTTTAACCAAGCTTTTTGTATATTTATTTTTTTTGTATCAATTGCTAATGCTATTGCCCCTAATAGATAAGCCCAGATTACACTTGTTTGATCAAAAATACCCGTTTTAAATGGAATAAAATTATAATAAAAGGGGATATTTGAATTAATATTATTTAAATTTCCGGGGGTTAATAAAAGTTTATATGCAAAATGTGAAACTATAGCCAGAATAAACAGCCTAAAGATATACTTTTTAATGTTTTTAGTATAATAACAACCTTCCGCAATAAAGTAAAACATAATTGGGGCAGTAATTCTTCCAATAATATGTAATATAATTGGCCAATCGGTACGAAAGCCCGGGAAAAATGTCCATGCACAATGATCTATTGTCATTGCAAAAATAGCTATTAGTTTTATTTCATTGGAAGTAATTCCATTTGAACTATTTTCTTTTGAAAATTCCATTATTTATACCACCCTTTATATTTATACAATATATTTTTTATAATATTTTGTCAATATTTACCATTTGGCGTTTCGCATAACGTGAAAGCTATACGACGTTTTTGCGGTTGGGCGTACTTTACATTTATTCTCTAAATATATTTTTTATTATTAATTTCTTATTTCCGTTTCTTCATGCTTATATCTTAATAATGTATTTGATATTTTGTTTGTTATTTGCATTTTTATATTTCTAACCAGGTAGGGCTCCACTATGACGGCCCCAAAAAAGGCCACCCCGGTTAGAGGGGCGGCCTTGTCCGCGTCATGACTCCGACGCGGGGGGAGGGTTACTCACCATCCACTGTGATATCAACCGGCAGCGTAATAGACGCCGAATTGACGCCAGCCTTTGCCAGCTTGAAGATAAACTCTACTGTTACCGGTGTAGCTTGAGCTTCCGAGGGTGTATTGCCACTGATGGTAGTGCCGTCGACCTGCAAGGCTGTTCCGGCCCCATTCAGTCCCAGGGTTACCTCATCAAACTTCCCGGTATCGTACAAAGCGTTGCCGGCTTCCAGCGCAACGGTAAGACCCGCACCGTTGAGCGTTACGCCTGAATCAATCGTAGGAACGTTGGTCGTCAAAAGGACAGGATCTACCACTGAACCACCAGTTTTACTCTTAAGATCCACTACGGTGGGATTGCCGACAGCAGCGGCAGCGGCTATTGAATCAAAACTGCTTTTCAGATCGGCAATCGCGCCCGCAACATTATCAGCGACTGCACCACCTGAAGCGGGTACGGTCAGGCCCGAGAGCGAGCCGTAGGTTATCGTGCCGCCATTGGTCTTGATATAGCCGGCGCTTCCGGCCAGAGCCGCGCCTGATGCCGAAATATCAAGGACATCGCTCGAAACTACCGCCGGGTTGCCTTGTACTACGGCTGAGCCCAAGGTCAGCGTTTTTCCAGCAGGTACGGTTACGCCGCCGAGTTCCGCGTCTGTATAGTTGACGGTCACACCGAGTCCATTAGTAAACAGGTCGTTAATTAGATCAACCGGGGTGGCCGCCGGCTCCGTGTTGAGGGTGACGACGGTCACAACCTCGCTGGAAACGGTGAATTCATCGTCCACCTGGAGTATGTCCCACAGGGCTTTCACATCATCAAATCCTTCATTGTCGGGTGTCCAGGTTTTTTTCTTGGAGGCGTCACCTATCGTGATGGCAGAGGAGGTCGCATGGATAGTAAACGTGGAACCCCCAAGAGTCCCCTCGGCATCGGTCGATGGAGTGCCAGCAATCGTGTAGGTTCCATCTTCCAGCACAAGCGGAGGATTGGCAAGGATGTTCCACGTGGCGCCCGAATCACCGGAAGCAATGGTGATATCGGCGTTGCTTGGGTCAAGTTTGCCCTTAGGAATCGTGAATGTGAAGGTACCGGCGCCCCACTGCGTCGGAGTTCCCCCGATGGTAATGGTTGCCTCGGAGGTACCATCCGGGTCACTAGCTGTTACAGCGGTAATACCAAGAGGAGGATTGGTTATCCATGAAAGCACGTTAGTACCGTTGCCAACATTCGCAAATTCGGCATTAACAAGGGTAATCGTAATAGTACCGGCAATAACCTCACCCTTAATCCCAGTAACTTCACCATCGGCAAATGCAAGGACGGTTTCGCCGTCTGCGACCCACCTGGTCCCATCCCAAGTATACAGACCTTCTGATATGGCATTCCAGGCTAATGGATCTGTATCTGCGGCATCGGCATAGAAATTACTGTCAGAGCCGGCTTCGGAGCCGGTGAGAGGAACCGCGTTAAATATCACCTTAGAGCCGGCCGAGCCGATTATACTCTCATCATCAGTAGAGGTAATTTCCGGAGCAGTACCGGTAAAACTCAAAGTAACCCCTGCCGGTACGGTAGGTATAACACCCGATATCCCAGCGCCATCAACACTTACCACGGCACCCGACACTGAGACGGTTCCCGAGATCGTAGCCGCAGCTGTCAGATCATCCGCAAGCCCTTCCGCCAACACCGATGCCGGGGTGGGCGTGGGTGCCGCCGATTCATCGGTTTTGCACCCCATAACGAAAAGAGAGACTGCCAGTAGAAAAACTACCGCAGTCATCCAGAGTTGATTCTTTTTCATAAAAGAAATCCTCCAAATGTTTGTCTATTTCAAGCCACGGCCAACGGCCGTTCTGGCACTGAAACCTTGTGTTGTGATACCCCGGAGGGTAGACGCCGGCCGGTAAGCCGCGTCATTACCTAGTAATATAGCGCAAGAAATTTACAATATCCAGAATTCCCGCAATATTTGTTCATTTTGTTTGGGGGTGGCCCCTGCCCCGCCCTAGTTTTTACCCTCCGTTTTGGCTAAACTAAGAGCGTTATGTCTGCACAATGCTGCCTAAGGGTCCGCCGGGGATGGCTCACGGTTATGATAGGGCTGATGCTGATCCCCCTCTCCTCCTGTTCCCAGCGGCTGGGATGGGGGATTCTGCTGTGGACCACCGAGGAGCCGGCGATTCCCTCGGGGACGGTGCTGCCGGTGTATATCAGGTCCAATATCGACCGGGTGTGGGTGGTGGGGATTCCCGAGGGCTATAGGACGAGGGGGACCCTCAACAAGTTTGAGGTGCCCCTGGCGCAGTTTGAATTTTTGGGGAGTAAACAAAAGGCCAGGCGGCGGGCGGCGGAATTTGCCCCATACGCCCGGGTCTACGGGGAGAATTTACAGGACGGACTGCCTATCCGGCAGGATCCCGACAACAGCTCCCGGCGGGTGTACCGGCTTAAAACCGGGGAAATCGTCAAGATACTGACCCGGGTGGCGGGGGCGCCGGCTATCAGTACCACCGGGGACCCCCTGCCCGGCGACTGGTACCGGGTGATGGCCGAGGACGGTACCACGGGCTACTGTTTTTCCTACCGGCTCAAGCTCTTTGAGCATAGCGGGGGGGCATTGGCGGCGGCCCCGGCCGGCGAGGCGGAGGAGGACCCGGACCTGGAGGACCTGCTGGCCAGGATCTGGTCCCCCGAATCCTACGGGACCATGATCGCCGATGGGCGCATCGATCTTGAGGACCTCTCCCGGCACTGGCGTTTTTCCCCCGGCCAGGATACGGGAACGGCCCGTATCTTCCTTCCCAACCTGGACCAGACCTTTTCCCATACGGGGATACGGGCGGCGGGGGAAAGGGCCTGGCGCTTCGAGGGGACCAGCCTCCAGATGAACCTCCGATCCGACACGACCCTGGCGGTGCAGTTTTCCACCCCCAGGGGGGGATTTCAGAGCCTGCTTTTTGTGGCCCTTCCTGCGGAGGTTGAGGATCTTATCATGCAGGAAACCGCCCGGCGGGAGGATCTTTTTAACCGGCTCTACACCCAGGGGCCCGATTTTGTAAGCGCCAACTACGGAACCCTTTCCTTTGGCGAGGGGGGGAATTTTACCTGGACCGATAACCGGCTGCTTATCCCCCAGGTAATTCCCGCCGCGGCCCTGGAAACCGGGTCTGTGGCCATGGACCTCTACCTTTCCCCGGATATCCGAAACCTGTATGACGGGGCCTTTTCCCTCCGCTTTGACGCTTCCCGTGGAACGGCCGGGGGCGGCGCCCCTGTGGTCAGGTTCCTGTATAACCTGGACGCCCAGAGTTTCCGCGTTGAGTATGCGCCGGTTACGAGCCTTAACGGGAATATGGTTGTCCGGCAGGCCTCCTCCCCCACGGTGATCTACTTCTACCGGGCGGGGTATTAAATGGCCTTTGTGCAGTTTTCCAGGGTTTCCCTTGCATTCGGGGACCGGGATATCCTGAAAGACGTAAGCCTCCACCTTGCCGCGGGTTCACGGGCGGGCCTTGCGGGGGCGAACGGCTCGGGCAAATCCACCTTAATGAAGGTGATCGCCGGGAAACTCGCCTCCGATTCGGGTGAGCGGGCCATCCAGAAGGGGAGCCGCATCGTGTACCTGCCCCAGTCGGGGATCGTCCACCACGGCTCCACCCTGCGGGAGGAGGCGGAAACCGCCTACGAGGCTATCCGGGACATGCTCCGCAAGATGGAAGAGATCGGCGGCCATCTGGAACAGACCAGGAGCGACGATAGCCGCACCGCGGGGCTGCTGGAGGAGTACCATCAGATTCAGGAGGCGGTGGAGAATTCCGGCTATTACCAGCGGGAGGCCAGCATCGCCATGACCCTTTCGGGGCTCGGCTTCTCCGAGGGGGATATGCGGCGGGACACGGGGGAATTTTCCGGGGGCTGGCAGATGCGGATTGCCCTGGCAAAGGCCCTGCTGGAACGGCCCGACATTCTGCTCCTGGATGAGCCCACCAACTACCTTGATATTGAGGCCCGGTCCTGGCTGGAAACCTGGCTTAAAAATTACACCGGGGGCTATCTGCTGGTTTCCCATGACCGCTACTTTCTGGACGTGACGGTCAACGAGGTCTACGAACTCTTTCAGGGCAGCCTGAAACGCTACGCGGGAAACTACAGCGCCTACGAAAAGATCCGGGAAGTGGAGATCGAAAGCCTGATGAAGCGCTATGCGGAACAGCAGGAGGAGATCGCCAAATCCGAAGACCTGATCCGCCGCTTCCGCTACAAGGCATCCAAGGCCGCCATGGTCCAGGAGCGGATCAAAAAACTGGAAAAGATGGAGCGGGTTGAGATCCCCGAATCCCTCAAGAAGATAAGCATCACCTTCCCGCCGCCCCCCCACTCGGGCCGCATCGCCCTGACCCTTGACGACATCGGCAAAAGTTACGGGCACCGGCGGGTGCTCTCCGATGTGGATTTATTGATGGAATCCGGGGAACGGCTGGTGGTGGTTGGCCGCAACGGCGCGGGCAAGTCCACCTTACTGCGGATCATCGCGGGCCGGGACCGGAATTTTGAAGGGAAGGTAAACTACGGCGCGGGAATCGCCGCCGGCTATTTTTCGCAAGACGCTGCCGAAACCATGACCGGCTCAGAGCAGGTGATCGACTTTATGGAAGCCGAGGCCCCCACGGCCCTGATCCCCCGGGTGCGGGACATGCTGGGCGCATTCCTCTTCCGCGGTGACGACGTGCACAAGCCCATCGGCGTATTATCCGGCGGCGAAAAGAGCCGCCTCGCCCTGCTGCGGATGCTCCTTAAACCCATGAATCTCCTGATCCTGGACGAGCCCACCAACCACCTGGACCTTCAATCCAAGGATATTTTGCTGGATACCCTCAAGGCCTTTACGGGCACCATCATCTTCGTCTCCCACGACCGGGCCTTTATGGAGGCCCTCTCCACCAAAACCCTGGAACTGAGCGTTACCAGGGCCGCCCACGGTAAGGGAACCCAGAGCGTTCACCGGCTGTTCTACGGCAACTACGCCTATTACCTGGACCGGCTTGAGCGGGAGGCGGCGGAGGGGGGGGCGACGGCAGACACTTTGGGGAAGGCCGCTGCCGGAAAAATGCCCGGAAACGAAGGTGAAAAGGCGCCGGACGCCGATCAGGCGATGCAAACGGTGCCTGGCACCGATTCCGAAAAGGCCGCCCCTAACGATCCCCGCTTTTCCGGGGTGTCCACCAAGTCAAACCCCCAGGTGATTTTGATCAAGCGGCCCCATGAAGCGGGGGCCGGGCAAGCCCCTGCCCTGAGCAGGGAGGCGGCAAAGCAGCGGCAGACCCGGATCCGGCGGCTTGAAAAGCAGGAGGCGGAGATACTCAAGGCTCTTGCAGAACTTGAAGCGGAAAAGAAAAACCTGGAAGCGGAGATAAGCCGCCCGGAAGTTTACCGTAACGGGGAAAAGGCCAAAGCGGTACAGGCCAGGCTGAACGAATGCACGGCAGCCGTGGAAGTAAAGACCCGTGAATGGGAAGCCAAGGCGGAAGAGCTGAATTTGGTTAATAATGAATAAGGAGAATGTATGGAACCAAAAATAGTGAATCTTTCTGCGATCAAACTGGCGGGGTATATCATCAATACCACCGGCAAAAACGGGGAAAACTTCAGGGCTATTCCCCAATTCTGGGCGGATTATGTTTCCGACGGCAGGATGGAAAAACTCCACGGGGAAGGCTTCCTCAAATCCCATACGGAATACGGCGCGTGTTTCCCCGAAGACCCCGCAACCGGGGAGTTTGAATATATCATCGGGGTTGAAGTGAAGGATGGGGCCTCCCCGTCCGAAAAGACGGTTCCCCCTGTTTACCAGATCCGGGAAGCGCCGGCGGCGGCCTACGCAGTTTTCTCCAGCCCCCCCGCGGATAGCGCGGGATTTTCGGCGGCCATCCAGGAAACGTGGCGCTATGTCTTTGCCGAATGGCTTCCCGGCGCAGCCTATCAAATTGACCCCAGGGGGGTGAACTTTGAGCTTTACGATGAGCGGTGCAGGTCTGAAAAGGCCAGGGTCTGCGACATTTATGTGCCGGTGATTCGGCGCGGGTAAATTCCGGGCGCATTGCGGTAAGGAGAAGAACATGCAGGTTTTAAAGACGCCGCGTACCTTTGAGGACCGGGGCACTTTCAGCATTCTGGAAACCCTGGATGTGGACACGGGCAAACGCACGGTTCTGCGGGAATTTGATGACACCATCGAAGCGCCGAACTGGACCCGGGATGGGCAATATCTGATCTACAACCGCAACGGCCGGATCTACCGCTACGAACTGGTCACCGGCGCCATCACGGAAATTTACTCAGGGGCGATTACCCACTGCAACAACGATCATGTGCTGAGTCCGGACGGTAAATCTATCGCCGTGAGCCACGGTACCTTCGAGGACGGCCAGTCCCGGATCTACCTGCTTCCCCTCACCGGGGGCGAGCCCACCCTGATTACCCCCATGGCCCCCAGCTACCTCCACGGCTGGTCCCCGGACGGCAGGACCCTGGCCTACTGCGCAGAGCGGAACGGCCAATACGATATCTACACCATTCCGGTCTGGGGGGGCCGCGAAACACAGCTCACCGATGTGCCCGGCCTGAACGACGGTCCGGAATACACCCCGGACGGTAAGTACATCTGGTTCAATTCAACCCGTACGGGGCTGATGCAGCTCTGGCGGATGGAAGCGGACGGCTCCAGCCCCACCCAGATGACCTTTGACGAAAGCAACAACTGGTTCGGTCATGTGTCCCCCAACGGGGAGCGGGTAGCCTTCATCTCTTACAAAAAGGGTGATGTGGAGCCCGATAAGCATCCGCCGAACAAGAACGTACAGCTCAGGCTGATGTTCGCCAAAGGCGGCGCCAAAGGTGGGGACTACAAGGTTATTGCGGAATTCTTCGGCGGCCAGGGAACCATCAATGTAAATTCCTGGTCTCCGGACAACAGGACCATCGCCTTTGTTTCATACCGGTTGAAGTAAGTGAATGTTCAGAGTGTGTCCCGGCTTAAGGGGCTGCCGATCCAGATGCCTTCTCCCAGGTAATCTATCCGGCGGCCGTCGATAAGAATTTGCACATCCTTTACCGTAGGGAATTCCGTGGCGGTCCAGACAATCTGTTTGAGCTGGGCGGCGTAGCCCTCCACTCCGTAGGTATTGTACTGGAATTCCTCACTAAAGCTGATATAGGCAGTACTGCCCCGGATGGTGGCGCTTAAAATCTTGACCCCCTTGGGGATGAGGGACACCATACCCCGGCGCTGCTCCTCCGCATTGGGCCCGCCGAGGAGGGCCTTGAGGCTGTCCACCAGGGGCGAATCCGACGCGGGGATGCTCCGGGCAACCTTGGTGCGGAGGATCGTCCCGGCGGCGTCAACCTGGGTAAAGTAGAGGGCCCGTTCCCGATCGCCGGCAGTTTGGCGGCTCGCGGCCGGGGGGGCTGCCGGAGGCTGTGCGGCAAGCTTGACCGGCGCTGCGGGCTCCGCGTCGGCGGGCTTGGCTGATGGAGCCGCAGGCTTGGCTGCGGGGGGCGTATCTGCGGGTTTAACCGACGTCTCCTGTACAGGGGGTTTTTGCGTTACCGTGATCGCCGGCGCCGCGGGCCTGGCGGAGGGGGCCAGAACGGACACATCTTCCTCCGAATCTTTGACCTCCTCAAAACCGGGAAGGGAAATGGAAAACCGGGTCAGGACTTGGGTGTCTTCCAGGGTTTGCCGGATCTTGTCCCGGTTCATCATAAAGAGGCCGACTATCAGGATAAAGAAGGCCACCCAGAACATGACCCCCCCGGATTTTTTCTTCGGGGCCGGAGCCGCATCCTCATAATGAGCCTGATTTGCCCTTCGGTTATTGGTTCTTCGCGCCGCCATATATATATGATACGCAAAATTGAAGGGAGCCGCAAGCACTCAGCTTGACCCGGCAAAAAGAACGAAGAATTTTAACCGCAAAGGCGACGAAGGCGCGCACAAAGGGAAGAAAAGTTAGAGAATAACCCTTTGCGCTTCCTTTGCCCACTGTGGTGTTTTGTGCTATACTACCAACAGGAGGCCGAACATGATCGAACTCGCCGTTTTGCATAGAGAAATTGAAACCCTCTCGCCGGTTCAGCAGGAAAGGGTCTATTCTTTTGTGTATCGGTTGAAGCATCCTGATTGCGCGCCGGTGGCGGAAGGGGTTGAACCTTTCACCAGCGAGCGGGAGGCACTGGATTTTGCCAATGACTGCGCTCTAAGGCTGTTGCATGAAGCGTGGTGAGTTGTGGACGCTTCAGGACCGGAACTACGCCTCCAAGCCCCGCCCGGTTGTGATTGTGCAGGCGGATTCCGCAAGCGGTTTTGATTCGGTAGTTTTGTGCCTGTTCACCTCGTTTGAATCGGACGCTATCGCCACCAGGGTGAGAATAGAGCCTTCCGCCGGGAACGGGCTGCAAAAGACCAGCTATGTGATGGCCGATAAAATCGTTACTGTGGATAGGGCTATGCTCGGCGAACGTATCGGGAGCCTGTCCGACAGCCAGATGCGCCTGGTAGCGGGCAAGCTCGCCAAGGTACTGGAAATCCACAAAAGTGATATTGAGGAGTAAGTCCCCGTTCCCTGCTTTCATTTCATTGCTCATTCCATTCCTCCCTCCCAACTCAGGGAAGAAAAAAATTCGGTGCCAGGCACCATATGCGTACACCTAAGAAGAATTTAACCACGAACCACGCGAACCCCACAAACAAAAAGACAAGATTTGGTAGTCCGCTTTCGTGTTTTTCGTGTGGTTAGTGGTTCATTTTCTTCGGTTTTCCGCTAAGTGTACGCCTATGGTGTCAGGTACCCCCTGCGTTTCCAATATAAAAAGACACCCGGCCAATGACTGGGTGTCTTTTTCTTGATTTTAAGATTGATGACCGATTCTACTGATTTATGGTGCAAGTACAAATGTTGCCGCACTAAATGTAGTGGTCCCAGCATTTATTTCAACACTTCCCTTTTTATACACTGTCGTCGTGGCACCATTATATAATGCAAGATAAACATCATATGTTCCGGCGCCTGTCCAACTGGTAGAACTGAGAGTCCATAATGGGTAAGTTACTTTCGAACCTAGAATATCATTTTCAACTCCATCATAAGGATTATCAGACTGTGACCCGGCGACGACACCTGTCTGTGCCAATGCTTCTTCCTTTGTTGTTCCTACGGGGAAAACTCCTAAGTGAGACCAGACACTACCTTGGAGAAATTGGGCCGTAGAAATATTGGTGATGATAATGGTATTACCACCACCGCCCCCACCGCCGTCATCAGTTTTGCAAGAGACAAACACGAAACTCAATGCCAGCAGACCAACCAGCATTGCCGAAAAAATTGATTTCTTATTCATAAAAAATCTCCTTTGCGGTGTTACTGTCGCCGCCGACATATTTTAAACTCTCATACGAGAGTTCAATTACAAAGTATCAGATTCGATTTTTAACTCCATATTTTCGTTTTTAAATTCTGATATTGTATTTTCACTCTTGACTAAATTTTTTATATTCAAAAGTTTTTTCCCCACCAATAACAACCTGTCTTTATTTCTATCTTCCAAGTTTTCATAATTCACAAATAACTCTTTTAGTTGAACATCTTCATTTTTCATAAACACCCTCTTTTCCCTAAACCGGTAATATATAAAAGAAAACCGGGAAATCTTCAAAACTTCTTAATATTCACTATACCCGCCCAGAGGGAATTTAACACCCGCCATTATATTTGTCAATAGGGATTGTCAAAAATACTCATTACCTTACAATAACAGTCATAAATGACAGTCGAAATGTATAAAATATCATACATTTAACACAATCTTGAGTTAAATGATTTTATCTGTTATCCTTATTAGGAGTGGATTGTATGAAAACAGTGTATGAACGAATTAAAAAAATAAGAGACCAATTAGGAATTTCTCAGGTTGATTTTTCAGAACGGATATTTGTAAGTAAAAGTTTCTACGGTGATATTGAAATTGGAAAGAAGAAAGTTAATGACCGGATTATTTTTATCATATCAAAACAGTTCAATGTGAATGAAGAATGGATTAGGACCGGAAAAGGTGAAATGTTCACGGACACGCCGCCCGACATCCGAAGGGAACAATTATTGAATATTTATAACCAACTTGACGGTTCATTACGGGATTGTTTAGTTGAACAATCCGGGATACTTTTAAAATTACAAAAGGGGAATGACAATAAAAAAGGGCGATTTGAAAAATCACCCTTTAAGTTTGGAAATGGAGATTGATTACTTCAATTCCCGTGATGTTTTCGGTCAACGCAAAGGTGCCTGGTTCCATAGGCGGAAGGAAAAGGGCCCGAAACAGGGGTATTCCCTTTGTCGCCTTCGGCGCCTTCGCGGTTAAAATTCCCTCAATAAGCCGGTGAATCACCTGGTAAAATCGCTGTAACGGTAAAATTTCAGGTTCAGGTCACGGGCGGTTTTGAGGGTGTATTCCAGCCTGCGGGGGGTAATGCCCCAGGGGGCGGTTTCCGAAATGTCATGGGTGGTCAGGGGGAGTATGCCGTCTCCGCCCAGGAATTTGAGGGTCCGGAACATGAGCGCCACGTAGCGGTCAAAAAGCTCGTCTTCTTTGATAACCGTATTGTCAATGGCCCGGGAAGAAATAACCCCTGCCCTGATGGCCTCTTCATCATAAATGCGAAATGTTGTGCCGTAGCCCCGTAGTATCCCGAAGGGACCGGAGAGGATTTCCTGCATCCAGGGCTCGGAAAAGCCGAAGGGATAGGCAAAGGACGAGAGGCCCACCCCGGATTGCCGAAAAGCGTCCACCGGTGAGATGGTCTCGGCAAGAAACACCTCCCGTGAAACCCTGCGCAAATCCGGATGGTGGAGGGTATGGAAACCGATGTCGTGGCCCCGGCGCAGGGCTTCGGCACAGAAGGGGTCAGGCTCACCCTGTAAAAAAAAGGTAACCCTGGCCCCGTAGCGGTCAAAGAGGTCAAAATAATGTTCCCAAGAGGCCTCGTAATTGTCGTCAAAGGCCAGCAGTATCCCTGCGGAATCTTCGCCGGCATTCCAGATGAGTTTGTCCTCCCGCCGCGCTCCGGTGCTTTTTTCTTCTACCCAAAACCCTATGTCCAGTTGGGAACCCCCTAAGGGCAGGGCATTTTCCAGATCGTAGACCACCTCGAATTCGGCCCCGCTGCCGCCGTTGGAAATATCTGCCTTGACCATGATATGGTAATCCCCGTCCAGCAGAAAGTATTTTTTTATATCCCCGCCGTTCCCTTTAACCCGCTGAATTACCAAATCCATGGCGGAGGAGATCTCTTCGGGAAAGGGGCGATCCCTTGAAAGGTCTTTTGAAAGGTCCTTTGACGGGGCTTCATGAACCGGCTCCTCAAGCCGCAGGGCGGGCCGGCTCGTACAGGCTGCAAGGAAAGCCAGGAGGGGCAGAATAAAAAAAAAGACAAGCGCCAAAATTTCATGGTGGTGATAGTATGATACCCTATAAAACAGCCTATGTCACGGGTGTATAAGGTTCTGCGTCTAATGAACTTGCCGATTGGTTCCCCCCTTTCGTATCTTATAGAAAAGGATATAAAAAATGGATTACGAAAAACTGACGATTAAAGCGCAGGAGGCCCTGAACGCGGCTTCCGCCATTGCACAGAAGGACGATCATTCCCAGGTTGAGACCGAACACATCCTCCTGGCCCTGCTGCGGCAGGAGGACGGGATCGTGCGGCCCATTATTGAGCGGATCGGGGGGGACGCGGCCGCCATTACGGCCCGGGCCGAGGAGCTTGCCGCGGCGAATCCCAAAATTTACGGTGAGGCGGCCCAGGTCTATTTTTCATCTGCGGCCTCCAAAATCCTTGCCAAGGCCGAGGCCGAGGCGGCTTCCCTGAAAGATGAATTTGTCTCCGCCGAGCACCTCCTCATCGCCATTGCCGCCGGGGAGGGCAAGGCGCCGGACCTTTTAAAGAAGGCGGGGATCACCAAAAGCGCCATCCTGGGGGCCCTCAAGCAGGTCCGGGGGAACACCCGTGTGACCGACCAGAACCCGGAAGAAAAGTACCAGGTGCTGGACAAATATTGCCGGGACCTCACCGCCCTGGCCCGGCAGGAAAAGCTTGACCCCGTCATCGGCCGTGATGAGGAGATCCGCCGGGTGATGCAGGTCCTGTCCCGGCGCACCAAGAACAACCCGGTCCTCATCGGGGAGCCCGGGGTCGGCAAGACCGCCATTGCCGAGGGCCTTGCCCGGCGCATCGTTGCCGGGGATGTGCCCGAGGGGCTCAAGGGGAAAAAGCTCTTGGCCCTGGACCTGGGCGCACTGGTTGCCGGGGCCAAATTCCGGGGTGAATTCGAGGAGCGCCTCAAGGCGGTGATCCACGAGGTCCAGGCCGCCGACGGGAATATCATCCTCTTTATCGATGAATTGCATACCCTGGTTGGGGCAGGAGCCGCGGAAGGGGCCACCGACGCCTCAAACTTATTGAAGCCCGCATTGGCCCGGGGGGAACTGCGCTGCATCGGCGCCACCACCCTGGACGAATACCGCAAGTACATCGAAAAGGACGCCGCCCTGGAACGGCGCTTCCAGCAGGTCTACACCGCGGAGCCTTCGGTGGAAGACACCATCGCCATTCTGCGGGGCCTCCAGGAACGCTACGAGGTCCACCACGGGGTGCGTATCAAGGACGAGGCTTTGGTGGCCGCCGCCACCCTGTCGGACCGCTACATCACCAGCCGCTTTTTGCCGGACAAGGCCATCGATCTGGTGGATGAGGCGGCGAGCCGCCTCAAAATGGAGCTGGATTCCCGGCCCACGGAGTTGGACAAGCTGGAACGGAAGCTGTTGCAGCTTTCGATTGAAAGGCAGTCCCTCCAAAAAGAGGAAGACGCCGCCTCAAAGGACAGGCTGGGCAAGCTGGAAAAGGAAATCGCCGACCTCACCGCCGACCGGGACGCCATGAAGGCCCGCTGGGACAGTGAGAAGCTGGACATCCAGGGTATCCGTGAAATCAAACAGCAGATCGAGGAGCTTAAAATTGAAGAAAGCCGCTGGGAGCGGGAGGGTAACCTGTCCAAGGCCGCCGAGGTCAAGCACGGCAGAATTCCCGAGGCCCAGCAGAAACTCAAGACCCTTACGGATGCCATGGAAAAGAAGCGGGGCGGCGCCGATGGACAGGGCGCGCCGGCCCTGCTGCGGGAGGAGGTGAGCGAGGAGGACATTGCCCAGGTGGTGGCCACCTGGACGGGGATTCCCGTGTCAAAGATGCTCTCCGGGGAGCTGCAAAAGTACCTGGACCTGGAAAAAGTCCTGGAACAGCGGGTGGTGGGTCAGGCCGCCGCCGTGGAAGCCGTGGCGGACGCCATCAGACGGAACAAGGCAGGCCTCTCCGATGCCGCCCGGCCCCTGGGTTCCTTCCTCTTCCTCGGCCCCACCGGGGTGGGAAAAACAGAGCTGGCAAAGACCCTGGCGGACTTTCTCTTCAACGACGAGAAGGCCCTTACCCGGATCGACATGAGCGAGTACGGAGAGAAGCACTCGGTGAGCCGCCTTATCGGCGCGCCTCCGGGCTACGTGGGCTATGAGCAGGGGGGCCAGCTGACCGAAGCGGTACGCCGCCGGCCCTACAGCGTGATCCTCTTCGACGAGATCGAAAAGGCCCACCCGGAGGTCTTCAACGTGTTCCTCCAAATCCTCGACGACGGCCGCCTCACCGACGGCCAGGGCCGGGTGGTGGACTTCAAAAACGTGATCATCATACAGACTTCCAACCTCGGTTCGGACCTCATCCTGGAAGCGAAAAACACCGACGCCATTAAGGACGGACTGATGGAACTCCTCAAGCAGAGCTTCCGCCCGGAATTCCTCAACCGCATCGACGAGACGGTGATCTTCAACCGCCTGGGTAAAGAAGAAATCGGTAAAATTGTGGAGATCCAGCTTAAGCGGTTGTCGGAGCGTCTTCTGGATCGGAAGATCACCCTTACGCTCACCGATGGTGCCAGGCGCCTTTTGGCGGAGCGGGGCTACGATCCCCTGTTCGGCGCACGGCCGTTAAAACGGACCATCCAGAGTGAACTGGAAAACCCGCTGGCAAAACTCATCATTGCCGGGAAGATAAAAGAGGGGGACAGTATTACTGCGGACAAGGCCCCGGACAGCAAGGACGATGGCCTCAACTTTAAGAGAAGTGGTACTGCGAAAGCGGAATAGAATCAAATACCCCGCCGCAAGCACTAAACTTGACCCACAAAAAAGAACAAAGAATAATTAACCACCAAGGAACCTGGAACCATAGGTTCCTTAGGGTTCCGGGACACTAAGAACACGAAGGAAGAAGGGAAAGGTATCTATCTTTTTTCTTCCCTTCGTGCCCTTTGTGTCCAAGAGCCCGCTTGCGCGGGGGAGGTCCCTGGACGGCTTTGTGGTTATAAATTCTTCTTAGTCCTACAACCCTTCGGTCACATTGTGGAGCCACTTGCCGCTGCGGTAACGCCAAAGTCCCACGAAAAATTTGAGGGGCTCTTCTGCAAAAATCAAAAGATAGATAAGCCACACCGGGGTATGGAAGACAAAACTGGCGATGGCGGCGGCGGGCAGGGCTACGGTCCACATAAAGGCAATATCATAAACGGCGCAGAAAACCGTATCCCCCCCGGCCCGGCAAATCCCCACTATCATGGACATGTTAAAGGCCCGGCAGGGATAGAACGCGGCCTGGATGAGGAACATGAGGGAAGCGGCGGCAAGCACCCCCTGGTTCACATTAAAAATGAAGGGGATGAAAGCGGAAATGGGGATAAGTACACAGGCGGACCCCACCGCCACAAGGGGCGCAAAGCGGATGATCCGGGAGGCGTAATCCCGGGCGGCGGCGTGGTCCCCCTCCCCTATCTTTTTACCGATGAGCACGCTCACCCCGTTGCCCAGGCCGATGAAGAGCACCCAGGTAAGCTGTGACACGGTGCCCGTAATGTTGAAGGCGGCGATGGCATCCGTGCCGGTCCGGGCAAAGATGATGTTCTGGGTGATGACCCCCGCCGACCAGATGATCTCGTTGATGATCACCGGCAGGGCGATGCTGAAAAAGCGCCGCAGATAAAAAACATTAAAACCGGTAAGTTCCCGCAGGCTCCCCGCGATGGCGTATTTGCGGCGGTAACTTATCACCAGAAGGGCAAAGACCTCCACAAAGCGGGCAACGGCGGTGGCTATGGCAGCCCCGGCGACCCCCATCATCGGAAAGGGGCCGATGCCGAAGATCAGGAAGTAGTTCAGGACCACATTCACCGACAGGGCGATGGCGGTGGTAACCATGGGAACCTGCACCTTTTCTATGGAGCGGAGGCTGAGGACAAAAACCTGGCTGATGGCAAAGGGGAGAAACGAGGGGGCCAGAAACATTAAGTAGAGGCCGCCCGCCTTAATCACCTCGGGATCCCGGGAATAGATACCGATAAGCCGGTAGGGGATCAGCGCCGCCCCCAGGGTAAAGATCACCCCCACACATAAACTGATGGCCACGAGGAGGCCCACGTTTTTCCGGATCCCCGCTATATCATGTTTCCCCCAGAACTGGGCGGTAAAAATCGATCCCCCGGAGCAGATACCAAAAAGGATAATCATATAAAAGAAAAAGATATTATTCCCCAGCCCCACCGCAGCGATCTCCACGGTCCCCAGCCGGCCGATCATCACCGTATCTACCATATTTACAAAGGCGTTAACCAGGTTTTGCAGCATGATGGGAATGGCTATCGTAAAAAGCTTTTTATAAAAATCTTTGTTGTCAAGAAAGGCAGGGAGCTTCATATCAACAGTGTAACAGATTACCGGTGAAAAGCGCCAATGGTATGGATGGCGACTCTCTTGCAAGAAGGCCCTTAAGCCGGGTATGATCGATTTATGAAAGTATCAGCGAATTTTATCCCCACCCTGCGGGAAGTTCCCGCCGACGCGGTGATTGTCAGCCACCGTCTCATGTTCCGCGCCGGCATGATCCGCAAACTGGCCAACGGCCTTTTCGCCTATCTGCCCCTGGGGCTCCGTTCCTTCCGCAAGGTCGAAAATATCATCCGGGAAGAAATGAACGCCATCGGTTCCCTGGAAATAAAGCCCACCGTGGTGGTCCCCGGCGAAATCTGGAAAGAGTCCGGCCGCTGGGACACCATGGGCGAAGGGCTGCTCCGGGTAAAAAACCGATTGGGCGCGGACTTCGTGGTTTCCCCCACCGCGGAGGAGGCCTTTACGAGCCTGGTCCGGGACGAACTTTCCAGCTACCGCCAGCTTCCCCTTTCGCTCTACCAGATCAACACCAAATACCGTGACGAGATCCGCCCCCGCTACGGGGTCATGCGGGGCCGTGAATTCGTGATGAAGGACGCCTACTCCTATCACACCGATGATGAAAGCCTGGACGAAACCTATCAGAAAATGGGCCGCGCCTACCGCCGCATTTTCAAACGCTGCGGCCTTACGGTGATCCCCGTCAAGGCCGATTCCGGCGCCATGGGGGGCAGCGGCTCCGAAGAGTTCATGGTGGAAAGCGAAGTCGGGGACAATACCCTGCTCCTCTGCAAAGAATGCGACTACGCCGCCAACGTGGAGAAGGCCGGCTGCAAGCCGGACTTCACCGCCCCCGCTTCCATTGAAGAAGCCAAAGCCGCCGCCGCTTCCGTTCCCCCCGTCGAAAAGATCGATACCCCCCAGGTCAAAACCATTGAGGAACTCTGTGTCTTCCTCAAAACCGACGCGAAAAAATTCATCAAAACCCTGATCTACAAAGCGGTGAATGTGGAGCTTGACCTTTCAGGCAAAGACGGCGCCGCTCCGGCCCCCGGCTGCTCCAAACTGGAACGCAAAAGTCCCTCCCCGGGGGCGCCTGCGGTATACCCCATAGCCTTCTTCGCCGTGGCCATCCGGGGCGACCTGGATGTGAACGAGGTCAAACTCGCCGCCCTCCTCAAGGCCGGGGAAGTGACCCTTGCCGCCGACACCGACGTGGAACGCTTCACCGGGGCCCCCGTGGGCTTCGCCGGTCCCGTGGGGCTGAACAGTATTCCTGTCATTGCCGACGAGACCGTCACCGCCCTCTCCGATGCGGTCACCGGGGCGCTGGTAAAGGACCTGCACTACCAACACGCCGCCTACGGCCGGGACTTTACTCCCTGGCTCATCGCCGATGTGCGTACTGTAAAGGCCGGGGATCGCTGTCCCGTCTGCGGCGGAGAGCTCTACGAAAAGAAGGGCAACGAACTGGGACACATCTTCAAGCTCGGCTCCAAATACACTGCCTCCATGAACGTGAGTTACCTGGACGAAGACGGCAAGAGCCGCACCCCCACCATGGGCTGTTACGGCATCGGCCTGGACCGGACATTGGCCAGTGTCATCGAGGAACACCACGATGACACCGGCATCATCTGGCCCCTGACCATCGCCCCCTATCACGTGATCATCGTTCCCATCAAATACGAGGGCGCGGTCAAAACCGCCGCCGATGATCTCGCCGCCGCCCTGGAAAAATCCGGCGTAGAAGTACTGCTGGATGACCGGAACGAACGCCCCGGCGTCAAGTTCAACGATGCGGATCTCCTGGGCATCCCCTACCGGGTGGTGGTGGGGGACAAGAACCTCAGCCTCCCCCAGCCTGCGGTGGAAGTGAAACGGCGCAGTGAAAAAGAAAACCGGCTGGTGGATCTTAGTAACGCTGCGGAGGAGCTGGCGGGATTGGTGCGGGGGGAATTGGGAGAGATGAATAGCTAAGCATGGATATAAAGGATATTGCAAAGGTATACCCGGAAGCTGCCCTCATGGCTGCAATGGCGGAAAGTGTCTGGAACGGAAATAATACCGCTGTAAAAATGGAACTGGCTCTATCAGACCGGCTTAAGGCGGAATTTCAAAAACTATTAGGAACAGACATTCAGACTATTTTTATTACCGATAGCGATGTGCGGCATATAAAAAAGCAGCATGGGCAAGGGGAAGCCCTCCGTGGGCAGATAGACATACAGCCGGAAGATTTTGCGCTTATCCCCCTTGTCTTGAATGAATTCGACACGGCGCAGCACACGGAAACGGATAAAAAGGGGAACAAAAAGATTTTATTCACGAAAAGAATTGGCAGCCTGATATACTTGGCAACGATTGAACGGGGACCCCATAAGGGGGAAGTCAGAACACTTTGGAAAATGCCTTGATAAGGTGCCTAATGCTGACGGAAAACCGCCCCCTTTGGCCAACGTCTACGGACTTTAGTCCAAGAAACTTTAGTTCCAAACGACCCTTACCGGCACCTTAAATATACCACATATTTCCAGATTATGCAAATGCCTGCGGGCTCTTGTTTTCAGAGAAAGTTGTAGATTTCTTTCAGGTGCTCCTGAATCTGCCGGGTATGCTTCTCATAACCAAGCTGTTCGTACCGTATCTTTTCCCAAGAGAATGTCGTAGGGATCGTCCCCCTGGCGGCGGTACTGGACGGCTTCCAGGATATGGTCCGCGTCAATGGAAGAACGGCCCTCAAGGTCCGCAATGGTCCGGGCTACCCGGAGTATCCCGTGGTAGGCCCGGCCGGAAAGGCCCAGTTTTGCCAGAGCTTCCCGGAAGGCCCGGGATCCCCGGTCCGTCAGGGGACAGCAGGGTTCTACCATTCCCGCCGGAATCCGGGCATTACGGCGGTAGGAGGCGCCGCTCGTATTGATGGCGGCGGCTTCCCCGCCCGGCGTGAGCCCCCGCAGCCGTTCCCGCTGTATCTCAACTGCCCTTTGAACCCGTTTGGCGATTTCCGCGCCGGATTCCTCCCCGCCCTTTTCCATTTGGGCCACATCCGGAGGAACCACCGCGACACGGAGTTCGATCCGGTCAAGGAGGGCGGAGCCGAATTTCCGCCAATAACGGCTGACCTCTTCGGGACTGCAAAAACAGCCCAAGGCGCCGCCCATGCCGCCGCCGTCAGAGGCAGCTCCCGGCTCCCGCAGGCCGAGCCGGCCACAGGGGCAGGAATTGGCCGCCAGGAGCAGCTGGAATTCCGCGGGAAGCCTGACCGGGCCTTCCGCCCGCGAAATGGTTATCACCTGATCTTCCAGGGGTTCCCGCAGGGCCTGGAGCACATTGGAGCGGAATTCCGGGGCCTCATCCAGAAAAAGCACCCCGTAGTGGGCCAGGCTGATTTCACCGGGACGCACCGACTTGCCGCCCCCGAGGATGCCCTCGGCGCTGGCGGAATGGTGGGGTGAGCGGAAAGGCGGGTGGGTGATAAGGCAGGGGTTCCCCGGCGGGTCGGAGGGGAAAACACCGGCGGCGCTTCCCTGCCCGGCGTCAATCTGCCCCGCAAGGCTGTAGAGCCGGGTGACCTCAACCGATTCGGCGGGGGTCAGGGGGGCCATGATCGAAGGCAGGTTCCGGGCGAGCATGGTTTTTCCCGCCCCCGGCGGACCAAAGACCAGGAGGTTATGCCCCCCCGCGGCGGCTATTTCCAGGGCCCGCTTATACCGGCCCTGACCCCGGACCTGGGAGAATTCCCCCCAGGCCGGGACGGCCGGGACGGCCCCTTCCCCGGCGGAAAAATCCGACACCGGCAGGGACCCCGTCTCCGCACGGACAATGAGGGCATGGAGGGCCTCCTGCAGAGTAGCGGCCGCGGCGACCCTGCAGCCGGCAAGGATCGCCGCTTCCCGGGCATTTTCTGCGGGAACAATGAAGTCCCGGATATCCGCCTTGAGCCCGGCATCTACCGCAGCCAGCACCCCCCGGACCGGCCGGACACTGCCTGAAAGTTCCAACTCCCCCATGACCATCAGATTGTCTGTGGAGGGGGCCAATCCCGCCGCCGCCATCACCGCAAGGGCAATGGGCAGGTCCAGGGCGGCCCCCTCCTTCCGCAGCCCCGCCGGGGCCAGGTTTATCAGTATCCGGTCCGGCGGGAATGTATACCCCGAATTGCGGAAGGCCGCCCGCACCCGTTCCCGAGCCTCCCGTACCGCCCCTTCCGCAAGGCCCGTAATATCAACCCCCGGAATCCCCCGGCGGATATCCGCTTCAACCCGGATAATGATCCCCTCGGCCCCAAAGGGCGCATAAGAATTTATAAACATTTTTCCCCCAATATAGATTTATTCCCCTATATAGGGCACTGGGATGTGTGGCGGTTTAATGAAATGGGAAAAATTTGAAGAAATTTAACCACAGAGGACCCCAGGGGGTCCGGGGCACGAAGAACACAAAGGGAAGAAAAAGTTAGAGAGCTACTTTCTTTTTTCCCTCTTCCTTCGTGTTCTTTGTGTCCTTTGTGGTTAAATTTTCTTCTTTTTTAATTTCTATGCGTTTATCCTGGCCGCCATCACACCGGCAGCGTCTTGGGCGTAACCCCCAGGGCCCTGGCGGCCTTTTCCGCGGCTGCGGTCCCCGCCACGATCACTGGCGAAGGTCCGCCTTGCGCTGAAGCGCCTTGGGATGAGACGTTTTGGGAGGCAAGGCGGCGCAGGACGGCGGCGATCTCATCGCCGGAAACCCGGATAAGCCGTTCCAGTTTCCGCTGCCGGGCCGCGTCCTCAATGCCGTAGAGGAAGCGGGAAAAATCGACGGCCCCCTTTTCGGCGCTGGTCCGGGGGCGGATCTCCCGGGAATAGGAACCGATGATCGCCTTTTCCAGCAGGTCCTCGTTCCGGTACCAGGGTTCTTTGCCGCTTTTCGGCGCCGCAATCCGTTCCCCTTGCGCCGCCAAACCTTTCATAATTGAGGAGAAAGATTCCAGGGACCGGCCGGGGTTGGGGTCCCGGTAGGTGGAAAGGCCAAAGACCCCCTCAAGGCTGTCGGTGTGGGCAAAGGCCCCGTAGGCGCCGCCCTTCATGCGGATGTCCTCCCAGAGCGCTCCGGTGGAAAGCTGATGGGCCAGCACCGATTCGGCGGCCTGTTCCGGGGCGTTGAAGGGCGCCGAATTCAGGGTCATGGCGGCAAAGCCGATCTGCAGTGAGGGGGAGGCGAATACTTCCACGCCCTCCCCCGCGCCGGCGGGTTCTTTGCTTTGGACGCCGGAGCGGCCCAATGCGGCGGTATTGAGGAAAGGGTAGAAAGAGGCGGCCTCCGCAGAAGCGGGGTTCCGGGGCCGGGGGGCGCCGAAGCGGCGGAAGGAGGCCGATGCAAGATGGTGCCAGGCACCAAGGGCTTCGGCGGAACCGGTAAAGTTGGCGATGAGGCCGCCCTTGCCGGCCAGGGTATCCCGGATTGCGGTAAGCCGATGGATGATTTCGGCGGTGTCCAGGTCGGCGAGGTAGTGGGCAAAACCGATCTGCCCCAGGCCGTTCCAGATTTCGTCCACCGTGGATGAGCGGGAAAAGTACCGCGCAGACCGGGTTGAGGCGTAACTGTGGCCTGCGGGAGCCAGGCTGGAATCGGCCTGGTTCTTCATCTCCAGAACCAGATCCCGGATGCGGCGCTGATCGGAAAAGTCCGCTTCGGTGATAAGCCGCAGGGCCAGGTCCAGGGAGGGCTGTACCTTTTCGTCCAGGGCCTTGAGGCGGTAGATGAGCCAGTCCCGGCCCCCCAGATCGAAGATGCCCGCGGGGGTGGGGGTGCTGCGGCTGGCGCCGGGGGCGGAGGAACCGGAGCGCAGCGCCCCATGGAAACCGCCGGCGGTGCGGGCCAGAAGGCTGGACACTTCACCGTAATCCATGCCGGGGAGCCCCACGGAAACCACCGCCCGCGAAAAAAAGGGCAGCCAGGGATAATCTTCCGGCGGGAAAATATCCACCGGGAAGGCAAGGTCCGCATAGGTGATGCCGTTGGTAAAAAGTTCATGGGCGACCAAGGGCACTCCCCCGGCATCGTAAAGGGAGCGGGGGATCTTTTCAATTTCCGCAGAAAGGTCTTTCCGGGAAAGGTGGGGGATGCTTGCCAGGGCCTCCGGGCTGTCCCGCAGGCTCTGATATTTGTCCAGGGCTTCATTTTTTGCCTGAATGGTCCGCTTTTCCGCTTCGCTTAAGGCGGCGGCCTTTTTGGCAAGTTTTTCCGCCAGCCGCTTCTCCTGTTTTTCGAGAAAATCCGTTTCGGGCTCAATGGTTACCAGGGCCCGGTGGGGGTTATCAAGGAAGTACTTCTGAATAAGGGATTCAAAATAGCGGCCGGCCGGGGGAAGCTTCGCGGCCTGGTCCGCCGCAACGCGCTCCTTTATTTTGTTCAGGCTCGGCAGAAGGAGGAGTTTGTCCCAGGGCTTGGCCCCGTGGATCCAGCCCGTGAGGGACCGCCGCAGCCACACCAGCGAAAAAGGACCGTTGGAGCGCCGGATTTCCCGGTGGGCAAATTCCATGGAGAGCAGGGCCGCCTCAATCTCCTCCCGGGGAATCCCCTCCTTAACGAGCCGCCGCAGTTCCCCAAGGATAAGCTCCTCAACCTTTGGGGCGTTCCCCTTTTCCACCCCCCGGAGGCCCGCCACAAAAAGGACCTCCCGAATTTCGCTTTCCAGCCCCGATGCGGGGGAGAGGTCCTCCCCAAGGCCCGACTCAATCAGGGTCCGGGTGAGGGGGGAACCGTCGTGCCCCAGGAGGACCTCCGTCAGGGCCGCCAAGGCTATTACCTCATCGGTGTTTCCTGAACCGGTGCAGAGCCAGGAAATGAACACCGAGGACTTGGCATCCCCCCCCGCAGGGCAGGGAACATTGAAACTGCGCTTGGTATCCCAGCGCTCCGCCGGGGCAACCGGGGCCGCCGCCTGCCCCGGTTCAAGGGTTGAAAAAAATTTTTCGTTAAGGTAGAAAAGCTGTTTTTCCGTGGGGATATTCCCCGCCAGGAAGATCCGGCAGTTCGCCGGTGAATAGCGCTGCCGGTGAAATTCCCGTAGATCCTCCCAGGTCAAATCGGGGATGACCTCGGGGTCGCCGCCGGATTCGTAGGCGTAGGGGGTGTCGGGGAGCACCGCCTTGACGGACCAGAGGCCGGCGTAGGTATCCAGGGACGAATAGGCCCCCTTCATCTCGTTATACACCACCCCGGTGATGTGCAGGCCCTCGGATTTTTTCGATTTAGCTGAGGGAAGGGCCAGCCGGTGGCCTTCCTGCATAAAGGTCCATTCTGAAAGGAGGGGCCGGAATACCGCGTCGCCGTAGACCCCCATCAAATTGAAGTAATCGTGCTCATTCACGGAGCTTGAGGGGTAAACGGTCTTGTCCGGGAAGGTCCAGGCGTTGAGGTAGGTCTGGAGGCTCCCCTGTTCCATGACGAGAAAGGCGTCCTTGAGGGGGTAGTTCTCTGAGCCGCAGAGCACCGAATGTTCCAGAATATGGGCCACCCCGGTGGAATCCTCCGTGGCGGTGGCAAAACCGAAGCCGAAGAGGTTTTCCTTATCATCATTTAAGACATGAAAAACTTCGGCCTTACTTTTCCGATGCCGGGCCCAAATACCGACCGCTTCCAGCTCCGCAAGATCCACAATATCGAGAATTTCAAAACCGCTGTCCAGTACCCGGCCCTTTACCAATGTTGTTTTCACTGCACTAAATCCTCATCTGAAAGTAATAAGATACTGCCGTTTTCGCGGTTCAGGCGGAACCAGGCAAGAAAATCACGGGACGCCTCATCAACCTCTTTCCGGGGAACCGCCCCCATGATCTCCCCCTCCTCCCGGATGAGGGCGCGCCGCTGGCCGGACACGTTGGAAAGCAGTTTTTCGGCAAAGGCGGGGGCCTTTCCCTTGAGGAGCAGGGCAATATCATGGTCGGACATACTTCTGAGTTTTTCCTGCAGGGGCTTGTCCTCGGCGTTCAACACATCATCCAGGGTGTAGAGCCGTTCCTTTAAACTATGGCCCAAATCAGGGTTGTCCTCCTCAAGCTCATTGAGGAGCCGGTCCCCAAAGGAATAGTCCCCGGCTTTCAGGATTTCCGCCAGGGCGCTCATACCGTCCACATCCACGGTCGCCCCTGCGCCGCCGATGTGCCGGGCCTTTTCCCTGAGGGCCGAGGCAACCCGCTCCAGCACCTCCGGGGCAACCTGATCCAGCTTGGCGATGCGGCGGACAATTTCGAGCTTGCGGCCCCCGGTGGTACGGGCCAGCACTGCGGCGGAAAATTTCGGGGGCAGACGGGAGAGGATCAGCGCCACAGTGGAGGGGGCTTCTTCTTTTAAGAGGAGCACAACCTGATCCCCGGAAAAGTCCTCCAGAAAACCAAAGGGATTTTCCCGTGAATCCGGGACCGATTTGTTGAGGAGGGCCTCCCCCTTTTCCGGGCCAAAGGCGGCGTACAAAAGCCGCCGGGCCGCTTCCACACCCCCGGCGGCGGAGCCGGAATACGCATAGGACGAGGCAAGCAGGGACCGGAATTCACCGAGGATCGCCTCCCCCTCTTCCGTGGTAATACCTTTGATGGAGGCAATTTCCCTTGAGATCGCCTCAACCTGATCCGGCTCAAGGTGGGAAAGAATTTTGGAAGCCTCATCCCCGCCGATGAGGATGAGGAATTTGGCAACCCGGCGGTATTTTGAATCTCCGGATGCAGGACCGTCACCGGTTTCACGGGTAACTGTTGCGGGAATTTTCCCCAGCCCCGGCTTTGAGGGCGCCGGTGTTTTTGGGAACTTCGGCACCTTCACCAGCCCGGGAGGCTCCGGGTCGGCGGCGTCCTTTTTTTTCAGAGTCTGCTGATATGCCGCCACCCCTTGGCGCAATGGGCCAGGGGATTCGGGTTTTTCCATGAGTATAAGGTACGCTATTTTACGGGATTAGTCCATGAAGCCCATGAAGGCTACAATTGATAGGGCAGCCATTCAACGGCCAGCATGCCCAGCAGTATGGCTGCGGACAGGGCCAGGGACAGGATCGCGCAGTAGTTGGGACGGGTTTTTATATGTATCGAAATATCTCTTTCTTTTTGTTCGGCAATCTGTACTTGCATTAGATGTCTCCCTTATGCCATAACATATCGGCATAAAGGGGGAAGGGCTTTACCTCCCGGCATGCCCGCCCGCCCCTTATGCCGGCGTATTAAACTGCGCCCCGTGAAGTTCCGCATAAAGCCCGCCCCGGCGGAGCAGTTCCTCGTGGGTACCTTCCTGACGTATGCCTTCGTCGTCGATTACCACGATGCGATCCGCACTGCGGATGGTGGAGAGCCGGTGGGCGATGATCAGTGTGGTGCGGCCCCGGGAGAGTTCTTCCAGGGCGCGCTGGATTTTAAGTTCCGTTGCGGAATCCAGCGCCGATGTGGCCTCGTCCAGAATCAGAATGGGTGGGTTTTTGAGGAAGATACGGGCAATGCTTACCCGCTGTTTCTGGCCGCCGGAAAGGGTTATCCCCCGTTCACCCACCAGGGTGTCATAGCCCTGGGGCATTTTGCTGATATCCTCGTGGATCTCCGCCCGCTTTGCCGCTTCGACGATTTCTTCGTCGGTGGCGCCGATTCTGCCGTAGCCGATGTTTTCTTTTATCGTCCCCGCGAAAAGAAACACATCCTGCTGCACGATACCGATGTTCCTCCGCAGTGATTCTACGGTTACGTCCCGGATGTCGTGGCCGTCGATAGTAATGCTGCCTTCCCGGATTTCGTAAAACCGGGGGAGCAGGTGGCAGAGGGTGGTCTTGCCGCCCCCCGAGGGGCCGACCAGCGCAACGGTGCTGCCCGCAGGAACCGTAAGGTTGATATTCCGTAGAACCGTTACTTCGTGATTATAGGCAAAACTTACATCCTTATAGGTGATATTACCCTGGATATTATCCAGAACGACGGCGCCGGGTTTGTCGGTAATATCAGGCTGAATCCGCATGATCTCTACGAAACGGTTGAACCCGGCCATGCCGGTGGTGAACTGCTCGACAAAATTCTGGAGCCGTCTCACGGGCTGTAAAAAGGCGTTTACAAAAAGATTGCAGGCGATAAGTTCAGCCAGGGTCATCCTGTTTCGCATAATTAAAAAACCGCCGGCGGCGATGATCACCACCGTAAGAAGGTTGGTCATCAGTTCAACTTTACTGTGAAAACCCGCCATGGTTTTATAAAACATTTTTTTTGCGGACTTGAAATTTTCGTTCCCACCCTTGAACTTGCTGGTTTCGTAATCTTCGTTGGTAAAAGCCTTGGCCACCCGCGCCCCGGAGATGCTCGATTCCAGGGAGGCGTTTATTTCTGCGGTCCGCTCCTTTACCTTTCGTGACGCCTGCCGCATACTCTGCCGGGACAGGAGGGTGATGGCCAGCATCAGGGGGACCGCAATGATCAGCACCAGGGCCATTTCCCAACTGATGGTGAACACCAGGATGAAGGAACCAAAGAGGGTCAGGAATGATATGAAAAGATCCTCCGGACCGTGGTGGGAAAGTTCGGTCACTTCAAAAAGATCCGTGGTAACCCGTGACATGATCTGCCCGGTGCGGTTGTCGTCGTAAAATGAAAATGACAGGGCCTGCAGGTGGTTGAAAAGGTCCCGCCGCATATCCGCCTCGATGTAGGCCCCTACGCTGTGTCCCCAGTAGGTGACAAAATAGGTAAAACCCATGCGGAGCACATAGATACCGACCATCAGGAAAATCATGATGAAGAAGAACCGGTAGAGTTCTCCGGGGAGGAGCTTTTCAATCGTGTACTTGGTCATCATGGGAAAGGCCAGGTCCACGGCGGAGATAAGGGATGCACAGAGCATATCCGCCCCAAAGAGCTTCCAGTGGGGCCGGTAATACCCGGCGAAGATCCGTAAAACGGAGCGGCTGGTAAAATTGTTTATGGTCATCTTGCCTATACTATACCCTACACCGGACTGACTAGGGAACAGACAGAGCCATTCACAAATCTCTTTTTTTGTAGTATATTATTGCTATGAGTAAAACGGTGAAGGGTTTCCAGGTCAATCAAAAGGTGGTGTATCCCAGCCAGGGGGTAGGCATCATTAATGCCATTGAGGAAAAGGACTTTAAGAACGAAAAGGTTTCTTATTATGTCATTTACCTTGAAGTAACGGATATGACCATCATGGTTCCGGTGGAGAAGGCCGAAGGGCTGGGGATTCGCGCCATTGTTCCCAGGGAAGAAGCCCAGCGGGCGCTGGAACTTATCAGCGAAGATTATGAGCCCATCCCCTCGGACTGGAAGCTGCGCTACCAGATGAACCTGGACCTCCTGAAAAAGGGCAGCGTCACCGATATCGCCAGCATCGTCCGCTCCCTCTACCACCGGAGCAAGGTAAAGGAGCTGCCCATCCTGGAACGGAAGCTCTACGATTCGGCCCTCAAGCTTCTGGAAGACGAGGTCTCCTATTCCCTCCATAAAACCCGTGAAGAAGTAGAAAATCTGATCTTTACCCGCCTGGAGTCCAAATAGCTTTTTATGGGCGCCGAATACGCACCTGCCCAGGCCGCCCTGGCGCAAGCCGCTTTAGCGCAAGCCGCCTTGGCGGCCATTATCACCGCAGGGGGTTCATCCTCCCGCATGAACACCGGCAGAACCGGCGGCGGGATAAAAAAAGAGTACCTTCCGCTTGGGCCGGATATCCTTGACCTTGACGGCAGGCCCCTCACGGTGCTGGGGGCGTCCCTTATCGCCTTTTCAGCCTTTCCCGAAATAAAAACCATCGTTATCACCGTCCCCATGGATGGTGAACCGGCCGCCCGTAACGCGATCCCCCCCCGGTTTCTTGCATCCGGCGGGGAGTCCCGAATCCGCTTTGTCCCCGGCGGCCCTACCCGGCGTTCCTCGGTGCATCACGCCCTTTCCTTCCTTGCCGCTTATAAGCCCGACTGGGTGCTTATCCACGACGGCGCCCGGCCCTGGGCGGACCATTTTTTAATCGAAAGGGTTATCGCCGCAGTCCAAAAACATAGGGCTGTGGTTCCCCTGCTGCCCCTTTTGGAAACCCCCAAGGAAATTGGCGAAGACGGCTTCGTCAGGCGCCACCTCCGCCGGGCCGACATCGGCGCAGCCCAGACCCCCCAGGCCTTCGCCTTCCCGGAGATCCTCCATGCCCACGAAAAGGCCGCCGAACGGGAACTCCGCGAAAGTTTTGACTACACCGACGACGCCGAAGTCTGGGGCGAATTCTGCGGTCCCGTGGCGGTGGTCCCAGGTTCCCCGGAAAACCGGAAAATCACCTATCCCGATGATCTGCTTTAATGAAGGGTTAAAAAAAGGAGTTGCTATGATACGAATAGGCCTGGGGCGGGATTTGCACCGCCTGGTTCAGGGGCGGCGCTTCCTTTTGGCCGGGGTGGAACTTGAAGCGGACCGGGGGGAACTGGGGCATTCCGATGGGGATGTGCTGGCCCATGCGGTGACCGACGCCGTTCTGGGAGCCGCCGGCCTGGGGGACATCGGCGCCCTTTTTCCCCCTTCGGACCCAAGGTGGAAGGATGCGGATTCCATGGAACTTTTGCGAATCGCCTTCGGTAAAGTCAAAGAACAGGGCTGGCATGTGGTGAACCTGGACTCTGTGGTCACCTGCGAAAGGCCCAGGCTCATCCCCTGCCGGGAGTGCATCCGCGCCGCCCTTGCCGCCGCCCTGGAAGCGCCCCTGGAAGCGATCTTCGTAAAGGGCAAAACCGCCGAGGGCCTGGGGCCCATCGGGGAAGGCGCGGCGGTGGATGCCGAAGCGGTCTGCCTGCTGGAAAAACAGGGGAGCACAAATTGAGCGAAAAAAACGAAAAAGGCCCCGGACGCCAGGCCGCCTGGGACAAAATCCTCACCGCCCTGGAATCCTGGCGGACCAATCTGGAGGACCCTTCGGTGACCACCGTGGCGGAAAAGTACCACCGTGATGCTTGGGCCGTTCTGGTTTCCACAATCCTCAGTTTACGCACCAAGGATGAGGTTACCCTGGTCACCTCAAGGCGGCTCCTGGAAAAGGCGAAGGGGCCGGCGGAGATGAGCCGCATGGCGGAGGAAGAAGTTGCCCGCCTTGCCTACCCGGCGGGGTTTTACCGGACCAAGGCGGCCAGCCTTAAAAAAATCGCCGCAATTCTTTTGGATGAATACGGCGGCCAGGTCCCCGCCGACATGGATGCCCTGCTGGCCCTCCCCGGGGTTGGCCGGAAAACGGCGAATCTGGTACTCATCGAAGCCTTTGATCTGCCCGGCATCTGCGTGGATGTTCATGTTCACCGGATCTGTAACCGCGCAGGCTGGATTAGCACGAAAAATCCCGAGGAAACCGAAATGGCCCTGCGCCGGGATCTGCCCAAAAAATACTGGAAGGGCATCAACGCCCTCCTGGTACTCTACGGCCAGAACCTCTGCCGCCCGGTGAGCCCCTTCTGCTCCAAATGTGTCATTGCCAAGTACTGCCGGCGAAACGGTGTGGATAAGTCAAGATAATTTTACTAATGGAGCCGGTTCCAAAATCAAGAATTTAACCACGAAGAATTTAACCACGAACCACACGAACATTTTTGCGAAATTTCGTGCTTTTTTCGTGGGGTTCGTGTCGTTCGTGGTTAATTAATTTCTATCTTTGGAACCGGCTCAATGAGCTAAAGTGACCCCCGGCAAAGGCCGGTAGGCTTTAAAGGTCAGGTACTTGAAGGGATGGATGTCCAGGGCATTGGGATACCAGCCTTCGATTTCACCGGTGTCCACGATGTTGAGGGCGGGGCTAAAGGAAATGGGCAGCACCGAGCCCCGGGAGAGGAGGAGCTTTTCCGCCTCCGCCAGGGTGGCCCACCGTTCCTTCCCGTCTTCGGTCATGGATTTTTCCATCAAATTTTCGTAGTCCGCGTCGTTGTACCGGGCGTCGTTCAGGTTGGAGTCCCGGCGCCACATCTGCAAAAAGGTGTAGGGGTCCGCAAAGTCCCCAATCCAGGTGGAAAAGCCCACCCCGTAATCATCGCCCTTGAGGGCCTCAAAGTACCGGTTATAGGGGATTACCTCGACCCGTATGGGGATCCCCAGCTTTTCCTTCCAGGATGTTGCCATAAGGGCGCCGATCCGGGCGGCGTCCTGGGAGGGGGTCAGGCGGATCACCAGTTCCGGCAGGCCCTTCCCGCCGGGATAGCCCGCCTCCGCAAGGAGCCGCTTTGCCTCATCCTCATCGGTGGCTTCCAGGCCCTCAACTTCAGGGTAACCGGAGATGGGGAAAATCAGGGTTTTTGCCGGGAGGTAATGCCCTTCCCGCATCTGCTCCCAGGGGAGGACCAGGGTCAGGGCCCGGCGGAGGCGGTGATCGTCCCAGGGCTTTTTCGCGGAGCGGATAAAGTAGTAATGGGTGGCAAACATGGGGTTTACCACGATGCCGCTCCGATCGGTCAGGGTTTCCAGGTTCACCTCCCCGGCTACCCACCGGGCTTCCCCGGAATTCCACATCGCCGTAGCCTCATCCCCGTCTTCAGGATAGCGGAGGATGAGCCGGTTAAGGCTTACCCGGGCGGCGTCCCAGTAAAGTTTGTTCTTTACCAGGACAATACGGTCATCTTCCCGCTCGGTAATATAAAAGGGGCCGTTGGAAACAGGGGACGTTTCGGACCAGTCATCCCGGTCTATCATGGAAGGATGAATGGGGCTGAAAGAATGATGGCAGAGCATGCTGGGAAAGAAGCTTGCCGGAGTGGCAAGGCGGACGATCAGGGTTTTGTCCCCATTTATCTCTATGCCGACCTTGGCTTTGTCCTTCAGCAGGCCCATGCGGTATTCCCGGGCGCCCTCAATAACGTCAAAAAGGCTTGAGTAGGGGGATTCCCGTTTGGGGTCCAGCAGGGAAATCCATGCGGCTCGGAAATCCGCCGCCTTCACGGGATCGCCGTTCCAGTACCGGGCATTGGCGCGGATGGTAAAGGTCCAGGTTTTTTTGTCCTCCGAGACATTCCATTTTTCAGCCGCCCCCGGAATCGGTTCCATGGTAAAGGGATGGTAGGTAAAAAGCCCCTCGTAGAGGGCGGTAAAAAGCTGGGCTTCGCTTGCCAGATAGGATTTACGGAAATCCAGTTCGATGTCCCCCTGGCTAAAGGTGACGGTCAGTTCGTCCCGGATAAGCTGCCTTGGCCGGGTCTCCGCAAAATCCGGCTCTTCGGAGGGTCCTTCCTGGGAAACGAGGGATCCGACCGCGATACAGAAAAAAGCGGCAAGCAGCAAATTCCGGCGGGAATGGCTTTTCTTCATATATGATTAGTATGCGATATATCGCCTGTCATCTACAAGAGTGCCAGGCGCCAAATGCGTACCCCTAAGAAGAATTTAACCACGAACCACGCGAACCCCACGAACAAAAAGACAAAATTTGGTAGTCCGCTTTCGTGTTTTTCGTGTGGTTAGTGGTTCATTTTCTTCGGAATTTTCCCCCGTCGATGCAAGCAAAATCCATGGTTGATGCCCTATATAGGGTATGAAATATTTATTGATGATTCTGCTTGCGGTCCTGTGCCTCTGCGGCTGCGGGAATTCCCTGGCGGAGTCCTGCTTTGTCCTCAATTTTCCGGCCCTTCCCCCGGCCTGGACGGAACTCCTGGGCCCGCCCCGGTGGCGTGTGGAGTGGATAAACCCGGCGGGGGTCAGGACTTTTTGTGAGACCGGGGCTTCTTCCCAGGGGATAGAAATAGAGGTCCCCCCGATAGACGCGAGCCCGATCCTTGCCTGGCCTTTCTGGCCGAACCGGGGCCAAAGTCCCGGTATTGCCCCCGGATTATTCCGGCCCGCGGGGGCCATCTTTCCCTTTGACGCCGGAGGCGGCCGGCTGGATTTAAGCTGGCAGGGCGGGGTGGACGCCTTTTTCTACCATGCCCTTGCGCAGGCCGCGGACCCAACATCCCCAAAGACCGGCGCCAGGGTTCCCCAAAATTTTGACTGGCCCCGGTTCCGGGCAGTATTGAGCGATCCGGGGGTGTCCGCAGAGGTCCGTGCGGATCCCTGGACCGCAGACCTCCGGGACATCGCAGTCAGTGTGGTACAATCGGGCTTCGACAAGCGCCGGTTCAAACCCGCCGCCCGGGAAGAGAGGGAAATCCCCGTCCCGGGGGGCCCCTGGATAGGAACTTCCCCCTTCGCCTTTCCCCTTCTTTTTGAAGATGATGTTCCCCTATTCCCCGTCAGACCCGGCCCGGAAAGCGATACCTGGTATTCCGCCGAGGGGGTCCTTACCTGCGCGGGAACAAACTGGATGTTCCGTGGGTGGGAATGATGTCAATAAACGCAAAGAACTCAGTCAGAGCGAGGCAGCAGGAGGTTCTGAATAGCCTGAGCATATGTCAGAACTCCGCTACCTTTGCCTCCTCAAATTCCTTCTCGATCTCCGCCGAAGGCTTCTTCGTTAAGAGGCTCACCACAAAGATGACGATACAGGAGATGACGAAAGCCGGGAGCAGCTCGTAGACCCTGAGGGGACTATCGGCGCCGCCGAGTTGGGAAATCACGTTCTTCCAGAGGATCACCGTGACGCCCCCGGTAAGCATTCCGGCCACGGCGGCGGGATAGGTCGTCCGTTTCCAGAAAAGGCTGAAGAGGATCAGGGGGCCAAAGGCGGCGCCCAGGCCGGCCCAGGCGTAACTGACGATGCGGAAAATCGACTGGTTCCCCGAAAGGGCCACCCCCACCCCAAAGACCGTTACCACCAGGATGGTGATCCGGGCCACCCACATCACCGTTACTTCCCCGGCCTTCTTGTTGATGATCCCCTTGAAAAGGTCATTTGCCAGGGCCGATGAGGCGATCAGCATGTAGGAGTCCGATGAGCTCATGGAGGCGGCCAGAATGCCGGAGAGGACCAGCCCGGCCAAAAGGGGCGGGAAGAAGCGGCTTGCCATGTGGAGGAAGATGGTCTCCGCATCCCCGGCGGTCTTAAGCAGATCCGGCAGCCAGGCGCGGCCGATCAGGCCGATGGAAACAGCGGCAAAAAGGGAAATGAAACACCAGGTGACCGCCACGATCCGGGATTCCCTGATCTTGGAGGTACTCTTAATCGCCATAAAGCGGAGCAGCACCTGGGGCATCCCGAAGTAGCCGAGCCCCCAGGCCAGGCAGGAAACGATGTTGAGGAGGGAATAATTTGCGCCGGGCCCGAACACCGGCTTACCGCCGCTCACCTGCTGTAAACCGTCCGCGCCAAGCGCCGGGGTCGCAATGCCGAAGATGTCGGTGAAACGGGGGAAGTTCCGCAAATTTTCGGCTATATCCCCAAAGCCCCCGGCAGCAAAAAAGCCCACAACCAGCACCAAAAGCAGGGCGATGAACATCATGATCCCCTGGACAAAATCGCAGGTGCTTTCCGCCAAAAAGCCCCCCAGCAGGGTGTAGAGCATCACCAAAAGGGCCCCCAAAACCACCATGACCACGTAGTAGTCCGTGGCGCCGAAGACGTAGCCGAAAAGTTTGCCGAAGGTGACAAACTGGGACCCCGCATAAATCGAGAAAAAGATCAGGATCATGGCGGCGCCAACGGTGGACAGGACCTTCCGTTTTTCGTGGAAACGCTTGCTGAAGAAATCCGGCAGGGTGATGGCGTTGTCCGCCACCTGGGAATAGGTCCGCAGCCGCTTGGCCACGATCTGCCAGTTGATCAAAGTACCCACCCAAAGGCCAAAGGCGGTCCAGAAGGCCTCCCCCATGCCGGTAAAGTAGGCCACCCCCGGCAGGCCCATCAAAAGCCAGCCCGACATGTCCGAAGCCTCGGCGCTCATGGCCGCCACCCAGGGCCCCAGCCCCCGGCTCCCCAGGAAGTACTGCTCAGGGTTGCTGTTACTCCGCCGGGCGTACCATAAACCCACGGTGATCATCACCAAAAGGTAGGCCCCCATTCCTATCAGCGTCTGTACCATTGTACCGGACATATTCACTCCTTAGAAAATGCTTGAAATCACCCTCTTTTTAGCGTATTTTAAATAAGGTATTCTACCGGACAGAAAGGATTAAAACAATGGGACGAATAAAAAGCGCGCTGGAAATTGCCCTGGAACGGACCGAGTCGGTCAAAAGTGACAAGGCCACCATCGATCAGTTTGAGGCAAAGCAGCAGGGGAAAAAGCTGGCCAATCAGTTTTTGGAAGATAATACAACGGATCTGGCTGAGGCCATAAAAAAGGCCCCGAAGGACCAGCAGTCCAGTCTGAAACAGGGTATCTTCGATGTCCTCCTGTCACAGATCATCCTCCCCCTTTCAAAGGATGATGAAAAACGGATCGGGGCCGTGGGCAGGGGCCTCCAAATCGTGATCAACGACGGCAAATTCGCCGCGCTCTACCAGCAGCTCTCCCAGCTCCTCGCCCGGTATCTGGACGAGTCCGCCCAGTACGAGGAGGCGATCCGGCGGCAGTACGAGCCCAAGCTCCGCCAAAAAGAGGAGGAACTTGCCCGGCGCTACGGACGGGCGGTCAAGCTTGACCCCCTCCAGGACCCGGAATTCGTCGCCTTCTACAATCAGAACATGAACGCCCTCAAAGGCCAATATCAGGCTGCAGTGGATCAGGTGCGCCAGGAGGCGGCGCGGATCTTTGGGGAGAAGAAGTGAGCAGCCCGGGGCGCAGCTTTCCGTTAATCCTCAAATTCGGTCAAAATATAGTTCCTGAGAAAACCGGTGTTCTCTTTAAAAATGAGGGTATGGATTATTTCTACATCCCTTTGCCGGTTCAGGATCTTTGATTCCAAAATACGTTCCAGGGTCATCACCGTGGTATAACCCTGTAAGACCGGGTCCTGGTACACCACGGCGGTCAGGAGGTTTATATCAAGGTAGTGCAGGGCGGAGTCGTCGATATCGTGTAAAACAGTAATAGTGTTACTGTAGTCAAACCGTTCCAGGGCGCCGAGAAAACCGGTGTTAAAGGCGGGGATAAAGTACACCGCATCTACCCGGTGTTCATATTTTTTAAGCAGTTCATGTATCTGGCGGGGGATAGGTCTTTTTGATCTTGAATTGACAAATTCGGTTTCACAGCGAAGCGCCGGGTATTGCCCATCCATCACGCTGAAAAACCCCTGGAGCCGTTCGGAATTGATGTCCGTCCCCGGAATTTCCGCTTCGTGGCCCTGGATAAACCCGATAACCAAAACCTTTCCGCCGCGCTTAACCTTCAGGGCCTTCCCGATAAAATTTGCCGCCAGCCGCCCCCCGGAACGGTAGTTGGAACCGATGTAGCACAAACGGTTCGTCCCGGGATTATCCACATTGTAGAGCAAATAGGGAATCCCCGCCTTTTCCGCCACCTCCAGTATGGCCTGCATCCTGAATATCCGCTGGTTCACAAAGGCCGCGGCGTCCAGGCCGGCCCTTATTTCCTGTTTTAAAATTCTGATGTACTTTTCCGTGTCAAAATCGGGAATCCGGTGGTAGCGGACCTCGTAGTTAAAGGGCTTGAGGTGTTCCGCGGCGCTCAGGACCCCCTTTTTGATATCCTGCCAAAAATATTCCGGGTCCGCAGAAGAAAACAGGGCCAGGGTGCGTATGGTATTCCTGACCAGAACCTGGGAGGCCCGGTGGGGCACGTAGGCCTTTTTTCCGGCATAGTCAAGGATGCGTTTTTTCAGGCCCTCCGAAACATAGCCCGAATTGTTAAATGCCCTGCTGACGGTGATGAGGGAAATTCCCAAATCACGGGCAATGTCCTTTTGTGTGATCCGCATGATGCCCCCGGTAAAGAATAGCATGTTTTTACCGAAACCGCAAGAAAGGACAAAAAAAATAATATTTTTGTTGACAGCCGGGAAAATATATGATATACGTACATCATACGTAAAGCAAATTTCAGGAGGATGAAATGAAAAAGACGATTATGGGTATCTTGATTCTGTCTTGCCTTGGTTTAAGCCTTTTCGCGGGCGGTCAAAAGCAGCAGGCCTCCGGTCCTGCAACCTTAACCCTGCTCTTCTACAGCCCCGAACTGCAGAACCAGTACAACGACATGGTGGCGGCCTACAAGGCGGAAACCGGGGTTACCCTGGACATTACGGTGGCCCAGACCGATTTCCGGTCCATACTTACCAGCCGGATTAACTCGGGTGACATTCCCGATGTTTTTATGAGCAGCGCCTATGCGGATAATACCACCTACCGGGATTATGTCTACGATCTTTCAAAGGAAGATTTTATCCGCCAGCTTACCCCCAGCGCTTTGGAGGGGGTTACGGTGGACGGGAAGATACTGGGTTATCCCTTCCTGGTCCAGTCCCATTCGTTTATTTACAACAAAAAGGTCTTTGCGGATAACGGCATTAGTACCCTGCCCCGGACCCTTGCGGAATATGAAACGGTAGCCCAGAAGCTGCAGGCCGCTGGGATTCAGCCCTTTGCCGCTGGGTTCCGTGAATTCTGGGTGCTCCCCCAGACCGCCTGGCAGGCCATTGCCCCGGTGGTGGACAAAAAGTACGGCGGCTACGCCAGTTTTGTTGACCGCCTGAACAAAGGAACCCTTAAGTTCAGTGATGTACCTGAAATGTCGAATGTGTTTGATCTCCTGGATCTGATCAAGAAATACGGCGGTGCAAAACCGAATGAATCTGACTTTAACGATCAGACTTCGCTGATTGCCACCGGGAAGGCCGCCATGATCCATCAGGGTAACTGGGCGGAGGACACCATCAGGCAGATCAATGCCAATGCGAACCTCGGTTTCCTCGTCGGCCCGGTGGGTAACGATGCGAATGCCGGGGGGATCATGTTTGATTCAAACCAGACCATCAGGATTGCCAAGGACAGCAAGAACCTCCAGGCCGCCATTGCATGGCTGCGCTGGCTTACCACTTCGGCCTACGGCAAGGACTGGGTCCCCGGCAAGATCAAACAGCTTTCCCCCATTGCCGCTGCGGCGGCTCCCCAGTCACAGATTGCAGAAGAGACCGTAGCATTACTGAACAAGGGGGTCCCCGGATATCCCTGGTTCTACCAGATGTTCCCCACCGGAACCGAACAGGAGCTGGGCGCTATTCTGCAGGGATACTGCGCGGGCATCACCGACCGGCAGGCGACCCTGACGGCCCTTGACGCCGCCTATACCAAGATCGCAAAAGCAGCCCAGTAAAAAATAGGTTTTTATAACCCCGCTTTTTCAGGCGGGGTTTATTTTTTATCATTCGCAGGGCGCCCAATGACGTCGCGCCTTTGTATGCTTTAATCCTTTCCTCTCGGAAAGCGGCCCGGAGGGACGCATGACAAAACTGGCAAAGAAAGAACTAAATTCCCTGGCGGTATTTTCACTCTTTGTTTTACCCGCCATGGCGGCGATTCTTTTATCCGTGGAAGTTCCCTTTTTAATGAGCGTGGTCTATTCCTTTACCAAATGGAACGGCATTGACCGCAGCCCGGTATTCATCGGGTTTGCAAATTATGTTGAACTTCTTACCGACGATCCCGACATGATACGGTCCTTTATTTTTACCCTGGAACAGACGGTCTTCCGGGTAATCTTTATTAACGCCATCGCCCTCCTTTTGGCGGTATTCCTGGACGGTGAAGTCCGGGGGAAGAACGCCCTGCGGGCGGCCTTTTATATCCCCAACATCATCAGTCTTATTGTGATCGGTTATATCTGGCGTTTTATTTTTTCACGGGGCTTTGATTCTTTCTACGAATTGATAAAGGCCCCCTTCCTGATGCTCAGCTGGCTGGGGGACCCCAAAATGGCCTTTACCAGCGTACTGATCGTTTCGGTATGGCAGTCAATCGGCTTTTATATGGTTATCTATATTGCGGGCCTCCAGGCCATTCCCCATGATGTGATAGAAGCGGCCATGATTGACGGCGCGGGCGGGGTTTCGCGGTTTTTCAAAATTACCGTCCCCCTGATAATGCCCTCCATTACGGTTGCGGTGTTTCACTCGGTATCAAACAGCCTCAAAACCTTTGACGTGATATTCAGCCTGACCAGCGGCGGCCCCGGCAACTCCACCACCCCCATCGCCCTGGATATATACAAGACAGCCTTTGTCACCAGCCGCTTTGGGTACGGAACCGCCAAATCAGTAATACTGTTTCTGTTAATATTGCTGTTTACAATTTTCCAGGTCAAATTCTTTAAAAAGATGGAGATTGAATCATAATGAATAAAAAACAGAAACACTATTCTATCATTCTTTCTGTCGTACTTATCATTATTGCCATTGTGTACCTCTATCCGCTTTTTCTGGTGATAATCAATTCCGTTAAAAGCTACGAAGAGATTACCGTCAATGTGATCGCCCTTCCCAGGGTCCCAACCATGAAGAACTATATCGAAACCTGGAAGATCATGGATTACCCGCCCCTGTTCTTCAACACCCTGATAGCAACGGTTGTGGGGGGCCTCGGCACCGTATTGATAAGCGCCATGGCGGGATATAAACTTTCCCGGACCAAAACCAGGTACAGCTGGGTGGTGTTTCTTATGCTTATTGCCCCCATGATGATACCCTTCCATTCTTTCATGATCGCCTTAGTAAAAGTTGCAAAGACCTTAAACCTGACCAGAACCCCCTGGGGGCTAGGGGTACTCTACTGGGGGCTGGCCTCATCCCTGGCGCTGTTCCTCTACCATGGTTTCGTGAAATCAATTCCCCATGAACTGGATGACTGCGCCCTTATTGACGGCGCTTCTCCCTGGCGGGCCTTCTTTCAGGTGATTTTTCCCCTGCTCCAGCCCATCACCGTTTCCGTGGTGGTCATAGACGCCATGTGGATGTGGAACGATTTCCTGCTCCCCCTGCTTACCCTGAGCGGCTCAAAAAATTCCTACACCCTCCAACTGGCGGCCTACAATTTCTTTGGACTTTATAAGATCGAATGGAACTATGCCATGGCCGCAGTTATTCTGACCTTGACACCGGCCATTGTCCTTTACCTTGCCCTGCAGAAATATATTATCAAGGGCATGGTTGCGGGCGCAGTAAAACTATAGGGAGAAGATCGACATGACATCAAACTTCAGCAGAGAACAAAACCGTTTAATCTACCGTTATGACGCAGAAAAACTGTGGGTAGAACCCTGGGGTGAAAACAGTCTGCGTGTCCGTTCCACCAAGATGGCGGAGATGCCCGGCGTTTCCGGCGGAAACGCCTTGGAAGATTGGGCCCTGCTTCCGCCCAAAACCTGTGCCGCCGATATCAAAATCGGTGAAAATGGGGCGTCCATACGGAACGGCAAGCTGGAAATACGCATCAGCAATTCCGGCAGGATCTCCGGGTATAACAGCAGGGGAGAAATGCTTCTGGATGAATATGTCCGGAACCGCCGGGATATTAAATCAAAAACATGCAGCGCCCTGGAAATTGAGGCCCGGGAATTCAAGCCCATTGCGGGGGGGGATTACGAACTCGCGGTACGCTTTGAGTCCCTGGATCCCCATGAAAAAATCTACGGTATGGGACAGTACCAGCAGGAATACCTCGATCTTAAGGGTATCGATCTGGAACTGGCCCAGCGCAATTCCCAGGCCAGCGTCCCCTTTGCCCTGTCCTCTCTGGGCTACGGGTTCCTCTGGAACAACCCGGCGGTTGGGCGGGTCACCTTTGGGAAAAATATCACCACCTGGGAAGCCCGGTCCGCCAAAAAGATAGATTACTGGATCACCGCCGGGGACAGTCCCGCTGAAATTGAAGAAGCCTATGCAAAAGCGACCGGCACCGTGCCGATGATGCCCGACTATGCCATGGGTTTCTGGCAGTGCAAGCTGCGTTACCAGACCCAGGATGAACTGCTGGAAGTGGCCCGTGAATATAAAAAACGGGGGCTCCCCATTTCAGTAATTGTGGTGGATTACTTTCACTGGCCTTTCCAGGGTGAATGGAAATTCGATCCCGTCTACTGGCCCGATCCTGACGCCATGATTGCGGAACTGAAACAAATGGGAATAGAACTGATGGTGTCCATCTGGCCCACGGTGGACCGGCGCAGCGAGAATTTTGAAGAGATGCTGCAAAAGGGCTACCTGATCCGCACCGAACGGGGGTTCAGGATCGTCATGGCTTTTCAGGGGAATACCATTCACTACGACGCCACCAATCCGGAGGCCCGTGACTATCTGTGGGCAAAGGCAAAACAGAATTACTACGACAAGGGGATAAAGGTTTTCTGGCTCGATGAAGCGGAACCGGAATATTCGGTCTATGATTTTGATAACTACCGGTACCATCTGGGGCCGGATCTTCAGGTTGGTAACATCTATCCCCTGATGTACGCCAAAACATTTTTTGACGGGATGCAGGCGGCGGGCCAGCAGAATATCCTGAACCTGCTGCGTTGCGCCTGGGCGGGGAGCCAGCGTTACGGCGCATTGGTGTGGTCCGGGGATATCCACTCCAGTTTCGAGAGTCTGCGGAATCAGCTTGCGGCGGGACTCAACATGGGTATCGCCGGTATTCCCTGGTGGACCACGGACATCGGCGGTTTCCACGGCGGCTGGATCAAGGACCCCCATTTCCACGAACTGTTGATCCGCTGGTTTGAATACGGCGCCTTCTGCCCGGTGATGCGCATCCACGGCGACAGGGAACCCCACAAGCCCCAGTTCGGAACCACCGGAGGTGCAACCTGTCTTTCCGGCGCCGACAACGAGATCTGGTCCTATTCGGATAAGGTCTACGAAATATGCAAAAAGTACCTGTTCCTCAGGGAAAAACTAAAGCCCTATATCGCAGAACAGATGAAGGCCGCCCATGAAAGGGGAACCCCGGTGATACGGCCCCTGTTTTATGATTTCCCGGAGGATGAAGCGGCGTGGGAAATTGAAAACCAGTATCTGTTCGGCCCCAACTACCTGGTCGCCCCCATCCTGTACGAAGGGCAGCGGGAACGGACGCTGTACCTTCCCGCCGGATCGAAATGGACCAATGCCTGGACCGGGGAAACATTTGACGGAGGACACAGTATTACTGTTGAGGCTCCCCTGGATAGAATTCCGGTTTTTACCAAAGACGGAACAAAAATCATTTTATAAAAGATCAAAGGAAGCGGCGTAATGAAATTCAGGGACGGCTACTGGGAAATACGGAACGGGGTACATCCCCAGAATCTCGTAGATAATGTTGACATCGGTGTTACCGATACTGCGCTCACGGTGTATACCACCAACAAAAAACTGAAGTACCCCGGAGAACGGGTCACCGGCATCCCCCTGCTCACCACTGAATTTTCCAGCCCCCTGCCGGATGTGATCCATGTGAAGATGTACCGTCACTCAGGCGGCCTGCGCCGCCCGCCGGAATTCACCCTGCCCTGTGACGGCGGGCACCCGGTATCCGTCAGCGAAAGCAATGACGCATGGACACTGCGGGCAGGCTCCCTTTCGGTCACCGCCGCGAAGGATTCCTGGAACACCACGTTCAGCCGGAAGGGAAAAGAGCTTACCGGAATTTCCGGACGGAATTCGGGGCACTTTTCGATAGACCCCACGGCGGTGAACAGCATTACTGCGACAAATAGTTTTACCGCACCGGATAACGCGGAAACCTTCATGGCCCAATACCTCAGTATTACGGTGGGGGAAACGATCTACGGCCTGGGGGAAAAATTTACCCCCTTTGTCAAAAACGGCCAGATCGTGGAATGCTGGAACGAAGACGGGGGCACCGCAAGCGAACAGGCTTACAAGAACATCCCCTTCTATATCAGCAGCCGGGGATACGGGGTGCTGGTGAACAGCCCCGGACGGGTTTCTTTCGAGATCGCCAGCGAAGTGGTAAACGCGGTGCAGTTCTCCGTTCCCGGTGAAATTATTGACTACTACATCGTTGCAGGGGACAACCTGAAAGATGTGATCCGCAATTATACGACCCTGACCGGCCGCCCTGCCCTGCCCCCGGCATGGTCCTTCGGGCTCTGGCTTTCAACCTCCTTTACCACGGACTACGACGAAAAGACCGTAAACCGGTTTATTGACGGCATGGCGGAACGGAAAATTCCCCTGCGGGTGTTTCACTTTGACTGCTTCTGGATGAAGGGCCTGCAATGGGTTGATTTTGAATGGGACAGGGAACAATTCCCCGATCCCGCAGCAATGCTGCGGCGGCTTAAACAAAAAGGGCTCAAGATCTGCGTGTGGATCAATCCCTATGTGGCGCAGAGGTCCCCTCTTTTTGATGAGGGCGCGGCAAAGGGTTACTTCCTTAAACGGGCAAATGGCGATGTGTGGCAGTGGGACCGCTGGCAGCCGGGGATGGCGCTGGTGGACTTTACCAACCCCGCGGCTGCCGCGTGGTACCGGGGCAAGCTGGCCGGCCTCCTCGACATGGGAGTGGACTGCTTCAAAACCGACTTCGGCGAGCGCATCCCCACCGATGCGGTGTACTCCGACGGCGCCGACCCCCGGGGGATGCACAATTACTACACCTACCTCTACAATAAAACCGTATTTGATTTGCTGGAAGAAAAACGCGGCAAGGGTGAAGCGCTGGTCTTTGCCCGGTCCGCCACGGTCGGCGGCCAATGCTTCCCCGTGCACTGGGGCGGGGACTGCGCGGCAACCTACGAGTCCATGGCGGAAAGCCTGCGGGGGGGCCTCTCGCTGGCCCCCACGGGTTTCGGTTTCTGGAGCCACGACATCAGCGGTTTTGAAAATACCGCTACGGCGGACCTCTTTAAACGCTGGGCGGCCTTCGGCCTGCTTTCATCCCACAGCCGGCTCCACGGGAACCAGTCCTACCGGGTGCCCTGGAATTTCGACGACGAAGCCGGCGATGTGCTCCGCTTCTTCACCGAGCTCAAATGCCGTCTCATGCCCTACCTCTGGGGCAAGGCGGTAGAATCCCACAGGGAGGGCCTTCCCATGATGCGGGCCATGGTTCTGGAATTCGACAGCGATCCCGCCTGCGCCTACCTTGACCGGCAGTACCTGCTGGGGGACAGCCTGCTGGCGGCCCCCATTTTCAGCAGCGACGGAAATGTTTCATACTACCTCCCCGCCGGGAGATGGACCAACATCATCAGCGGCGAAGTGCTCGATGAAGGGAAAAAAGGCGGTTCCTGGCGCAGCGAACACCACGGCTACCGGAGCCTGCCCCTCCTGGCGCGGCCCAACTCGGTAATCCCCTTTGGAAACAACAGCCAAGAGCCCGACTATGATTATGCTGATCAGCTTACTTTTCATGTTTTTGAGCTGGATGAGGGCAGGAGCGCATCGGCTCAAATTTTCAACCCCGCGGGGGAACTTGAATCAACCTGTACGGTGAACCGGCAGGGCAATGTCTATACCGCACAGAACGAGGGGACCCTAAAGCCCTGGAAACTGCTGATCCGGGGTGTCCATGCGGGTAAGGCCATCCGGGACAGCAAAACGGAACTTCCGGAGGATACGGCTGAAGGGCTCCTTATCAGAGCCGATCCCGGCAAAGCAGTATCAATAACTATCGAATAATGATATAATTACGAAAGACCGCTTAAGGAGGATCCTCATGCTGATTGGTATAGATCCGGTAATCAGCCCGGAACTGTTGGACGCCCTGTTCCGCATGGGACACGGCGACGAGATTGTCCTGGCCGATGCATTTTTCCCCGGCGATACCTGCAACACAAGGGTAATCCGGGCGGACGGTATCCGGGTCCCTGCCCTGCTTGAGGGGATTCTTAAACTTATCAACCTGGATTATGCGGTACCCCATCCGGTGATCATGATGGATGCGGGCAAGGGAAACCTATTGGACCCGGCGGTGGAAACTTCCTACCGGGCGGTGATAGACCGGCTCTGGCCCGGAACACCTGCCACGGAACGGATCGAGCGCTTTGCCTTTTACGAACGGACTAAAAAAGCCTATGCGGTGGTAATGAGTGGTGAGACCGTCAAATACGGTAATATCATCCTTAAAAAGGGTGTAATCCCGGTATAGGTATATTTCATGGAGGAAACTATGGCTGATATATCGAGTTTGAAGCAGAATCCGCCGGTGAACCGGTTTCGGGGAGCGCCGCCCAGGATCGGTATCCGGCCGGTGATTGACGGCAGACGGCGGGGGGTACGGGAATCCCTGGAGGAGCCGACCATGGCTCTGGCGAAGGCCGCGGCAAAGCTGATTACCGAAAACCTGCGGCACCCCAACGGGCTCCCCATCGAGTGCGTCATTGCGGACTCCACCATCGGCGGGGTGGCGGAAGCGGCCGCCTGTCAGGACAAGTTCTCCCGGGAAAACGTGGCCGTCACCCTCACCGTGACCCCCTGCTGGTGCTACGGCTCGGAAACCATGGACATGGACCCCCTGACCATCAAGGCGGTCTGGGGTTTTAACGGCACCGACCGGCCCGGCGCGGTGTATTTGGCGGCGGTCCTTGCCGCCCATAACCAGAAGGGGCTCCCCGCCTTTGGCATCTACGGCCGTGATGTGCAGGATATGGCCAGCATCGGGACCATCCCTGCGGATGTGCAGGAAAAACTCCTCCGCTTTGCCCGGGCCGGCCTTGCGGCCGCCTGGATGCGGGGCAAAAGCTACCTCTCCATCGGCTCGGTCTCCATGGGGATCGCCGGGTCCATCACCAATGCGGACTTCTTCCAGGAATATTTGGGGATGCGGACCGAATACGCCGATATGACCGAACTGGTACGCCGTTTTGAGGAAAAGATCTACTCCGAAGCGGAGTACAAGCGGGCCCTGGAATGGGTCAAGGCCAACTGCAAGGAAGGCCCGGATAACAACCCCCCGGCGGAACAGCACAGCCGCAAACGGAAGGACGAAGTCTGGAAAACCAGCGTCAAAATGGCCATGATCATCCGGGACCTCATGGTTGGCAACCCCGATCTCAAGCGCAAGGGCCTTCCCGAGGAAGTCCTGGGGCACAACGCCATTGCCGCCGGTTTCCAGGGACAGCGGAACTGGAGCGACCACTTCCCCAACGCCGACTTTGCCGAAGTGCTCCTCAATTCTTCTTTTGACTGGAACGGCATCCGCGCCCCCTACGTCGTGGCCACCGAAAACGACTGCCTCAACGGCACGTCGATGCTCCTGGGCCACCTCCTGACCGGCGCGGCCCAGATCTTCGCCGATGTGCGGACCTACTGGAGCCCCGCCGCCATTGAGCGGGTCACCGGCTGGAAGCCCGAAGGGGGCGCCGCTAACGGCCTTATCCACCTGATCAACTCAGGCGCCGCCGCCATCGACGGTACCGGCAAACAGCGCAAAAACGGCAAGCCCGCCATGAAGCCCTTCTGGGACATCAGCCCCCAGGAAGCCGGCAGCTGCCTGGACGCGGTAAGCTGGCGCTACGCCAGCCTGGGCTACTTCCGGGGCGGCGGCTATTCCTCGGACTTCCTCACCGAGGGCGACATGCCGGTCACCATGTGCCGTCTCAACCTCATTAAAGGCGTGGGCCCGGTCCTCAAAATCGCCGAAGGCTATACCGTCACCGTGCCCGACCATGTCCACGACAAGCTTGACCAGCGCACGGACCCCACCTGGCCCACCACCTGGTTCGCCCCCCGTCTGACCGGGGAAGGCCCCTTCACCGACGTCTACTCGGTGATGAACAACTGGGGCGCCAATCACGGAGCCATTTCCTGCGGCCACAACGGCGCGGACCTCATCACCCTGGCCAGCATCCTCCGCATCCCGGTCTGCATGCACAACGTCCCGGCGGATCAGGTCTACCGCCCCAGCTACTGGAACAGCTTCGGCATGGACAGGGAAGGCTCCGACTACCGGGCCTGCGCGGCCCTGGGCCCGCTTTATAAGTGAAGGCATATTAGAGTTGCTCAGCAACTGAAGTTATTGAACAACTCTATTGACAAAATCATTTAGTTGCGGTAGTTTTTAAAAACATTCCCCTGTAGCTCAGTTGGCAGAGCAGCTGGCTGTTAACCAGCTTGTCCGTGGTTCGAACCCGCGCGGGGGAGTAAATAAAAAGCCGTCCTTTATGGACGGTTTTTTATTTACTCGTTGGTGCGGGTTCGAAGGGTTCAGTCCGCCGACCAACGGGAGGAAAAGGGGCCATGGATGGCCCCGGCAGGACTGAACCCCGGCCCGGAGCCCCGAGACAGGATGTCGAGGGGCGGAGGGCGAACCCGCGCGGGGGAGTAAAGTAAAAGCCGTCCTTTGAGGGCGGTTTTTTATTTGCTACAGGGCACTTTACATTTTTTTTTATTTTTGATAGTCTTGTTAACTCTACTCGTTGATAAGGAAGGATTATTATGTCACGGACCTGCGATATCTGCGGAAAACATACGATAACCGGTAATAAGGTAAGCCATGCCAAAAATCATACCCGCCGGACATGGAAGCCCAATCTCGTAAAGGTAAAGACCGAAATCGGGGGGACCACCCTTACCCTGAAGATCTGCGCACGCTGCCTCAAGAGCGACTTCGTTACTAAAAAAGTCTAATTAGAGGGTAATTTCCAGGCCGTCATAGGATGGTTCTGTGGAGATCCCCTTGAGGCTCCGTTCTTTCATAAAATTCCGGCAAAATTCAATTATTTCCTCATGAGGATAATCGTGGCAGATGTGGGTCAGGCAGACCCTTTCGGCTCCGATCTCTGCGGCGGCGGTCAGGGCCTGTTCAAAGGAAAAATGGGTCTCGTGGGGCCGTGTCCGCAGGGCGCCGATGATCAAAATTGCCGGTTTGCCGATAATCTTCCGGGAAGCGGCGGGGATTTCACTGGTGTCGGTAAGGTAGACTGCGGATATCGTGCCTGCGCAGGGAAGATGCGCCTCTTCTTCGATTTTCCAGCCTAAAATGTCCAAGATTCCGTGTTTTACCGGTATTGGAGTAAAGGTTAGTCCCCCAAGGACCACCGGTTCCGAGACCGGCGTCGGGATGATCCGGGGTTTTCCGCCTCCCCGCTGGGTTTCTTTAAAAATATAGGAGAACCGTTCCCTTATTTCATCGATTGTTTTACTGTTTCCGTAAACAGGAAGGGGCATTGTACGGCTCAGGGGGCGCACGTCATCCAGGCCATGGACATGATCCGCATGGGCGTGGGTCAGGAAGACCCCGTCCAGCTTTTTAATCCCCGCCCGTATTGCCTGAAGGCGGAATTCCGGTCCCGTGTCGATAACGGCCCGTTCTCCCCGATTCCCCTCAACGGAGAGGGAGGTCCGCATCCGCTTGTCCCGGGTGTCTTTGGAACGGCAGACCGGACAATCGCAGCCCACTACGGGAATACCGTCGGAGGTACCGGAGCCAAGGATGGTCAGTTTCACCCCCATAGTATGCCGGAAAGCGCCGGGAAATTGAAGCTCGGGGACAGAGCTCTGGTCCCCTACGGGGCCCTTTCTCCTTACGGAGCCTTCCCCATTGCGGGGCCTCCGGTTTAGGACTATGATCTTCTAATGGCAGACCCTGAACTGGTCCGGGTAATGGACTATATCCTGAACCGCTGTGATGAGGCGGCCATAGAGGCGGTGGCCGCCGCGGTGGTCAGGCGGCGGCGGGAGCTTACCATGTTCGGCGGTGCCCGGAACCTTCCTGATCCCAAAAAGTTGGCAAAGGAAATGACCGCCAATATCAATATCGAAGGCACTGTAGCGGGGCTCAAACAGAGTGTCCTCGATTACGCGGTGCGGATCATCAAACAGGAAGCCCCGGAACTGACCGATGATCAGATTAAGCAGCTCACCGATGCCTGGATTCCGGATCCCGGCCCCAACCCCGGTGGCAGCCAGGGGGAAAAATTGCCTCCGGACCTCCTTTCTTCGATGATCGGGCAGTTCCTGGCCTATTCATCGGGAACCATGGGCGCGGCCGAAGATCAGGGTCTGCGGAGGGAACTGGGGGCCTGGCCTGAGCGGTATTGGAAGGCCTTTCCCCAGCTTATCCGTCTGCTTATTACCGATTACTTAAAGAATGAGATCAGCGAGAGGGAATTCCGGTCCCGGCTGGATACCGCATTAACTATGCGATCCTCCGGATCGCTTTCCGATAGGAAGGATTAAAGGGGCGCTAATGCGCCCGGCGTCATGCGATCCTAGATTTTATTCCCGGTTCTGCCCAATTTACTTGCCTTACTGCCTAAATTTATAGTATAATTGGGCAGAACCAAGGAAAATCAGGCAGAACCAAATGAGAAATTTTGATTATTCAGACTTACCTTCCTCCCTTGCCTGTAATGAGATCATGAACCTCCTTGCCGCTGTCCATGAGTACAAGGGGAAGCAGGAACTGTTTGTTGAAGCCCGTCAGGACGTATTGGTAACCCTGCTGGAAATCGCCCGGATACAGAGTACCGGCGCGTCAAACCGGATCGAGGGGATCAATACATCAGATGAACGGCTTGCCGCCCTGGTCGCGATGAAGACGGAGCCCCGGAACCGCTCTGAGGAGGAGATCGCCGGCTACCGGGAAGTGCTGGCCCTGATCCACGAAAGTTACGACCATATTCCCCTGCGGCCC
>BNUU01000008.1 GCA_025997595.1 Spirochaetia bacterium | reverse complement strand
AAAATGAATGTAACGAAAGAGGTCGTTTTTCCCCAAAATTTTCAGAAAAAGATTTGATTTTTTTTCACCGGGGGGAAAATTCTTAAAGAGGACGAAACGGAAACCTGCGGGAGGGTTGGAGGTGAAAAACCTTAGCCCCCCCCCCCCCCCGTTGAACATCGAAATTTAGCTGTTTTCCCGGTAAAAATCCTATTCTCATCCCCTGTTGACGGGGGTACCCATGTCCGTTAACCATACCCCCTCCGCCGTTCTCTGCCCCATCAAACGGGCGGCGCGGAAGATCCATGCCCAGCTCGGCGGCGGCTTACTAACCGGCGTCTACCTCGATGCCCTGGAAGCCTGGTTCGCCGGCGGCAAAAACGGCATGGAGCGGAATGTCCTCCTGCCCCCCATCGGTGTGCGGTGGATGGCGGACGGCGCCGTCCGGCCCCGCAGCGTCCTGTCCGAAGGGTTCCGGGCCGATTTTACCTTTAAACACCGCACCGTACTGGCGCGGGTCCTGTCACAGCCAAATCCCATATCAGAAAAAGCCCAGCATAACTTCTGGTTCGCGCTGAACGACACCGGGGCCCCCCTGGGGATCATCATGAATTTTGGCCGGGATGAGTTTGAGAGCGCCTACGTGGTTCACCGCATCTACGAGCACCGGTTCAAGCAGGAAAAGGGGCTGATCCCCCCGGACCCCATACCCAAGGTTTCAATGCCAAAGCGGCCAATGGCCGCGGCAGCAAGATAAGGTTTCAATGCCAAAACGGCCGTTGGCCGTGGCAGAAAATAGATTACGGAGGATTTCTTTATGAGAAAGAATCAACTTTGGACGATTGCCGCAGCGCTGCTGCTGACAGTCTCTCTTGTACTTGCAGGATGCGGCGAGGGCGCCGCCGCCGGCGGGACGGGCATTAACACCGTCATCAGCCCCGATGTTGTCGCAGCAAATCAGACTGAGCTGGACGCATTCCTTTCGGGCAGCCAATTTTCAAAAATCGGCGTTGGGACTTTTGCCATTACAGGCACTGATGTGACGGTGCCTTCCGGTAAAATACTCATCCTGCAGGGCGACCTTACTTTCAGCGGAGCAACGACACTTATCGTTGACGGTGGCAAGGTTTATGTTGCCTACGGTGCTTCCATCACACCCGGAACCGGCTCGGTTGAAGTTACAAACGGCGGTAACATTGAAGTCTTGGCCGAAGGTAGTATTACATTGGCCAATGCAGGGGAGATCAATGACGGTACCGGCGCCACGTTTGCAGAAACCGTACTGGGGACTTCCGCAGTAACGGTTAACGCATACGGAACGCTCACCTACACCGGTACTATTGACGATACTGGCAGCACCGGCCCGACCCTTCTCCAAGCGTGGACGGCGGCGGGCGACGGGAACCTTGTTATTACAGGCGCTACGTTTGCCGCTTTGACCATCGATTATGACTTCAGCGCCATTACCGGCGGTGTTAATCCCACCCTCAACCCCGATTTCACCGTTGTTCGTAGTCAGCATGCGCTCACCGCTACAGCCAAGACTACAAGCGCCGCTACGGGTGTTACTATTCCCGCCGGTGTCGTCCTCACGGCACATGCCAGCGATACTCTGGGGGCTCTTGAGTCCCTTACGGTGAACGGTGTTTTTAAAGCAGGCAATGCCAGTGCGGCTTTACCCGTTGATGGTACCCTTCCTGTTGCCAGTGTTACCGGCACCGGCTGGCTCGATCTTTCCTCTAACACAACCGGGTTTGCATGGACGGCCCTGCCAAAAATCGCCAAGGTAAGCAATTCCAAGGCGCTTTTGGTCACCGGTGGCGCTACCCTTGCCGATAACCAAACGGTTCCGGAAGGTATGTATCTGACCGCTCCCGCGGCAGCCGTTACACTTGCTGACGACAAAAAACTCACGGTAAACGGGTATTTCAATGTAGTCAACGCCGGGGGACTCACATTGACCGGCCTCACTACCGGAACCGCCGTTACTTCCGAAGTTGACGGAAGCGGCACTCTGATCATCGGCGCCGGCGCCCAGCTTGCTGTTACCGGCGGCGCGGCCAATGCACAAACTTCAGCAGGCGGCACTGCTACGCTCACCGTCAATGTGGAAACGAAGATTGTCGCTACCGGTAAACTGTTGGCAACCGGCGGCGCCGGTAGCACAGGAAGTTCCGGCGTCGCTGTTGGTAAGGGCGGCGGCGGCGCAACGCTTGTCTTACAGCAGGATGTTACTTTTGCCGCTGCGCCTGCATCCGGTACACTCTTAGCGACCGGCGGCATCGGTGTTGTTAAAGCCAGCTCTACTGACAGCGGCTTCGGAGGCGGAGCGCTCATCACCGGTGGCGGTCATATCAAAGGGCCTTCAGGAGTCGTCGGTACGGGTACCGCTGTAGATGTTTCCAGTCAAACCGGCGGTTATGTTCACACAGGTACGGGTGTTGCCGCTGGCGCAGGCTCAGCGGCCCCCGGTGAGAACGGAGCTGATGGTGCTGGGACCAGTGGCAATGTCGATGGTTTGGGCGGTCGTGCTCAAATCACCAACGCCGCAATATAATCCCTCCCGCGCGGGAGTAGCCGCGTAGATCAAATGGCCGCCTCCTAACCGGGGCGGCCATTTTTTGGGCCCCCATAGTGACGCCCCCTTTTGAAAACGGCGCACCTGACCCCTGGAGGATATAAGGAGCGCACCTGTAAAAAAGGCGAAGGGGGGGTGGTGCATAAAACCGTGACCTTCGCAGAAGGGCATGGTTTTATGCACCAGGACCCCCCCGCCCTATTCCCCGTGCGCTCCTGAAACCCCATGCAGGGGTCAGGTGCATGATCTTTTATTGTTTGTAATTCAAGTCCTGCAATAAGCGTATGCGATGCGCCAAGCCAGTTACGAAGCCGTGCGCCACAGAGGGCGCACGGGCCCTCCCATATTATTCTTCTTTTTTGATACTTGCCTGTTTAAATGGTCTATTCGCAATGTATAGGTTGTCATCATTTTTAAACATTTTTAAAAACTCTTCAATAGATTCATGGTATATGGAATAAAGTTTATTTCCTTTAACAATATGAAAACAAGGGCTATTCTTGGGTTCTTTGGAATAAATATGAGGACTTATAATATATTCCTTTGGCTTATTATCACCATGTTCAATAATAACAGCAGAAAAACCAGGATCTATTGTATATGTATATACTTTTAAATAATGGTTTTTGATTTTCTTAACATTTTTACGATCAACAAAAGAATTAAAATTATGTGCCATATCGTTAACTCTTGTAATGAAATCATTTTCACCGGATTGATTTTTAAATGCTTTATTTTTATCTTCCGCTAATGCAGAGTGCGGATTTATGAGAAAAATTTCGAAATCCTTTTTTTCCAATTCTTCTTCTAAATTTTGATTTTGCGCAAATAGTGTGTCTCCTGTTTCACCGATTATCGTTATTCTTTTGCAATTGATACGTATAAAACTATCGACACCCATTTTAAAATGCATCTTACCCCTGGTTGGTGATATTGCATTAAAATAACCAAGATCAAATACTCCCTTGATTTCGTCACTAATCTTCTGAGCCATAATTGTATAATATTTAGGCTCCTTTTCGCTAATTAGGGTTAAAACTAATGTTAGAACTACGCTACCGCTTAATGTAATGATGTTTTTCGCGATTTCTGATTCTTTGAAAAAAATAAAGATCAATATAATCTGGACTGCGATAACCACAACAGAAAAAAGTATTTTTATAAAAAAACCTACTTTCATTTTACAATCCTTATTGATACTATCTTTAAGCTGAAATTCCATAGCGATTTTAATATTATACCACAATCAAATTATTTTGTCAACCAGTGCCGCATGGATGCGGCGTTTTTTGAATATTTCCGGTATTTATAATTTTTCAAGTCTTTTTTATATATTTTTATACAAAAATTCAGAAAAAATTGTGTGTAGCGTATGTTGAGTTTGCGTTCATGTTATTATTTCACAAAAACATATTTTCTCATTGACCAATATTGGCAAACTATTATTCTTTATAATATTATTAATAACCTTTGTCGATGGATGTCCAAAAATATTTTTTAAACCATATGACATTGGGCATACATATGGTTTATAATTTAATAGGTTAATATCGAAATTATGCTCACTTCCATGGTGTGGAATTTGTATCGTACCAACATTCTTCCAATATTTATTAAATATTTTGCTTATTTTTGTAATATTTAAGTCAGAGTCTCCCGTATAAACACATGCAGGAAGACAATTATATGAGGTATAATATATACAACAACCCTTTTTTATTTTAATATCGGTACTGAAAATATATTCTATTTCAAATTTTTTGTTAATTGTATCTAATGGGCCTGAATACAATAACATGGAATTTGCATTTATTCCATCTGGAAGATTCGCATATATTTTTTTTATAATATTTTTATTTTTTATTGCATAACTTAAATCATATTTAAATAAATCAATATCTAATTTGTATTTTATAAAAAGTCTTTGCAGTTCAATATTTCTAATTTTATAATCAATATTATACGGTATAAATATCCAATTATTATTTTTCAATATTGTCCCACTTTTAATGCGGACATTATCATTAATACCGTTAATTTCTCTACTCGTTTCACTGTTTTCATTATTTTCGTTCAACTCAAAGTCAACGCTAATTATAGCTGTCTCTGGGCCAAAATATTCCGAAGGATTAGTTATCAAAGTTCTTATTGAATTATATCCAATTCCCAAACTAGTATAAATATTTTTAAGCAATATTCTCTCACCTTTATGCAATAATGGCAGAACAACTTTTTTTATTTTACAATTGGCTTTTAAGATATCAATTAAGTTTACATGATCTCTATCAAAATGTGAAATAAATAAAATATCTATTACAGAATTTTTAGGGAAACTATTTGCCACTACATGTTGTGCAGATATTTCATGATAGAAATTTCCACAATCATAAACTATGGTGAATTCATGATTAAATTGTTCAGAATAAAAAGCACCTTGCCCTATTGGATAAAATATTCTCTTAATCATTTATAGCCTCTTTTACTATTATACATTATTTTTCACTAGTGTCATGCAAATTTCGCCCAATGTGAAAGCTATATGACGTTTTTGCGGTTGCGCCTTTTCACATATTATTTCTACGATATTCTGCTGCTTTTTTACTTAATTCTTCAACAGACATATTCTCGAATAAATGTTCCTGCCATTTTGTATAATCAAATGGTTCTTTCTGTATGAGCATTATAAATCGTTCAGCATCAACCAAACCCAAATTTTGTGCCAATGCTTCCATCCCTTCATTTCTAACAAGTGTATCAGTCCTCATTTTTATACTCCTAACATCCTGACAAAATTGATCGGATCGACTTTGTGTCTTCCAATGGAGATTTCCTTGTTTTTTATTTTCGTTAATTGTTTATATATTCCTCTGCTGTTTGTACTATTATCTCCATGCGTCTAACAATACCCCGTTTTATACGCCATGTCAAATATTTTTACGATTTTTCCGTTTTGATGCAAGCAAAACCCCCACTCAGTGCCCTATATAGGTGTGCGCATTTGCGTACATTGAGAAATAACTCATTACCAGGTACTGAGCATTTACTAATTACATTGGAGGTTTTATGAAGAGGTTTTTTAAGGTTTTTAGGGGGGCATTTGCCCTGGTCTGTTTTATCGGAGCCGGGGCGCTCGCTTCCTGCTCTACCGGGGAGGCGATTCAGGGGGTATTGGGCTCCGATTCGGGGGAGGAGGGTTTCAGCTCGGAAGCGCCCGAGTTCCTGGCCTGTAAGGTGGTTTCTTCCCAGGAAATCAACTTTCAGTTTTCCCGTCCGGTGCAGGTTGTTTCCCTCAACTTTGAGCCGGCTTTGACCGTAGATTCCACGGACGGTGGGGCGACGGTAAAAATTATGCTGGGGGCGGCCCCGGATGAGGGAGCGGCCGTCATGGCGGATATTCTGGTGGAGGATACCGCAGGGAATACCCTGAACGTGCTGGTTCCCTTTCGGACGCGGAACGACCGCATACCGAAGCTGCTTATTACGGAGCTGCGGACCGAATATTCCAGCCCCAGGACGGAATTTGTGGAGTTTAAAACCCTGGAAGCGGGAAATTTGGGGGCCCTCCGGCTCTTTATTCCGGGAAACACCAAAAATCCCCTTGCCTTTGAATTCCCGCCCACAGAGGTTGCCTCAGGGGAATATGTCCTTGTCCACCTGCGTACCCGTGATACGGACATAGGCGCCACAAACGAAACGGGGAGCGAGCTGGACCTGTCCGGGGGAAACGAGGCCCTTGCGGATGTTCGGGACTTCTGGGTTCCCGGCTCGGCTGAACTGCTGCGGAAAACGGATACGGTCTACTTCATGGATCAGGATGATAAGGTCATCGATGCGGTGATGCTGAGCGAAAATCCCGATGCCTGGTGGTCAAAGGAACACTATGCCGCCGCTGCGGAGTTACTGCAGGAACAGGGGGCATGGCTTGCTTCAGCGGATACTGAAATTCCGGGACCCTCCGATGCGGTCATCAGCGGCAAAACCACCGCGACCCGGAGCATCTCCCGTGACGAAGCCGCCCCGGATACCAACCGGGCAAGCGACTGGTATATCACCGCCAACAACAGCGCTACCCCGGGAAAAACGAACAGCACAAAACGGCTTGAATAATTGACTTATTGTTTAGCGCCCGAAAACGTCCTGTTTTTGGGCGCTAAACAAGATCCTTAAACAGGGCCTCAATGTCACGCTTGGGGGCGGCCCCGACCTTTTGCCGGACCTGCTGGCCGTCCTTGTACACAATCAGGGTGGGGATCGACACGATGCCGTGTTTGCCCGCGATATCCCCCTGCTCATCCACGTTCACCTTGCCGATCTTGATGCGCCCTGCGTATTCTTCCGCAAGCTGATCGATGAAGGGGCCTATCATTTTGCAGGGTCCGCACCAGTCGGCCCAAAAATCGATCAAAACCGGGGCCGGCGACTGAAGCACTTCAGCTTCAAAATTTTCATTTGTGATGGTTATTCCGTTACTCATAATTTAAGTATAATGAAAAACAGGTCTTTTCTCAATATTGCCACGGTAGTACAAGAGGTTTTAATAGCGTATACTGACCCTTCATGAAACCGGTTGAACTATTAGCCCCCGCCGGGTCCCCCGAGGCCCTGGATGCGGCCGTTGGAGAGGGGGCGGACGCGGTCTATCTGGGGTTGAAGAATTTCAATGCCCGGATGCGGAGCGCCAATTTTGCCTATTCCCAGTTTGAGGGGGCCCTGAAGGTGATGCACCGGATGGGCCGCAGGCTCTACGTCACGGTGAACACCGTTTTTGAGCAGCGGGAGGCGGACCGGCTCTACCAGCTCCTCAAGTACCTGGCGGGCCTGGGGCCCGATGGTCTTATCGTCCAGGATTTTGGGGTTGCCGCCATGGTGCGGGACAATTTCCCCGCCCTTAAGCTCCACGCCTCCACCCAGATGAATATTGCCTCCGCACGGGGGGCAAATGCCCTTTCCAAATACGGCTTTTCACGGGTAGTGTTGGCCCGTGAGCTTTCCCTTGGGGAACTACGGGACTGCCGGGCCAATACCAACATGGAGCTTGAGATCTTTGTCCACGGGGCCCTCTGCGTCAGCGCCTCCGGGCTCTGCCTTTTTTCCAGCTATCTGGGGGGAAAATCCGCCAACCGGGGGATGTGCACCCAGGCCTGCCGCCGCCAGTACCACCGGGACGATGACGGGGGCTACTACTTCAGCCCTGCGGATCTCCAGCTCCTGGAACGGGTCCCGGACCTTGCGGACGCCGGGGTCAACTCCTTCAAAATCGAAGGGCGGATGAAAAGCGCCGAGTATGTTGGAACCGTGGTGAGCGCCTACCGGCTGGTGCTGGACGCCCTTGCCGCAGATGAGGGGGAGGAGGCGGTTCAGGAGAAGATAGCCGAAGGGCTCGGCATCCTCCGCAACGATTTTGCCCGGACCAAGACCCGGTTTTATTTTGATGAAAATTTGATGTCCAAGGCCCCTGTTGGGGCAGATGCCCCGGACGAGTCCGGCGAAGCCCCTACGGCCGACGCCGGCAAACCCGCGGCCCCCCATTGGGTCGATCCCCCCGCATCCCTGGACTGGCTCAACCCCGCCCAGGACGGGGGCACCGGCATCCCCCTGGGGAACATCCTCAAGGTACGGGGCGCCGGGGAAGAACGGCGGGCGCTTATTCCGGCGGGGCCTGCGTCCTCCTCCGCTCAAGCGGGTTCCCCGGCGCCCAGGCCGGGGGATTCGATCCGGCTGCACCGGGCCGATGATTCGGATCGGCAGTCCCATAAACTCACCGTTGTGGAGAGCGATGGTTCCACCGGAATTTGGCTGTCCATCCCCGAAGGTTTCGATGTGGGGGACGCGGTGTACTTGATACAGACACGGGCCATGTCGAAACGCTATGCCCCGGTGATACCCCACAACCTGGACACCTTCAGACGTATGCCGGGCCGGGATAAGGCCCCGCCCCTGGAGCTGCCGAATTTCCGCAAGGGGGACGCCGGGGGCGGGGGTTTCCCCGAGGGGCTCTACGCAGCGGTTTCCCGGATCGACGATCTCTACATACTGCAGTCCAGCCGGCCGGTGCGGGCCATGCTGGCCTATACCCGCAAAACCGCCGCCTATCTCCTGGGGAGCGGGAAGGCTCCGCTGCCCTTTAACCCCGGCGAAATCATCCTGGTACTGGACCCCTATTTCCCCCAGTCCGCCGAGACGGCCTTTGCGGAGGAAGTAAAGGAATTGATGGATAGGGGTTACCGGCAGTTCGTGGTGAATAATCCGGGACATTTTTCCTGTTTTCGCACGACCGGACCCGCCAGGCCTGCCCGGCAAAGTTCCGCCAAGCCGCCGATTTTGATCGCCGGGCCCTATCTGTACATCTTTAACCGCTGGGCCAATCAGTTTGTGTCGGAGATGGGGGCGGAGAACTTTATTTCTCCCCTGGAAAACAACCGGCAGAACCTTGAAAAGACCGTCAGCCCCGGCCGCCGGGTTCTGACTTTTATCACCCTATTTGCCTACCCGGCCCTGTTCCGTATCCGGGCGGATTTGAGCAAGGTTTATGGTTTTAAGGATTTTTCCGACAGCCGGGAGGAACAGTTCACCCTGGTTTCCGGGCCCGACGGGTCAATAGTATACCCCGAAAAGCCCTTTTCCCTGGTGGACAAGATCCCCTTCCTCCGGGAGGCGGGGTTCAGCCGCTTCATCCTGGACTTTTCGGGGCCGCCCCTGAAAAAAACCGCCTACCGGGATATTGTCAAAGCCGCCAAGGATACGATCCCCCTGCCCGATATCAGCCGTTTTAACTGGAAAGACGGCTTCTACCAGGCGGAGGGCGCCAGGGGTATTGATGGCGCGCCGAGGGGTATCGGTGGCGGCGTAAAATCCTAGAAGGCCACCTCTTCTAATTCTTCCGCGGAGAATTGGGCTTCCGTATCTGCGGCCATATCTTCCGGTACAGAGGGGTCCGCATAGGCGTCTGCGGCGGCGGAATCGGCCGCTTCCTTTGCCTCGACGGCAGTTTTGCCGGCAGAGGCGCCTTCTTTTCTGAATTCAGGCCGGAATTCCACATGCTCCGCCACAATCATGACCCGTGAGTGGTTTTTCCCGTCGGAGCCGGGCCAACGGTCCTGCTTTAAGCGGCCCACCACCCGTACCCCGCGGCCTTTTTTCCCTAATGAGTAACAATTTTCCGCCAATTTGGCCCAGGTTTCCACATCAAAGAAGCTTACTTCTTTTTCCAACCCGGAATCTTGCTTGAAAAAACGGTTGGAAGCAAGGCTAAAGGTACAGAGCGGCGTCCCCTTTGCGGTGGAGCGAAAGAGGGGGTCCCGGACCAGGTTGCCTTCGATCAGGATAGAGTTGAGGTTATTCATAATGCCTCCTGCGGGAGGTATGCCGCCCCCCGCTCATATATGGTCCGGCGGCACAGGGCCGCCGGTCACAGGTTTCCAGGTCCCCCGGCCGGTTTCTGTCTCCAACGGAGACTGAAATCAGCTTAGGGAGTTACAAGAATTTCTGTGATACCTATATAGGGCACTGGGATGTATGGCGCTTGCATCAGGGGCAAAAAAACGTATTTTTTTGCCCTTTTTTTCAAATTTTTTAAGCCTTGCCGGTTAAGAGCAGCTTTACCATGTAAAGCTCCATGTAAAGTTTGAGGGTGTTTTTGTCCCGGAGGCCCTGCAGGGCGGGGGTGCCGGAAATGATCCCCTCCGCCACATCCCCCAGGGCTTCACGGGTAATTTTTATATTTTTATGGAGCTGGAGATTGCGGTGCAGATTGTCCCGGATAAGGGCGTTCACGTCTTCCACCAGATGTTCACGGCCTGTGTCCTTGAGGGTGCCGCCCCAGCGATCCTGCATTACCGCAAGATGGTCGTCCAGAGTCCGTCCCTGGGGAACTATGCGGGCCGCTATCTCCCGGGCGGCCTGTACCTTGTCGCCGGGGGACTCTTTTTGCCCGACGTTCTGCTCTTCCTTTTTAACATCAACAGGGGGACTTTTTCGTTTTATCGGTTTTAGTTTCTTCTTTTTTCCAAAATGGAAGAAGAATGCGATAATCGGGGTAAAGATCGGCATCGAATACCAGAAGGGAAGGGAGAGTTTTGCATCCAGAAGCAGATCCTGGCGCTTAATTTGAAGCAGGCTGCTCATGGGAAGCAGCCTGTCTTTATCAAACAGCTGCAATGAGGGGGGAACCCCATCCGGGGAGCGCTCCAATTCCTTATACACCAGGAAGAGTTTATCATCCTGCAGAACGAGCATAAGCATAGACATGGCGGACGCGGCTGTGGCGGTCAGGAGCCGGTCAAATTCCGTATCGCTGTTCATGGCCTCTTCGCGCTCGAATTCCCGAATCACCTTGATCCAGGAATCAATGATCCCCTTTTTTACCTGGGAACGGACACTGGTAAGCATATTGCCGGCCAGGGGCAGGTACTTATCCTTTTGTATGAACCACCGTTCCTCCTCCTCACCCTGGATGATGAGCCATTCGGGGACTTCATTGTTCAGGGATTCGGTAGTTTTCTTTCTGATATAGGCTTCCAGTTCCGGTCCGGAGTATTTCCCCAACAGAAGCCCCCCCTGTTTATTGGTGAATTTGGTAATCGCCGTCAGGGAATAATAGTATGGAGGCTGCTCTATGCGCTGATCCAGGCTGCGGAAGGCCGCTTCCCTTTCCCGCTCTCCCTGCGCCCGATACTTATAAAGGCTGTTACAGATATCAATGATGTATGCCGCTTCCAGTACCGCGATGTCCTGGGCCAGTTTCTCCCGCTGCTTTTTGATATCATTCTTTAGCATGGCGCAGAAATAACTCCAAAAGAAATAGGCCCCATCCCCGTAAAATTCCATGTTATTCACGCATTCCGAAGGCTTGATCGTGATCCGATTAATATTTTCCCGGACATAGTCCTCATTTCCCGAAAGCTGGGGGGTAAGCCGATGTACCGCATGTTCCTTGTTCCCCTGGGTCAACAGATATTGCCGTAACTTGAGCATGGACGCATCCAAAAGCCGCCGGGGAAGCATGGGGGCTAAAACAAGGATGCTCCCCAAATTTTCATCGGGGAACCGCATCTTGAGAATGGGCAGATATGATTCCGTTGGACTTTCAAAATAGGAAGCCAAATCCGTTTCCAGGTGGATGACCTCAAGCTGATCCTTGGGAATGGTGATATTGAGGGAATTTTCGTTTGGAAAGGGAACATCCGCGATATTGTCAATGGCCTTGTAGGCCTCCTGTATCTTTTCAACATAAAAGAGGGACATATAGACATAGTTTGCGGCGGCAGGTTCCGCAGGGGGGGGCCCGCCTTCGCGGGGGAGGGCCTCGGCGGATGGTTCCGACATAAGGACGCATCTGCCGTCCCCGGTGCATTCGGTTATTTCATTCCAGAATTGAGACTCCGTCTTCTCCGCCCATTTGGCCCATTCGCTCTGTTCTTTAGCCATACGGGCCGCATATCTGCCCAGAAAGTCCAGGAAGGGGACTATTTTTATATAGGGAGACTTATTCTTGTTTGCGTAAGCCCTTAATATCGAATAAAGGTCCGTTGTTATGGCCATATAATCATAATAATATACTGCCTTTTCAATGTTTTCACAAGCCGCCCCCTTTACTGCCCCCTTTACAAGTGTCCATAGTCTGCTATTATAAGGGAGATAATTCTGCCCTAATCGGGCGGAAAATTTATTTGGCGCCAAGGAAATTCGGAACTTGTTTTTTAGAAAAATATCCTGTTTAATTTGTTTTGTTTTTTTCGGAAGTTTCTCCGTCTTTGCCCGGGGGGGCATCCAGAACGGTATTGCGGTACCGAAACAGGAACCTGTTATACTGGCAGAACTTGCAACCGAGACCGTAGGTCGGGGTTCCCCTCTTGAACTTGCAACCGAGACCGCAGGTCTCGGACCATCGGTCCGCAGTTCCCCTCCTGAACAGGGGCCGGAAACTCCCCTGAATCCCCAGGGAGTCCCGGAACAGATTCTGCGCTCAGAGGCGGTGATGAAGGCCCTGGCGGCGGCATATCCTGACCGGGTGGGACAGGCGGCCTACCGGAACGGGGATTGGGCGGCGCCGATTCGCGGGGTCTGGTACTACTACGCCGAAGGCCGGCTCCTGCCGGAGGAACTGCGGGACCGGGCCGCCGAATACGACCCCCAGCCCTTCTACAATTATCCGGAAAGCCTCCCCCCCTGGCGGGAGCCGGGGCCGGAGGAAGCCGCCCGGTTCCGGGATCAGGCGAAACAGCGGGCGCAGCATCCGGCCAAGCGTTCCCAGCATTTCTTCGACGCCCTCTGGCGGGCCCATAACAAGGCTGAATCCTATGACCGCCTCAAGACGATCCGTGTTTTTGGAAAGCCCGTGCTGGTTCATTATTCGATTATGGAAGAACTCGCCCTGGCGGAAGAGCGGATCCTCGCCGAGGCAAAGACCAACGACCAGCTGCGCCAATGGATAAACGGCCTGAATACCGTGGATACCTGGAACTGGCGGAGCATCGCCGCCACCGAAAGCCGGAGTTTCCACGCCTACGGCGTCGCCCTGGACCTGCTTCCCAAAACCCGGAAACTGGAAACCTACTGGCTCTGGACTGCCCGGACCAAGAGCGATTGGTGGAATGTTTCTTACGAAAAACGGCTCCATCCCCCGGAAGCGGCCGTCAAGGCCTTTGAGGCGTACGGCTTCATCTGGGGCGGAAAATGGACTTATTACGATACCATGCACTTTGAATACCGGCCGGAAATACTCGTCCTGAACAATCTGCCCCTATCGGACCTCCGCTGACAGCTGTTTTCCCTTCGTTTTTCTGAAAATAATCCAACAGGGGTAATTTTACCACCATTGGTTATTTGTTGCGGCTTGAGACAAGCGGGATAATTTTCTGTATAGTCATGGAAAAAAGCGAAAGCAGCGCCAGTGAAAAAAATATCCGCCTTCTATTCGCCAAAAATCTAAAACACCTTCGGGAACAGCAGCATCTCTCCCAAATGGACCTTTCCGGCCTGACGGGGATTACCTTTAATTTTATCAACAGCATTGAAAACTGTAAAAAATGGGTTTCCCCGAAAACCATTGCGATACTCGCATCCGCCCTGAACGTAAAACCCCATCAGTTTTTTATTGACGAAAAGCTTTGGGACGCCAATGAGCGCGACATCTATCTGGATAGTATTTCCGACGCCTTCCAGAAATGGGTAGGGGAACAGCGGCAGCAATACCCGGAAAATAACGAAAAGTAATTAGACTTGTTCGGCAACTGAAGTTATCGAACAAACTATTATTCCGCAGAAGCAGCAGCAGCCGCCGGTTCCAGCAGGGACTTGAACTCCTTTTCGTCCACGGTTTCCTTTTCCAGCAGCCGGGCAGCCACCGTATCCAGCAGGGGCCGATTTTTGCTGAGGGTTTCGGTTACCCTGGCATAGCGTTCTTCCACGATTTTGGCAATTTCCTCGTCGATGTACTGCTGGGTGGCCTCGGAGTATTCCCGGTGGAACATGGGCTCCTGGACCGCGTCACCGGGCATCCGCATGCCGCGGCTGGTAAGGGCCACGTGCTTAAAGCGGCCGCTCATGCCGTAGTCGGTGATCATCTTGCGGGCAATGTCCGTGGCCTTGGTCAGGTCATTGGCGGCGCCGGTGGAAAATTCCCCGGAGGCCATGGCTTCCGCAACCCGGCCGCCCAGGAGCACGTCGATCCGGCCCAATAGATCAGATTCGGTGATGGTGAAGCGGTCCTCGATCGGCATTTGCAGGGTATAGCCCAGGGCATAGCCCCGGGGGATAATCGAAATTTTCTGCACCGGGTCCGAGCCGGGGGTAAAGGCGGCCACCAGGGCGTGGCCCGCCTCGTGGTAGGCGGTGAGCTTACGCTCCGCAGGTTTCAGCACCCGGGTCTTTTTCTGGAGCCCCGCCACGGTCTTTTCGATGGCCTCGTTGAAGTCCTGCTGTTCCACCAGATGCCGCCCGCCCCGGACCGCCAGCAGGGCCGCCTCGTTCACGATATTGGCAAGGTCCGCGCCGGAAAAACCCGAAGTGACCCGCGCGATGGCGTTTAGGTCCACCTGGGGGTGGAGTTTGACTTCCTTGGAATGGATACGGAGAATTTCCTCCCGGCCCTTGAGGTCGGGGCGGTCCACCAGGACCTGCCGGTCGAAGCGGCCGGGCCGCAGCAGCGCCGGGTCCAGCACATCGGGCCTATTGGTGGCGGCCAGGATGATAAGGCCGGTGGTGGAGTCGAAGCCGTCCATTTCCACCAGGAGCTGGTTCAGGGTCTGCTCCCGCTCGTCGTTGCCCCCGCCGATATTGTTCATCCGGCTCTTGCCGATGGCGTCCAGTTCATCAATAAAAATGATGCAGGGGGCCTTGTCCCGGGCCTGTTTGAAGAGGTCCCGCACACGGGCGGCCCCCACGCCGACAAACATCTCCACAAAGTCCGCGCCGCTCATGCGGAAAAAGGCTACCCCGGCCTCCCCGGCCACGGCACGGGCCAAAAGGGTCTTGCCGGTCCCCGGAGGGCCCACCAGAAGCACCCCCTTGGGGATTTTTCCCCCGATATCGGTGTACTTTTTGGGGTTTTTAAGGAAATCCACCACCTCTACGAGCTCTTCCTTGGCCTCGTCCACCCCGGCCACATCGTTAAACCGGGTGATAATGTCCCCTTCCGCCACGATCACCGCCCGGTTCTGCCCCACGGAGAGCACATTTCCCCCCATATTGCCCAGCCGCTTCATCAAAAAACGCCAAATAAAGAAGAAAAAGGCGATGGGCAGCACCCAGCTGAAGATAATATTGAGGATCGTGCTCCCCTCGCGGGACACCGCGTAATAGGCGACCCCCTTTTCGTCCATCAATTTGATAACATCCGGGTCATTCAGGGGGACCGCCCGGTAAACCGGCTCCGGGGTGTTCATGTAGGGGGTCCGTACCGGGGCACGGGGCGCGGCATCCCGCCGGGTGGTGGTATAGCCGGTAAAGTAGGAGTCGGTCAGCTCCACCCGTTTGATCTCCCCGGAGGCGATCCGGGCCTTAAACTCGGAAAAGTCGATGGTGGGGTTCACCCGGTTCAAAAAGACGTAGTTAAAAAGGCTCATCCCGATGACCAGGATGATGATATAGACAAGAGAAAACTTCCAGCCGCCGCCCCCAAAGGGCTTGAAATCCGGCAGCTTCGGCCCGCCAAAGGGAAACAGGGGCCCTCCCCCGTTCTTCGGCTTCTTTTTATCGCTTTCGCTCATTAACGCACTCCTTGGGGGCTTCAAACATAACTATCTGTTACTAATATCCATCTTTTGGGGCGCTTATTCAATAGAATAATCCCATATTGACATTATTCTAAAAGTAACCAAAATAAAAGAGAGGCCTATTCGCATGAGAAACAAGATGTCCCGCATCTTTTTGATCGTAATAATGATCCTCTGCTTTTTGCCGGGATGTAAAACTCATCAGGCCGGGCAGACTGCCGGTCGGCAGATCGCCTCGCAGGACATCCCCCTGCGGCCAATTACTCAGGATATGTTAAACCTGCTAAAAGGAACCGGCGTCGATATTAAAGATTTTCGATACTATATTTCTACAACACTGGAATTAAGGCTGGACAGAAAGACAAGATTGGCAGAAGTTGACAGAGAGGGAAACGTTATAGTCCGGAATATATCAATACCCAGCGAAATAAAAATCAATAAAGAAACGAAGGGGACCTATGTTATCTCTATCCCCAATCCGGATAATCCTGATGTTTTTGAAATTTGTTTTGATGCTAGGGATAAGAAAAATACCTTGTTTTTCAAAGCGAATCCGGATGGAACGTGCTTTGAGTTGATGTATACCAAAGAACCACAGACAATAAAATACGGTAGAAGAATATATAACCTGTCCTTCCCCTCTCCTTCCGATCCGTCTTCCCCAATTCCCCCTCAGTTACTTATTAAATTTGATGAAAGAACATCTGACCAGTCTGCTACGCAGGTTGTACCGGGCAGCAACGTAAACCCGCAATAGCGCCCATTACCAATTCCGCCCCAGAAGTGCATCAACACTGTTCATGGGGGATACTTCCTCCCAGCCTGAGGGGAAGTTATCATCCGCAGGGATGGCCCGCTGGAGATTCATCTCCTGGGTTCCCCAGCGGTTGCCCCCGGAGAAGTCGCAGGAGCCGCCGAAGGGGATGTTGATGGGGCCCTTTTCCATGGCCGCCATATAATTTTCCCAGGTGATGTCCTCTCCTTCGATGCGGCGCAGTCCCTCGCAGAAAAAATGAGCGGCGATCCAGCCGTACATGGCGTTAGAATTTGAGGCGTATTCGTTTTCGATCCACCGGGTGAACAGGCTTAGGGATTGGGTGTCATGCGCATCGATCCACCCCAGACTGTAGATATCGAAATCATTTCCAATAATCGGAATCACCGCATTCGAGACGGGCCGGGAGGTGTTTGCGTAGCTGGTGATACAGTTCTTGTTCAATTTTTGGGCGGCAAACTCCCTGAGAATCTCCGGCAGGGCGTACTGAAGGGAGCCAATGATGATACAATCCGGATCTTCACGTTTAAGGCTGCTTACTGCGGCGGAAAGCGCGGCTTTGGCAGCGGCGTCTGCGGCGGCGCCATTTGCAATGGCAGCGGGAACCTGCCGAACCACCACCCGCGCCCGCTTAAGGGTTGCCGCCTGCTCAATAATACCCTGGAAAAGATTCTCCCCCGCTGCATCATCGGTATACATAATGCCGATGGTTTTTGCTTTGAAAACCCCGGCGGCATACCCCACCATAATCCGGCCTTCATTACGGAAGATGGGCTGCACCGGGAACAGATTGTAGCCTTCACTGTTGGTTTTCGCGCCTGTGGCGTAAAGTTCGCTGATACCGGAAATGGGGAAGACCGCAGGGATGCCATACCGTTTAATATCCTCCACCGTGGCCGCCACCACCGTGCTGTAATAGTGCCCCACGATGGAAAAGGCCTTCATATCCTCCACCATACCCCGGAGCGCCTCACGCCCCTTTTCCGGATCCGCTTCATCGTCGGCGTAGTGGGTAAAGACGATCCGCCGCCCGTCGATGCCCCCAGAGGCGTTTACCATTCTTAGATATGCTTTGATACCCGCATTCATGGCGGCGGCATAGGGCGCAATAAGGCCGCTTGTGGGCGCCGAATTGGCGATCAATACCCAGTCATCGGTTGCGCCCTGGGAATAGGCCACGCCACGCCCTGCCGTTGTCCCGTGCCGCCAGGGCATGGCAGGCTGCGGGGCGGGGGCAGCTTTCCCGCAAGCCGTAAGCAACACCGAGAAGGCAAGGATTTCCAACAAAGGCTTTATGCGTTTCATTCGATAAAAGATTGTACCTTTCTTCTTTCCGGTTTGGATAGTCATGATATCCCCGTTTGGTGTATAATAAACCGTTATAGGGCATAGCTGGGGGGAGAGGGAACCATGGTACTTGTCTTTGCCATATTGCAGCTCTGTGTTACCTTCTCATCGGGGGCCATGCTCTCCGTGGCCATTATTAATGGCAAACTCCCCCGTTCGCGGAGTTTTATCTTCCTTTCCATCGGGATATTCCTGTATTCCCTGGCCTACCTGATGGAGATTACCTCCAACAACCTGGGCATGGCCGTGATGAGCAGCCGCCTGCAATTTGCCATCATGCCCATGATGGCGGTGTATTTTGCATTTTTCGCCATGGAATATTATGACCAGCCCCTGCGGAACCGGCTGATCAAGTTTCTTCTGTTGGTTTATCCCTTTGTGAATGGGGTGATGCTCCTGTCCGGGGATGTGTTTTTCCCCTATTTCTCCTGGTTTGCCAATGTGCTCTACCAGCGCCATCCCCTCCCCCATCTGGTGTTCGCTCCCCGTATCCTGCTCCTGGTGAATTCGCTCTATGGCATCCTCTGCATCATTTATGGCATGATCTATATCTTCCGTCATCTTATTGGGGGTGATCGTAATTTACAGAAGGCCTCCTTCCTTTTCCTGGTTTCCGGCCTGGCGCCGACCTTTGCCTTTACCCGCTTTTATTGGGACCCCACAGGCTACGCATCCGGTTACAGCTTCAATTCCATCGCCCTGGCAATTGTGGAACTGGTATTCGGCTACCACACCCTGCGCTTCCGCATGGCGGACTGGATGCCCTTTGCCCGTGAAACCGTACTGGAAACCATCAATGACGCCTTTATCCTGCTGGATTCGAAGGACCGCTTCCTGGACGCCAACGACGCGGCCCGGCGCTACTTTCCCTCCATTGCCCGGACACCGGCGGGAACCCCCATTCCCCAGGTGGAGGGCTTCCCCAAAGAAATCCTCGCCCAGGATGTGATGACCCACGAATTTTCTATCCGCCTTGAGGAAAAACCCTTTGGGGTGCAGACCCTCTATCTGCGGGCCTCCAAATCCCGGATCTATTACAGGAAGCGGGTGGTCTGCTTCTGCATCATGATCTACGACCTCACCGTTTCCACCACCCTGCAGGCGGCCAAGGATGCCGCCGAAGAGGCGAGCCGCGCCAAGAGCGATTTCCTTGCCAACATGAGCCACGAGATCCGCACGCCGATGAATGCGGTTATCGGCATGACCGCCATAGGCAAGGCCGCCGCCGATGTGGAACGGAAGGACTACTGCTTCGGCAAAATTGAAGACGCCTCGGCGCACCTTTTGGGGGTCATCAACGATATCCTTGATATGTCCAAAATTGAGGCGGGCAAGATGGAACTGGCCCTGGTCAGTTTTGATTTTGAAAAGATGCTCCGGCGGGTGGCGAATGTCATCAATTTCCGGGTCGATGAAAAGCGGCAAAAACTTACCGCCCGCATCGATCGGCGCATCCCCCGTATGCTCATCGGGGACGATCAGCGGCTGGCCCAGGTGATTACCAACCTGTTAAGCAATGCGGTAAAGTTTACCGCCGAAGAGGGCTCCATTCATCTTGATACCCATTTTGTGAAGGAAGAAAAAAATGTCTGTACCCTGCAAATTGAAGTGACCGATACGGGTATCGGGATCAGTGAGGAGCAGCAGAAGCGGCTGTTCAATTCCTTTGAGCAGGCCGAAAACAGCACCTCCCGGAAGTTCGGCGGCACGGGCCTGGGGCTGGCCATTTCCAGGCGTATCGTGGAGATGATGGGCGGGGAGATCCGGGTCGAATCCGAACCGGGCAAGGGCTCCACTTTTTCCTTTACCGTACAGGCCAAACGGAGCTCGGAAAAGGTTCAGGATTTTTTAACCCCCGGGGTCAACTGGAATAATATCCGTATCCTGGCGGTGGATGATGATGAGGCGGTACGGGAATACTTCACCGAGCTTTCCCAGCGCTTCGGCATTGCCTGCGATGTTGCCTCAGGCAGCGAGGATGCGCTTGAACTCATCGGGCGGGGCAATGCCTATGATATCTACTTCATCGACTGGAAAATGCCCGGCATGAACGGCCTGGAGCTTGCCCGGAAGATCAGAGAGATTGGCGCCGATGGTATGGGCGGCGGCAAATCGATCATCACCATAATTTCTGCGGCGGAATGGACCATCATCGAGCCGGAAGCCAGGGCCATAGGGGTGGATAAATTCCTCTCCAAGCCCCTCTTTGCCTCCGCCATTGCGGACCTTATCAACGAATGTATCGGATCGGAAGGCAGCATCCAGGCGGGCAAAGAAGACACCGGCGCAGGCATGGCCGGTTCCTTTGCGGGCCGCCATCTGCTCCTGGCGGAGGATATGGAGATCAACCAGGAGATCGTCCTTGCCCTCCTTGAGCCCACGGAAATGGCCATCGACTGTGCGGAAAACGGCATAAAGGCGATTGAAATGTTCAGTGCCAACCCGGATCGCTACGACCTGATTTTTATGGACGTACAGATGCCCGAGATGGACGGCCTTGAGGCAACCCGTCGTATCAGGGCGCTCGAAAACAGTAAGGAACTTGCGAAGCAAGTTCCAATAATTGCAATGACCGCCAACGTGTTCCGGGAGGATATCGAAAAATGCCTTGAAGCGGGCATGAACGATCATGTGGGCAAGCCCCTGGACCTGGACGAGGTTTTGGCCCGGCTGCGCAAGTATCTGCGTTGACGCATCCATGTAATTACATTATTATTACATCAAGGAGCACATTATGCTGGTTTCGGTTATACCCATTGGAAATTCAAAGGGAATCAGACTTCCCAAAAACATTATCAATGAACTCAACATTGATAATAAGGTTGAACTGGAAGTACACAATAAAGAAATTATATTACGGCGTGTTGCAAAAAAGCCGCGGGAAGGATGGGCAGAGGCCTGTGCCGCAATGCACGAGCGGGGTGAAGACGAACCCCTGATTCCAGACACCCTTGAAGACACATCCTTTGAGTGGGAATGGTAATGGAACAATATGATATTTGTCTGGTAAACCTTGATCCAACCATCGGGCACGAAATACAGAAAACCCGTCCCTGTGTGATTATCTCACCGGATGAAATGAATCAATATCTAAAAACCATAATCATCGCACCTATGACGACAAAAGCCCACGGATACCCCATGCGGATAAAAATCACCTTCCAGAAAAAATCAGGCTGGATTGTATTGGATCAATTACGGACAGTAGATAAAATCAGAATTGTTAAAAAACTTGGAAAATTAAACGCCGCAAAAAGAGCGGAAGTAAAACAAACCTTATTGGAAATGCTGGTTAACTGAACCGTGAACATCATCCTTTTTGAAGAACAGGATCTGGGCAAGGCCCTGCCCCGCCGGGACGAACGGACCATCCACCTTTTAAAGGTCCTGCACAAAAAGGCCGGGGATCCTTTTGACGCGGGAGTTCTGGGGGGAAACCGGGGAACCGGCATTATCGAAAAAATCAACCTGGACGGCTCGATCCTTTACTCACTGAACCTTGATGAAGCGCCGCCCCCCCGGCCGCCCCTGCGCCTTGCGGTGGGCTTTCCCCGGCCCATACAACTGCGGCGGCTGCTCCGGGACCTTTCCAACCTGGGGGTGGAAGCGGTGGACCTGATGGGAACCGAGCTGGGGGACAAGAGCTACCGGGACACCAAACTTTTGAGCGACGGCGGCGCACAGGCTGCCCTGATCGAAGGGGCGGTGCAGTCCCGTGACACCCGTATCCCCTCGCTTTCGGTGTATACCAGCCTGGAGGAATGGCTTGCGGAAAAGCCCTGGGCCAAATCAGAACATCCAACACAGTCCTCCCCGGAGACCGTTTCCGGGCCGGGTGCGGCCGGTCTGCGGCCCCTGCTCGTTGCGGCGGACAATGTGCGGCCCGGCGGCTCCATGGCGCGGCTCAGCCTGGGACGCCGCGCGGCGGTGCTGGCCATCGGCCCGGAACGGGGCTGGTCCGATGGGGAACGGGATCGGCTGGAAGCGGCGGGATTCCTGCGGCTGTCCATGGGGGAGCGGGCCCTGCGCACCGAGACCGCCTGCGTTGCCGCCGCCATTCTGGCTCTGGAAAAAATCGGCGAACTTGGGTAAGCTGGTCCTATCATGAATCAGGATCAGGTTAAGAAACAGCTGCTCGCCATCGAAGACGCCCCCCTGGAATTCACCCTGCTCTTTTCGGGGAAGCAGAGCAAAAAGGTCAACGGCCTCTACAAACCGGACACCCGTGAAATCATCCTCCACAACCGGAACTTTACCGACGACAACCTGCTCCTCTACACCGCCATCCACGAATACGCCCACCACCTCCACGCCTGCGCCCAGGGCGGCAAACTTCCTTCCCGGGCCCACACCTCGGAATTCTGGGCCATCTTCCACGGCCTCCTGGAAAAGGCGGAAGCGAAAAACATCTACCGGGATGTGTTCGCCGGTTCCCCGGAACTGACGGAACTCACCGATCTGATACGGCAAAAATTTCTTTTGGGAAATGGCAATTTAGTGAAAGAAATGGGCATGCACCTCCTCCGCGCCCATGAACTCTGCTACGCCATAGGCGCCCGCTTCGAGGACTACGTGGACCGGGTCCTCCGCATCCCCCGTGCGGCTGCCACCATGTCCATGAAGATGCACCAGTACGACCTCGACCCCCAGACAGGCGCCGACAACATGCGCTTCCTCGCGGGCATCAAAAACGACGACACCCGCATGGCCGCCGAAAACGCCCTCGTCAAAGGCAAAAGCCCCGACCTGGTAAAAGCCGCCGTCCGCAGCAAGCCTTCCGAAGAAGACCCCCAGCAGCGCCTTGAAAAAGAAAAACAACGCCTGGAACGGACCATTGCCTCCCTCAACAAACGGCTGGAAGAGGTGAGCCGGGAACTGGCCGGATTGAACTAAGACTAAAATTTCCCACTAAACAAATTCAGTGTCTGGCATTTCTGCATTACCCCTCTATACCTACCCCCACCTAATTTCATGTGCTTTCCGGGCCCAATGCCCAGGCGTATGGCGACATACGGGATATTAGGCTTGTTCAATAACTGAAGTTATTGAACAACTCTATTGGTTAAATATTTTCCCCGCTGTTACCGATAATCACACTACGATGTCCCGATATAATCCCCTTCAAACCAAGGGCAGATTTTTCCTGCCCTTCCTTGTGGCTTTGTTTTGTGTGCTTCCTGCTGCGGCGGAGGCTGAAAGTGTGGTCATACCATCATCGCCAAATGTCATAAACGGACAGGCGCAGAAACCGGAGACGCCGCTGTTCCCTTCTGTCTATTTTACCGATTCAATCAATGCCTTACGGAACAAGGAAGCATCCAAACCTTATTGGGCCGCCACCGAAGCGGAACTGAAAGCCCTGAATCAGGCGCGCGTGGATTCCCAGTCCATACTCTTGAACAATGATATCCTCGCCTTTTACGGGCATCCCCGCTCGCGGGGCATGGGCATTCTGGGGCGGTACTCCATCGAAGAACTGGACGCCCGGCTTACCACACTGGCGGAGGAGTACCGTGCGGTGAGCGGCGGCCGTGGAATCAAAAAAGCTTTCTACATCATTTTTTCCACCATACAGCCGGATGCACGGACCTTCCGTATTGGGGAAGATTATTTAATGCCCTATATTGAATACGCGCTGGCCCACGATATGCTTATTTTTCTTGATCACCAGATCGGAAAAAAAACCCCGGCGGATTCCCTGCGTGAAATGCTGCCCTATCTGCGATACCCCAATGTACACCTGGCCCTGGACCCGGAATGGCATACCGAAAAACCGAACCAGGAAATCGGCTTTGTTTCCGCCGCAGAAATAAACGAAGCCCAGCGGGTGATGGAAAATTACATCGTGGAAAACAAAATTCCCGGCGAACGGATGCTGGTGATCCATCAGTTTAACTACCGGATGATCACCAACCGCGATCAGGTGGACAGCAGTTTTAACCGGGTGCGGCTGGTGCACTGCATGGACGGGCACGGGAGCCCTCAGCTTAAACGGGATACCTACGCCTCCAACGCACAGGCGGCAAACATACCCGTCAAGGCCTTCAAACTTTTCTACGATTTTAACTCGAAACCCGACACGCCCCTTCTGACACCCGCCCAGGTCTACGCCCTTAATCCGCGGCCCTATGTTATTATGTATCAGTAAGAGGCTAATTGCCTGTATAACCACTCGCATACGTAATAGCGCACATGGTTCCAAATTGCGGATGCGTGCTGATTAATACAACTTTATACCCTCAATCGTTTTCTATATCACCAGACAGAAAATTATCTATTTCTTCTTTATTTTTATCCTCCAATATTTTATTATTGGTATAATTTTTTGAGTATAGTTCATTAAATATTTCTACTATTCTTTTTAAATTATATGTATTCAGTATACTTCCCCTCATATTATTTGGATAAGTTTCATCAATATAAAACACTTCCTTTGAATTATTTACTTTGATGTGTCCTTGAATATTTATGTTAAATTTATCTTCAAAGTCGTTAAAAATAATTGTGCATTCGATTAGAGAAGTTTCTGTTTTTCGCCTTATGGCAATATTTTTCTTATTTATAATAAAAAACAAACCCATTTTGTTTTCTTCAATGACATTATCAATGATCAATTTTATTTCTTGTGTTTTGCATTTTTCCAATATCAATTTATTTACTTCATAAAAGCGTTCCGGGTTTTCATTTTTTCTATAGAGCATATTCAAAAAGTTTTTCATTTTTGTATCTTCTAAATAGCCATCCATCTTTTCTTCTATTTTTATTAATTGTTCTTCCAAGTGCTTCTGTTTTTCCTTTTCATTATTTAAATCCTTATATGAAAATAAATTATGAATAATACTATTTGACAGCCCCACCCCATTATCAATAGTGCTTAATTTCTCAATTATATCATTAAGCAAAAATAATGCGTCTTCTCTAACTTTTATATTCTTGTATTTATTATTAAGTTCATTTACAATATCTTTCTCAAGATTCAATAATGTTTTTTCAATATATTTCTTTTTTTCTTCAATGTTATATTTATCGATATTATTTAATGTTTTTTGAACATTGGCATAAACTTCATTAGCTATTTCTTTTGCCGTTTCAAATATTGAAATTTTATCCGTTGTTTGCATACTACTTTTTTGAACATGAACCAAAAATACCAAATATTTATTTATAATTACATCAAAATCTGACAATATCTTCCCATCAACAATATTCATATTAACCTCCGTGATTTATGATATTATATTTTTATGCATTTGTCAACAACTATTTTCATTTTTTTATTTCCCCGCATCTAAGGCATAAATAGTAATTGATTTATTACTATTGTTAATTGCCCAATACACTTTTCCGTTTTGCGGGTTATAGCGTAAAACATCATTCATATTCAAGCGTATACCTTTCAGCTCTTGAATTTCTGAAATTGCTTTCCCATTTTCATCAATTATGAGCATATGCGTGGAAAGATAATCAGTAGGATCTTGCCCTATAAGATTTGCTGCTTGGGTTGAAAATCTGAATGTTTCCCACAAAAGAAGATAGCGTCCGGAATCCAGTGCGACTATTTTTGGATGTCCTGCATGGCCATTTTCTTTTGTATATTTTGTAACATATATTGGTGCGCTAGATTTAGCTAAATTTGCATCGAATGTAAGTATTAACACATTACGGGCAGCATTTATATCTTTCCCGTATATACCAGCAAAAATATAGCCCTTTGATTTTTTTGCTAATCCGCCCATTTCGGCATATGTTGCATTTTGACCGACTTGTCCGGAAAATTTGAACGCCTGCAAACGTATTAAACCACCATCACTTTGAAAATGTGAAAAAGCGAAGGAGCGAGGATATGCATCGCCATGATCCGCAAATATAAAACCACCCTCAATAGGGAGTATAAACTGATTGAATGAATGGCTTACATAGGGCATTTGAAGAGCCTTTCCATTGCCGGGATTGGTAACTGCACCTATATCTATACGTTCAAATGTGTCTTTATCCAAAACAAAACCATAACTTGCCTGGTGCCCGCTAAACATTTCTCGCGCAAAATATACCGCCAACATAGATTCTGACAGTTCAAGTCTGCAAGTTCCGGCATCAAACGGTATTTTTATACCATCCATGTCAATCCGTCCATTCGACTTTGCCTTTAACTTGAATGATTTAATTTTAGTGCCATTTTTGTCACACTTTACCATTGCCATATTTTCTGAGTTCTGGTTAGTGGTTTCGGCCCCATAAAAAAAGTAATAGTTTCCATCTCTGTCTTTGGTAAATGCACCTAATTGGCCAAGCTCGTTTGGAATGTTAAAAATTATTTGCGATTCGAGATTCATAGAATATTCATATATATAAGTGATTTTAGCATTCTCATCTGAAGAACACACGGTAACAGAGCCATCATTATTGACAAATGTCATAACGGAGGGGAGTTGACCCTGAAAACTTATGTATAAATTTACCAACTTTATCAACAGAATTGCGGATAGAATACCCTACATTCTGTCGTACAAAAGATGGATTACCATTAGATGAAGCATTACTATCCGACGAAGATAGAGCACGGCCACTCGACGAACCGGTAGAGGTATTACTTAAACCACCGAAAATACTATCAAACATACCGTTTAATGTACTACAACCAGACAGTATTATGACTAAAATAACGACAGCCATTCTTTTCATTTTCTCTCCCTAAAATAAACAATTGCTTTTAAATTTCACACCATTATTACGGAGGTCACGATCTGTTTTTTGTAAAACTGTCGGTAAATCTTTACTCAATTCAAACGAAAATTTCATAAAAATCCCCCTTTCAATCTATTTCACCTTTTAAATAACTAAATACTTTTTCTATACCCCAACCCATTGGGTAATCTGCTTCATAAGTATTGTCTGATATTTTGAAACTTTTCACCTGTGCATTTCCATCACTAAATCCGCCGTACTTTGGATCAAGATAATAATTTGATAATGATACTATTCTGTCCTCATGGAATACTATAAAAAAGAGATATACGGCATCTGATTTTCGTAACAGATTTTCTATATTCCCATTTGACAGATCAATAGCCTTGCTGCTATCCTGGGCCCTAATCCAACCTATTAATGAAACGGGCCTCTCCGTTTTTATCATGGGTCCATAAAGCCTTGCCCCCAAACCTTTATTCCGGTTTTTATTTGACAGGGCTTGTGAAATTTTTGCGGAAGCGGTCTTAACATAGTCATAGGTTTCATCTAAAGTAGAAAAATCAAACCGAAAATCAGAATCCGAAAAAAAATATTCAAAATCATGCTCTTTTGCCAACTCTGCGTAATGTACATCACGTGAGATCGAAGCGCACCCTGCCAACCCAAACATTCCGGCCAGTATAATAACCGCAAACAGCACCGCTCTTCTCATCCGCTCACCCCCTTTTTGACAAAGCAAACCACCGCGATTATGCTTTTAACAGGTGAAATTTTAAAATAATTAGCCTATGGCTCAAAAATTATGGCCAATGGCTCATTGAATAGGCAATTTTAATTATTCATAGGCCGATTGTCAAGCATATTTATTGGCTATTAGCATAAAATTTGTAGAGATGATTGAAAAGATTGCCCTGGCCCTGGGGGTGGAGCCCTACCGCTTTTTTGTGGATGAAACCGCAAAGTATGCGGATATTGCCGGCGCCGTTTCGGAAAGTTTGAAGAAGACCCTTGAACCCTAAGGTCTTATTTTAATACCCTATGGTCAGGAGCAATCATGCCGCATTTTCAGATTGATGAACACACCCACCTGCGTTTTGCCGCGGCGGAGGACGCGCCCCTGATAGTGGAATTTGTACGGGAGCTTGCGGAGTATGAACGTCTGCTGGATCAGGCGCAGGCAACGGCGGAGGATTTTCGAAAAAATGTCTTTGAAGAAAAGAAGGCCGAGGTTGTCATCTGCGAATACGACGGAAAGCCTGCGGGGTTCGCCCTGTTTTTTTATAACTTCTCCACCTTTCTGGGACGCCCCGGCCTCTACATCGAAGACCTTTTTGTAAAGCCCGATTTTCGCGGCAAGGGGCTGGGGAAGCTCCTCCTCGCCTTTGTCGCCCGCCTTGCAAGGGAGCGGAACTGCGGCCGCCTTGAGTGGTCCTGCCTCGACTGGAACGAGCCTTCCATCGCCTTCTACAAAAGTCAGGGCGCCCGGCCCATGTCGGAATGGACCACCTACCGGGTGACGGGGCAGGAGCTGGCGGCGCTGGCGCTTAAATGATTTCTTGACCTCAGATAGATATTATATTACAATACAGGTATATAATATTACGGAGGACCATTATGGGACAGACAACACTCAGTATCCGTATGGATGATGACATTAAACGGCGTTTTGACATTTTCTGCGCCGACGCAGGGATGAACGCCACCGTGGCGGTCAATATGTTCGCACGGGCGGTCCTCCGGGAAAAATGCATCCCCTTCAAGGTCACCGGTGACGATGATCCCTTTTACAGCGCAAAAAACCAGGCGCGGCTGCTTAAGGCCATGGAACAAATTGAAGCAGGCAAGGGCACAGAGCATGAGCTGATTGAGGATGGCGATGCGTAAAATCTGGTCCGACGATGCCTGGGATACTTACCTTTATTGGCAAGTCCAGGATCGGAAAACACTGAAGCGTATCAATGATCTTATCAAAGATATTGAACGTAATGGAAATAGGGGTATCGGAAAACCGGAACCATTAAAACATAAACATCAGGGGTATTGGAGCCGAAGGATAGACGAAAAGAACCGGCTTATATATCGAATTCAAAATGAAATAATTGATATTATCCAGTGCGGTTCCCATTACAATGATTAAGAGGTGCATCCCATGAGTTCCCTTGAACCAATTTTCACTTCCCTTAAAACAGCGCAGGCCGCCCTCGCCCTGCAGAACCGTCAGCAAAAGGATGATGCCCTCCGCAGCGCGGTGGCTGCCATTGACGCAGGCCGTGCGGAAATTCTCGCGGCGAACAGTGCCGATGTAGACAAGGCCCGCGCCGGCGGCATGAAGGATGCGCTGCTGGACCGGCTCCTCCTCAATGACAAAGGGATCGACGGCATCATCGAAGGGATCGAAACGGTGATCCGGCAGGAGGACCCCATCGGCAAGGTGAAGGCGGGCTGGACATTACCCAACGGCCTCTTCATCGAACAGACCACGGTGCCCCTGGGGGTGGCGGTGATCATCTACGAAAGCCGGCCCAATGTTACCGCCGACGCTTTCAGCCTGGCCTACAAGGCGGGCTGCGCCATTCTGCTGCGGGGTTCCTCGGCGGCGCTGGCATCCAACCGGGCGATTGTGAAGGCCATCAAGGCCGGGCTTGCGAACGGCGGTGGGATACCCGATGCGGTGGCGCTGGCGGACTCGGGGAGCCGGGACGAGGTGGACGAAATTCTTTCCGCACGGGGCTTTATCGATGTGGTCCTTCCCCGGGGTGGCAGGGAGCTGATACGCCGGGTGGTGGAAAACGCACGGGTGCCGGTGATCGAAACCGGGGAAGGGAACTGCCACATCTATGTGGAGAGCAGCGCGGACATTCCCAATGCGGTTGAAATTATCGTCAATGCCAAGGTCCAGAAGCCCGGCGCCTGCAACGCGGTGGAGACGGTGCTGGTCCGCCGGGACGCCCTCGCCGCCCTGATGCCGCCTTTGGCGGCGGCCCTTGCGGGCAAGGCGGAACTTCGCTGCGACGGCCCGGCAAAGGCGGCCATCACCGGGGGCGGCCTTAACGGCGGTAATACCGGCAGCCTCCCCTTCGGCCTCATCCTCAAAGACGCGGTCGAAGAGGATTGGGAGACCGAATTCCTGGACTACATTCTGGCGGTTAAAACCGTGGACTCCATCGGCGAAGCCATCGATCACATCAACAAATACGGCACCCGTCACTCCGAGGCAATACTCACCAATGATCCTGCGGCCCAGGCCGAATTCCGCCGCAGGGTGGACGCGGCCTGCGTGTACACCAACGCCTCGACGCGCTTTACCGATGGCGGGGAATTCGGCTTCGGCGCGGAGCTGGGGATCAGTACCCAGAAGTTCCACGCCCGGGGCCCCATGGGCCTTGAAGCCCTCACCACGATAAAGTATCTTATTAGCGGCACGGGACAAACAAGAGAGTAAAATGATACCCAAGTTAATCGCGGAAGCGCGAAAAATCGTCATAAAAATCGGCTCCAATACGCTGGCGGACAGGGACGGGAAAATCAACACCGCCTTCCTTGAGGAATTCGCCGCACAGGCGGCGGCGCTTATCAAAGGCGGCAAGCAGATCGTTATCGTGTCCTCCGGGGCACAGGTGGCGGGGCTGTCCACCATGGGGAAGTGGGCCCGTAAGCGGGACATCCATTACCGGCAGGCCCTCTGCGCCGTGGGTCAGGTGGAACTGATGGGCGCCTGGACCCGGGCCTTCGGCAAAAATGATCTCCACATCGCACAAATACTGTTGACCCAGGATGACTTTGGCGATCCCATCCGCACCCTCAACATGCGGAACACCCTCTTCACCCTGGTGGACGAGGGGATCATCCCCATCATCAACGAGAACGACACGGTTTCGGTGGAGGAGATCAAAATCGGCGACAACGACACCCTGGCGGCCCAGTCGGCAATTCTCTGGAGCGCAGACTTACTGATCCTGTTCAGCGATATCGACGGGCTCTACAACAAAAACCCCAAGGAACATGCCGACGCAGAATTACTGCGGGAAGTACGGGACATTGATGAAATACGGAAAAACATCAGCATCGGCGCGGCAAACAGTTTTGGTACCGGCGGCATCGTTACCAAATTAGACGCCGCACAGCGGATTAAAAGCTACGGCATCCCCACGATAATCGCCCACGGGGGAAAGCCCCGGGTACTGGAAGCCCTTGCGGCAGGAACCCAGCAGGGCACCGCGTTTCTCACCAATAACGAGTAAGGAAATCAACATGAGTAGTATTACTATTGCCTGTATCGGCAGCGGGAACATGGGCGGGGCCTTGATGAGGGGCGCCGCCGCGAGCATCGGGGGCGGGAACATCGGCTTTAGCGATGCGGATAAGGCGAAGGCCAAGGCCGTTGCAAAAAGTTTGAAGGCCCTGGTGTATGCGTCAAATACCGAGGCGGTACAAAAGGCGGACTATATTTTCCTTGCGGTGAAGCCCCAGGTACTGGGATCGGTGCTGGAAGAAATTGCCCCGGCGATACAGCGCAGGATTACTGCGGGAAGTGCGGCCAAGGCCGCTTCGACTAAAGCCGCTTCGGTGAAACAGGCGGCGGGCGGCAAAGGACCGGTGCTGGTTTCCATGGCGGCGGGCTGGTCCATCGCAAAAGTCCAGGCCATGGCGGGGGCGCACACGCCGGTGATTCGCATCATGCCCAACACCCCGGCGCTTATCGGCCAGGGGATGATCGCCCTGGCGGCCTCTGCGGAAGTTCCGGCGAACAAAATCGCGGAGCTGGAAAAAATTCTTAAAGCAGCCGGGGAAGTTGACCGTCTTGAAGAAAAGTATCTGGATGCGGTCACGGGTCTTTCCGGTTCCGGGCCGGCCTTTGTGTACCTCTTTATCGAGGCCCTGGCGGACGGCGGGGTCCGTGCGGGGCTGCCCCGTGACAAGGCGCTGCGTTATGCGGCCCAGACCGTCCTGGGTTCGGCGGCTATGGTCAAGGAAACGGGAAAACATCCGGGGGAACTCAAGGACATGGTCACCTCCCCCGCGGGCACCACCATTGCCGGGGTTGCGGCACTGGAAAAGGGCGCCTTCCGGGGCACCGTGATGGCCGCAGTGGAAGCCGCCTGGCGGCGGGCGGCGGAGCTGGGGTAGGAGGGGGCGGCAATGGCTGCCCTGCAGGATTCATAAGATGCAATACGGCCTGTCAGATCGTACCCTTGCAATCCTCACCGCCTTGTTTGAAAAGTACTTGGGTATACAGGAATAGAAGATTATCATTGAAGGAGTGCGGGCAATGGAAAAGCGAATTGAAACCCCTGCGATTGGGGAAATACTAAAAGATGAATTCTTGGCTCCCATGGGTATAAGCGCCTATGGTTTGGCGAAACATATTAATGTGCCCAGTTCCCGCATTTTAGATATTCTCCATGGGAAAAGAAGAATAACCGTTGAAACAGGGCTAAAGCTTTCCCGGTATTTCAGCCTGTCGGACAGGTTTTTCATCGATCTTCAAGCCGAAATTGATGTCCGAAACGAAAAAATCGCCCTTGTTACCGAACTGGCTAAAATTGCTCCCGCCAAGGCCGGTTGATGGTTGATACACCCGCCCCTCCCATCCCCCCCTACCTCGCCATGCTCAACCCGGAACAGCGGGAGGCGGTGCTGCATACGGGGAAATCCGGGGATGCGGTGCATCCCCTGCTGATTCTGGCCGGGGCGGGGTCGGGGAAGACCCGGGTGATTACCACGAAGATTGCCTGGCTTATCCGGGAGCGGGGAGTGGACCCCCGGTCGATTCTGGCGGTGACCTTTACCAACAAGGCCGCCCGTGAAATGGCCGACCGGGCCCGGCTGATTGACGAGCGGGCGGGGGACGCCATGCTGCGGACCTTCCACTCCTTTGGGGCCTGGTTCCTCCGCCGCAACGGCTCCCTTATCGGCCTGAATAACGCATTTGTGATCTACGACGATGACGACGTAGCCGCCCTCCTTGCCACCCTTCTGGAAGACACCCCCAAGGCGGAGGTGAAACAGATCGCCCATAACATCTCCCGGGCCAAGGACTTTTTTCTTGGGCCTGAAAGCCCGGAACTGGACCTTATCGATCACCGCAAGCAGTTCCGGCAGATCTACGCCCGCTACGAAGAACGGCTTGCCCAAATCGGCAATGTGGACTTCGGGGACCTGATCAAAAAGCCGGTGGAAATTTTGCAGGGCCAGCCCGATGTGGCCCGGCGCTTCCGGGACCGTTTCCGGGTGATCATGGTGGACGAGTACCAGGACGCAAACATCGCCCAGTTTGAATTGTTGAAGGAACTTTGCGGACCTGACACATACGTCTGCGTAGTGGGCGACGACGACCAGTCAATCTACCGCTTCCGGGGCGCGGAAGTGCGGAACATCCTGGAATTCCCCCACCGCTTCCCCGGCACCGACATCATTCGGCTGGAGCGGAACTACCGGTCCACCGAGCCCATCCTCCGGGCGGCCTCCTCGGTGGTGGCCCGCAACGAATCCCGGCTGGGCAAGGAACTCCGCTCCGAGCGGGGCCCCGGCAAAACCCCGGTGCTGGCCTTCCTCCCCAACCAGGACGAGGAGGCCGGCTTCTGTGCCAAATTGATAGAAAACTCGGTTAAGGGCGGCGCTGGTTCCGGCAAAGGCGGCGTTTCCGGCAAGCCGGACGCCGGGGCGGCCGGAAAGGATAAGGCCGCCGAGCAGCCAAAAGCCGGATCTCCGGCCGCCGCCTTCTCCGACTGGGCCATCCTCTACCGCACCAACGCCCAATCCCTGGGCTTCGAGACCGAATTCCTCCGCCGGGGCATCCCCTACCGGGTGGTGGGCTCCCTCAAATTTTACGAACGGGAGGAAATAAAGGACGCCCTGGCCCTGCTCTCCTTTTTGGTGAACCCCCGTGACGAAATCGCCTTCCGCCGGGTGGTGAACAAGCCCACCCGCGGCGTGGGTCCCGCCACAGTGGACCGCATCGTGGACGCTTCCACAGGAAGCGCTGCATCTTTGGGCGGTGATCTGGGGGCGGCGGCGAAGGAACTGCTGCCGGAACTTTCCGCAAAGGCCCGCGCCGGGACGGAGGCTTTCCTCAAGGTGATAGAGGATGGCCGGACCCTTCTTGCCGATCAGGATGAAGCAAAATCGAAGGAAGTGAAAAAACAGGCCCGCAAGTCAAAGGACCGGGAGGAGCTGCGCGCCGGGGAAGGGCTTTCGGTGCTGGTTGTCCATCTGGTCAAGGATTCGGGGATCGCCGATTATCACCAGACAAACGATGAAATTTCCGGGAACCAACGGCTCAACAACCTCCAGGAACTGGCCAACGCCGCGAGCCTTTACGCCCCCAACATTGACGGGCTCCTGGAATTCCTTGAACACATCGAATTGGACCGCTCCCTTGAAGACGATACCAACAAGGACAAAACCAAAGACAACGCCGTCACCCTGATCACCTTCCACAACACCAAGGGCCTGGAATTCCGCCGGGTGATCATGACCGGCATCGAGCAGGGCATCTTCCCCCGTGAGGACAAACAGGACGAGGAGCTTGAGGAGGAACGGCGGCTCTTTTACGTGGGCGCCACCCGGGCCATGGACGAGTTATATTTGACCTCCTGCGCCATGCGCCGCATCTTCGGCCGTACCATGCCCGAGGAGCCAAGCCTTTTCCTGCGGGAGATCGACAAAAGCGTACTGCGGATCATCGGCGATGCGCCCTACGGCTTCGGATCAGGGACAGGCGGCGGCCATGGTGGGTATGGCATCCCGGCTGGCATCCGGCCCCAACATCGTAGTGACAGTCGGCCTCCGGCCGACTGTACTGGCTTGGGTGGCAGCCCAAGCCACTGGCAAAGGGGAGACCGGCTCTACCATGACGACCACGGTTACGGCGCGGTGATAGAAGTCCGGGACAGCGAGGAAGGGCCGGTGGTGCGGGTTCAGTTTGAAACCGGCAAGGAACTGCGCTTTTTAAGCCTCCATCAGGGGAGCCGATTCACCAAAATCGGCAGGGATAGTTGAATGGCTGAAACGGATCTGCTGCGGCTCTTGCCCCCGGTGCTCCGGGCCAGGGAATTCCGGCTTTACACCGAAGGGGGGCGGCGTTTCGTGGACCTTTGGCAGCACGGCGGCCGGGCCGTTCTGGGCCATACCCCGCCGAATCTGCTGCGGGAACTGAAAAATGCCGCCAACCGGGGTCTTATGTCTCCCTTCCCCCATCCCCTGGAAAAGCGCCTTGTCAAAGCCCTGTCCAAACTGTTCCCGGACAAAATTTTCCGCATCTACGCCGATGACGCCTCCCTGCACCGCGCCCTGGAAAGCGCCGGTTTCTCCCTGAAAGGCGGCGATCCCATCCCCGATCCCGCAGTGGTGCCAGGCACCGTTTCCGGCCACCGCATCTCCCTCTGGCGTCCCTTCCTGGACAACCCCGGAACCGCCGCCGCCACAGCTTCTCCCGGAAAAAACTTCGCCGGAAATCCAATCCTCATCCCCATCCTCCCCTGGTCCCTTTCCCCGCAGGTTCTCGTAATGGAAGAAAGCCGGTCCTCCGAGTTCCTGCCCTCGGACATCATCAGTCCGCTGATTCTTGCCGCCGCCACCCGCGGCATCTACGACCTCATCGCCGCCCCCGAACGGGGTAGCACGGTTTTCCCAAAAATCAACAAGGTCCTCTACGGCGGCCCCGGGAGGCAGGCCCCGGGGGCACGTTCCGGCGAATTTCTCGCAAAAACCTGGCGCCGCCGGGGTATATACCTGACCCACATCCCCGCCCTTAGTGCAGACTCCTATGCCGCCCTGTTTCGCCGTTTCCTGGACGCCGGCTTCCTCCTGCCCCCCAGCCCCCGTGAACCCCTGATCCTGCCGGGGATCATGTCCCCCGGCGAGGAAGCCAAACTTGCGGAACTGCTCAGCGAAGTATTGAAAGATGCTTGACACAAATATCCCGTTTATGGCAAGATATTGTTTCACCTCGTAAATTTTTTGAGAAGGTTATATACATGAAGACTGAATTTGTAAAACCCGCAGTGGTGGAACGGAAATGGTTCGTTATTGATGCCGAAGGCAAGGTTTTGGGCCGGGTTGCAGCCAGGGCGGCATCCATTGTCAGGGGAAAAGAGAAGGCGGTGTACGCTCCCCATCAGGAAGTAGGGGATTTTGTTGTGGTGGTCAATGCCGGCAAGATCGTCGTAACCGGCCGCAAGGCCCAGCAGAAGCTGTATTACCGGCATTCCGGTTATGTCGGGGGGCTCAAGTCCGATACGTACGAGAAACTTGCGGCCCGTCATCCCTCGGCCCCGCTGGAATTGGCTATTAAGGGCATGCTTCCCAAGGGGCCCCTGGGCCGGAAGCTCTTGAATAACGTTAAGGTCTATGCCGGGGCGGAACATCCCCATGCGGCTCAGAATCCTACGGCTATTGACTTATGATAAGGGGTAAATGAGAAATGGTTAAGAATCTTGGTATTGGTACGGGCAGACGGAAAACCTCGGTCGCACGGGTGTATGTCCGGGACGGAAGCGGTAAAATCGTAGTAAACGGCAAGGAATTGGCCCAATATTTTCCCCAGGGGGAACACGCCCAGATGGTCCGCCAGCCCCTGATGGTGACTGCCAACGAAAACAAGTTCGATATTCTGATAAACGTATACGGCGGCGGTTCCAACGGCCAGGCCGGCGCCTGTCGCCACGGCCTTTCCCGGGCCCTCTGCCAGGTGGATCAGACCAACTATACCAGCCTGCGAAGCAACGGTTACCTTACCCGTGACTCCCGGATGGTGGAACGGAAAAAATACGGCCAGGCCGGCGCCCGCCGCCGCTTCCAGTTCTCCAAGCGCTAAAAGCGCTCGGTAGAATACCGTATGCTAGAATAGCGCCCGGTAGAAAAGTGCTTTCCTAATTTCCGGCAAAGGCCCCAGCCCCTATACAACCGGAGTTTATTGCGGGCACACCTGCAATAAAGGCGGAGGGGGTGGTACAGGAAGCCGTGGCCTGCGTAGCAGGACATGGCTTCCTGTACCAGGACCCCCGACATTGTTCTTGTGTGTCCGCGGGACAGCACGGTTGTATGGGGGCTGGGGGTTTACATGACAGTAGTTTCCATAAAGTCCGGTTCCGGCGCGGACCTTCAACGCATAGAGCTTTCCGATGGCTCCCTTTTTTCCTTCAAAACCTGTTATGTATCCCCGGTATTTTTTGATGATTCCCGGTATGGAAACGGAACCGAAATCTCCGCCGATGAAGCGGAGGCCTTCCGCTTTGCCGCAGCCTGTCTGCGGGCGGAAAAAGCCGCCCTCGGCCTGGTTGCCCGGGCGGAGCAGTGCGTTTTCGGCCTTTCCCGCAAGCTGGAGAAGGGGGGCCACCAGACGGCCTGTGTCCGGGCGGTCATAGCCCGGCTCTCGGAGTTGGAAATCGTGGATGACCGCCGGTTTGCCCGGCTCTGGCTCCAGTCCCGGCTTAACCGCCGCTCCGATCCCCCCCGGAAACTTCTTATGGGCCTCCGCAGCCGGGGGATTGATCGGGCTGTGGCGGATAGTGCCCTAAAATCAGCTCTCAATTTTGAAGCCGAAAAGATGCTTCTTGACCGTTATATCGCAAAAAACCGCCTCCTTACTCCCCTTGGGACCTCAACTGAGCTGCGAAGCAGCGTCGAATCTTCGGTTCGCGGTTCCCCTCTTGAGGGCGAACCAAAAGCCGTGGACATTTCTTCCCTGAAGTTCAAGCTGAAGCAGGAAGGGTTCTCATCAGGCGTCATTCGGCATTTTTTGGAAAATTCCGATCCTTTTGAAAATTCCGATCCTTAGGCCGGTTTTCTTTGCGCTACATCTCCACGTGCTCCGGAACTTTGTGGACCTCAACATCCTTCTCCTGCAAAAAGGCCTCGATGTCCTGGGGTATATTGTTGTCCGTGTAGACTGCGGTCAGGTTCTCGGTACGCACGAGGCTGACCACGCCCTGGCGGCTGAATTTTTCCGATTCGGTGAGGACCAGAATCTGCCGGGCCTGTTCCGCCAGATCCCGGATCGTCTGCGCCCGCATGTGGTCCTTGCCGGTAAAGCCGAAGCATTCGGAGAAGCCGTTGGCGCCGATAAAAAATTTGTCGGACAAAAATACCTCGCCGCATTTACGGGTCATGGGTCCCACCGTTACCTGGGATTCACTCTGGTAATAGCCCCCCAGCAGAATCACCTTTGTGTAGGGCGCATAGCGGATATGATTCGCGATGAACACAGAATTGGTAACGATGGTAACATCCCGCAGGGTATTGGCAATTTCCTCCGCAAGAAGGGCGCAGCAGGAACCGGATTCGATCATCACCGTCTCGCCGTCTTCCACGGTCTGCGCCGCCGCCTGGGCAATGCGCTTTTTGGTGTCGTAATGATAGGCCATGCGATTCTCCACATCATCGGTCAAATCGATGCACGCATATCCATGCTCGCGGCGGATCAGTCTCTGCCCTTCAAGCTGATCCAAATCTTTGCGCACGGTTACCTGTGAGACATCCAGCATGTCCGCCAGTGCGGTTACTTCGATACGTTGAGTCCGGGATAAGGCTTCAAGAATTCTGGTATGCCTGTTTGTCATGAGTATTTCCTCTCTTGTATATTGGTCAGTAGCGCTGCCTGTTAGGTGATTTTAACATCACCCTTATCTATAAAGTACAATTTTTACAAAAATAGTCAAGAAAAATCTTACATTTGAAAGTCGGAAATATGCGATGTTTTAATAAAAAAGGCCCTCCAAAAAGGAGGGCCCCTGCACAAGAGTTTTACCGCTTGCCTTGCTTTAACGATTTACAGTTCCAGTGATTGTGTGGCGGCCTTATCCGCCGCATAGTCGGCGAATTCGGCAACCTTCATGGCGGGAAGCTGCTTTCCGTCACGCAGCCTGATGGAAACCGTTTCTTCGTCGGCTTCCCTTTGGCCTACCACCAACATATAGGGAATTTTACGGTTTTGACAATCCCGGATTTTTGCGTTGAGTCTGCCGTCGTCCAGTTCCGCAGTAACCCTGAGATCCCGGGCCTTGAGTTCCGCCGCAACCTTCTTTGCGTAATCGTTAAAATTTTCCGCCACGGGGATCACGGCGATCTGTTCCGGTGCGATCCACACGGGGAAGGCGCCGCCGAAGTGTTCGATGAGCACCCCGAAAAACCGTTCCAGTGATCCCAGCAGGGCCCGGTGTACCATGTAGGGCCGCTTGTGCTGACCGTCGGCGTCAACGTAGGTCATGTCAAAACGCTCAGGCTCGTTGAAGTCAAACTGTATCGTTGTCATCTGCCATTCGCGGCCCAGGGCGTCCTTTATTTTGAGGTCGATCTTGGGACCGTAAAACGCGCCGCCCCCCTCGTCAATTTCATACTCAAGCCCCTCGGCGGTGACGGCCTTTCGCAGTGATTCTAATGCCTGATCCCAGCGGCTCTGCGCACCCACGGATTCCGCAGGTTTGGTGGCCAAATACGCCTTAATGTCCTTAAAGCCGAATATCTTCCATATCTTCAAACTGAAGCGCAGCACCTCCCGGATTTCACCCTCGATCTGTTCAGGGGTACAGAAGATGTGGGCATCGTCCTGGGTAAAGCCCCGGACCCGCAGGAGCCCGTGGAGCACCCCGGAGCGTTCGTAGCGGTACACCGTGCCCAGCTCCGCCCAGCGCAGGGGCAGGTCCCGGTAACTGCGGCCTGAGTTCTTGTAGATCATAATGTGGAAGGGGCAGTTCATCGGTTTGATGATGTAGTCCTGTTTGTCGATCTCCATGGGGGAATACATGTTCCCCTTGTAAAATCCCAGATGCCCGGAGGTCTCCCAGAGCCAGGATTTGCCGATGTGGGGGGTGTAGAGAATTTCGTAGCCGTTGCGGTAGTGTTCCTTGCGCCAGAAATCCTCGATAGCCACCCGCATGCGCCCGCCGTTCGGGTGCCAGTAGATGAGCCCTGCCCCCGCTTCCTCGTGGATCGAGTAGAGGTCCATCTCCTTCCCCACCCGGCGGTGATCCCGCTTTTCCACTTCATCAAGGAAGGTGAGGTAGGCCTTGAGGTCCTTGGGATTTTCCCAGGCCGTGCCGTAGATCCGGGTGAGCATGGGCCGTTTCTCATCCCCCCGCCAGTAGGCCCCGGCGATGCTCATCAGCTTGAAGGCGGCGGAGTTGATCTCGCGGGTATTCTGCACATGGGGCCCCCGGCAAAGGTCATACCACTGCACTTTGCCGTCGGCGCTTTTCTGTTCATAGACGGTGATTGAGGATGCGTCGGCATCCGGTGCGGATACCTCGGCATCCGGTGTGGATGCTGAGGCATCCCCTGGGAGTTCGTTGATCAGCTCGGTCTTGAATTCCTCTGCGGCAAATCGCCTGAGCGCTTCCTCCCGGCTCACGGCGACCCGCACAAAGTCTTCCCGGCTGTCGATGATCTTCTTCATCTCCGCCTCAATCTTGGGCAGGTCCTCGGCAACCAGGGGCGCTTTACCGTCCTTCGCTGCGGGAAACTGGAAATCGTAGTAGAAGCCGTTCTCCACCGCAGGGCCGATGGCGACCTTGGTCCCCGGAAAGAGCCGGGTGACCGCTTCGGCCATGATGTGGCTTACGGAATGACGGATGGTGGCAAGCCTGTCGCCTGCCTGCGATTTTTCGTTTTTGGGATCAGATTTAGGATCAATTTTGGCGTCGGACATTTTGGTACCTCTGTAATAGAACTATGCGGGGACGAACCGGAAAACGGTCCGCGGTACCACCCTGCTTTCGCCGCCCCATGACGGGGGGCGCTCTCATCATCCTTAACGGGGATTTACGGCCTGCCATACTGATTTCTGTTCCGGCGGACAGCTCGGGAGTGGTTTTCAACAATTCCTGGATAACCGCGCTTGCAGCTCAGGAACGAATGTTCCACGGCGCGGTCTCTCTGGGGTAAAACCCCTGGTTTTACCCATCCGGTATAAAGCTTACTCGTCTCCGTCAAAGCCTTTAGGTAATAATGGGGGATTTACACCTTTGCGTCAAGGGCACAGGCGTCAACAAGATATTCATGCCTGGTTTACCATTACCGCCACGCCGTCAGGGATGGTTACGATGGAAGCATCCCTTTTCCCCAGAAGCTCCTCCGCTTTTTTCACCGCTTCCTCAATGGAATGGGCGGGAATCATGTGGAAATCACGAACCATCCCGTCAGCCGCATCGGAAACAAAGATTACCCTGGCATGCCGCAATACGCGGGCAAAGATCTGGGACTGCCATTGATCGACCCTGGTGCTTTCCTTGGGGGTTTTCATGAAGGTGTCCAGCATACGCTCCAGGTTTTTTTCCTCGGCGAAGGTCTTGTAGAATTCAGGCGCCCCATGGCCGTCATCGGATTTGGAGAGCATGATGATCACGCCGCCCTTTTTAACCGACGCCTCAGCGGCGGTCATTCCCTTGACGGCCTGGTAGATGTTCTGATCCAGGGGGTAGCCGCCGTTAGTGGAAATGGCGATATCCGCCATGGACGCTTTTACGCCGCATTTGCCGGCAAGAAAATCGGCGCCCTTCCGGTGGGCCAAGTCACAGTCCCCCGACGCGGCGAAGATCACCTTTTTTTCAGCGTTGATAACCACATTGCAGATAAAGGCCAGGCGGGCTGTACGGGCGGCGTAGAGCATGTCCGCGTGGATGGGGTTCCCCTCAATGATTCCGGTACGGGCCTTTTCATGGGCGACAAATTCCGCGTTGTGGTTGTACACCACGGTTTTGCGGCTGGCTATGCCGGGGAGCACGCTTTTCCGCCCCCCCGAAAAGCCCGCGAAGAAATGGGGTTCGATGAACCCTTCCGCTGCCAGCAGATCCGCTTCCGCCGCGAGACGGTTGACGATAAGCTCGCCCCCGGAGGGAAGTTTGCCCAGGTAGACCATATCAGGGGAATCGCAGTCATGGACCAGGATCTTCTCTTTCCTGAAGATCTCAGGGCCGAATTTGCCCTCCAGTTCCTCAGGGGTGGTTTCCCGGTGGCAGCCGGTGGCTACCAGGATGGTAACATCCGCTTCGGGGTTGCCCTTGCGAATTTCCGCCAGCATACGGGGCACGATGATTTTGCTGGGCACCGGCCGGGTATGATCGCTGGCGATGAGGACGATTTTTTTCTTGCCCTCCGCCATGACTGAAAGGCGGGGAGTTCCGATGGGATTGGCCAGGCAGTCATCCACCAGGGCTTCCTCACTGCGATCCGCATGGTAGTGGTGCATCTGGGAAACAAGCTCGCCCTTAAATCTGGCGTCGGGAATGGTATACTTTAAAAATTCTTTCCCGTAGGGAAATGAAACGGTAGGCATAATTTATCATACCCTTGGTATTAGGAGGCCATCAACTTGATAAGGGAGAAGTCTCCGGAAACCGCGGCCCGGATGATGGGTCCCATGTACTCATCCACCACGGAGGCGTTCATGGGGATGGGCATATTCTTGAGCTTCATTTCCAGTTGGGGGTCCTTGGCGGCGGTGAGGATCTTGTCCACATAGGAGTCGTTCCATTTGGGCAGGTCCTTGAGGGTAACCGGAGCGCCGATGGCCTTGCTGAAGGCGGTCATGCCCCTGGCAAAAGCCAGCCCCAGGTCCTTGCCTGAAAGGCTGTCGATGTTTTCGGAAATATAGCCGTACTTCTTTAAGATATTTCCCACCAGCCTGATCTGTTTTTCAATCGCCGGGGCAAAGAACACCGCGTAGTAGGGATTCATCAGGCCACAGGCGGTTCCGTGGCCGGTAAGATCCACCAGAGAGAAACTGGTCATGTGGGGGCCGTGGGTTCCGCCGACCATAATGGCGTAACCGCCCAGGTCGGTGGACATGCCGATAGCTTCACGGGCTTCCATGTCCTTGGGGTCCTTGATCACCCGTGGGGCGTACCGGACCGTGAGTTCCACCGCCGCTTCTGTCAGGGCGGCGGCAAGATCGTATTTTTCCTTGGGCGCATTTGCCGGGAGCCCGGAGAAGACCTCGAAACAGTGGGCAATGGAGTCCAGGGCGCCGTCGATGGTAACCGGGATGGGCATGGAGGCGGTAACATCGTAATCAAACAGGGCGCAGAGGGGAGTTATCCCGTCGTCAACCACCAGCTTCTTCTGGCCGATTACCGGATCGGTAATATTGGAATACTTGGTAAGATGGGCCCCGGAACTGGCCGAGGTCTGTACCGCGATGAGGGGGCAGAGCTTGGCTCCGGTCTTTTTAAGGGCCTCGCTTACAATACCGGTGCCAAACCAGTGATCTATCTCGGGGCTGACATCTTTGCCCAGGGTGGCGAGAAAATTCGCCGCCTTGCAGGCGTCAATGGTTGATCCGCCCCCTACCGCGATAATTACATCGGGCTTATGGTGCAGGACATAGGTCTCAATCCGGTACACATCCACACGGGGAGCGTTGGGACCCGCATCAGGAACGATAACGCCCCCCGCAAGGGACACACCGGCCTTGTTCAGGGAATCGACAACCGCGTCAGCCACCGGCTTCATATAGGTAGTATTGCAGACCACCAGGGCTTTTTTGCCGAACCCTGCGGCCATCTTCCCAAGCTCGGGCATAACCCCCCGGCCAAACACATAGTTCTTCCCCTTCCACTGGGAAAGGAGATCCCTGGATTTACTGAATAAATCGCTCATTACGCTGCCTCCAAACAAAAATATACTTGAGAGAGCTCCAACTTGATCGCTTCCCGACGAGAGTTAAATCATATATGGCACTTGGCTGATTAATCAAGTCACGGTACGGGGGAGCACAAAACCAATACCGGCGGAAAATACTTTACTGAAATATTAATAAATTTTCCAAAAACCCTTGACCCCTGAGGAAAAAACGTTTACCTTAAAAGTAGACTGTGGCGGCAATTTTAGATGGGTTTTACAACACCGACATACATCATCTATAGTTTAAGCAGCATCGTTTGGCAGCAAAGCCGCCCAGGCCGCCTTCCGGGTTTCTTCACCTCCTTTTCCCGGGAGGCTTTTTTATGCCCGAATGTCGGCATTAGGCTAAAAAAATCTGTTCGACAACCCGGTTAGCTGCCGAACAAGTCTAATCAGTCTGTTCGTTCTATGGTCTGGGTACCGAGAGCTTGTATTTCAGCGCCATACGTAACTTTTCAACTTCCGGCTTCATGGTCAGCATGTTTTGGGTTATGATTTTGTCGATCTGCTGCTGAAACAGCTCATGGCTGGTGCCTGACCAGTCGAATATTTTAACGGCCACGGCATTCGAAGGAGCCTGGCCCGGAGCGCTTATTGCGCTTCCGTCACCTTTGGTTGCATAGACAAAGAAGACATACCCCGTATTCCGGTGATAGAACTCATAATACGCCTGGCTTTTGTCCAGTTTACTGTCATCAACTGAAAAACGAGGTATATCTCCGAAGTAATTTGACGTTCGGGAGTAAACCTCGATATGGTAATAGGTACGGGTTTCCTGTGCAAACAGCTGACCAACCAAGAGTACAAAAAAAACAACACCGACGATTCTTTTCATCATCATTCCTTTTTGTTTATAGCCCAAAAGGCTTTGATGTACATTATGGAAACTATTTCAATCCCGCATAGGTCGTTTCGAGGTCACTGAGGAATTGGCTTCGGGTAATGTAGGTTTTGAATAACTTACTATCCAATTCACTGCGGATAATTTGCTTTGAATCGCCGGCAACCGTATATTTGGATGTAACACCCTGCGGCTTTTGCAGCGTCGATTCCCAGTTGGGGCTGGCGTATAAGGCGACGATGTATCCATTGTTGGCATGGATCAAAAAAGTAACGGGACCGTATTTTCTGAGGTCGTTTATGGGAGACAGGAAGGGGGCAATGTCGGTCTCGGCGCCATGCTGATCCCATACCTCAAGGTGATAGATGAGAGGTGTCGAGATATCAGCGCCATTCCACTGCACCACAACACTTGAATCCCGGATTTGCGCAAACAACTGACCTGCCAGGAGCGCAAAGAAAACAACAGCGATAACCTTTTTCATGCTTTTCCTTCCTCTTCTTATCCTAATAATAAGCATGATATGGCAAGTGTAACCCTCTTGTCAAGGCAATTTTGAGGTTTTGAAAATGTTCCGGTAATCATTGACTATGGGGGTTTAAATAAGTACCTTTTAGGGGTCTCTTGGCTTTATTTTATGGAGGTGATTAATGCAAAATGTTACCCCGCCCAAAATTGGGGGGCTGTTGAGTCCGGGGGCTCTCATTCTGATCGCGGCGGGAATCGTCCTGATTATTCTTTTGGGAACCAGTGTTTATATTGTAGATCAGACGGAAGAGGCGGTGGTAACCCGTTTTGGCAGGTACACCAATACCGAAAATCCCGGACTGCATTTCAAGCTCCCCTTCGGTATTGACCGGCAGTATTCGGTAAACGTTAAAACCGTGCGGACAGAGCAGTTCGGTTTCAGCACCCTGCAAAGCGGGGTATCTTCCTCCTATGCCAACAATTTCAAGGAATCCACCATGCTTACCGGGGACCTGAACATTGTGGAAGTGGAATGGATCATCCAGTACCGGGTGGTGGACCCCAAGGCCTGGACCTTCAATGTGTTGGACCCGGTCCGTACCATCCGGGACGTGTCCCGCTCGGCCATCAACATGCTGGTGGGGGACCGGGCGATCATGGACATTATGGGGCCGGAACGGAGCGCCATTGAGTCGGCGGCGCAGGAATTCATGAACGAAACCTTCCGGGGGTATAAGCTGGGCATCGATGTAATCGCTGTAAAGCTCCAGAATATCGACCCCCCGGCGGGGGTACAGGCCGCCTTTGACGACGTGAACAAGGCCATTCAGGACATGAACCGCCTGATCAACGAGGGCCAGCAGGTTTATAACGAGGAAATTCCAAAAACCAGGGGCGAGGCGGACCAGCGGGTCCAGATTGCCCAGGGGTATGCGGCGGAACGGGTCAACCGGGCAAACGGCGAGATCGCCCGGTTCAATTCGGTTTATGAGGAATACCGCCGCGCCCCGGAGATTACCCGGCAGCGGCTCTACTACGAAATGATCGAAGAGGCCTTCAACGAAGAAAGCGAAGGAACTGTTATCATTGATCGCAGTTTTAACAATTTCCTGCCCCTGCGGGACATCGGGGCGCGGCAGGGCGCGGTCAACCGCAGCGCCGGTTCGAGCCTGGGCGCCCAGGGGAGCAGATAATGAAAAAGTTTTTAACTCCTATTATCGTAATCGTCGTTGTTATCATCGGCATTGCCGCCGCGGGCCCCTTCTATGTGATTGACGAGGGGGAGCAGGCGGTTATCGTCCAGATGGGAAAACTGGTGGATGTGATCACCGATGCGGGGCTCCATATCAAAATTCCCTTTATTGATGAGGTGGTCCGGTATCCCAAACGGATCATGTCCTGGGACGGGGAGCAGAAAAGCATGCCCACCAGGGAAAAAAATTACATCTGGGTTGACGTAATTGCCCGGTGGAAGATTTCCGACCCCAAAAAGTTCTACGAATCCATTCAAACCCTGAACGGAGCCTACTCCAAACTGGGTGAAATAATCGATTCCGAAGTCCGCACCGTGGTGGCGGAAAATTACCTCCGGGAATCGGTGCGGAATTCCAACATCATCATGGAGCGGGAAAACACTCTGGAGAGCCTGGGTATCGGCGACGACATTGATCCCAGCCTGATCCAGTCCTCCATACAGCCCGATTCCAGCTATGAGCCTGTTTCCCGCGGCCGCCGGCAGTTGGCGGAAGAAATTCTCGCCCGGTCACGGATCATAATGCCCGAATACGGCATTGAGCTTATCGATGTGGTAACCCGGCAGATCCGCTATTCCGATGAGCTTACCCAAAGTGTGTACAACCGGATGATCAAGGAACGGAACCAGATCGCCCAAGCCTTTAGGTCCGAAGGGGAAGGCCGCAAGGCAAACTGGCTGGGCCGCATGGACAACGAACGGCGATCCATCCTGTCCGCGGCCTATGAAAAGGCGGAAACCATCCGGGGAACCGCCGATGCGGAGGCCAGCAGGATATACGCAGAAGCCTACGGCAGGGATCGGACCTTCTTCGATTTCTGGCGGGCGGTGGAATCCTATCGGACCATCCTGCCCAAATTCGACAAAACCCTCTCCACGGACATGGAATATTTCCGGTATCTCTATTCACCCACCGGCAGGTAGGAGAACACCGTGGCCGAGCGGATCGTTCATTTTGAAGTTGAGGGGAAGGCGGCCCTGGGGTTTGACACGGGGCTTTCTTCCCAGGCTTTTGCCCAGGCCAAACTGACCCAGTTTATCACCCAGGAGGGCTTAATCGTATACCCCGATGGGAAGGCCGAACCATGGAAACCTTCCGGCGTGATCGAGCGCCGGGGGTCTGAATGTACCGCCGAAAAAGGGATACTTCCCACCATGGTGATCTGGGGGCCCGATTTTACGGGGGAACGGTTCGACGATCTCCTTTTAAATGATACTGAACGGCGGGACGAAGCCCTGGACGCCCTGCGCCTCTGGATTGAAGTCCGGTCCGCTGCAAAGGACCTGCAAATTCCCCTCTGGCCTGCGGGGGCGCTTATCAACCTTACGACGGGGGCCATCCTCTTTCCCCCGGAACGGCTCGTCATGCGGAGCATTCAGGCGGAAGGGGAAGGCGCATGGCTTGACCGGGCGGAATCCCTGGTCAACCCCGACCTTGCCGCCGAGGCCTGCTTCCCGCAGGGAAGCTTGGGCCGAGGTTCCCCTCCGGAAAATGCCGCCGAGGCCAAAGGCCGAGGTTCCCCTCCGGAGGATGCGGCGGCCTTTAGCGCCGGGGCCATCCTCTACCGTATCCTCTCAGGGACGCTGCCCTTCCCCAATCGTAACAGGGACCTGCTGCATCAGGATATCCGGGAAGGGGTATTTTTGCCCCTGGGGCTTGCCGCTCCGGGGCTGGATGAAAAAACCGCCGTCCTGGTTGATCGGGCTATTGCTGCCTCAAAAAACCCTCCCGCAGGGGGCCGCCCCGGTCTTGAAGAATTCCGGGAACTTCTGGGGCCGGTTCATTCACGGGGGGCTGCTTCCTTCTTTCGCACCCTGGATGAGGCGGAAAAGGCAAAAATTACGGAGGAACGGGAGCAGTTTCAAAAGAAAAAGGGCCTGAGGGTTAATACCCGGCGTTTTGTGATTCGGAACGCCGCCATTATTATAGGGATAAGCGCTGCGGTGCTTGTTGTGGCGCTGATAGTCCGCAGTATGGCGGCAAGCCGGGCAAGTCTTCCCACCACCGCAGGTATGGAAAGCGCCGCAGTGGTACAGGCCTATTATGGCGCCATTGGTGAACTGGATCATCCCCTGATGGATGCCTGCGTCTTCAAGAAAGCCGGAAAGGGCGATATCGAAATGGTTACCAACCTCTTCGTAATAAGCAAGGTCCGCCAGGCCTATGAGTCCATGGGCTTGACGATTATCCCCGCTCAAAACTGGATTGATTCCGGGGCAGAACCCACAGAATCCCAGGTGTTCGGCGTATCGGACCTGGATATCAGAAAGATTCGCGGGGACGAAAGCGGCGACGAGATCTATTACCGCACGTCCTTCATCCTCTGGCTCCCCGCCGGGATGGACTCACCCGCCGATGATCCCGGTAATACCGGTGCGGAGGCCGGACCAAACCTGCCCAAAGGCCGCCCCTTTACCGACGAACTCAGACTTATCCGCCACAAGGGAAACTGGCGGATCGCGGAAATAACGAGAAATACGTAGGGAGCAGGCGCCCGTTACAAGCTGTTACTGAGCCAGCCGTTAATCAGGTACCGGGAAACGGAGCCGGTGCCGGGGAGCTTGGGCAGATCGTCCCGGGTGAACCATTTGGCGTCCTCAATCTCGATACCATCGGGGCGGATTTCGCCGCCGGCGTAACGGGCGGTAAAGCCCAGCATCAGGGAGTTGGGGAAGGGCCAGGGCTGGGAGGTGATGTACTTGATGTCCTTAACCTCAAGGCCCACCTCTTCCCGGATTTCACGGGCCACGGTCGCCTCAAGGCTTTCCCCCGCCTCGTTAAAACCCGCCACCAGACTGTAAACCCCCTCGGCAAATTTTTTGTTATGGGCCAGCAGGGCCCTTCCGTCATCGTTCATGATGATGGTGATCACCGCAGGGGATATGCGGGGGTATTCCCGGCGGCCACAGGCGGGACAGAGCCGGGCCAGTTCGTCCGGGGCGTCAATATTTTTTGTTCCGCAGGAGCCGCAGAACAGCGAATCCTGCTGCCACTGGGCAATGTGGTAGGCCCGGAGCATACGCCCCGCCGGCCCGGCGCCGTCAACGGTGGTCCCGGCGCTGATAAGGGAGAGCCACTGCCGCACCGGGACGGCCCGCCAGCCCGTAGGGAGGGGCTCATCCTTTCCCAGAACGGCCCCCCGGATTATTCCCGTGGCATCAACGGTGGGAATCTCAAAATAGTCCGTATCCTTAAAAGCCTGATGGACGATTTCCCGGGGCAGTCCGTCGGCAACCCCGGTATCGGGAGTCTCATCATTCACCACAAGGGAGTCCCCCTGAAAAAGAAATACCCCCCCGTTGGCCTCGGTGTTCAATGACCCTCCGCCTTACCGGAATTCCGCAGCAGATGCCGCAATCCCCTGGGCATCAAGGTGATAGTATGCCAGAAGTTCCGTATAGGGGCCGGCGCTGGCATAGGCCTTGGGGATGCCGAGCATCTTAACCTTTGCGGGGTATTTTTCGGCGCAGACCGCGCTCACCATGCTGCCAAGTCCGCCGGGGACGTAGTGTTCTTCCAGGGTGATGATTTTACCGGTGCTTTTTGCCGCATCGATAATAATATCCTCGTCGATGGGGCTGATGGTGGGCATACCGATAAGCCGGGCGCTTATCCCCTTGACGGCCAGGATATCCACCGCCTCCAGGGCCGCCGCAGTAAGGGTTCCGGTACTGATGATGGTCACATCCGTACCGTCCCGAAGGGGAACTCCCTTACCAATTTTAAAGGGTTTATCCTCGGTAAAGACCGGGATGGGCTCATTGCCGATGCGCATATACACCGGCCCCTGGTATTCGATCATGGCGGCCACGGCATTTTTAATCTCGTTGGGGTCCTGGGGGGCAAGTACCACCATGCCGGGGATCATGGACATGATGGCAAAGTCCTCCAGCGAATGATGGGTAGAACCCAGGTCCGAATAGGTAATGCCGCCATTACGTCCTACAATTTTAACGTTCTGTTTCATATACCCCACATCGTTACGGACCATCTCGAAGGGACGGGACGTAACAAAAGGAGCGATGGCGCAAAAAACCGGGATTTTACCGGTGGTGGCCAGCCCGGAAGCTATCCCTACCGCGCCCTGTTCCATGATACCTAATTCAAAGTACCGTTCAGGATAGGTCTTGAGGAATTCCCCAAGGCCGGCGCTGCCCCCTGAATCTGCGGACAGGGCAACCACGGCGGGATTTTTTTGTGCCGCGGCAAAAACCGCCGCACCGAATTCTTTACGGGGATCACGCAGCTCTGGTGTACTCACCGCTTTGCCTCCTCAGTTTTTTGGATCCGTGCATCCACTTCAGCTATGGCCTGCGTAAGCTCATCCCCTGCGGGCGTCCAGTAGTGGTACTTGGCCACCCCCTCGGCAAAGGAGATACCCTTGGCCTTGACCGTATGGGCCACGATGAGGGAAGGCTTGCCCGGAGTAAAGGGAACCTTTCCCACCGCATCAAGGATCTCCTTCATGCTGTTACCGTCGATGTCCGTCACCGACCAGCCGAAGGCTTTGAAGTGATCCCCCACGGGGTCCATATTCATCACATCCGTGGTTTTGCCCCCAATCTGGAGACCGTTATTATCGACAAACAGAACCAGGTTATCCGCCTTGTAGTGGGCCGCAGCTGCGGCCGCCTCCCAGTTGGAGCCTTCCGCCAGCTCCCCGTCACCCATGATCACAAAGGTCCGGGATTTTTTGCCCTCCAGCCGCAGCCCCAGAGCCATGCCCAGGGCGATGGAAAGGCCGTGTCCCAATGCGCCCGTATTGGCCTCTACCCCGGGGAGCTTGTGCATATCCGGGTGGCCGGGAATTTTGGTATTCAGGGAGCCATAGGTGTCCAGCACTTCCTTGCCAAAGAAGCCCCGTTCCGCCAGGACGGCGTATTGGGCCATACACTTGTGCCCCGCAGACAGGATAAACCGGTCCCGGTCGGGGAGTCTGGGATTGGCGGGGTCCACCTTCATCACCTGAAAATAGAGGGCGGCAGCGATATCAATGCAGGAAAGGGCGCCCCCCATGTGACCGGCCCCTCCGGCCTCAATCATTCTGAGTACATTACGCCGGCACCGGGCAGCCTTATTTTCCAAATCGCCAATAACAGCATCACTCATAATGGCCTACGCTCCTTTTTCGTAATCGGTAATCCGGTTAACCTTGGGAGCCGAGCGGGAAGCCGGATCGTAGGTGTTCGCCAGGTAGGCCTCCGCCAGACACTTGGCCAGTTCCGAACCGATAACCTGGGCGCCCAGGGTGATAATATTCGCGTTATTGCTCAGGGTTGCCCGCTGGGCCTGGTAAACATTGGAAACACAGGCGGCATAGGCGCCCTTTACCTTGTTGGCCGCTATGGACACCCCGATGCCGGTACCGCAGATCAGGATACCCCGGTCACAGACGCCCTTTGCCACATCTTCCGCCACGGTGATTGCCACATTGGCGTATATAGGGTCATCGCTTCCGTAATCCTTAACCTGATGCCCCAATTTTTCGATAAAGGGAATAAGGATCTTCTTTAAATCCACCGCATTCGGATCGCAGCCTATCGCAATTTTCATGACTCACTCCTTAAAAAAACAACCGGAACCCTCAACAATACAAAACAGTAGCACGTTTCGTATCTATTTATGAAGGTTCCGGCAGAAAAGGTTTTAGAATACCCGGATCGGAATTTCCGCAGGGTCATTCAGGAGGGTTTCAATTTCCTTATCAAGCTTTACCAGGGTCAGGGAGAAGCCCGCCATCTCCAGGGAGGTGCAGTAGTTGCCCACGTAGTTTTTGGCGATGGTCAGCCCCTTCTCCCTGCATTTCAGGGCCGCTTCACGGTAGAGGAGATAGAGTTCGCTGATGGGGGTGCCCCCAAGGCCGTTCACCATTACCGCCACCCGATCACCCTTTGCAAAGGGAAGATCGTCGTAGATGGCCGTAAAGAGTTCTTCCACAATGTCCTTGGCGCTCTTGATCTTCTCCCGGCGGCGTCCGGGTTCACCATGGATACCAATGCCAACCTCCATTTCATCGGGGCCGATTTCAAATATGGGACTTCCTTTGGCAGGGGGAACACAGGAGGTCAGCGCCACGCCCATGGAGCGGGTAACGCTGTTCACCTTGTTGCCCAGGGCTACCAATTCCTCAAGGCCGGCGCCTTTTTCCGAAGCGGCCCCCACGGCCTTAATGATAAAGAAGTTACCCGCGACCCCCCGGCGGCCCACGGTATAGGTACTGTTCTTCACCGACACATCATCATCAATGATTACCACGCCGATCTTAATGCCCAGATCTTCCGCTTCTTCCTTTGCATTGGCCCAGGCCATTCGATCGCCCTGATAGTTGTTAATCAGATGCAGCACGCCCTTATCGTTTTTAAGGAGCTTGGAACACTCAAGGACATAGGTCATGGGCGGGGCGGCAAAAACACCCCCCGGGCAGGCGGCGTCCAGAAAGCCCTTTCCCACGCACATAATATGGGCCGGCTCGTGGCCGGAACCGGAACCCTGCATAATGGCGACCTTGTTCTTGGGCAGGTCGGCGCGGTACAGAATATTATATTCCGGAACCCATTTGAGTTTATCCTGATTGGCAAGGTAAACCCCCTCGATCATTTCCTTTACGAAATTGGCGGGATCGTTCACAAATTTCTTCATTTTCTACTCCTTAAAAAGATTGTTTATACTGGGCGGCCCCCTACGGGCCGTTTTCGGAAATACGGTTTTATGCTCCCAGGGCTTTTACAATCGCCACGGTCATATCGCCCACGGCCACAATCCCCGGATCGAAGGTACCGATGCTCCGGTCGCCGGTAAAGGATTGGCGGCCCCGTTTTGCGGTCCACTGCTTGGTCCGGTCCCGGGTCGCTACCGCCGCATCGGAGGCTTTTTTGAAGGCATCGAGCAGATCAGCGCCGGTATTCGCCTCCAGGGTTTTCACGATATCGTCCAGGGCATCAAGGAGGGTTTTATCACCGGGAACGGCGCCGCCCTTTTCGGTGATGCTGGTCATGGCGCTTTTAAGACCGGTAATAATATCATCAATGGTTATGGCGGTTTTGCCTTTAAAAGAACGTCCGGTCATCTTGAAAAGGGTACCCCAGACCGTGCCCGAGCAGCCCCCGGCGTGTCCCATGATGGCGGACCCCGCATTGATCAGAAACTGGCCGATATCGGAATGATCAAAACCACCCCAACCCGCCAGAATCGCCTTAAACCCGTCAGCCAGGGACACCCCGAAATCCGCATCCCCCATGACGCCGTCAAGCTCGGAAAAATAGGCCTCGTTTTCAAGAGCCGTATCCGCCATGGTTTTTACCACCAATTCAACCTGTTGCTGGGTAAGTTTATCCATTTAAAACGCTCCTCTTATATTTTCACCAAGACAAGAACCTCTATCAATTCACTAATAAAGAAATATTTTTAACAATTAAGGGTACCATAAGGGGAAATATCTGTCAATAAATTTTATCCCTAGGGGTATCGCAAAAAAAATTACCGAAAGTGGGAGAAATAGTTGATATTCCACTTCCCCTGCGATATATTACTAAGTGATGTCACGCGGTAACCATCCGGAGATGTTCCGGCATATAACATTTACCCCCCTCGTTGAACCTCGAAATCTAGTTGTTTTTACCGTAAAAGTCATATCCTCATCCCCTGTTGACGGGGGCGTCCATGTCCGTTAACCATACCCCCTCCGCTGTTCTCTGCCCCATCAAGCGGGCGGCGCGGAAGATCCACGCCCAGCTCGGCGGCGGCCAGCTCACCGGCGTCTACCTCGACGCCCTGGAAACCTGGTTTTCCGGCGGCAAAAACGGCATGGAGCGGAATGTCCTCCTGTCCCCCGTGGGGGAGCGCCGCCTGGCGGACGGCAGCGTCCTGCCCCGCAGCGCCCTGTCCGACGGACTCCGGGCCGATTTTACCTTTAAACACCGCACCGTGCTGGTACGGGTCCTGTCCCAGCCGGACCCTGTCTCGGAAAAAGCCCTGCAGAACCTCTGGTTCGCGCTGAACGATACAGGCCTCCCCCTGGGGATCATCATGAATTTTGGCCGCAGTGAGTTTGAGAGCGCCCATGTAGTTCACCGCGCCTACGAGCACCGGTTCAAACAGGAACAGGGCCTGATCCCCCCGGACCTCATACCCAAGGTTTCAATGCCAAAGCGGCCAATGGCCGCGGCAGAAGGATAGATATGGTTTCAATGCCAGAACGGCCGTTGGCCGTGGCAGAAAGTTAAAGATGGAGGATTCTATATGAAAAAGAATCAACTCTGGACGATTGCGGCAGCTTTGCTGCTGACAATCTCTCTCGTTTTTGTAGGATGCGGTGACGGCGCCGGGGACGGCGGTGGCAGCGTCTCCTCCGGCGTTGAAGGTACCCCGGTAAGCTGGGCCGAGCTTGAGCTTGCGATTGCTGCGTACGACAACGGCGACGGTGACACTTCATTAGCCGGTCCCTACGCTGTGGTTGGACCGGTGGCTGTCGTAACCTCAGGTCTCACCATACCGCCAAATTTTACGGTTAATGCCTACGTTAATGTGCCCTTGACCGGCCCATTGAACATCGGCGGTACCTTGAACATCACCAACGGGACCACGCTTAGCGGTAACCAAAACATTTTCATTGGTCTAGGCAATGGAGAGACGGGTTCAACTACAGCACCCGGCGCTTTGAACATCAAAGCCGGCGGTAAATTGACAACCGCTTTGACAAATCTGAAGCCCGCTAAAACCGTAGCAGACGGGGTCGTAACAACGGGAGTGATTGCTGATGCTGACATTCCTGTATCTACCAACTGGTCAAATGGCACATGGGTGAAAACCGGCCAGTCGCTGCCCGAGGCCGTACTTCATTTTGACGATGGCGCCATTTATGGCGGTGCGGTTGCTTATACTGCGACAGCAACAGCAACAGAGGCTGAGTGGGCGACCATTCTTGGCCTTGTGGCTTCAACACAGCCTGTATTAGGCGATCTCACCGTAGGCACCGGCGCTGTCTTTACTGAAACAGGTAACCTTGTCGTCCCTAAGAATGTGGGTCTCACTTTTTCTGCCGTTGTAACTTCTTTCGGTACCAACACCATCACGGTAAACAAAGGCGGTAAGCTTACCTTTAGCGGCGCCGCGACCCTGACCACAACCGGTAATATAACGGTAGACGGTACCCTCGCTCTCGGTAGCTCCGCGACAGGATTTGCGCCGGGCGCAAACGTCACGGTCAACTCCACCGGTGTTATCACTGTTGCAAACAGCGCAACCCTGAGCACCACTGCGGGAAAAACAATTACCGTAAACGGTATCATCAAAGACGGCTCCGCCAACGGCGTTCTCGTCGTGAGTGGGGTAACCCTTGGAACAACAACAGCAGCCGGTACAACAGTCACCTATAAGGGCTCTGCCACTCCTACCATTGAAGTTTCTGCGATAGCAGCGGACACTGCGGCCCCAATCGTCCTTGCGGCGGGCGGTTCCATTACGGACGTTACCGCCACTAAGGGATGGAGTCTTGAAGGTAATGCTACGGGCGGCTCCCTCAAATTCAAGGCATCCGCCGATACCAAAAAACTGATCATCGGTAACGGCATCATCGCCACCGATGATACTATAGCGGCGTTTACTGCGGGTGTTGTGACCCTTACCGGCGACGCGACTATCGAGGTAACAGGCGACCTGGCGTTGAATCGGGCTATCATCGACTTGAGCGCTGCGGGAACCATCAACATTGCGTCAGGCGGCTTCCTCGTACTCGCCGCCGGTAATAGTAGTAACGCTCTCGGAAACGGCGGCGCTATTTCTACCGGTACCGGCTCAGGTAAGGGCGCGGTCGGAAAAAGTATCGGAGCAGGTGATTTATCCGATAGCGGTACTAATAATGCGGCCGGCAATATCGGTTCTACTGTTGTGGATGATAGTACCGCCGCTGCCGGTGCGATTATTACCAAGGATACCGTGTTTGTAGTAAACGCTGCGTCAACTGGCGGCAGCAGCTATGGCAGTGATATCAAGGTAGTTGTAGGTACGTCTAAATCCTAATCTTCCATACGCGGGAGCAGCCGCGTAGATCAATGGCCGCCTCCTAACCGGGGGCGGCCTTTTTTAAGTGGTTATAGATTCGGCAAAACAAAGAGAGCCATTCTACGATCATGCGGCAGAATTATTTATTTTTGCTTATACTAATAAAATAAAATTATATACAACCGCAAGCTTGGGCACTTTCAATTATTTTCTATGAATATTTCAAAATCGGCCTTTACAATTTCCCATATGTTCTCAATTCCTTTTATTAACGGTCCCATTTCATTCCAGTCTAATTCTGAGCTATATGCATGCCTTATAAAATGCCTAAACAGCAAATATTTTTCCAACTTCTTTTTTATATCATCCCTAACGATTCTTATACTTTTTGAATTAGTTCCAAAGGCCATTTCAAATAAAGTTTTATGCCACCTAATATCATTAGGTAATTTTTCATTTATGTACTTAAAAAATAATACGATAACACTTTCCACGCCATTATAAAATGAATGTAATACTTGAGCCGCCGCAGTCATTTCTATAATATCGGGTTCTTTTATTTTACATAAATCCAATAAGGGCTTTACATCTGCCAATAATTTCTCTATCCGTGAAATTTCATGTTCAACTTTTATTTTTACGATTTCATACATCCCTTCGGGCCGTTTGCCGAGAGGAATGTTATTTACTTCGCTGCCATTCGGCAGCGTGGCGTCATCCAATTTGAACAACCTCGCCAATGCTATTTAGCATTGAATAAAAATCAGAATTTGTATCAAAATCAACTAAATCAATTTTATTTTCTATGTCAAAATATATTCTTGAATACACATCAAAAAACTTGCCCTTGGGGAGCCCTTTTATACCAATATCTATATCAGAATCATCATGCACTTTTCCTGTAACCAGAGAGCCAAACAGAAAAACTGATTGACAGCCTTCTTTTTTGAGTAAATTTGTGGCACTTTCAATATCTTTTCGATATTTTGGGGGAATATTAAGTTCCATGTTTACATTTTATCATATTTTTTTATTTTGTCAATTATGCAGCGGTTAAAAATTCTTCAGTGTTTTTCATTCGTCTCCGCCGGTTTCCATTAATACCGCGAAGGCTTTTTCCACGTCGTCTTTGGACACATAGATGTTATAGGCGCAGCCTTCTGCGCCGGAGCCGCGTTTGGTGGCGATGCCGGCGGTTTGGAGTTGGGCTTCGGTCTGTTCGGTTTCGCGGAGGGTGTTGCTGAAAAAGATGGCTTCGTCGGTTTCCGGGTCGATGGGGGCGGTGGTGCGCGCTTGGTAGTCGGCGAGCATGGCGCGGAGCTCGGCCTCGAAGGGGGTGCGGGAGGCGTAGTCCCAGAAGCGGGCGTGGCGGGTAGTGTCGGCGGCCGGGCCTGCGGCCTTCTTCCAGGGTTTGTCGCCGTTGAGGTGAATGATGGCGGGGTTTGCGCGGGATTCGGCGTATTCGGCGGCCTGGTGGTCCGCTAGGGTGGGGAGGTCGTCATCCCGCAGGGAATTCCACTTCATGGGGAACCAGGCTATTTTGCCCTCGCAGAGGATATTCAATACATCCTGGTCCGCACAGAGATAGAAATGTACCGCCGGTGAACCAGGCTTCCAGGGCGTCGAGGTAAACGCCGGTTAGTAAGCCGCCGCCGAGCTGGGCATGGATCTTCCGCGCCGCCCGCTTGATGGGGCAGAGAACGGCGGAGGGGGTATGGTTAACGGACATGGATACCCCCGTCAACAGGGGATGAGAATAGGACTTTTACGGTAAAAACAGCTAGATTTCGAGGTTCAACGGGGGGGGGGGGGGGGAAAGGTAAAAGAGCGGAGAAGACAAGGGCAGAACTCAGGCCACGGGCAAGGATCTGGTAGGCGTTCTTCGGCTGGAAAAAAAAAACACA
>BNUU01000007.1 GCA_025997595.1 Spirochaetia bacterium | reverse complement strand
TTCCGGGGACTGCAAAAGTACCGGCGCAGACCGGCTTCACTGGATTCGCATCAATCCCCAGGTGGTGGATATTTGGCATCTGAAACGGGTGGACGCCCTTTTTATTACCCACCACCATGCGGACCACTGCGACATTTACACCGTCAAGGCCCTGCTCCAAACCACGAACGCGAAATTTATAGGGCCCAAAATGACGGTGGCGGCCTTGAAAAACTGGGGAGTGCCGGACAAGCGGATTATTGAGGTGAAGCCCGGCGACCGGGTAAAAATGAAAAATGTTGAAGTCATGGTGGAAGACAATTATGACATGAACGCCCTTAAAACGACCGTGGGGCTTCCCAAAGATCAGGCGGCGCAGTTCACCATGGGAGATGCCGCAGTTTCTTATATCTTTAATACCAAGGCAGGAAATATCGCCTTCCTGGGGGACGCTATCTACGATAACGCCTTCTATGGGGTGGGACAGCGAAACAAGGTTGATGTAACTATTCTGGACATGGGGCACAATCCTTCCGGCTCCAATGACAAGCTGACACCCTACGATGCTTATCGTATCGGTAAGGCGCTGAATACCAAGGTACTCATTCCGGATCATTATGACAACTGGTGTTGTACTTATATGCCTCCGGATGAATTGGAAACCATAGTTCGGGAGAATTCAAAAACCATAAAAACCGTAATTCTCCAGCCTGGCGCCCTTTTTATGTACCCGGATGACAAGGATATCGGCAGGTATAAATACCCTGATTGGCAGGAACGGCTTGATTGGCGCAAGGCCCGGTATACTCTGGAGAAAATATAGGTTATCATAGGACCTGCTGCAGGAGAATGTTTTGAAGATCGGTGTTTGTACCAACATGAATGCCCAAGGGGCGGACAAGGTAGGCCTGGAACATCTGGAAGCCTATCAAAAAGCGGGTTGTGAATATATTGAATTGCCCCTGACCCAGCTCATGGCCCTGGAAGCCGGGGAACGGGAGGCCCTTATCAAAACCGCCCGGTCTTCAGGATTGCCCTGTCGGGCTTGCAATTGTTTTTTCCCCGGTTCTGTAAAGGTGACAGGGCCTGATGTGTCGGAGGCCAGGGTTCAGGAATATGCCCGCGCCGCCATTGAAGTTGCCGCCGCACTGGGGACTTCTTTTATCGTATTTGGCAGCAGCGCGGCCCGGAATATCCCCGCTGGTTTTTCTCACCAGGAAGCGGAAAAACAGTTCTGCGCTGCCCTGGCCCTGAGCGGGGATCTGGCGGAACCTTATGGCATCACCATAGTTATAGAACCCCTGAACCGAATGGAGTCCAACATCATCAATACCTTTCCGGACAGCCTGCGCCTGGCCCGGAGCTTAAATCATCCCCGGGTAAAATGTCTGGTGGATTACTTTCATTTTGCCCTGGGAAATGAAAGCCTTGAGGTCATCAGGTCATCCCGGGGCTGGATCAAACACACCCATATCGCCAATATTCTGGAACGCCGGGTCCCCGTCGATTCCCGGGAGGCGCCTTACGCCGACTTTATACGGAATCTGAAAGCGGGAGGCTATACCGGCGGTATCAGTATTGAAGGTTACACTAAAACCATCGAGGCGGACTTTGCCAAAGCCGTAGCACTGCTCAAGGACTGCGTAACGGGGTGTTAAACTACCCATGGTCAGGTTATTGAAAATTCCTCACTCCATTCTATCAACCAGCCCCGGAAAAAGAAAGAGCGCCGCGATAAGCGACCCCAGGGTCCCCCAGATAATACCCTCCGCCAGCGCCGAGGAAAAGCCCCCGCTGCTCATGAGGGCCAGGGGGACCGCCCCTGCGATGTTTGTCAGGGAGGTTACCAGGATGCTCCGGACCTTTTCCCTGACTTTGAAATATACACGAGAAGCGCCGGATTCCGTAATATAAATGGCGTTATTTACGCTGATACCGCTGATCACCAGTAAGGCGACCATGTCCCCCATTTCCAGGGGGCTGCCTCTTATAAATTTTACCAGCAGGGGCAGTGCACAGGAAACCGGGATGATCGAAGTGATGAGCAGGGATCGTTTCCATTTTTCCGTCAACATCGTAAGGGTAAGGAAGATGCCGATGATGCTCCCGATAAAGGCGAGGAGGAGGATGCGGTACTGTTTTTCCAGCAGTTCCAGATCGCGGGAGAGGAGGAAGCCGTAGCCCTTTTCGGCCTGGACGGCGGCAAGGGCCCCCTTGACGGCGGCGATTCCCGCTCCGGTGCTGGGGGCCTGGATGTGGGCGGTAAACCAGGCGGCGCGCCTTCCGTCACGGCGGTAGATTTTGCCGGAACCGGGGGCTTCTGCCATGGCGCCTAATGTGTCAAGCCGAACGCTCCCGGCGGGGGAGGGGATTGCGAGGTTTGCGACCCGCTCAAGGGTGCTGTTTTTTACGTCCCTGCCGACAAGGCGGATGTCCGTTTCTGTTCCGGCCTGTACCCATTTATCCACCACGGGCCCAAAGACTATCCAGCGCAGGGTGGAGGCGATGTCCCGGATACTTAAGCCCCGCTTGGCAATCAGATCCCGGTCGGGGATGAAAAAGATCGCGTCCTCATTTTTCTTGAAGTTCAGTACGGTCTGCACCGCGCCGCTTAAACTGTTCACCGCAGCGGCGCCGGTATTTGCCGCTTCCCGGCATTTTTCACTCTCGTCACCGATGGCGGCAATTTCGATCTCATGGATACCGGCTTTGAAGCCGCCTCCCGAGTCGGGGACATAGAGGAAACCGTCGCCCACATATTCGGCGAGCGCCGAAACCCTGTCCGTCAGTTCCCGCCGCTTCACGGTTCTTTCATCAAAACGGATATCCAGTTCCCCGGTCCCCTTCCGGCTTTCAAGGCGGACGAATTGTACCCCCGGCTCTCCTTGTATCATCTCCGTTAGATCCACAAGCTCCCGGTCTATTGAAGCGGCGGTCCTTTCGCTGTCGTATTCAACCGAAGCGTAGAGGAGCCGGTCCCTGACATCCAGGCTGATGTTTTTACCTGAAACAAAAAAGAGCGCAAATGCGGCGGCGGCGAGGCCCAGGTATACCGCAAGGAGGGGCTTTTTCATATTGATACTGAAAAAACTCAGGCGGTAGCACAGGCGGATATAACAATTTTTGAATCCTCTGAAAACCGCTGCCGGCAGTATTGCTGTTTCTGATTTCCTGCTGTATACAAAATCCGGAAAGAAGATGCAGGAGATGAGAAGTGAGTTAACCAGCATCACCATGATGGTGACCGCAACCCTGCGTATCCCCGGCACAATGGAATCCAGAAAGCACAGGGGCATGATCACCAGCAGGGTGGTTACCGATGAGGCGACGATGGCTCCGGTGACCCGTTTCACCGCGCTGCCATATCCGGTTAGTGTCTGTTTTTTCTCCGCGATACCGGCGATGATCAGGCAGGGGTCAACGATGAGCCCCAGTGAAATCGAAATCCCCGAAAGCACATTCTGATCCGGCGAAAGGCCCAGGATATGCAATACACCCAGGGTCCAGAGGATATTAACGGGGAGGAGTAAAATCAAAAGAACCGTTACCTTAACCGATTTAAAAAAGAAGGGGATGATAATGATGATCCCCAAAAAGCTCTGGAGTATGGCCGTAATGATACTGCGGATCATGTCATGGAGAATTTTCCCGGTGTCGTTAAGGATGCTGACGGACGCTTCGGGCAGCTCGGAAGCCTTGAGGATGGCGGCGCATTTCCGGGAAAGTTCCATCACATTGGCGGCGGAGGCGGCTATGATTTGAATGCCGATACATTCTTCGCCGTTTACCTTGAGTATCTCTTCCGGTTCACGGCTTAATTTATCGATCCCTGCAAAATATTTCAGTGATGTTATTTCTTCCCCCGCCTTTACGGGGAGGTTTTTTATCTCTTCCAGATCACGGATTTGGGTATTAAAGAGGACCCTGCTGTTTTTTTCATCCCCCCTCAGCAGGCCGCCGGGACTGAGGACATTGGCGTCCCGGACAATGTTTCCCAGGGACTCAGGGTAGATCCCCGTTTCGGCGATCCTGTCCGGATCAAACTCAATGCGGATCTCATCAATGGAACCCCCGGATACGATTACCTCCGCCACCCCCTCAAGGGCTTCAAATTCTTTCTTCAGGGTATTTTCAATATATTTTCGTGCGGTGTTGAGGTTTGCTGAACCATTGGCCGTTCCGCCGGGGCTGACGGCAATACTGAGGAAGGGTTTACGGTTAGATTCGGCGGAATATATCCTGGGTTTCTGTACCGCACGGGGCAGGGTGAGATAAAGGTTTTCCACCGCATCCCGCAGGGAAAGGTATACTTTTTTTTGATCCCCCTTCCGGTCAAAGTAAATGGTGGTTACGGATTTTCCGTATTCGCTTACGGAGCGAATTTCCCGGAATTCTCCAAGGCCGGAAATTTTTTCTTCCAGGGGGATGGTGATGAGCCGCTCCATTTCTGCGCTGTCCATGCCGAAATATTCAAAGCGGATACTGAACACCCGGTATCGGCTGTCCGCAGATTCTCCGGGCTTTTGGCTGCGGGCAATAAAGGCCGCTATCACCGTGATGATGATAAAAATAAAAACTGCGGCGGGAACGATCCTTGCGGACAGGGAGGGTGTGGGAGGGGGCTTTTTATGCATGGCGCTTCCTTCCCGGCAGAACATAGCGGAAACAAACCGGTACCACCGTAAGGACCAGTATGGTTGAAAAGAGAAGTCCCCCGATCACCGCTATGGACAGGGATGCCTGGGCGTTGATATGCAGGGGATCGATGGCAAAGGGGATGAGGGCTATGATGGTGGTTGTATTGGTGATAAGGATCGCCTGTAGTTTATTGCGGCATGAATCAATGATAGATGTTCTGTTGATTTCTCCTCCCATGGTTTTTTGCCCAATGCAGGATTCATAGAGGAGTATCGAATTGTTGATCGAAATTCCAAAGAGGATAATAAGTGCGATAATACTGTTAATATCAAGGGAATTATTCGAAATCAATAAAAAGAGGAAGGCCCCTGAAAAGGCCGGCGGTATACTGATAAGCAGGAGCAGGGGGATAACAAATGATTCAAACTGCGCCCCCATGGTTAAATATAAAAGCAGTATTGTTACCATAATGAGGAGCAGGCCGCTGTGGATCATCTCTTTGAGTTCCACCGCTCCGGGGGAAACCAGATCGCAGCCTTCCATTTCATTCACCAAAATGAGATTTGCTTTGGTGAGATCCGCTGATTTTTTATTCTCCGAAACAGGAAGCCTGATCTCCTTCGCGTCACGTCTGTTATACCGGTATAAAACCTGTTCCCTGGTTTCGCCTGAGATGGAACCCAGTATCCTTAAAGGGACCTGATCTTCGGCAAGGGGCACCAGGGTGTTTTTCAGATCTTCAATGGAAGCGATGTCCTCACTGCGGAATAAGACTCGTAAGGGTATTTCCCGGCCCTTTTCATAATAGGACACGGCGAAAACCCCCTCCAGGGCGTCACGGGCAGCGGCGGCCATGTACTGGGCGCTGACGGAAAACCGCGCCCCCGCGAGCCTGTCCGGGGTAAATACCGACTCAGAGCGGGTAAGCCGGGGAATTATTTCGGCGCCCTTTTCCGCCAAATCTTCGGTCAGCATGGCAAGCCTTTCCGGGGAGTCCGCCCGCAGGATACCGGTATCGGCGGCGATTTCCAGCAGCTGCGAAAGGGTATCCTGCTGTTTATTAAAGACGGGAGAAAAGGGCGAACCCTCAAAGAGGGCGCGAATTCTTTCGACCCCCTCATCTGCGGGTATCTTTAATGAGGCGGTGATCCGCAGCTTTTCCCCGTATTCTCCGGGCTGTGCAAGGGTTGGGCAATCATCATGCTCAAGGCCCCCGGCAATCTCAATGGAATTGATATAGGGTTCCTGCTGTAAAGATGCGGTGATTTCCTGCGCCTGTCTGAGCATGGCCGGAAGGCCGGTATCCGGGGGAAAAGAAATTTCCCATCTTATATTTTTTGTGCGGATTTCCGGGAGCAGCTGGTACCTGATAAAAGCAAGGGAGATGAAACCGGCGATAAGACACACCCCTAATGGAATAAACACATATCGCTTCCGGACAAAAATTTTTTCAAGCAGGGATGCATACTTTTTTTCCGCAAGGCCGATAAATGCACCGGTCCCTTTTCTTTTTTCCTTCCCCTCCCTGGTGATCATGCAAAGCGCGGGGACATAGGTAAAGGACAGGACGCAGGAAGCGGAGATTGAGGCAATTATCGCTATTGCCATACCGGAAAAAAGTTCCCCCAGAAGACCCCCGATAAAAAAGACCGGTATAAAAACAATCACCGTACTCAGGGCAGAGCCGAAATTGGAAAGGGCTACCCCGTTTGCAGCGTTGGTAATTATTTCCGCCGGAACCGGCTTTTCGGGGAGAGCCTTGCCGGAAGGCCGGGGATTATCATTATGATCATCCCCGGCTGAACTCAAGGCCCGCTGTATGTTTTCTATCACCACCGTGCCTGAGTCTATCACCATCCCGATTCCGATGGCGATACCCGAAAGGGACATGGTGTTCAGGGTTTCCCCGCAGACACTTAGGGCAAGAATTGAAAAGGCCGCCGATATGGGGATGATAAGGGCAATAATAATCGAAAACCGGATCGATTTAAGAAAGACATAGACCACGATGCCGGCGGCAAGCAGTGCCGCCAGTGCGGAGAAGATCAGGGAGACGAGGGACTCTACAATGCTGTCCGCAGTATTACTGATTATTTCAAATTCATACCATGCGCCGTAGATGTTTTTAAGCATTTCGATTTCTTCCTTTGCCAGCCGTGTTACCCCAAGGGGGCTTGCTTCGACTTTTTTCTGAATCCCAATCCTGATACACTCAAGGCCGTTGTAAAGAAAAAAAGATTCCCCTTCCGCGCCGGTTCTGACCGTGTCGGCAATATCCGCCACCCGGAGCAGGCCGCCTTCGTTGTAGGCCAGGGGGGTGTTTTTTATTTCTTCCAGGCTGGTGTAGAGCCCGGATGTCTTTACGGACAATTCCCGTTCGCCCTCCCGGATGGTCCCCGCGGGGTATTCAAAGTTTGAGCTTGAAATGATATCCGCTGCGGATTGCAGGGTAAGGCGCCGGGACTCAAGTTCGGATCGGCGGAAGCGGACCTGGATCTCCTCCTTTTCGCCGCCGCTCACCGTAACCTGTGCAATTCCGGAAAGCCGCTGGAACCGGCTCTTGATATCGGTTTCTGCGATGTGGCGGCCGTAGCGCAGATCCCCGTCCAGGGGGATAAGGGCAATGGTAAGGGTGTCCTTCCTGGCGGCGTCGTTCCGTAAGACCGTGGGCTTGGCGCATCCTGAGGGGAGGGTTTCATAACAGAGATCGATAAGTTCCCGGCTTTCGGTCAGAGCCATATCAATATCCTGACCCCAGTGGAGTTCCAGCGAAAGGAGGGAAAGCCCGTCCCTGCTGACCGATGACGCGGATTTTAAGCCCCGTAATGACGCAAAGGCATCCTCAAGGGGGATGGTCACCATTGAGCGCATATCCGCCGCGGATATTCCGGGGTATTCGGCTGCCACCAGAAGGTTCCGGGAACTGAGGGCAGGCAGAAAATCTACGGGGATCAAAAATGAGCAGAGGAGGCCTAACAGTATTACTGCGATAAGGCCTGAAAGTACGGAGACCGGATGTTTTACGGAAAACGCAATAATATGCTTCACGGCTTACTGCTTGTTATAGGTGAGGGTGACATTTCCGGTCATGGTGTTTCCCAACGAATCGGAAAGTTCCTTATTGATCGAAAAAATGATAAACCCAAGCTGTTTGGCATTTTCAAATTCGATTCCTGTTTTAAGGGCGCAGAATTTTTCACCACTTTCAGCCTGCGCCGCAGGATCGTAGATATCACTTGCCTCATATTCGGCGTCGGTAAGGATCTTCATGGTTCTGATGGAAATTTCCGCGCAGCCGTTGGTGGCGGAAATTGAAATTGCCTGCATGGCGGAAACCAGTGAAAGTGAATCCGCATCGGCGGTAATGCGAAATACCAGGTAGAGATCCATCGCCCGTTCCCGCTGTTCCTGAAAGTAATCAGGATCAAAACTTATCGTAGAAAAATCAGTATCGCCGCTTATCCTCTCCATGGTATTTTGATTCTTCAGTCCGCCCCACGCAAAAACCGGAGGCCGGAAATTGCCGTGGTTAAACACCAGCGGAAATTCAATGTCCTCCTCTATTTTGTTTCCCAGGGTATCTGTTATTCCCTTCCGTATGGCCAGGGTATAAGTTTTGCCCCATTCCGGTTTCTGGGGAAAGGAAATGATCCCCTGATCCCGGCTCACAAGGTCCGGGGTAATCGTACAGCCCAGAGAGGGGCTTGTCCCGATAAAGCCCGCCAGTGATTCTATGGCCATCTTTTTGTTAAAGGAAAGTTTAATCCTGCTGTCTGATGGAATACCTTCGTTAAGGGAACCGGGGACAAGATCCCTTCCCGTGTCTGAGGGGCTTTCCCAGCTCAGGCGGCAGACGGGCGGGGAGCGGTCAACGCCGTAGAGAAAGGTGCTGCTGAAAGAACGGAGCAGTCTGTTCCGGGAAAGATCCATAAGGGCCGTGGAGACAGTAATGGTGTAACGGGTCCCCTCTGTCAGGGGCTTAACCGGTATAATCCTGACCCCAGAATAATCTTCCTTCCATTCAAGGACATGGGTGATGGAAGGACTTAATCGCAGCGCCTCCGTAAAGGAATTGGCGTCCACGGGTTCGGAAAAAACAAGGGTAACGGCATCGGGCTGCATCGTAAGGCTCGTTTCGTTTTGAGGTTCTATGCTGATGATGCGGGGTTCCCCCAGTTCCGCCTTGGTATGGAAGCGGTGCTGGAATTCCTTTACAAGGGAATTTCCCCTGGCGTCCTCCGCAGTGGTGCTGATAAAGATGGCATATTCCCGTCCTTCCCGCAGCCCGTTCAGGGGCCTGAAAATCACATCCCGGTCATTAAAGAAGAATGTTCCCTGAAGACCTGTTCCGTCTTCTGTCATGGAAAAGGCCTTCCGTATGGACGCTTCCGTTGGGGGCGCCGAAAAACTGATGCGGATATCTTCGTTGGTTGAAACCGAAAGGATCTCCAGCGGCGGCAGCAGCCAGGAGGCGCAGGAGACGATCGGGCTTAACAGGATAATACCCATAATCGTCCGGTATTTTATAAAGCTCTGAATACGACCCATATATCCTCCTCAAGGTATTCTCCGGCTTGATTTACCGCGCCCCGCTGGCCGGCGGTAATTTTTATCTGGTAGTAATACTGAACGACCCCATCGGTGCGGGTGAATTTTTCCCATTCAAGGACCAGCCGGGAACCGGAGTCCAGCCATACTGCGGAAAGCAGGACGGGGTTTGCCGCAGAGGCCGGGAAAAGACCGGTAAGGGATATGGAATCCGCAGCGGCCCTGCGGTTGGGCTGGGGAATGACCGATGAAAAATCAAGGGTCACCCGGAGCCGCAACGGCGAACCGGCGGCGGCATTTCCCAGGGTGTAATTCTGCACCGTGCCGTCCATTGCACGGGGCGCAGGATCATCGTCAAAGGTAATGGAATCCAGGGTGAGAAAATTGCCCGCGCCAGTAAAGAATACAAGCTCCTGTTCAAAAAGGGAAAGCCCGGATGTATCCTTCACCGCTCCGATAGTCAGGCGGTATTCTTTTTGGAGCTGATACGGCTCACTGGGGATAAAAACAAACCGCCTCTCGTCTTCCTTTGCAAAAAAGCCGTTCAGGGAAGGGTAAAAGGAAATCCCCGATCGCAGGGATGCTTCATCCATGGGCTTTGAGAACTCAAAACCTATTCCCTGCCATTCCATTAGTGCGCCGTTAAGGATGGAGCCGGTGTGCCAGAGATTTCCCTGCCCGTCAATGCTGACCGGGCAGACCTCTATCAGATGGGGTATCTCAATATCATTCTGTCCTGAAAAGAGGCCGGAGTATTCTTTTTTCATAAGATACCCGGAGGAACTTACAATATCCCTGACAAGCCATGTATAAGTTGTATTTACCTGCCAGTTGTTTTTTGCCTTTATTACAACAGTATTACTGTCATCAATAAAATCCGTATGGTAATCGGTAAAGGGGGAAAGGCTGAATTTCTCGTTAAAAGAAGTAATAACCGGAGGGCTTGAAAATACCAGGATCAGGGAATTCTCTTCAAATTTTCCCGATACAAGTTCAAATTCCTTCCCCGGCTCCCCATAGATAAAGGAGCGCAGAAATTTTACCGTATAGGCGCTGTTATTTTCCATTCTGAGAGATCCTTCAAGGGCAATGGAATAGCGCTGTCCCTTTTGCCAGTATGTTTTCGGCCGGAGAAAAAGGTCGGAGCCTTCCCAGTAAAATTCCATCGGGACGGAAGCGATATTTTCTGTCAGCTGAATTCGTCTTGCCGTATCCTCCCTGTCGGGTACCTGGGAAAAACCGATCCTGAAATACTCGCCGGAAAAATAATCATCCCCTTCAGGCAGGGAACAGCTGATATCAAGGTCTTCAAAGCTCACTATGGCGCAGTTCATACAGATCAACGAAAGGCAAAGTAAAACAAATTTAGCGGTATTCCACATATTCACCCTCCTTAAGGAAGGGGGAGGGTTTGTCGATAACCACGTCCCCCTCATCAAGACCTGCGGAAATCCAGAGTTCCCCGTTTTTCCTGGCCTGAACCCTGACGGTTTTAAGTACCGCAATCCCGTTAATGACACAGTAAATTTCCCCCTCGCTATTCGTACCCCCGGCGCCGCCCTTTGCCCGCAGCAGGGCCGTTTCGGGAACCACGGGATAGCTGGTCTCTTCGATCCGGGGGATAAGGCATTTGATAAACATCCCCGGCTTGATGCTCAAATCCTGGTTGGGAATTTCCGCCTTGACGGAAAAATTTCCGCTCTGGGGATCCGCTATGGGTGATATTTCATCAATTGCGGCATTCAGGTTTTTTTTGAGGGAAGGAATTTCTATCCGCAAAGGAGTCCCCTGTGCAAAGCTGCTGATATCCTGTTCCTGTATGTAAAAAAGCGCGTACACCCTGGATGTGTCCATCACGGTGGCGATTTTTTCATTTTGGGGAACATATTCGCCGTTTTCAAAATACAGTGCCCCCGCCACCCCGGTGATAGAGGAACGGATCGACAGTTCTTCTATCAGCCTGTTTGCGGAATCCAGGGTCTTTTCTGCGTTCCTTAAGCCTGCCTCTGCGGTCTCCAGTTCCGCCTGAGCGGATCGGGTGTTTAATTCGATAAACTGCCCCGTTCTTGTTTCACTGTCCTCTGAAGGGGTGAACCCCGCGGCGGTCAAATCCGTTTCTCGCAGCCCAAGCCGGGCAATTTCAATATCCTTTTTTAGAACCCCAATCTCCGCTTCTTTTGAACTGACCGAAAGTTCAAGACTCCGGTAGGCCGCGTCGGTAATGCCCCCCAGGGCCAAAAGGGCCTTTCTGTTTTCCAGGGCTGACCGGGCTTCTGCAAGTTCCAGTTCCTGCTGCCCTAACTTAAGCCGGTTTTTATCAATGGAAAGAAGACGGCTTTCAACACCCAGCCGGGCCTCTTCCAGCCTGGTTTGGGCCATAAAGAGACTTGCCTTTGCGGAATCCAGGGCGTTCTCGTATTGTTCCCTTTGAATCTCAAGCTGGACATTTTTAAGCCGGGCAATTACCTGCCCGGTCCTGACATCGTCCCCGTCCCTGACCCGCAACTCCGTGATGGTCCCCGCAACCTGGGCGGTGATATCGTTCTTGATCCTGTAGGTAATGGTCCCGAAACTGCTGAGCTCGTCATGAAAGGGTTTTGCCGCTGCCGCCGCAGCCCGTACCCGCATCGTCCGCCCCTCTTCCCGGGGAGATGTTTTTTTTCCGCAGGAAAAAAACAGCAAAACGGTGAATATGATGGCGAGGAGGATAAAAATGATCCTTCCCCTATTTGTTTTGAAGGCACGCATCTTTTAATCCTCCGTCAAAGGGAAAACTCGCAAGAATTTCCAGGGAGCGTTCCAGCGCCGCCGCCTGGATCCGGTATTCCATAAGGGACATTCGCCCCTGGGCAAGTGAGATCAGTTCTTCAAGGTACTCGATCCGTTTCTTTTCACCCTTTTTCAGTTCAAGTTTTGAAAACTCAAGCCGCTTTTCCAGAACCCCAATGGTCCGCTCCGCCGTATCCGCCGAACGGAGACAGTTGTCATGGGAAATGACAAGAGAATAAAGGGATTCCCAAAGATCATTTTCCGTTTGAATACGCTGCAGGTTGTTTTGCATAAGCCCAATATCCGCCTGTTTCCGCTGAATCCCGTAGGCAGGATTCGGCTTGGCAGTAACCGACATACCGTTGTTCACATTGTAAAGCCGGTCCCGGTCAAACCCGATCCCTGAATTGACACTTATGGGAAAGAGGGAAAGATCGGAAAAACTGAATGTCAGCTTGAAAGAATATTTCGGTTCCGTCAGGGGATAGGCGTCCCCGGAAAATGAAATACTCCCCTGGGCGCCGATAACCGGAAGGTACCAGCGGCGGGAATATTTAAGCTGTTTTTGCGCATATTCCGCCGTCAGATATTGTTTCTTGATTTCCGTGTTGGCGTTTTTCACGACATTCCAGAGAAAATCAACAAAATCTTCAAAATAGAAAGGATCAAAATTATGGTAGAAATCATCCTGAATGGAAATGGCTGCCTCCGCGTTTAAGCCGACAGCCGCCTTAAAGGTCCGTTCCATGGTTTTCAAATCCCGGATACTCTGATCCCGTTCGTTCTCAATATTGATGTAGGAAATCAGATACTCAAGGTAGTCCGTTTCCAGGGTAAGGCCCAGGTCGGCTTCCCTGCGGATAATCGCAAGCTGCTCCGCCGCGGTGTTCACCAGATCCTCCCGGATTCCGGTCAGCGCGGACTGTTCCAGGTACTGGTAATACCGGGAAATAACATCGGAAGAAAAATCCCTTAACCCCGATTCGTATTCCCGGTAAGCGTAGAGGGAGGAGATACGGCCCACGTCGTAGGCAAGCTTTTTCTTGCCCCCGTCAAAGAGCTCCTGGTTAACTGAAACCTGGATAGTTTTTGTCCGGGAATCCTGGGCAAGCAGGGACGTGGTATCCGCTTCCGAAAAAGAGAGGCTGAAAGAGGGGAGAAAATCCTGAAAGCTGAATTTTGCGGCCTTCATATTCTGCAAAGCCCCCTGTTTCTGCAGGATCCAAAATTGGGAATTCTGTACCGCAAAATCAACCGCGTTGCCGGGAGAACGAAACACCACGTCCGCAGCCCGGACAGCTCCGTCAAGGGAAGAAAGGAATAATATTACTAACAATGCTCTGGCACGCAATTTATTCTCCATGTGTCTTTTGATACCTGAGGGCAGAGCGGTATTGTCCGCCCTGTTTTTTCAGAACCTTGTCAATGACAGGCCCCATGAGATAGTCCAGTTCAGTTGCGGTTATCGCCGTGCGCTTCCTCGTAATATATTTATTTTCCTTTCCGTAAATAGTTCCCGCCTCATCATGGGTGACGCAGGAAATATAAATTGAGTTGTAAATATTCAACTTGTGCATAAATGACCGCTGTTCCACCGTAATATCCACCAGCAGGGGAGTCTGTCCCTCTTCAAGATGGTAACGCTGTTTTAATTTCAGCCGGGTTTGGCAGATCGTGAATAACTGCGCAGCAATACTGTTTTCATTGATATGATCCACAGTAACGGTAACCGAATTGATCCGGTATTCCCCAAAGAAGGGCGCCGCAGGATAATCCGTAAAGGAACCGCGCCGTTTCCCGGTAACGCAGGAACTCAACAGGAGAAAGGCACACAAAAGTGAAAAAAGTGAAATTCTTTTCATTTAAATCCATCCTTTAATTGTTCCGGTAAAATATTGGCCCCTGAAATCAGGCTGGCCTTTTCAAGGTAATTTTTTACCCGCTCCTCAAGGCCCAGGGCCTGCCAGGCGGCGGCCATATCCATGTAGACCTTGGCGGAATCCCTCAGGGCAGTTTCCGCATGGCGGCCCATGGAAAGCCGTTTTTCGTAATCCTTCTGTTTTTGGGCCAGGAGGGCATAGAGGTAATAGATCCGCCAGTCGGAGGTATTAAAGGAAAGCTCCCCCTCAATAAGGCCCTCCGCCTTTTCGTATTCCCCGTTCAGGATAAGGGTGCGGATATACCAGATCCGCGCCTCAATATATTCAGGATGCCGCGTTACCAGGCGGGCAAAGGTTTTTTTTGCCTCAGCTTCATTACCGGTAAAGAAAAGGATCCTGCCTTCAAGGAATTCAGCCTGATAAAACTTCCGGTCCCGTACCAGGGCCTGCCGGATAAAGACCAAGGCCTCTTCGTATTTCTCCGCGCCGTAGGCGTCCACCGCCGCAATATAGGCCTTTTCCGCTTCGGCCTTGTGTGCCCCGCATCCTGAAAAGGTGAAGGAGAACATACAGAGCATGAAAAAAACAGCAATATTAACATTACCCATTACTTTTGAACCCCAGGGTTTTACTGATTTCATCCCATGCCCGCTGGGCGTAGACCCCGTCCCTGTCCAGTAGGATGATCCGCTGCAAAACCGGGACATAGTTTACCCGTGAAGCTTCGTTCAGGCCGGAGACCGCCTGCCAGAGGTTCCAGTAATACTCAGGAAATGTTGAAAAATAACGTTCCATTGCCAGGTAACGGTTAAAGTCCGCATCGCTCAGGGGGGCGGCTCCGGCGGCGGGGGCGGCGTTCAGGATTTTCTTTTTAAGGGTTATATATTCCCCCGCAAAAAAAGAGGGTTGGTATTGGGCGGGTAACCCTGATTCATCATAGATACTGCGTACCAAACGAAGCGCTTCAAATGCGCCGCTTTGATTGTCCCGGGCTTCAAGCTGGGATTCCAGGGTATCAATATTTTTGAGGAAGGCTGAGGTGTCCGTTTTTCGGTAGCCGCACTGGTATTCATAATCCAGAAAGGCCGCATAGACAGCCTTTTCCGTCTGCCCCGCCGCCTCGTAGACCGATGACGCAAACAGGCCCAGAGCCGGAAAGTAAGGGCCCTTTTCAAAATAGAGGTCGGCCATGGCGGCGGCCTCCGGGAAACGGGCCGTTGCCGCAAGGAGGTACATATAGGCGTGGATGTCATCGGGGGAAGCCGTATCGGGGTGAGAGGCGAATAGGAGATCAAAAACTTCCAGGGCCTTTTCGTTTTCCCCTTTTTCAAGAAAGATATGCCCCTGAAGATAGCGGTAGGGAACCGCCTGTTCATTATCCTCCTGGGCGGCTTTTTCCGCATATTCCAGCGCCAGATCGTATTCACCCTGCATGGAATGAAGCCGGGCCAGGGACCCGTACATGATGGTGATGTTCTTTTTGGTGTCCCCGTCAGCGGGGGCCTTTTTTACCACCGCTTCCGCCCTGCGGAAATAGTCCCCCGCGCGGTCAATATCCCCCGAAAGAAGGTAATAACCCCCCAGATCTATTTTTGAGTTGAAGTGCCCCATGTTCCGCAGTTCAAATTCCGAAAGCCTTTTGAGCAGGGCCTCCCCGCTGAGCCCCGAATCCTTTATGGTGACGTACTCTTCTTCCATGAGATTCACTCCGCATCCGCTGAAAACACCCGCGCCTGCGGCAAACAGGAGCAGGGCAAAAACCGTTTCCCCCTTTTTTCTCATAACTGCCTCCAATGTAATTAGTAATGAGGAGTGAAAGGTTAGTAATTCTGTTGTCTGATTATGATGTACCTTTCTTTAATTACTCACTGCTCATTTCTCAATGTGCGCGAAAGCGCATACCTATATAGGACGCCGACCGGCGGTTTTGGATCGAAAAAACGAAAAAATATTGCTATTAATCGTAAAACAAGGCTATCCCGTACACTTTCTCCGCCCCCGCGGCCTTAAGGGCGGCGGCACAGGCTTCAATGGTGGCGCCGGTGGTGATCACATCGTCAAAGAGGATCACTTCCTTCGGGATTTTTTTGACGGCGATGAAGCGGCCCTTGAGGTTTGTCAGGCGGTGCTCCCGGTCCAGTGTTTTCTGACTGCGGGAGGAGAGCCGTTTCAGGCAGCGGGATACCGGGAGTTTCTCCCCCTCAAGGAGTTTAGCCAGATATTCAACCTGATCCCAGCCGGTTTTGCGTATCTTGCCGGGACGGGGCGGCACCGGGCATAACACCGCCGCCCCGGCTTCCTCCCTGTCCGCCAGGACGGATCTTAGGTTCTGTATCTTTTCTTCCAGGAAGTGCCCCAGCGCCGGATTCTTGCCGAATTTATAAGCCCCCAGGAGTTTCCGGTATTGGCCGGTATAGGGAAAGACAACGGTGAGCCTGTCGCAGCTGTGGCCGCTGTTGCGGCCTTCGCCTTCACTCTCGCCTTCGCTCTTTCGGCAGGAAAGGCAGGCGCCTATTTCCGAGATGAGGGGTCTCCCGCAAATGGAACAAGCTTCGGCATTATGTTCCCATTCTTCATGCTGCAGATCCCTGCGGCAGTCCTCACAGAGGCCGTACCAGGCTTCTTCTGAGCCCAGCAGGGCGGCGCCGCAGAGCGCACAGCCCCGGGGGAAAAAGAATTCCCGGATCAAATACATCAGTTTTGTTGTTTTCATACCTGCTATATAGGGCATCAGGATGTGCGGCGCTTTAATCAAAATGAAAATATTTACAAATTTCATATCATATTCCGTAAGTTTTATACGGTTTTGCCCCATAATTTAGCCATTTTTATGGTTTTTTGAGGTCCCGCTAACATTTTTCATAAATTTTTTTAAAAACGCATTTTTCTCTTGACATTTCCGAATCCCCAAGGTATATTCAAATAGGAATGAACGTTCATTCCGCTATTTTAAGTATTTATGAAGGAGGCAAAACTATGCCTATCCAGTCAAGTAAACGGGACGACCTCTTGAACGCCGCCCTTAAACTCATTGCCGGTCAGGGCTTCCACGCCGCACCCATGTCCCAAATTGCCGAAGAAGCCAATATCGGCGTGGGGACGATTTACCGCTATTTCAAGAACAAGGACGAACTGATTAACGGCCTCTACCTTGAAATCCGCAAACGCATGGCCGAGGCAATCGGCAAAGGCCAGGACGAAGCCGCGCCGGTAAAAGCGCAGTTCGTTAAATCTTTGCAAAACCTTATCCGCTATTTAATTGAAAAGCCTGAGGAAATACAGTTTACCGAACAGTATGAGAATTCTCCGTTCATTACCGATGAGACAAAAGCGGAAATCGAAAAAACAGCGTCCCCTATTTCGGATTTGCTTATCCGTGCGCAAAAAGAAAAACTGCTTAAGCCCTTGCCTTTTCCAGTGCTTATGGCGATGTTTTCAGGCGCGTCAATGGGACTGTTAAAAGCATATTTGCAAAAAAAATCGTCCCCCGCAAAAATGAACGAAGCGATTGAGGCATTATGGGATATGCTTATCCCCAAAAAATATTGAAGGAGTAAAACAATGAAAAAGTACTTAATTGTAAGTGTGTTTCTTTTGGCGGCGTCCCTTTGTTTCGCACAAATAACAGGGAATGTGGAACTTTACGGCGGATCCGCGCTGTTTGATGAAACCAGCGGAATGAACGGCCCTGAAACCGTTTATAAATCGGCTTCTGTTTCGGCGGGTATTTCCGGCGGTGTTTATTTTAATGACACCATTGGTCTCAAAGCCTATCTGGATTTTCTGATCCCCTTGACTTATACTGCCGCACCAGATGGCGGGACTGCGGTAACACGGAACGATTACGATTTCCTTTTGGGAATGGATGAATTTTTCGGCGTTGTTTTTAACGTGGTCAAAACAGAACGGCTGAAGGTTCCTATAATGGCGGGATTCCACGGTAAACTGTTCTTTTTCACTATTTCAGATTATTTTACCACGGCGATAAACAGCGGTATTGGTCTTGGAATTGGCGTAGAATATGCCTTTAGCAACAACTGGTATATTCTGGCGCGGGTCAACGGTTCGTTTGATTTTCTGGGCTTTTCAATTATGACACCACCTGACGGCGGATCGAAATTTGACATGGCCTTAATACGCACATGGGGATTTGCGCCCCATATTGGCATCGGATTTAGGTTTTAGGGAGGAATTTATGAAAAACAATACTATTGCGTATTCAAGAATGGGCATTGTGCTTTTGCTCATCGGCATTTTTGGCGTTGTCAATGTCATTGGCGATATAGTTACCTCAATACTGGCGATAACCCAATCTTTTGAAGGCAACGCTTTCTTTTCTTTTTTCTTTCAGGTTTTTGCCAATAAACAACTGTTTTTTATTGCCGGAACAGTAACGCTCATTTGTAACATTTTGTTTTTGGTGTTTTTGTTTAGGCGTGAATTGTTTTTATTTCAGCTGTTTTTCTTTGCTTCCTGCATTATTGCGCTGATACATTTACTGGTTAATTTGTTTGCTTTATATCCGCTTACCATTTTTGATATTATGGTACATGCAAATATAAGCCCCCTAATTATGGGTATTATTAATCCTATGTTGGGATTATTACGGACCATGTATCCGGCGTTTATAATAACGGGGATACTTGCTTCATTGGGTCTTTTGATTGTTTGTTTTTTATACTTTAAGCGTTCAAAACGTATTGCAGCCTATTTTGATTAATGATAAGATTACGTGCCCAATTTGTGTATTTGTCTGGCCAAAAAGAGCCGTTTCTGGAGGGATTGCTGTGATGAAAAGGACTTTGGCAGGATTTCTGCTCATACTGCTTACCGGCTGTGCAACAACACCGCATCAAAACGATAACACGGCCAGGACCAGCTTAATGTATAAAGCCGTAAAATCCTATGCGGCGGGAACAGGTCAAAAAGAACTGTTCTCCCTTGATACAGAAGCATTGTCTGCATATCTGGAAGCGCACAAAATAAATGAAGCGCCGCCGCCCAAATATATTACAAGAAAGTTTGCCGTTACCGAAAAGATATTGAGCGGAAGGCCATGCTATCAAATAAGCCCGCGAAAAACCGCTGCCCCCGAATCAAAGGCGATATTTTTTATCCATGGCGGCGGTTTTGTGTATGAAACCATGGATATGCACTGGAAAAACATTGAAATACTTATGAATGAATTATCCATGCCTATTTTGCTTCCCGCATACCCGCTTTTACCTGACGCTACGATTGAAGAAATAGTGTTCATGCTCATGGAAGCATACGCTGATATGTGCAATACCTTTCCTGATACGGAAATTATTTTCCTGGGAGATTCTTCCGGTGCGGATCTGGCATTGGTTCTTTGTCAGTATATAAAGGCGTTATCGCCAAATCTTCCGTTACCGGATAAACTTATACTGGTTTCGCCCGCCCTCATAATCGACAACAGCCCTCTGGTTTTGGACTCAATGCGTCAGCTTGAAAAGGGTGATGTAATATGCACGATGAAAATGCTGGAGACCCTGCCTGGATTATTAAAAATAGCGGGCAGTAAAAATGTTTTTTTCAAAACAATACTCAATGCGGATTTTGTACTGACCGCAGATTTTACCGGAATGCCTTCAACGTATATATTTTCCGGGACAGAGGAACTGTTTTTCCCGCAGGCGGAAGCACTGGTAAAGCGTTTGAAACAACAGGGCGTTTATACCGAGTTTGTTCAGGGAGCCGGCATGATGCACTCATGGCCATACCTGATTTATCCGCCTGAATCAAAAAAAGCATTATCTCAAATAATTGAAATTATAAGATAAGGATGGGGGTTTTTGAACTGTTTTTTCTCTGCGGGGCCGGGGGACTATTCTGCATAGGCTCCGGTGATAGTGATGTCCCCCCAGAGGGAAGAATAGGACTCCAGGCCCCCGACCGCTTCTTCCCAAAGGTTCTGCAGGGCGTAAGAACGGTCCCGCACCGCAGGGCGGCCGCGGGGGTCCATTTGGGAGAGGGTGGAGAGGTCCCGGGAAAAGGCGATCCGCTGGTTATCCAGGTTGCCGAAGTACCAGCCCTGCGGGTTTTCCCGCAGGCTAAAGCCCTCCGGAGCGGCCCCCGCGCCCAGGGCCGGGTCCAGGGGCACCCAGCCGAAACCGTCAATCCAGAATTCCGCCCAGTAATGGCGGCTTGCGGTACGGAAGCGGTTTACCAGGACCCCTGAAACCGGGATGGCGGGGATTCCTGCGGCCCGGGCCAGGGAACAGAAGAGGAGACTGGCCCGGTACGGATCGGCCTTTTTTTCCCCAAGCGCCTCAATGGCCCCCCCGGTAAGACCGGCATTCTGAATATTAACTTCCCGAATGAGCCATTCGTAGATACCCTGTGCCTTAATGTAGGGGTTCCGTTCCTTACCGGTTATGGTGTTTGCCAGGGTTTTTATTTGCTCATCCCCCGATGGAATGATGGCGGAGGGAAGGGTAAAGGATACCATGGGGGATACGCTCTCCTGCCTGATCGATTGGGGTTTAATGCTGGTTTCCTGGGTGTATACCTCTACTTTGTAGCTCATGCTTATACCCACCGTGGTATTGGGGCTCAGGTTGGTCAGTTGAAAAAGGGTGGTCCCCCGGTAATTTTCCACAAAGGGTTCCATGCTGCGGGAGAGGAGCTCCGTATTCCGCTGGGAAGCGGAGGCGGCGGGCCTGGGCGCCCAGAGATAGAGGGTATTTGGTCCCGCCGCGTTTTGAACCTGGATATCCACACCAAAGGCAAGGGTATAACTCCGCTTGTCCCGGAAGGTTTTGGTTCCCGGCTTGGCCGAAACATCGAAGAAGACGGGCCGGGAATTACCCCGCAGGGTCCGTACTTCCAGGTTACCGCTCACCGCGCCGTCGGGAACCCTGACCCGTATTTCCCGCTCGCTCCACAATTCATAACCTGCTTCGTCTTCAAAGACCTCCACCGTTCCGGGACTCCGCTCTTCCGCCGGAGATGCGGGGGTCGGTTCTGCATCCCAGGAAAAATAAACGCCGCAGCCTTCCCGGGAACTGCCGAACCCGTTTCCCGTGATAGTAACCAGGGATCCAATTTGGCCCGACTGGGGGCTTACGGAGGCTATCTGCGGCCCTATGCCCACATCGGTCCCTGATACGGGGGCGGGCAGGGCGGCCCGGTTTGAAAAGAGGAGGGCATTGCTCGCCCGGCCCCCCGCATGGACCCGGATCAGCCCGGAGTCCCCAAATTCGGGAACCCTGATCCGTATCAGATTATCCTGCCATTCAATATAGGAAGAACTGGTTGGGGGAATCCCGGCGATGGTCACGAAGGATTCATCCTTTTCGTTTCCAAAATGTTCCCCCCGTATGGTGAGCAATTCCCCCATCATGCCTATCCGGGGATTAAGGGAATTGATTTGGGGAATTTGCTCTTTACAGGATGACAATATCAAAACAAAGGAGAAAAGGAAAAAAACAGAGAATTTTTTCATCGGTTGATTTCATTTCCCGGCGTCTCAGAGACCGTTCCGCCGACGGCCTCATCTCCCCCGGCCTCTTTCCCGGTATAGGGCCGCAGTTCCAGCTGTATTTCTATACGGGCGTCTTCCGGGGAATTCATCGAACCCAGGGGAAAAAAGTAGATCTGTTCCCCGTATTTCAGGGGGATGGTCTGCATGGTGGTCTGATACCTGATCCCCTCGCCGGGAATATTTATCCAGATTTGCACCTGAGCCACCAGTACCGCATTACCCTCGGAAGCGAGATTTGGATAGGGGGTAAACTGGACCAGAACCACCACATTGGCCCCCACCAGCTTTAAGCCCACGGGCCTTCCGGGAATGGTCACCTTGGAATTGGTCGAATTCCAGACTTCTTCCTGATTCTGCTCTACCACTCGGGAAACAATATCCAGCACCACCGCCCGATCCTTGAGCCCCGGGAGCATTTCTTCCAGTGAAGGCTCCTGGGCTATGGCGGCGGCGGCGCCGGCCAAAAGGATGAAGCCAAAAAGGCCCATTTTATGAACAGGATGAATCATCTGGGTGGTCTTCTCCCCGAGGCCGAAGGCTGATAATCCGCCGCCTTAAGAATGGTGGGCTCCCCGGAACTCCTGAAATTTCTGCTTTCCGGCAGACGGAGGATCACAATATCCCCGGCATCCGTATCACCCAGATACTGAAGTACCCCGTTCATGTCCGAAACAGGGATCATGCCCTGAAGGTCAAGGTCGATCCCGGCCGCTACCGAGGTATTTTGAGGCTGGACCGCAGGGGGCTGACGCAGCCAGGCTGAGGCAAGGACGATGACAAAGGCCGCCGCCACCGCAGTCAGGGCCGCCGCTGCGGGCAGGGGCAGGGAAACGGTTCTGCGCCAGAGGCCGGAAAGGTCCCGCCGTGCCGGGAAGGAGGTGATCCGCCTTTCGGTATTTGCGGAGCCGGCGATCCTGAGCCAGACCCGTTCCTGGGCGGCGGCCACCATGGCGGCATCGGCGGCAGCCTGGTCTGTTGCGGTGCCGCCCGGCCCGGCGGCCGGCTCCAATCTGCGGGAGATAAGCCGATAAGATGCAAGCCTTTCCCGGCATTGGGGACATTCAGAGAGATGGGCTTCCATCTTTTGTTTCCAGGGGGAGGGCAGCTCCCCGTCAAGATACACCGAAAGGATTTGACGATCAGGACACATCATATGAACCATCCTTGCTGAAACTAACCGCCGGAACGGGGCCAATATCAGCTTTTAAAAGCCCGGATAATCGTTCCCGGGCCCTGAATACCCGGACCTTGACATTCCCCTCGCTGATGCCCAGGGCGCGTCCGATTTCCTTGTAATTCAGTTCGCCATATTCTTTTAATATCAATACCATACGTAAATTCTCGGGTAATTTTTCCAGGGCTTCCTGTATTTCAGTTTGAGTCTCTTTTTTGATGAAAAGCCCTTCTCCGGTTTCACCGGTCCTTACATCCTCCCGGAAGGCCCGCCGATAGGCCTTCCGCTCCCTGTCCTTCCGTTTCGCGTAATTCAAAGACGCGTTTTTAACTACCCGGATAAGCCAGTATTTGGCTTCCTCGGGATTTGGAAACACCATGTTTTTTTCATAGAGCCGGAAAAAAGCCTCCTGACAGAGATCCTCCGCCGCTTCTTCGCTGTTGGCAATGCGATAGGCAACCCGGAAGAGTATCGGGAACACGCTGTCATAAAGCCTGCGGAACTCCGCCGTTGAGAATTCCTTTCCCGGGGTCGCAATCGATTCCCCCCGCGCCCTATCTTCCATACTTAATAACAAACCATTTCCTTAGATGTTACACATTAACCACGCCGCCACGTGGTCCCATCGGGGCTGTCTGCCAAAATGATACCCCGATCTTTCAGGCTTGCACGGATGCCGTCGGCCCTGGCAAAGTCCTTTGCCTTTTTGGCATCGGCCCGTTCGGCAATAAGGGACTCGATTTCCTGTACCAGGGCCCCATCCTCCGCCGGTTTGGCCCGGGCCGCAATCCATACCCCCTGGGCCGCGTCGACCAGCTTAAGGCCCAGAACCCGGTCCATGTCAAAGGCCGCCCCCAGGGCGTCGACGGGATCGACTTCGGCGTCACGGAGCAGCCCCCAGAGTTCCGCCAGGGCGCGGGGGGTGGAAAGATCGTCCTCCAGGGCTTTGTCAAAAGCCGTAAGGTAGGCTGCGGCTTTGCCGGCGGCCGCTTTGCCGCCGTCCCCGGACACACCCTCCGGCAAAGGCCCCGTCTTTGCCGCCAGGGCTTTGATGCGGTCCGTAAGGGATCTGCGGGCGTTTTTGGCGCCCCCAAGGCTGTCCCAGGAAAATTGCAGCTGGCTGCGGTAATGGCCCCCTAAAAGGAAGTACCGGTAGTCCAGGGGGTCGTAGCCAGAGTCAATTAAAGATTGCAGGGTGAGGAAGCCCCCGGCGGATTTGGACATCTTACCCTTGTCCAGGACGAGGAATTCGTTGTGGACCCAGTACCGTACCCAGGGTTCTTTCCCCGTGGCGGCCTCGCTCTGGGCGATCTCGTTGGTGTGGTGGATGGACACATGGTCGATACCCCCGGCATGGATGTCGAACTGCTCCCCCAGGTATTTGATACTCATGGCGGAACATTCGATGTGCCAGCCCGGATAGCCCCGGCCCCAGGGGCTGTCCCAGACCAGGGCCTGGTTCTCAAATTTGCTCTTGGTGAACCAGAGCACAAAATCCTGGGGGTTCCGCTTGTTCGCGTCCGCATCAATACGGGCAATGTTGTTTTGGTCTTCGGCATAGCGGCTGTGAAATATGCCGTAATGGGGGAAGGTTTTTACATCGAAGTACAGGTTACCCCCGGCCTCATAGGTGTGGCCGTTCTCTTCGATACGTTTGATCAGGGCGATCATCTCGGGTATATGATCCGTGGCCTTGCAGACCACCGTGGGGCCTATGATATTCATCCGTTCCGTATCGTTAAAAAAGGCTTTGGTATAGAAATCGGCGACCTCAAGGACGCTTTTGCCCCGCTCCTCGGCGCTTTTGACCATCTTGTCGTCGCCCTCGTCGTTATCCCCGCTCAAATGCCCCACGTCGGTGATATTCATCACATGGGTTACCTCGCAGCCCCGGCGGCGCAGGGTCCGCGTAAGGATGTCGTGGGTCACATAGGCCCGGAGGTTCCCGATATGGGCATAGTTATACACCGTAGGCCCGCAGCCGTAAAAGCCGACCTTACCGGGATTACGGGGCTCAAAGGCCTGAAGTTCCCGTCCAAGGGTATTAAATAGGGTAAGCGGCATCCGTCCTCCATGAATAAAATACGTGAATTTGGGGGAAAAAGCAAGGGCGCCATAATAGGAAGGGTCGCTATGAAGATCAAAGCGATGGTTCCGGATTAGGTAATGTTTGTGTCCGGCGGCGCTCAAATCCTAACATTAAGGCCGTATTCGGCGCCAATGTTCTTGAGAAAATCAATATCCTTCATCCGGAGAGGCTGGGTTTCTTCCATTAAATAGGGACGTCCGAGACCCTTATATTTGGCGATCCCCAGCCGGTGATAGGGCAAAAACCATACCTCTGCCACATTATCCACTTTGGAGATGTGGTCGATAAATTTTCTGACATCCTTGATATCATCGTTACAACCTGGAATATAGGGATACCGGACTGCCAAAAATCCCGTAAAGTTTGCGGAAAGCCAAGCCAGGTTGGACAAGATCAGATGATTGTCCGCGCCGGTCAACTCCAGGTGACGATCGGAATCAATATGTTTAAAATCGAAGTAGATGATATCCACGACATCTGCCACGTTTTGCAAGTATTCCAGGGGCACATGGCCACAGGTTTCGATAAGGCTACCGATACCCCGCTTCTTCATCAACAGGGCAAATTCCCGAATAAAAGAATGGTAAAACAGGGGCTCCCCGCCGCTAAAGGTAATGCCTCCGCCGGATTGGCGGTAATATCCTTCGTCCCGCAGTACCTCAGAGGCGAGCTTTTCCCTGGTATACCATTCGCCGGAAATGGTCCTGGCATTAAAGAAGCAATTCTTGACACAGGTTCCACAAAGATCACATTCCGCATTGGTAGTGATAAAGCCAAAGTCCTGGTAGTATTCGATACCCTTCCGGGGACAGACCTCCACACAGCGGGCACAGGAAGTGCACATATTGCCGTTAAACAGTATCTGACTGTCGAAGGACTGGGATTCGGGATTAGCGCACCACCGGCACCGGAGAGCACAGCCCTTCAGGAAAATCACCGTGCGAATCCCGGGACCATCTTCGGTGGCAAAACGCTCAATGTTAAATACCTTTGCCCTAAGTTCGTTGGTGCCCACGTATGTCCTGCTTTTTTTCTTCACCGGAAAGGTAAACGTTCTTACCGGCAGGCCTCCATAAACCAGCCGGTAAGATGTTATGACAAGAATATCCCCGGGAGTCTATAGTGCGACCTCCGCCCGGTTGATAACATCCGACTGGCAGTCAGGGGCCAGAGAAGTGAACAATGCGCTGTATCCCGAAACCCGAACCATTAGATCCCGGTAGTTTTCCGGATGAACCATGGCATCTTTGTAGATCACATTGTCCACCACGTTAAACTGAATTTCCTGAGCATACTGCTCAAAGAGTACCTTGATCATGTCGATGACCCTGCGACGGTGTTCCTTGGTGGCCACCGTACTCTTGGCCAGCCTCATATTGAAGATGGCGCCCTTCTGAAAGTAAATACTGGGCAGTTTCCCCACGCTGTTGCAGGCAGCGGTAGCGCCGTGCCTTTCCGAGCCGTTGGCCGGGGAAATGCCGTTGTTCACCGGTTCGCCTTTCTTGCGACCGTCGGGAGTAGCGCCAATAGCCCTACCGAATGCAACATTTCCGGAAACCGGGGTCTGGCTATAAGAGTAGCAGCACGGTATGGGGCCCTTGCCATATTTGCTGCTTTTGTATTCATGGCGGTAACGGGAACCGATGAATTCCTCCACTCGCACGATCCACTTGTCGGCGTTGTCGTCATCGTTCCCGAATTTTGGAGCTTTGTTACGCATAACAGCCATGATCTCCGGGCCTGTCGGGCTGGTTGTGGTATCCTCGTAGTTGGTCGCCAGCGCGTGAAGCAGCTGATCCATCGTAAAGTACTTTTGCTGAAAAACCGCATACTCCATAGCGGCCAGTGCATCCCCGGCGCTGATGGTTCCCGCCGTAGGGCCCCCGTCGGCAGAGTATAGGGATCCGCCTTCCACCAGGTCCAGACATCTGCCGATACAATCCTCCACCAAGGAGGCTCTAAAGGGATTAATGTCGTACAGGCAGTGGACATAGTCGTTGGTGTGCTCGGTGACGACCTGCATATCCATGAAATAGGCCAGCATGTCCGTGTATTCCTTATAGATCTCATCGACACTGGAACACTGGCTGATTTTCTTTGAAGTAGCCTTGTAGAGAATGCCGGTGTTGGGATCTACCCCGTTATTCAAAGTTACTTCCAGCACCTTTTCTACACTCAGCCAAGGCCCCTTGGCGGCAAAGTCCCACTTCCCGGGGATGGCCGCCTCTATGCAGCCATCTGGCGCCCATTCGACCAGATCATCTTCGGCTATGCCCATGTCCCGTAGGGTCCGGATGAAAGCTTTGTCATTGTAGAAGGCGGGCATACCACCCTGGTGGACAATACAGGCATCCAGCGCCTCTTCCATTAATTGATCCGAAAGGTTTTCGAACCATTTTATTGATACCGATGGGGTGATCAACTTCAATTCCGCGCAAGCTTTGACACACATGTGGGAAATGGCATTAGTGGCGTCTTTATGCTCCCTGGTTTGGCCGCCCACCGCCAAGTTGATGAACATCTGATAACCCAAAAAGAATTCCGAATCCGGCCAGGACCTGAGCTTGTTCAGTTCGTTGCATTTGATAAAAAAACATTCCAAAATTTCAAAAGCCCTTTCTTCATCAATTCGCCCTTCGGCCAGATCCCTCTGGTAGAAGGGATACACATATTGATCGAAGCGGCCCAGGGAAATGGCGTGGCCATTGGTTTCCAGATGTACGGCAAGCAGTATAATGTAAATTGACTGCACCGCCTCGTGAAAACTACGGGCCGGGTTCAGCGGTACATTGCGGCAGATCACGGCAAGTTCTAACAACTCCGCCTTTCGCTTCCCGTCTGTACAGGACTTCGCCTCTTCCTCACACTGATCGGCAATCCGGGAGGCAAAGTTCACCACCGCCTCGCTGCTGCGAATAACACCATCCAGGAAAAATTTTTTCTTGATCCCATCGGGTTCCCTTTGGTCCAGCTCGTCCCGGCGTTTTTTCGCCCTATCGATAACATCCCGAAGACCTCTGGTAATAACCATGTTAAAATCGGATATCTGATTGCCCAAGCCGGCTCCGACCACCCAGGTCTCGTCGATGATGCCTCCATTCCAGGCATTTAAAATTTCCTGGGGCAATGAAGCCCTCAGGTAATCATAGAGGGCCTTATCTTCCCAATATTTGATACATTCCCGAATATCCTCTTCCACATCCCGGTCTACGGTAAATTTGTCCCCAGGCCTATTCTCCCAGCGAAAAGGCTTACCGTCCAGTTCTTCAATGATCCATTTGTTTGAGTACTCCGGGTAGACAGGAGACGCTTTGGGCCATTTGGCCTGGTTGCCGACGATAAGTTCACCGTCTTTTACCCATACGGTCATCTTGTCCAGTACATCATAGAACGCCTCTGCCCGACGGACAGCAATTGGCTTGTTGGCGTTGCGCTTGATCGATTCTGTAAAGATTTTACAGCGTTCTGAGCAGATTTTTGGATTTGTGGACACCAATCTTTCTCTTAAATATAAAATACGGCTTGTCATATTACACTCCTCTTCGTTACAAGATTGCTATGACGCAAAAAACGCAAGTGGCACAGGAAACGGAGCCCGGTACATTGGCTCCACCTCCTGTCAATAAATACCGATGCTAATTCACATACTGCGCAGTGTACTGTTTGTGTTCCTTCACGTTATTTTTGGCAATAACTTTGCATCCCGTGTCGATTTCCATCTTGTAACTCTCGCCGCGGATTTTCTTCACCAGGTTCTCCACCGCCAGAACACCCATCTCTGCGGGATACTGCGCCACGGTACACAAAAAATCCCCGGATTCAACCAGATTCAGCGCTTCGCTGACCGCATCAAAGCCGATGATCTTTATCTGAGCCTGCTTGCCCGCTTCCTGTACCGCACGAAGGGCGCCGATACCCATATTGTCGTTGGAACAGAAGAAAAGCTGTAGATCCGGGTGGGCACTGATGATGTTCTGCGCCGCAGTGTAGCCCTGATCAACCTCCCAATTGGCGGTCTGTTCGGCCACGACTTTGATCGCACTACCGGCGCCATCCTTAAACCCATTCAGTCGATCCGAAGCATTTTGGTGCCCCTCGATCCCGGTGAGGATTGCGGTAACGCAGCCTGCGGGCAGGTTCTGCGCGGCGTACTGGCCGGCCAACTTGGCACCTTCGTAATTATTGGTGCCATAGAAAGGAATCTCCATACCGACACTCTTGACAATATCCGCATTGAGCCTGGTATCCGCGTTGATCACCGGAATTCCCGCCTCTTTGCATTTTCTGAGTGCACTCTCCAGACCTTCGGAAGAACTGGGAACAATGATGATCCCGTTAACCTTGTTGGCCAACATGTTTTCGATGATAGTCAGCTGTTGATCCGCACTGGCATGCTGATCTCCGGCCTGAACATCAATATTGACCCCCAGTTCCTTAGCCTTCTCCTTGGCGCCATTGGCCAGGGTAATGTGAAATTCATTGTTGAGCGTCATGCCCACAAATCCGATGCGAATGTCCGAAGCCGAAGCATTCTTAGAGACCGATTCGCCCTTGGGTCTGCAGCCTGTTACCGCGAGCGCCAGAATGGCGGCAAGGGCAAAAATCATAACCTTCTTCATACACTTTTCCTCCAAAATTCAATTTTATCCTTAAAAAGAAACAAGGCCTAAAAACTGCCGAAGCGGACCCTTCGGGACAATGGGCGCCATGGTCTGCCCATTTCCGAAACTCCGCCGCAGCAAAAATTATTCCCCCTTTCTTTCTTTGGCTTTATCAGCAAAAACCGCCATGATTATCACCAGCCCGGTTATAATCGTTTGGTAGTAGGTGGCCACATTCAGGATCTGCAGGCCGCAGGTCAGGGAACCCAAGATTAGGGATCCTACCAGCGTGTTTCCGATTTTCCCCTTACCCCCGGAAAGAGAGATTCCGCCAATAACAGTGGAAGCTATTGCGCTCATCTCATAGCCCGCACCGGCATTGGGATCCGCATAGGTCAGCCGGGAAAGGAGTAATATGCCTCCTATGGCCGCAAAGAGTCCGCTAAGAACATAGGCGGCGATTTCGATCCGTCTGGTACGAACCCCCGAAAGCTTTGCCGCATTAGGGTTACCCCCAACAGCATAGATGTGGCGGCCAAACCTGGTATGACCCATTACCACGATGATAATAAAGTAAAGGACAAAGACGTACAGAACAGAGAGGGGTATCCCCATAAGTTTGGTATTCATGATGGCGCCCAGTTCCCGGGGAAAACTTGATATGGGTTTACCAGAGTTGATAAGCAGCGCCATCCCTCTGGCAATTTGCATAAAGCCCAGGGTAGTAATAAAGGCCGGCACTTTCCCTATACTGATCAGCACCCCGCTGGCAAAGCCAAAACCGATACCGGCCAAAGCCATACAGATACAGGCAACCCAGATCGGGTTTCCGGCTTTGATAAGAAGCCCGGCAAGGATACCCACAAAACCGACAATAGAACCGGCGCTCAGATCGATTCCGCCGGTAAGGATGACAATGGAAGAGCCTATAGCGATAACCGAGATGATCGACGATTGGGTGATGATGTTCTGGATATTGGTCATCGTAAGGAAGTTTCTGCCCACAATTCGGCAGATAACCGTAAAAACCAGAATAATGGCCACTGCCCCGATGTACAGCGATACTTCGGAAAGAGCCAGCTTTTTCCCACCCGGGGCAAAGGCTCCTCCAACTTTTTCAGCTTGCGTACTCATGTTTTTCCTTCCCTTGTAGCATACAGGTTAAAATTTGCTCTTGTGTCAGATCTTCGTTATTATCAAAAGTGGACACTATGCACCCCTTTCTCATGACAGCGATCCTGTCGCACATCTTCATAATCTCCGTCATGTCGGAAGATATCATAACAATAGAAACCCCATTTTTGATTAGTTCGTGCATGATGTTATAGATTTCATTCCGGGCTCCCACATCAATACCTCTGGTGGGCTCGTCAAAAATGTAGACATGTGCGCCGGTCTTGAGCCATTTGGCGATGACCACTTTTTGCTGGTTGCCCCCGGAAAGATTTTGGACGGCATTATGGTGACTATGGGTACGGATACGAAGTTTTGCTATGCTGTCCTTCACCATCTCCGATATGGCCTTCCATTTGAGCAATATTCTGCCGTATCGTTTCAAGTTGGGTAGGGCAATATTTTCCTGGATCGAGTGGGACAGGATAAGCCCCTCATCCTTCCGGTCCTCACTGAGGTAAACAATACCCTGGGTGATGGTATCGGGCAGACGGCATTTGAGCTTTTTCCCATTATACAACACCTCTCCGGAATCCGCAGTATAGACTCCGATGATACACTTGGCCAGCTCTGTACGACCCGCGCCAATCAGCCCCGATATGCCCAGAATTTCCCCTTTACGCAGGGTAAAACTGACATCCCGAAGTAATTTTCTGTAGAAGATATTTTTGATCTCCAAAACGGGCTCGCCAATCTCGTGGGGCGGAAGGCGGTTGAAGCTTATCTCCCGGCCCACCATCATGCGGGTTAGTGCGGCTTCGTTGGTCTCATCCAGTTTAACGGTGTCCACATATTCCCCATCACGCAAAATGGTACAACGATTCCCGATCTCAAACAATTCGCTTAAGCGGTGAGAAATATAAACAATACCGATACCCTTAGCTGTCAGCTCCCGGATAATGCCAAAGAGCATCCGGGTTTCCGTGTCCGTAATCGACGCCGTGGGTTCATCCAGTACCAAAACCCGTACATTGGAAGATATGGCTTTGGCGATTTCCACCAGTTGTTTTGCCGCAACCGATACCGGCCAAAGCCATACAGATACAGGCAACCCAGATCGGGTTTCCGGCTTTGATAAGAAGCCCGGCAAGGATACCCACAAAACCGACAATAGAACCGGCGCTCAGATCGATTCCACCAGTTGTTTTGCCGCAACCGAAAGACGGGATATCCTGGTCCGGGGATCAATTTCCATACCCAGCATCTCCAGATATTTCCCGGATTCCCGGATGGCGGTCTTCTTGTCCACCATGATCTTGTTTTTAACAAATTCCTTTCCCAGAAAAATATTTTCGTAGATAGGCATTTCCGGAACCAGATTAAATTCCTGGTAGATAACGTTGATACCGGCCTGTATGCTCTCCTTTGGGTTTGCCGCGGTAAACGGCTGTCCGCCAAGAAAAATTTCTCCCCCTTCCCTCCGGTAGGCGCCGGAGAGAATCTTGATCAGCGTGGATTTTCCTGCACCGTTTTCTCCCAACAGCACGTGTACTTCTCCCGGCCGTACTTCCAACTTGACCTTGTTAAGCACTTTAACGCCAAAAAAGCTCTTGGATATATCCCGCATTTCCAGAATATTTTCAGGCACTGTGTTCACTCCATTTTTGAAAATTGTCAATACCTTCAGAATCCGCGAAAATAACATTCACTCCCTTTTCCCGGTATTCCCTTAAGCAGTCCATCTGCTCCTGACTCATCTCCGTGGCGCTATCGGTGATAATGCTCGTCATTTCCTGATAATTGAGCGCATGGTAGTTGGCTACTTTTCCGATCTTGGTATGATCCACCAGAACAAAGACCTTCTCCGAATGTTGCGCCAGCAGGCGTTTTGATTCGGGTTCTTCTACAGTAAGATCCGTAAGCCCCTCTTTAAAGGAAATAGCCTTGGATGACAGGAAGCTCATCTTCATGTGCACTCCGGGGTTTGCAGTCTGCGGACTCAGGGACAGAAGGGACATGGATGGCTTGCGGAGCTGCCCTCCGGCCAGGATGACCTTTACCGTGGGAGAGGATGAAAGCTGCAAAGCCACCATCAGGCTGGTGGTAAATACGGTGATGTTCATGTGGCTGATATAGCTGCACATGTGCAGGGTAGTGGTACTGGGATCCATGCCAATGATATCACCGTCCCTCACAAACGCGGCTGCCTTCTGGGCGATCATCTGTTTAAAATCCCGTGACTCGTTAAACCGCTCTTCAATGGTCAGATCTGTACTGATCTGCGAGGGATACACCAGCTTGCCGTTTGTTCTGTCGGTTTGGGCATTCATCTTTGCGCCGCCATAGACCCGCAGCACCTCTCCCTTACGCTGAAGCTCCTCAATATCCCGGTGGATAGTCATGTAGGAAACATCGAACTGTTCCGACAAATGCCTCAAATCCACATAATCATTCCGTTTGAGGATTTCCAGAATTTCTTTTCTCCGTAAATATGGCAGCTTTTTCAAACTAACTCTCCCTGGATTTCCGACCTATTGCCCATAGTGGTGATAGGCAAAGTCGTGCATAAAGTCTATTTCCTTCTGATCAAAGACCACCGGCTTCCCGATGCTCCGGGCCAACAGGTAGATCTGGGCGGTCATTTCCAGTACGGCAGACACCTTGAAGGCCATATCCATATCCATTCCAAGACAAACAGCACCGTGATTTGCCAGGAGACAGGCATAGCCCGAATCCTTCAATATGGTCACACAGTTTATGGCCAGTTCGTCGGTACCCGGCAGGCCGTACTTGGCGCACTTAACGGGTCCCCCTAAAATCTGCGCCGCTTCGTCGATGATCGGCGGAATATCCTGTCTTAGCACCGCGAAAACCTGGGAGTAAATGGGGTGAGTATGTACAATAGCGTTTATGTCCTTACGGTGCCGGTAGATCCCCAGATGTAAATCCGTTTCTATGGTGGGTTTCCGGGTTCCTTCCACAATGGTCCCGTCTTCTTTGACAACCACAATATCATCCTCGTTAATCACGTTATACTGCATACCGCTGGGAGTAAGGTATATGAACCCGCTTTTGGGATCCCGTGCACTAATATTCCCCCAAGTTTCCACCGTAAGGCCAGAATGAAGCATCCTAATTCCAGAATCTACTATCAATTTCTTATACATGTTGCTCTCCTCCTATGATACAAAGTCAGCTAAAGGCCGACAAAATTAAAAAAATCCCAGGCGGACATTACCGGATTAGATATCCTTCAGGATCCGCAGCTTTTCCAGAAGCGAATTCTTATCCTCCTGGGGCGAATAGACAGACGTTGAAAGGGAGGCGGCAGCGATACGGCGCAGATCCCCAAACCCCAGCCTGCAAGCAAAGGCTGCCTGGGCCAGCGCATTCCCGATGATGCTGCATTCCATACCGCAGCACACCACCTCAAGGCCGGAAATGTCCGCCACCAGTTGGTTGAGCCGTTTGCTGCGGGCGCCTCCTCCCACAATCACTACACGGGAAAAATCGAACCCACCAATCTCTCTGACCCCCTCAAGGCCGGCGGCAAAACTGACCGCCAAGGACAGGATCGCCGAAGATACGATTGCGGGCCATTCGGCCAAACCCGTCAACTGGTTTCTCCGCAGGAGGTAGTTCCCAATCGCCTCCCGCATACTGGAGGGGTTGAAAAAATCCGGGGCGTTCACATCAAACAAGAGAGGGCTCCCGCCCCAGGCAACCGCCAGGTTTTCAAAATTATCCCAGGAAATTTCCTGTTTGTTTTCTGCGATATAATCCGCCCGAAGTTTCTGAAGGATAAACATGCCCGTAGAATTCTTCAGCAGGGTTATACGGCCAAAACCGCCCACTTCATTGGTAAAACCTTGGCGCAGGACATTTTCGTCGATCACGGGCTTCCTGCAATGGAGTCCGATCAGTGCCCAAGTACCGGCGCTGACAAAGGCAAAGGTCTCGTCTTGAACGGGGGCTCCCAGTACAGCGCTGGCGGTGTCATGGGAAGGAACACAGATCACGGGGATATCGTAGTTCACCCCGATTTCTTCCCTGATTTCCGGCAGGATATTCCCCAGGCTGGTCCCGTGTTCCGCAATAGGCGGGAACAGATCCATATCGATCCCCATGACCTTGCACTGTTCGGCACTGTAAGTCATGGAACGGACATCCAACAGTTGGGTGGTACTGGCCTCCGACACCTCGTTACAGAGCCGGCGGGTAAAAAAGTAGGTTAGGATATCGGGGATCATGAGGAGTTTCTTCCCCTGAAGTGCGCCGGGCGTTTTGGATTCTATCCCCTTGATCATGAACACCGAGTTGATTTTATCCGACAGGATACCGGTACGGTAAAACATGGCCGCCTGTTCTTCTGGCGAAAGTTTATCCATTTCTTCTTTGCCGATGGTATTACGATAAGCCATGGGGTCCGCCACCATGATACCCTTCTCGTCAAAAAGGGCAAAATCCACTCCCCAGGTACATATCCCTATGGAATGAATCCGGTCCACCCGGGCTGCCGCAAGTTTGAGGCCTTTTTTGAGAATGGCAAAGATCCGTCTGATGTCCCAGTAAAAGTACTCTCCCCGCTTGTACATATCGTTGGGTTCCTGCAGAATCGGCATAGTTTCAACCCTGGATCCATCGAAAACACAGAGAGTTACTCTTATAGAACTGTTACCGCAATCACAGGAAACAAAATTATAAGCAGCCATATTTCCTCCATGATTCGTTGTTTGTAAAATGTTAACATTTAATATCAAACATGTCAACAAAATTTAACAAAAAAAGTCATTTATTGTTAAATTTGAAAATATGATTTGAAATGGTATACTTTTTGCCCTGGACGGTGTCCTGTGTTTTGTTTACATCAAGGGCCGGTTCTTCTATACTTGAAAACATGTCCCCCCTGCGTGACTTCATCGAAAAGCTCAATGCCGAAGCTGTTTTTGCAGGTCAGCTCCGCTATGACGAGCCCATGGCCGCTCACACTACCTTCAAGGTCGGCGGTCCCGCTGATGTCTGGGTGCAGCCCCGGGGGGATTGTTTCACCGAATACGCCGCAGCGCTGCTCAGGGCGGCTCGTGCCGAAGGCATCCCGGTTTTTATCCTGGGGGGCGGGGCAAATCTGGTGGTCAGCGACAGGGGCATCCGGGGGATAGTGCTGGATACCACCGGGTATAATGAACCCTTAACAGTGAGCAGCGGGCAGTTGGAGCATAGGGGCAGTGTGAAGGTTCCCGCAGGGATGGCGGTAGACGCGCTGACAGATGCTCTGGCAGGGGAGGGCTGGGGGGGCCTTGAGTTCCTGGCGGGGATGCCCGGCTCCGTGGGAGGGGCGGTGTGGATGAACGCCCGGTGCTATGAAAAATCGATCTCCGATGTGCTTATGGAAACTGAAATTCTCAATGAACACCGGGTTATAGAGCGCATACCCTTTAACCCATCAGATTTTGATTATAAACGCAGTCCCTTCCAGAACCGGGATGTACTCATACGCGCCGCCTGTTTTCGCCTGGAAAAAAAGCCCCTTGACGCAATACGCCGGGAAATGGAGGCCCACCTTCTGGATCGAAAAGAAAAGGGACATTACCGGTTTCCCTCGGCGGGATCGGTCTTCAAGAACAACCGGGAATTCGGAAAACCCACGGGGAAGATCATCGACGAACTGGGGCTCCGGGGCCTGCAATCAGGGGGCGCCCAGGTGGCCCCCTTCCACGGAAATATCATCATCAATACGGGGAATGCCACAGCCGCAGATATCCGCAGCCTGACCGATACGGTCCGGGGAAAGGTCCGCTCGGCTCTGGGGATAGAACTGGAAAGCGAAATCCTCTTTGCAGGTGATTGGGGCCAAGAGCCCTGCCGCCGTTGACAGGGGGCGGATTGTCTCTTTATACTGAAAAAATATCTACAAATCGGAGTTAAAATGGCTGGAACATCCAATGCAGTTCCCCTCGGGCAACCGCAGCTTGCGTTTGTAAATTTTTCCAAGAATTCATATATTACCATCGAAGGCAACCAGAATGCGGATCGTTTTTTCATTATCCGGTCGGGAAAGGTTCGGATTTCCAAACAAGTTGAGGTAGTAAAAGAAGAGGGGGGAGATATCCTGGGGCCCGGCGATTTTTTCGCCGTTGTTTCCACCATGTCCTCCCATGACCATATCGAAACCGCCCAGGCCCTCACCGATGTTACCCTTATTTCAGTGCAGAAAGAGCAGTATCCCCAGCTTATCCTGCACAACAAAGCGGTGGCCATGAAGATCATCCTCCAGTTCTCAAAACGGATGCGTTACCTGGATGAAGCCCTTACCCGGCTGACCCTCAAAAACAACGCCGAAAGCGATCCCTCCCACCTGTTCAAGATAGGTGAGTATTACGAGGGGCAGAAACAGTACAATCAGTCCTACTATGCCTATCAGCAATATATTAATTATTGCCCCCAGGGGAAGGAAGTACCTGCCGTTCGGGAACGGTTGATGAAGATAGCCCCCTATGCGGATTCGGTGAAGACGGATTTCGCTCCCGATGAGTTTAACCGGAGCTACCCCGCTTCGTCCATGATCTTTGCCGAAGGGGAGAAGGGGGATGAGCTCTACATCATCCAGAAAGGCTCGGTGAAGATTGCAAAAATTGTGGATAATAACGAAATGCTTCTGGCTGTCCTCAGAACAGGGGATATTTTTGGGGAAATGGCCCTTTTGGAAGCCAAGCCCCGGGCCGCCAGCGCTGTGGCCTACAATGACTGCCAGGTTCTGGTGGTAAACCGCGCCAACTTTGAGCAGATGATAGCCGCCCAGCCCCAGATTATTGCCCGGCTTACCACCCTCCTTGCGGATCGGATATGGCTTATCTACAAACAGCTTGCAAATACCCTGCTTACGGAGCCCCTGGGCCGGATGTACGACGCCCTGCTTATGCAGCTTGAAAAGGACCGGGTCAGCCTCCAATCCGCCAAATCCCACCTCTTCGACTTTGGTTCCAAAGAACTGGTCAACATGGTGGGCCTGAGTCCCTGGGAAGGCGCCCCGCTGCTCTGGAAGATACTGAGCAGCGGGAAGATCCAGGAAATAAACGACAGGATATTTGTAACGGATGTTGCGGAAATTATTATCCAGGCCGAATATTACCGGAAGATGGAACGGTTAACGAGGAAAGTGAAGTGACTTACCCATTCGTGTTATGCGTACTCGTACCGATAATATGATAATGAAGATGCTTCGTGTACTTTGTATCCTTTGTGGTTTTCTCTTCTTTTCCGGCCCTCTCCGGGCGCAGGATGCGGCCCCTGCGCCCGCCGCAGCCGCCGCAGCCGCCGAAGTTTCGGCGGCATCAGCCGAGGACACCGCTTCCGCCGGCGCCCTGCCCCGGAACTTCCGGGAAATCAACCTGGGGATGGGCCTTGATGAGCTTAAAACGGCCCTCACCGACGATGTCCTCTTCAACTTCCGGGGGGACCGGGATGTGTCCTTTCTTCCTGCCCAGGAACAGAGCCTGGTGGAAATTACGGGCTTCTCCTTTGTAAAACGGGCCTTCTTTCAGCTCCGGGAAGGGTCGGTCTTTATCATGGCTTTTACCCTGAACAGCGGCCTTGTGGATCACTATTCAGTTTTTACCTCCCTGGTGGAAAAATACGGCCAGCCCAATTTCTTAAACCCCGAGCAGGCGGTTTGGGAAACCGAAACTACCCGGCTGGCCCTTGAGCGGCCCCTCACGGTAAAATACATTGATATGACCGTATTTAACGGGATAATCGGTGAATCCGCCGCAGCTGAATCCGCGGAGATCCTCCGACGGCAGGAATTCCTTGATGGTTTTTAAGAATTTAACCACAAGCTGCCCTAATGGGCAGCACCACACTAACAACACGGACAAAAAGGCAAGAAATCAAGGCAAAAGTCCGTCGCGGACCCTGCTCTTCTTCCTTCTTCTTGTCACGGCCGGTTTTGTCTACGGCGCGCCGGGGAAAGAGGGCGCCGTCAAATTTGAAAAGCGGAATCTAAGCATCCAGCGGGCCGGCGCGGAGCCGGCGCCCATGGAAGTGGAGCTTGCCCGTACCGATCAGGAACGCTCCCGGGGGCTCATGTACCGGAAAAACCTGGAAGACGGCAGGGGGATGCTTTTTATCTTTGACCGGGATCAGGTCATGTCCTTCTGGATGAAAAATACCCTTATCCCCCTGTCAATCGCCTTTATCGCCTCCGACGGCAGGATTATCGAAATAAAGGACATGGAGCCTCTTAATCTGTCCCCGGTCCAGTCAAGCCGTTCGGTGCGCTACGCCCTAGAGGTTCCCCGGGACTGGTTCAGCCGGGCGGGGATCAATATTGGGGATATTATACAATTTTAATAATATTGCTATAGTTTGAATAGTTCACAACCAGGAGGGGCGTCCTCCTTTGGAGGGCTTTTTGTTTAAAGGTTTAACCCAGCGGGTACAGCGTATTCTTTCTTCCGCCGCTCAGGAGGAGGCCCGCCGTTTCAATGCCGATCAACTGCTCCCCGAGCATATCATGATCGCCCTCCTCAAGGAAGGGGCGGGGATCGCCTGTAAGGCCCTGCTGTTCCTCCGCATTGATTTACTGGAATTCAGGCTCTCTGTGGAAGCCGGATTTTCCCGGGCAGCCGCCGTCCCCTTTCACGGGGACGTGCCCCCCTCAAAACGCACCAAGATCATGCTGGAAATCGCCACCGAGGAAGCCCGGAACATGGGCAGCGATTACCTGGGAACCGAGCACCTCCTTTTCGCCGCCATGCGGGAACAGAATTCCACGGTTCAGGTTTATCTGAAAGCGCGGGCGGTGGATACGGATATGCTGCGGGTAGTGGTACAGACCACCTTTAACCGGGGTTCCCGCCCCGATCCGGAGTACCGTTCCCCCGGAGGGGGAAAACGATTTTCAAGCTCAGCGGATGTCCCCGGAAGGACAGCCTCGGCGGATGCCCCTGACGGGGGCTATCAGCCCTGGGTGCTGCACCGCGAACAGGAATATAAGTCCCATGGGCCCCGGGTACGGCCTGCGGCTTACCCGGTACTTACCCCCACCCTGAACGAATATTCCCGTGACCTTACCGAACTTGCCCGCGCCGGGAAACTGGACCCCGTGGTGGGCCGTGTTAAAGAGATCAACCGGGCGGTACGCATCCTTGCCCGGCGGACCAAGAACAACCCCGTCCTCGTTGGGGAGCCCGGTGTGGGAAAAACCGCCATCGTGGAAGGACTTGCCCAGCTTTTTGTCGGGGACGAGGTCCCCTCCGCCCTTGCGGGCCGCCGCATCCTCTCCCTGGATCTGGGCTCCGTGGTGGCGGGTACCAAGTACCGGGGCGAATTTGAGGAACGGATCAAGAAGATCATGCGGGAACTTGCCCAGGCCGGAAATGTGATCCTCTTTATCGACGAAATCCACACGATCATCGGGGCAGGGGGGGCGGAGGGGACCATTGACGCCTCCAACATGTTCAAGCCCGGCCTGTCCCGGGGGGATATCCAGTGCATCGGGGCAACCACCCTCTCCGAATACCGCAAACATTTTGAAAAGGACGCCGCCCTGGAGCGGCGTTTCCAGTCCATCATCGTTGAGGAACCCGGCCTTGAGGATACCCAGACAATTTTGAAGGGCCTTCAGAAGAAGTACGAAGATCATCACCGGGTGTCTTACACCGCCGAGGCCGTAACCCAGGCGGCCAGGCTGGCCCAGCGCTACCTTACCGGCCGCTTTATGCCCGACAAGGCCATCGACATTCTGGATGAAGCCGGGGCCATGCGGAAGCTGGAACGGGCCAGAGTGCCCCCGGAAATTTCCGATATCGAGGCTGAAATCCTCCTCCTTACCGAAGAAAAGGGCGCCCTGGTAACCGCCCAGGACTATGAGCGGGCCGCCGAAGTGCGGGATCGGGTGCAGCATTTACGCAGCAAGCTGGAAACGGTGAGGCTCGCCTGGGAACGGTCCTCCCGGAATGAGCGGGCTTTGGTGGACGAGGCTGATATCCGCCGGGTAGTGGCGGAGGCCACGGGGATTCCCCTGATGCACCTTGAGGAACAGGATTCCCGGCGGCTCCTCAACATCGAAGCGGAGCTCCACCAGTCGGTGATCGGCCAGGACGATGCGGTCAGGCGTATCGCCTCCGCGATCCGCCGTTCCCGCTCGGGGATCTCAAGCCCCAAACGGCCCCAGGGCTCCTTCATTTTTTTGGGGCCCACCGGGGTGGGAAAGACCCTCCTTGCCAAGCGGCTTTCCGAATACCTTTTCGGCAATGAGGAAGCCCTGGTCCGCATCGACATGTCGGATTATATGGAGAAGCACAACGCCTCCCGGCTCGTGGGGGCGCCCCCTGGTTTTATCGGCTATGAGGAAGGGGGCGTCCTCACCGAAAAGATCAGGCGGAACCCCTACCGGGTGGTCCTCTTCGACGAGATCGAAAAGGCCCACCGGGACGTGTTCAACCTGCTCCTGCAAGTGATGGAGGAGGGGGAACTCAGGGACAGCCTGGGCCACGCGGTGAGTTTCCGCAACACGGTGATCATCATGACCAGCAACGCCGGTGTGCGGGAAATCTCCCGTGACAGCCGGCTGGGCTTCGGCGCGGGGCAGGGGATCATGGGCATGGCGGAAATCGAGTCCCAGGCCCTTTCCGAACTCCGCCGCCTCTTTAACCCCGAATTCTTAAACCGGGTGGACGATGTGGTGGTCTTCCATCCCCTGGACATGAAACAGATCGAGGCGATTTTTGATCTCCAGGCCGCAGAACTGGCGGAGCGCCTTGCGGAACAGGGCTACAGCCTCCGCATCCTCCCCGCCGCCCGCAAGCTCCTGATTGAAAAAGGCTGGGACCCCAAATCAGGCGGCCGCCCCCTGCGCCGCACCATTCAGAAAGAGCTGGAGGATCCCCTGTCAATGCTGATGCTGGAAGGGACCTGGAAAGCGGGCAGCCTCTTTACCGCCGACGGCAGGAGGGGGAAGATAAACCTGACCGGGAAAATGCCTGCCGTATCCGCAAGCCCATTCGCAGATGAACCCGTATTGGAGGAAAAAACCGGGATCATGTAAAGTTTTTTATTCCCCAGGGCTTCACCTAACAATGGAGTTTGTCCCATGGGATATTTTTTTTGGGGTTATATTTCTTTAACCGTTCATTTGTCATGTTCCGTATTTCAAGCCGTTCAAATGTTTCCTCAAGGGTTTTTAAATACTCATATTCTTGATATGATACTAACACCGCTTCCATGTTATTGTTTTTTAATATATATACAACCTCCCTTGAATCCGATAATTCACGGATCGTTTGGGTTAATTCTTTCTGAAGCCGTGTTATGGGCATCATTTGTTTTGTCTCTACAAGCATGGCAAGCCTCCATGTCTTGTATAATAATACATATTATATATAGTCAAGAGTTTTATGAGAAATTTTGTTTAGGTTATGTTTGGATTATGGAATTACCTCTACGGTAAGAGTGTCGTGCTTACTTAATAATGCTTATCCCACCGATGATGGGTAAAGGTTTCAATTCTCCTTTTACCGCATGAACAATCCCCAAAATGTAGAGGGCCATTACCCCAAGGCCGTACACCGCCCATAGAACCCCAACTATAGCGGTGATGGTCATAATAGCGCCATAACCACCGGCGGCGACAGCTACCCCGGTCAGGATGGCAGAGATGATCCCTATGACGATGGCGAGGAGCACATTGGCAAAGAACAGGATCGTGCCCTGGTTGGTGTGGAAACGTACCGCCGCCGATGTTTTGTACGCCCCCGCAAGCAGGGGCACGAAGAAGATAATGTAGGCGAGAATGGACATGGCTTTGGCATTGTCCTCCCCCGCCGGTGGGCAGGAAGCGCCGGGGGAATTTCCCTGTTCCGCCTGATCCATGGGTTTTCCGCAGGAGGGGCAGAACCGAGTACCTTCCCCAGCCTGTTTTCCACAATTTCCGCAAAAAGCCATAATAGCCTCCGTTTAATAGTTTTAAGTCCGATCGTACATACCCAATCCTCGGTGATTGCTCAGAATTGATATTGCTTAGATTTAATTACCTCGCAAAGACTGCCAATTGTGCTAATATCCCACGCCTCGTCGGTAGATATGTTGAGATCAAAATCAGCTCCAACATCATGGACGATAAACTCGTTCTTATTTTCCCCATCACATCCAAAAACACAAAAGGATGTATTTTTTGAAGTGTCACTTTTATTCACCCCAAACTTTTTAGCCGCAAGGGCTACTACTTTTTCAAAAATCTCGTCCATTTTCATTCTATTTCTCCTTATCTTTCAAAAATGAGAGATCTTCTATACATCTCCAGCCCTCCAGCGCCACGAGCAATGCTCGCCATACGCGCTAGGTTGGACGTGTTTGCGCGGGTCCCGACGCCCACACTCGTCCTCTTGCTACCGCTCGGCGTACGTCCACTCGTAGCTACCTCTGTCGTTTCGTGTATACACCCCCGCCTTTTTACCGTTCTCGTTGTAGGCGTCTTCGCATGGGAGAGCGAAAGAACCTAATGAAACGCCACTGCCAATGGTAACGCTTGTCAAGGTATCTCTGCCCGAAAAAGCGCTCTTCCCGATGGATGTAACGCTGTCCGGTATAACAACGCTCGTCAGTTTGTGGTTCTCAAACGCTCCATCGCCGATGGACGTAACATTGTTTGAAATAACCACGCTCGTCAGGCCGTAGTTGTCCGCAAACGTTTTGTTCCCAATGGATGTAACACTGTTCGGAATGACCACGTTGGTCAGTTTGTTTTCCTTAAACGCACGGTCTCCGATGGATGTAACGCTGTCCGGTATAACAACACTGGTCAGTTCGTTGTCCTCAAACGCATTGTATCCGATGGATGTAACGCTGTTCGGTATAACAACACTGGTCAGTTCGTTGCCGTAAAACGCATTGTCTCCGATGGACGTAACGCTGTTTGGTATAACAACGCTCGCTAAAGCTCCATAGTCATTATTTCGCGAAAACATTCCATTGCTGATAGTTTTGATACCTTTACCGATAGTTAAACTTGTTAAAGCGTTGCTACCAAACGCGCGCCCGATGTATGTAACGCTGTCCGGAATGACCACGCTCGTCAGTTTGTTGCCGGAAAACGCGCCGTCTCCGATGTATGTAACACTGTTCGGAATGGCCACGTTGGTCAGTTCATTGCCGGAAAACGCGCCGTCTCCGATGTATGTAATACTGTTCGGAATGACCACGTTGGTCAGTTTGTTGTCGGAAAACACATTGTCTCCGATGGATGTAACGTTATCCGGTATGATCACGCTCGTCAGCTTTTGTTTATTAAACGCCGAAGGGCGGATGATAACAAGGTTTTTCCCTAAAGTTACGCTCGTCAGTTTTACATTGCCCCCATATTCCGATGCAAAGGCTCCATCTCCAATATACGTTACGCTGTCCGGTATGGTCACGCTGGTCAAGTCTTTCTCGTAAAAGGATCTATCCCCGATAGATGTTACACTGTTCGGGATGCGTACGCGCTCCACACGTTTGTTTTTGAATATGCTGGTGTGCAGGTATTTCACGGTCAGACTGCCCGCCTTTTCCGGTATCTGTATGGCTACCGCTGTGCCGCTGTACTTGGTGAGCACCGCGCCATACCTTGTTTCAATATACTCAAAATCCCCGTCCTTCTTGGGGGCACGGTACTTTAGGTCAGGAGTATAGTCCCCCGCTTTCCGGTCATTGCACACGTAGTCCCAAAACAGGTTTTTCCCGCGCTCTCCTATGTCGTCAGTCTTCCCGACTCTTGAATGGTCGCTATCATCTTCAATAAATGAAGTAAATAAAATCGATCCATAGTTTTCATTGCCGTTAGCAAAGGTAAAAAACGAACCCAGGGTAACGCTGGTCAGTTGCTTGTTCCGGGCAAAGGCGAATGTGCCGATGTACGTGTTAAAGCCGGGAATCGTAATCCTTGCCAGGAGGTTATGGGAAAATGCCCCCTCACCGATAGACTTTATTGTATCGGGCAAGGTAAGGTTCGTAAGGCTGTTGTTACTGAAAGCATAGTCCCCGATGGACACCAGCCCCTTACCAAAGGTAACCGTGGTGAGTTTATTGCTCGCAAACGCCATGCTCCCGATGGTTGTAACGCTGTCGGGAATAGTTACACTGCTCAGGTTTTCTTGTTTCGCAAATGCGCCGGTCCCGATTGCGGTAACCGCCTTTCCGCCGATTGTCGCGGGAATCGTTACCGTGCTGTCCCAGCCTTCGTACTTGGTGATGGTGACAGTGCCGTCATTGTTGGCGGTAACCGTAAAGTCGCTCTCCGCGCTCTGGGCAAAAAGCGCCGTTCCCAAAACGAACAGCGCACCGAAAATAAAAAACTTCTTCATACCGAACCTCCTTATTCCTTCCCTGCATTTTCCAGGGCTTGAACGATTGACATAATCTGCTGCGCCGCCACGTCCGGGTTCCTGACAAATTGCCGGTACAGCTCGTAGCCATAATGGGCGTCTTCAACGTCTTCCATGCCCGGATAACGCGCCTTTTGTGTTACCCAAACAACGTCCTTCCATTTGGCATCATCACAGCCGGTAATTTCCGATATTTTTACGGCCAGCTTTTTTTCAATGGCGGAATTTGCTTGATCACCCCCCAGCCAAATTCCAATACTTTTCCAATCATAGTTAATATAAAGGTCGTATTGGCCGCTTAACAGGGGAACACGAATCGCATACCAGACCCCGTCCCTATCTTCATCGTCGTATAATACTGCCTCGGGCCGCTCTTTCCTGACCTTCTCAAGAATACTGCCCTTGAACAGTTCCCATGACTCTTTGTCAGAGTTCTCAAGAACACCCTTGATCGCCGCAGCGGCGCGGATGCTCTCCTCCGATTGGGTGATTATTTCCGCTATTTTTTCCATTGCTTTATCCTCCAAATATCCGCAGAAAGATTTTACCGCGTTAATAAGCTGTTTTATGATTTCACGAACCGGCGGCGTGCGCTCCGTTTCGTTTTGAGACAAACATTCCTTTAACCAGGAAAGAATGTCTTCCTTGAAAGAAATACAGACCACATAGGCGCCTCCCGCTGTTTTCGGTTCACTGCCCTCAATGGTCAAATAAATGACCGGAATCTTCCTGCCCTTGTTTTTCCGTTCCGCGTATTCGGCGTAACGGGCGATTTGCGCCTTCTGCTCGCCGGCCCGTATCTTTACTTCGATGGGCACAAAAATATTCTTGTCTTCAATAACGATGTCGATACGCCGGTTTGCATCGGTGCTGTATTCCCTGGTTACGCTGACGGTTTTTGCATCCAGATCCGGGCGGTCTTTGATTTTTGGGGAAACCATGTCCCAAAAAAGGTTCAGGTATACATCGCCTTTACCATGCCTGCCTTTTGGGTTAAGCAGGTCCGTAATGACCCGGCATATAATAACTTCCTTCTCGCTGACTTCGGCGATGGTGAAAATATTATATTTTGCCCCGGTCTCCCTGTCTTGTTTTTCAAAGTCTTTGACAATCTCTGAAACGCGCTCCAAAAGACGCTTCGTTTCCTGTTCAAACAACGGCTCATTCATGTATGTCTCCTAGGAGAGAGATGGAGGAACTGTCGGGGTAACATCTCCTTCATGCCCCAGACGGGTATCAACCATGAAGCTGATTATCACAATAATCATTTAATCATTGATAAATATTTATATCTTATTGATTCACTAATTGTCAATACTTATTAAGTGGATATATTTATTTTATTATTAATAAGGTTGGGTTTTGATGACGAGCCTGAGGCATTTATTGGCTTCCAACATAAAGGAACACCGGAAAAACCTCGGCTTTTCCCAAGCCAAACTGGCGGAAAAGGTAGATACGGCGACTACTTATATCGGTATGATCGAGGCTGAACGGCAATTCCCCTCGCCTGAGATGCTTGAACGGCTTGCCCAGGCCCTGGAAATTGATTCCCCGGAGCTGTTTTCCATGGAACCCATGCAGATTGGGGCGGTGCGGAAGCTTCGGAAAGACATTTCGGCGGATATTGAGGCGGTTATTTCAAACCGATTGAACGATTTTGAGCAGAATTTCTGGGGGAAGGGGTAGTTATACGTCCCCTTGCCAATTTATCACAATTATGCTAATATTATGAATGGAAGCATGGGAAGAAAAACAGTTTGAAAGTGAAATCTACGATAAGCTGCTGGAAGCGGAAACTGAAGCAAGAATCAGTGATAAACGTCTGTCCCATGAAGAAGTTTTTTCCGGTTTACGTTGCAGAATAAAAGACCGTACCGGCAATGTATGAAATAAAGTACCTGCCCACGGTTCAGAAAGACCTGTTTACAAGAAAAGAGATTTGTCCCAGTTAATCACCGAATGACGCCCCATGATACAAACAGCAGCAAGCTTGGCCTATATCACCGTTCCCGGGTACAGGGTGGTATTCTTCGGGATCACGATGATGCCGTCCACGATGTAGTAGTGGCCGAAGTTGCCGTCGGTGCGGCTTAGGTCATCCACGCCGATGCGGCATCCGTCGCCGATGCGGGCGTTTTTGTCGATGATGGCGCCCTTGACGATGACCCCTTTGCCGATCCCCACATTGGGAATACGGGCTTCGATGTTGGCCTGTTTTTGGGCGTCGGTTTCGTAAAAGTCGGCGCCCATATAAATCACGCCGTTCAGGCTCGAACCGGATTCAATAACGGAGCGTACCCCGACGATTGAATTGGTAATGGCCGCGTTGGTGATAATACAGCCCTCGGCGGCAATGGACTGGTTCATGTTGCTGAAATTCATCTTGGAGGGGGGCAGGCTGCGGCTGTGGGTATAGATGGGGTGATCCTCATCGTAAAAATCGAACCGGGGCGTAAGGGTGGCCAGTTCCAGATTGGCCTCGTAAAAATTTTTGATGGTTCCGATATCTTCCCAATAGCCGTCAAAAATATAGCTATTAACCTTAAGCTTGCTGATGGCTGCAGGAATTATTTCCTTGCCGAAGTCGGAAAGTTCATTGGCAAGGCAGTCTTCCATGGCCTGGGCGTTGAATACATAGATACCCATGGAGGCCAGATAGCGGTCTTCCTTGGTATTCTGGTCGATCCGCAGTTCTGCGGGAACCCTGTAATCGCCGATATCCCTGGTTGGTCCCGGTTTTTCCATAAACGCGGTGATCCGGTTGGTCTTGTCCACCTTGAGGATACCCAGCTGGCTGGCGTCTTCCCGTTTTACCGTGGTGGCCGCAATGGTGATGGCCGCCCCGGATGCCTTGTGCTTTGCCAGGAGATCCTCCAGGTCCATCCGGTAGAGCTGGTCCCCGGAGAGGATGAGGTAGTAGGAGGGGTTCTGGGTCCTGAAATGCAGGAAATTCTTGCGCACCGCATCGGCGGTACCCTCGTACCAGCCTGAATGTTCAGGGGTCTGCTCCGCCGCCAGAATCTCTACGAAACCATTGGTAAAGTGGTCAAACATATAGGTCTGGGCCAGGTGCAGATGAAGGGAGGCTGAGTTGAACTGGGTCAGAATATAGATCTGCTTTAAGCCGGCGTTGATACAGTTTGAAATAGGGATATCCACCAGCCGGAATTTACCGCCGAAGGGAACCGCAGGTTTTGCCCGCGCCTGGGTTAAAGGAAACAACCGGGTTCCTTTTCCGCCGCCCAAAACAATAGATAATACTTCGGACATTTTGTACCCCCTTCCTCTTCCTTTTTTGGATTATAGAACCCCTTATTTAGTATAAATGGGAAATTTCAATCTGTCGATAGATAAAATTCAAATTTTTACTTGCATAGGCAATTTTTGCCCGCCTCTGGCGCGGCGGCTGCGGTGTCTCTGACGCCTGGCATCTTTGATGCCTTTACCTTTGTTCTTTCTTAATTGTAAGATGAATTTGTGATGAATCAGCAGGCCGGTCTGGAATCAATCCTTAAAAGCCCTGAATTTGCCCCTCATATCGTCTATGAACGGGTCCTGGAAGCAACCGATGGCCGCTATGCGCCGTTCCCCAAAGACCTGGACGGGCGGATTGCCGCCGCACTGCGGCGACGGGGTATCGAACAGATCTACACCCACCAGGGTGAAGTCTGGGAGCAGTGTCAGGCGGGCAAGAATGTGGTGGTGGTAACCCCCACCGCTTCGGGGAAGACGCTCTGCTATAACCTGCCCTGCCTCCAGGCCCTGCTTAAGGATGAAAAGGCCCGCTGTCTCTACCTGTTCCCCACCAAGGCATTATCCCAGGATCAGCAATCTGAGTTGAACGAACTGGTTGGTCCTGCAAACGGTGAAGGGGGACTGCCGGTTAAGGTTTCAACCTATGACGGGGACACCCCGGAGAGCCTGCGGGTGGCGGCCCGTGACACCGGGCGGATCATCATCTCCAATCCCGACATGCTCCATGCGGGGATACTGCCCAATCATCCCAAGTGGATAAAGTTTTTTTCCAGTTTGAAGTACATTGTTATTGACGAGGCCCACGCCTACCGGGGTGTCCTTGGGAGCCATGTGGCGGATGTGATCCGCCGGCTGCGCCGGATCGCCGCTTTTTACGGGGCCAGGCCCCGGTTCATCCTCTGTTCCGCCACCATTGCCAACCCGCAGGAACTTTCCGAGGCCCTTATTGGGCAGGAAGTTGCGCTGGTGGACAACAACGGCGCCCCCCGGGGCGAGAAGCGGATCATCCTCTACAACCCGCCTTTGGTGGACGCGGTGCAGGGGATCCGCCGCAGCGTGGTCACCGAAAGCCGCCGCTGGATGCTGGCCTTCCTCAAGGCGGGGATCAAGACCATCCTCTTTGCCCATTCACGGGTCAAGACCGAAGTGGCCGCCGCCTATGTGAACGAAGATTTGGCCAACCTCTACACCGATAATTCCCGCATCAAGGTTGAGGCCTACCGGGGCGGGCTCCTCCCCAACGAGCGGCGGGAAATAGAACGGGGCCTCCGGGAAGGGAGCATACAGGGGGTGGTGTCCACCAACGCCCTGGAATTAGGCATCGACATCGGCGGCCTGGACGCCTCGGTGGTGGCGGGCTTCCCCGGCTCCTTCAACAGTTTCTGGCAGCAGTCCGGCCGGGCGGGCAGGCGGGGGGGAACTTCGGTGTCGGTTTTTGTGGCCTCCGCCTCCCCGCTGGATCAGTTTATCATGAACGATCCGGACTGGTTCTTCCGCAAGAGCGCCGAAGAGGCCCGGCTCGACCCGGACAACCCCTACATTTTAACCGATCACATCAAATGCGCCGCCTTTGAACTGCCCTTTACCAATGAGGAGCTGGATGCATCTTCGGCGGCATTGGGACCTTTTGGGGAAGGGGCGCGGGATGTACTGGAATATCTTGAGGAAGAGGGGATCGTGCGGCATACATCGGTTAAAGCCGGAGTTGGCGCAGCCAACTCCAACGCCCCGCCTGCGGGGCGCTGGCACTGGGCGGACCGGTCATTCCCGGCGGAGGGGATCAGCCTGCGGTCCGCCACGGCGGACAATGTGGTGATCATCGATGTCACCAGGGGCCGCAACGCCGTCATCGGCGAGATGGATCGGCCCAGCGCCAAGGAGCTTATCTTTGTTAACGCCGTCTACATCCACCGGGGCGCTCAGTACCTGGTGGAATCCCTGGACATCGCCAACCGGAAGTGTCTGGTCCGGGAGGCGGAGGTAAACTACTACACCGACGGCCTCGTGAAAACCGACATCAAGGTGCTGTCCGAGGATGAATCTTTTGTATGCGGCGACAGTAATACTGCGGCGGCGAAGGGTGTGGTGGGTGATGTGCTGGTCCGGTCCCAGGTTGCCAAGTTCAAGAAGATCCGGTTCCACACCCAGGAAAACATCGGTTACGGGGACATCGACCTTCCGGAGGAGGAGATGCAGACCCGCGCCCTGGCCCTGCTCTTTGGGCCGGATACCGCCGGGGGGGCGGTGCTTGCCGCCATGGACGAGGAAGAAACCGGCTCGGTCCTTTCCGGCGCGGGCACCCTGATCAAACGTATTGCCCCGATTTTTTTGCTCTGCGACCCCCGGGACCTGGGGCTTGCGGAACGGGTCCGGGACCCCCATTTCGGAATCCCCGCCCTCTACATCTACGACAAATACCCCGGCGGCACCGGCCTCTCGGAAGCCCTGGCCCGGCGTACCGGCGAACTTTTCCGCTCCATTCAGGCGGCGGCGGAGCGCTGTCCCTGTACATCAGGCTGCCCCTCCTGCGTGGGACCGGGGGGGAATAAGGCGGGGACCGTGGAATTTTTGCGGGCCTTATAATTCACCATGGGACAAAACCTGCGCGCCCGTTTACAGCGAATCCGCGAAGCCGGAAGAGAATCGGCAATCAGGAATGAGGGGCCGGGCGGAGAGCCGCCCCCCGCTCCTGACCCATCCCAACTGCTCACGGCCCATTCCTCATTATTCCCTTCTTCATTTCATGAATCCGGTTTCCAGACCCTCAGGCGCACAACGCTGACGGATCTCCCCCTTGCGCTGCCTGCGGTATTACCTCCAACCTTACCCATCCTGATCCCCGATCTCGCCCTTGCGGGGCAAGAGCGATACCGGCGGGCGCAGGATGCTGCGGTGAGTCCCCGGGACCTTCTCTTTTTTGACCTTGAAACCACGGGGCTTTCCGGGGGGGCGGGGACCGTGGCCTTTCTTGCCGCCTTTGGCCGTTTTGTCCAGGGGAACAATGGGTATAAGCTGCAAATCGACCAGTACCTGCTGCTGGATTATCCGGGGGAAGGGGATTTTCTGGAAACGGTTCTCCGGGAATTTTCGCCGGGTTCCGCCGCCGGGGCAAAAGCCCCGCAAGGCGGGGCCTTTGTCCCGCCCCTTATCGTAAGTTACAACGGTAAGAGTTTTGATTCCCAGATTTTGAAGACCCGGTGTCTTATGAACGGGATGCTGCCTCCGGTTTATCGCCATGCGGACCTGCTCCACCCGGTGAGGCGTTTATGGAAACGGCGGCTGCCCGATTGCTCCCAGGGGACGATAGAGACCGCTGTCCTGGGGCTTGACCGTACCGATGATATGCCCGGGGCGATGGCTCCGGAGATATGGTTTGATTTTTTGAAAAATAACGATCCTGCGCCGCTCCTGGGAATCTGCGATCATAACCTCCGGGACATCCGGGGGCTTGCGGCGATTTTCATCAGTCTTTGCCATATTGCGGCGGACCCCCTGTCCGCCATGGATACCTACGGTGTTGACGCCGAACAGCTGGCCCTGCGCTGGCGGGACGGTCTCAGGCGCGGGGGTGATTTTGATGATGATGAATTACAGCGGGGACAGGCGCTGCTTGAAAAGGCGGCGGACCGGGGCTGCCCCCGGGCGGCCTATGTGCTGGCCCTGGATTTAGTCCGGGGGGGAAAAGCCGATGAAGGCCGGAAAAAACTGCACGCCCTTGTCGCGGGAGACTATCCTGCGGTCATTGCCGACGAAGTAAAGGGCCTTGTGTACCGGCAGCTTGCCATCGACGCTGAATGGCGGCTCAGAAATCCCCGCGAAGCCCTGGCCCATACCGAAGCGGCCCTTGCCCTGGAAAACATCCGGGAGGGTTTACGGAATGAATTGGAAACCCGCCGGGAACGGCTGTTGTTAAAATGAATTACGTTACATATAGATTCTGACGCCCAGGGTAAGGATGAACTCCGTTGATTTCGGATAGCTTGGGGTATCGATCACCTTGTAATCGGAGGCCGATCCTGAGTTTGCAGGTCCGTTAATATCTGTGTAAAAGGAATAGACCACCCCGGTTTTGGCAAAGACCCGCAGGGGAATACGCCATTTGGCAAAGGTATGTTCAGCCCCAATCATAAAGATATGCTGCCACTGATAGGCGCCGTCCCGCAGAAAGAATTTTCGCAGCACAGGATTTGAGGATCGCCCATCGGGATCAAGCTCGGATAAAAAGGAACTGCCGTCAACCGAATGGGGGCCGTGATCCGCGCCGTGGCGGATCATCTGGTATTGAAAAAAAGCCAGGGTGTTCAGGGCCGGCATGGTATCGAAGCGGATCAGCAGTTCATCGGAATTAGGGGGGAGGTAATAGCCGATACTTTCGCCGTTATTGGTATAGGCCTGTTCCATGGGTACAGGGTCTCCGTCATAGGTATTGTTGTACCAGGGAACAAAGACGCGGTTATGGGTATAGGCATAGGGTTCAACCTTGGTATAATTTAAGGTTATCGAAGAAAAGGGAAGCTTGGGGATGATTGCCTTTATGCCGACCTGGGCGACGTACATCATCCGGTCAAGTTCAAAAAGACTGCTAGGATGTTTAAGGGCTTCGCCGAGGCTTATTTCGTCCACAAAGAGGGAAACCCATGCCTTCCCATAACCGGGATACTGATAGGCCATGTCGAGAAAGAAACTCATGTTGTCAAAATCACCCAGGGTGTCCTGGTAAAGGAAATTGTTTTTTATCGGGAAGATATAACCGAGATCGAACCGTTTGGGCCAGACTGCGGTGGAGCCCACATCAAAATGGAAACGGTTTTTGATATTAAACTCAAGTATCTCAATGGAAAAGTTGTTTTGCTCCGCCCACGCCGCTTTTTTGATACTGTCCTGGTTTTTAAAATATTCCAGGCTCCCGGTTAATGCGGAAAAGCTGAACCAGTACACAGGATTGAAAGTTGCCTCGATGGCCATAAAGGGCTGGGCCGCTCCGTTAAATATCAGACTGCGGCCTTCGGACATTGCCCCCCATTCATGCCTTAAACGGCCAAAGCGCCAGGTGATCATATCGTTAAAGAAACCCCCGGAAAGCTCACCGAGCAGCATGGGGGCCATGGCAAATTTCTGGGGCCATTGCCGGAATGCGGATTCGGCTGACAGATCACTGGGATAAAACACAGCGCCGTCCCAATATTTCTCGTAGGTGTAGGGAAAATACGCCAGGGGCTGGCCGTAGGTGGTGACCTTTCGAAAGATGTAGCCGCTGTCCTCATCGCCGCCGGGGAAACCGTCATAATAGTTCGGATAAGCATCAGTATATTCAGTACGCCTGGCCAGGGTGAGATGGCCTAAAAAGGTAAATCCGTAGGAAAAGTGTTCCCCGATATCTCCGGTGGTATAAACGGAGAACATGTTATCCGTACCCCCTACGGGTTTTTCGCCATTGGCAAAAAGACCCCCTGAAAAACCCATTTGGGCGCCGACGCCGATATCCCCGGCGAAGGGGATCTCCCGGCCCGACCGGCGGGCAGACCGGGAGAATTTAAAATTATAGGTCCCCGTCCGCCAGTTCAGCCCCCGCTCTTCCTCCCTGCGGTAGGTCCGGGCCTCCCGGTTCAGGATATTGCGTTCCAGGACGCTCAGTTTTCCGCCGGTATCCGCCTCGAAGATGGCGTCTATCGCTTCCAGGATTTGCTTTTTTGAGTAGGGTTTTACCTTGGGCAGGGGGAGGAGGAGGCCCTTCATCTGGGCAATTTCCAGGACATAGTAAATTTCATTGGTGAGCGGTACGGAAACATTGGATTGGGCCGGCAGCGAAAATCCAAGCATAAGAAACATCAGGCCGATGAAAACCCAGGATTTTTTGCCCATTACGATACACTCCTACATTCCAATTCTTGACTCTCAAAACATTACATTATAGAGTAATTAATATATGCGGAAAAGGCAATATTATAATAAAAAAATCATGGTCCGGGTATTGTTCTGTTTTCTCCTGACCCTGATGGTTCAGGGAGGTGTTTTTTCACTTCCCGCCCAAAAGCTGCTCTACCCCGGGGATTCCCTTTATGACGCCCTTACGGCCCTGTCAATGGAGCAGCGGCTGATTTTTCTTTCCGGCTCCGTGATGACCGTTGCCCAGGCGGAATTGATGCTTGCAAAAATAAATGACGAGGAGCTTTCCCCCGGCGGGAAGGTTCTTTATGAACAGGCCCGCGCCGCCCTCGCCAGACCTTCACTCCTGTCCAGGAATAACGGTCTCTTTGCCTTCGACTTTAGTCCCGGGGTGCAGCCGGAAGTGTACTACAAAACCAATGATAAGCTTCCCTGGATCTATGGCCGCAACAGCAGGCAGCCCCTTATACCCTTACCGGTGACCCTCTCCATTTCTTCATATATCACCGCGGAGGCGGATCTTTACCTTGGCGAAAACCGCCAGTTCTCCCGGGTAAATAACAATTATATCAACATCCCCTTTGAGACAAGTGCTGAGGGTGTTGATGCCATTGATGTCAATACCCCCACACGGGCCTATGTGAGCGCGGGTTTTTCCTTTGGTCAGGGTTTTGGGATGAATTTTAAACTGGGATTGGGGGATGACAGCCTGGGGCGGACTAAAACGGGCAGCATTATCCTTTCCGATAACATGAGGGGTTTTAGTTACGGAAGCCTTACCATTTATGCCCCTTTTTTATCTTATACCGCCAGTGTCATGGAACTTGAGGTTACCAAATATCTCTACCTTCACCACCTGCAGGTTGCTATATTAAACCGCCTTTCCCTTTCTTTGATTGGAGGGGCTATGGTAAACGCCCCCCTTGAACTCCGGTATCTCAACCCCATGATGGTATTCCACAGTTTTTCCGCATGGAATTCTTATGGGGATTACAATGACCAAATGGGAAACCCCGAAGACCTGACCCCCTGGGACTCACGGGTGGGTTCTTATATGGGTATATCCGTGGATTACCGCCCCTGGAAGTATGGCCGCTTTTATGCCCTTGGCGCGATGAACGAGTTCGAGCTTTCCGGTGAGGGTGGTGAGGACTCCCGTACCCCCAACGGCCTTGCTTTTCAATGGGGTTATGAATCCTGGCTGCCGGTCTCCGGGGAAGGCCGTACCGGTTATGTTACCTTTGGTCTTGAGGGGGTATACACGTTCCCCTATATGTATATTTTGGGCAATAAGGCCTGGTCCTATTACCGGGAGGTTCCGGAGGATCCGCGCTACCGTGAATGGGTGGGTACTCCCTTTGGGCCTGATTCTGCGGCAGCCATCTTCTGGGTGGGGTATCATAACTCCTCCCGATGGTCGGCGGAACTGTCTTTTCTCTTTCTGGCCCAGGGGGAGAATGCCACTACCGATGTTTTTTCCGGTAATACCTATCGTCCCCAAAGCCGTGCGGAAACCGTCGCGACCACCCCCACGGGAACCGCCGCGTACACCTATTTGATTAAAACAAGGGGCGCCTGGGAAGTTAAAAAATGGCTGGATCTGTCGGTACAGCCGGCCTACAAAATTGTTGCCAATTACGGGCACATTGCCGGTAACCTGCAGCATGGCTTTGAAGTGGCCTTTACGGCCCGCATTATACCGGATATTGGTCTTTTGCGGAAAAACAAAGATCACAGGAGACTGACCGGGTCCACGTCCACCTCAAGATAGACGGCGCCGTCCTTTCCCTTTTCGTAGCGGTCAAGGAGGGTCCGGGCCGAAGCGTGGAGGGGTCCCATGCCCGCCCCGCGGAGGATGAGCTGCCGCCGGTGGTTTCCGGCGATGATGCCGATGGGACATTCGGCGGGGCCCAGGGCGTCGCCCCCGGCGGGGATGATATCCGCCGCCAGTTTGGCAAGGCGGCCGATGGCCCTGTCCGCCCGGCCGGCGTCACGGGAGCGAACCGTAAAGCGGATAAGCCTTGAATAGGGGGGAAAGCGGAGCATCTGCCGCTGGTTCAGTTCGGCCTCGAAGAAGCCCGCCACATCCAGGGCGCAGGAGCGGGTGATCACCGGGTCCCTGGGACGCAGGGTCTGGACGATCACCTTGCCGTCGGGGAAGTAACGCCCCGCGCGGCCCGCCACCTGGACAATGAGTGAGAAGGTCCGTTCCGCCGCGCGGAAGTCAGGCAGGTGGAGCCCCGTATCCGCCAGGATCACCCCCACGAGCCGCACCCCGGGAAAGTTAAGTCCCTTGGCAACCATTTGGGTTCCCAGGAGTATGTCCACCGCCCCGGCCCTGAACAGGGCCAGGGTTTCCTCAAGACTGCCCTTTTTGCTGGTGGAATCCGCGTCGGCCCGGCGCACCCGCAGTTCCGGAAAGGTGCGGCGCACCTCCTCCTCGATCATCTCGGTCCCGAAACCTGAGAACCCCGCTTCCAGGGAGCCGCACTGGGGGCAGGCCCTTGGGGGGGCTTCGGAATAACCGCAGTAGTGGCAGATCGCCCGGCCCTTGCTTTTGTGGTAGGTGAGGGATACGGAACAGTGGCGGCAGGAGAGTTCAAAGCCGCAGCTCGGGCAGTGGTAAAAATAGGCGAAACCCCGGCGGTTCAAAAAGAGGATGGTCTGCCGTCCCATTTGGGCGGTCTTGCGGATCTCCTCTTTCAGTTCCGTGGTAAGGCAGCCTTCGGTGTGTTCCAGGCTCACCGGCTGTATCTCCGGGGGCTTACCCCCGGAAAGACGGCGGGAAAGGTCCAGCCGTTTGATCGTGCCTTCGCTCATTAATTTCCATGCCTCCGCCGAAGGTGTGGCGGAACCCATTACCAGCAGGGCGCCCTCGGCGGAACAGCGGTGCATGGCGCATTGCCGGGCGTGGTACCGGGGGGTATTCCCCGACTTGTAGGAGCCGTCGTGTTCCTCGTCGATGATGATGAGCCCCAGGTTCTGTACCGGGGCAAAGACCGCACTCCGGGGCCCCACCACGATCCGTACCTCCCCGCTTTTGATCCGTATCCACTCGGTAAGCCGGGCAGCCCCGCTCATCCCCGAATGCAGGGTCGCCGCCGCCTGACCAAACCGTTTGCCGATAGCCTCCGCCGTCTGGTGGGTCAGGGAAATTTCCGGCACCAGGTAGATCACCGACTTGCCCGCTTTCAGCATATGTTCAGCTGCCCGGAGAAATACCTCGGTCTTGCCCGATCCGGTGATACCGTAGAGGTAGAACATGGGCGGCAAGGCGGCGCCCGCAGCTTTTTCTTTCCCCTCCGTGTCCTTTGTGTCCCCTTGTGTCCCTTTTTGGTTTTCTTCTGTTCCGATTGCCGGGGCGATAATCGCGTCCAGGGCGGCCTGCTGTTCGCCGGAGAGTTCCAGGGGGGCGGCGGTGATTTCATTTTCGTCGTCCGGGAGGGAAGGGTAGGAGCCGGGCCGCCTGCCTGAGGGGATCATGGCGGACAGGGCCTGGCCCAGGCTGCACAGGTAGTAGGCGGCTATCCATTGGGCAAGGGCGAGATCCCGGCTGTCAAAGAGAGGCTCGGAGTCCACTACCCGGCGTACCGCTTTTATCCCGGCCTCGTCCATTCCGGGGGGCAGGCTGTCCCCTTCGCCTACGATGTAACCCAGAACTTCCCGTTTGCCGAAGGGGGCCATGGCCCGCTTCCCCACTGCGGCTTCCCCCTTTTCATCCCTGCGGTAACTAAAGGCCGCTTTTGCGGGAATGTCAAAAACCAGGTCCAGATACAGGCCCACGGCTAGGGCCTTCCGGTTACGGATCCTGCGTAGAGGGGATCCAGTTCCATAAGTTTTGCCCGGAGTGTTTTAAGATCCTCCCAGGCGGGGCGTTTTAAAGAAGCGTTCTGCAGCAGTTCTTCGGGATGATAGGTGGTGAGCAGGGGGATTGTTTCACCATCAATGCCGGGAAAATCCTGGACCTGAGCAGTAGAACCCAGGCAGAGGATCATCCGGGGTTTGAGGACACCTATCTGTTCTTCGCCGCCTGAGACACAGTTCTTCCCCCGGAAGAGGCCGATGGAGGCCAGCATCCTGTCCAGGAGCTCTGCCGACCCGCCTGCTTCAAGCCCTTCCCCGATAAGCATGAGGAGGGGCCGGGCCCCTCCTTCCGCACCGGCTTGAGGCGCCGGCGGCAAAACAGGGGCGCTATCGTCGGTAAAGACCCAGGGCTCCCGTTCCCGGGCGTAGCCTCCCCGGAGGGTATCGGCGGTCAAATCGAGGAATGAGGCAAGCTGGGTTTTCTGCTCGGCGGTCACGATGAAATAATTGTCCTGGAAGAAGGGCGGGAGTGCAAGGGGGGCTCTATGAAAGATATTGCGACCCCCCGGATTTGGTTGTATATTATAAATTACCGACAGGAGGAATCTGATATGCAGGGAACCATGAAGGGGGCTTTTTTGCCCGGTAACAGTACGGTGGTTTTTAAGGATGTGGACATACCGAAACCCGGTCATGGACAGGTGCTGGTCAAGATGAAGGCATCGACTATCTGCGGCAGCGATATCCGGGCCATCTACCGGGAGCATGTGGGCAAGGGCCCCGAGGGTTACCAGGGGGTGATCGCCGGACACGAACCCTGCGGACAGGTGGTGGAAGAAGGGCCGGGGATCAGGCGCTTCAAAAAAGGCTCACGGGTCATTGTGTACCATATTTCAGGCTGCGGGGTCTGCCACGACTGCCGCATGGGTTACATGATCTCCTGTTCCAGTCCCCTCCGGGCAGCCTATGGCTGGCAGCGGGACGGCGGCATGGCGGAGTATATCCTCTGCGACGAAAAGGATCTGGTGGCGCTCCCCGATGAACTCAGCTACACCGACGGGGCCCAGGTGGCCTGCGGTTTCGGCACGGTCTACGAGGCGATTAACAAGGTTGGAGTAAGCGGAACAGACGCTGTCCTGGTGGTGGGCTTGGGGCCCGTGGGGCTCGCGGCGCTGATGCTCTGCCGGGCCATGGGTGCGCAGAAACTCTACGGAATTGAAGGCAACCCCATCCGGGTGGAGCTGGCAAAAAAATTAAACCTTGCCGACAAGGTTCTGTCTCCGGCGGATACCAATGTCGATGAAATAAAAGCATTGACAAGCGGCAACGGTGTTGAAAGGGCCTTTGACTGTTCCGCCAACGACAAGGGCCGGGCCACCGCCATCCGGGCAACTAGGCAGTGGGGCAAGATCGCCTTTGTAGGGGAGGGTGGCACGGTGAACTTCAACCCCAGCCCGGACATCATCCATTCTCAAAAGAGCATCCACGGCAGCTGGGTTACCAGCATCTGGCTTATGGAGAACCTGGTGGAAGAGCTGGTCCGCTGGAAGCTTCACCCCGAAGACCTGGTCACCCACCGCTTCCCCCTGGAAAAGGCCGACGAAGCCTACAAGCTTATGGCGGAAGGGAACTGCGGCAAGGTGGCGGTCTGTTTTGACGAAGAACTGAAATAGTTTACCACACCGCGATATACCCGTCGGTGCGCATCTCCGTGCCCGCCGCATAGACCCCGTTGGGCATCCGCCGGATGATCTGGCCCCGGCCGAATTCGGCTTCGCTGTGTTCGTAGCGGATGTCGTGGCCCCTGCGGGCCAGGGCGGCGGCGGTGTGGTGGGGAATGCCGGTTTCAAAATGCAGTTCCCTGCCCTGGACCCACTGCCACCGGGGGGCGTCCAGCGCGGCCTGGGGGTTCAGGTTGAAGTCGATGAGGTTACTCACCACCTGCAAATGGGCCTGGGGCTGCATGGCCCCGCCCATGATGCCGAAGGGTCCCACCGGTTCCCCGTTCCGGGTGATGAAGCCGGGGATGATCGTATGAAAGGGCCGTTTTCCCGGCATCACATATTTGACGCTGTTCCGGTCAAGGTTAAAGCCGAAGCCCCGGTTCTGGAAGGCGATGCCCCGTTCGCTTAAGACCAGCCCGGAGCCGAATCCCATGTAATTACTTTGTATATACGATACCATGTTCCCCTCTTCGTCGGCGGTGCAGAGGTACACGGTGCCGGATTTGTCAGGGCTCCCGGGAAGCGGTTCCAGTGCGTTTTCGGTGATAAGGGCGCTTCGTTTTTTCGCATATTCCTTTGAGAGCAGTCCCGCAACATTCACTTCAAGTTTTTTCTGATCCCCGATATAGGCGTGGCCGTCGGCAAAGGCAAGCTTGAGGGCCTCGATCTGGCGGTGCAGGGTGTCGGGATGATCCTTCCCGAAGGGGAAGTCAAAATTCTCAAGGATATTGAGGGCCATGAGGGCCACCATGCCCTGGCCGTTGGGGGGTATCTCCCAAATATCATAACCCCGGTAATTTACGCCGATGGGCTCCACCCATTCAGGATAAAATTGAGCCAGATCCTCGCCCCGCAAAAAGCCATTTGTTTTTTTCATGTACCTATCGATGTCCTGCGCAATGTCCCCCCGGTAAAAGGATTCCGCGTTGGTGCGGCCGATTTCCCGCAGTGTTTGTGCGTGGGCCCTTAACGGTACAAGGTCCCCCGGCGCAGGGGTTTTGCCCCCCGGGGCAAAGGTTTCAAACCACCCGTCAAAGATTTTACCATTACGGTGGGCCAGCCGTTCCCTTTCATACAGTTTCCGGCTCCCGGCCCAGTTACGGGCGGTCACCGGCGCAACCGGGAAGCCTTCCTCCGCAAGTTTTGCCGCCCCCTCCAGGGTTTTCGCAAGGGAAAGCTTCCCGTATGTTGATGAAATGGCGGCCCACGCGGCGGGAATCCCCGGCACGGTGACCGGCTCGCTTCCGAATTGGGGCATAGCGTTAAAGAAGCGGCTGCGGATGTTTTCTTCGCTCAAAAGCGCCGGGGCAGGCCCGGATGAATTAAGGCCGATGAGTTTCTTTTCCTTTGCGGACCAGAGGATTGCGAAGGCGTCCCCCCCAATACCGTTGCTGCATGGCTCAAGCGCCGTCATGGCCGCCGCAGAGGCCGCGATGGCGTCAAAGGCATTGCCGCCCTTTTTCATCACATCAAGGCCAATTTGCGCCGCCAGGGGCTGGGATGCGGCCACCAATCCCCTGCGGGCATAGGTCACCTGCCGTTTTGACGGATAAGGAAAATAATGGGGATCAAAGTTCATTGAGGCCTCCGCAGTAATACTATCGCAATTACGGAAATGTATCATCCCAGGCCGGATCCAGACAGTTCCCCGGTCTGAAGGGTCTGAAATTCCAGGGACTGTCGGCGGCCAGGGGGGCCAGGGCTTCCCGGTCGGCGGGGCCGAAAAAGCCGCCGGGAAGGATCAGGCTGCGGAACTCATGGGCAATACCGGAACTGCGGATAAGGGCGGCGCTTTTTTGCAGAGCAGGCGCTAAAGCGGCTGCCGCGGCACCACCGGATAGTAATACTGCGTACCGCGAGGGGGCGATTTTTAAATCCATGGCGATATAATCCGGCCGGGTATCCGGCCGGGACAGCAGCTCTTCCAGGACCGCCGGGAAGGTCCCGTTGGTGTCAAGTTTTACCGGCAAGCCGGGCTTGCCCTGCGTCTTGATGCGGCGGATCAGATCCGGAAGATCCCGGTACAAGGTTGGCTCCCCGCCGCTTAAAACTACCCCGCCCAAAACATTCCGCCGCTTTTCAATCTGTTCCAGCGCTTCTTCCAGAAAAATGGCGCCCGGCGCCTTTTCCGTATCCAGCACCAGCTCCCGGTTCTGGCACCAGGGACAGCGGAGGTTGCAGCCGGGAATAAAAATAACCGCCGCGATCTTACCGGGATAATCCACGAGACTGGTTTTTCTGAGGGATACCAATATATTCAACTGTGAACCCTGCATCTCCTCCGTGTACTCTGTGGTTATTATTCCTCTAGCTAGCTAATCTGCTTTTGAATGAAGCAATAGCGCCCGGGTCACGTGCACGGTCAAGTTCTTCGCCGCGGGCGGAAAGCAGTATCGCTGTGGGGGTGGATAAAACATTCCGCCGCGCCGCCTCCGCAAGTCCCACCTCGGTATCGGCATTCACCAGATCAACCGGAATGCCCAGCCGGCCCGCCGCTTCCTTTGCGGAAGGGCATGCGGGACAGGCGGGGCGCACGAAGAGGATCAGCCGTGCTGAACTGCGTTCGGCCTGCGAAGCAGGTTCGGCTGCCGAAACAGCGTTACTGTTTCCCGCAGCGGTACCCCTGCCCTGTTCTTCCAGGCGGGACATGGAGGCAGCGGCGTCATAGAGCCGCCGTTCCCCATATTCTTCCCGCTTCCCCCGGTTCCAGTTCCGCACCGAACGGTAATAACCGACGATACGGCTGTACACCTCCGCAGGCGTCCCTTCCACTGATGAAAGGGTCTCCCTCGCCGCGGCCAAATCGTTTTCAATGTCCTCAAGGGTTCGCATTTTTTCGTTTCTCCTAAAACTTTTTTTCTCGGCTCCGGCTTTAACCGGCCGCCAGTAGAATTTCCTTTTCTTTTTCCAGTTCCGCAATTTGTTTTTTAATTGCCGCCTCCTTTTCTTCTTTGCATTTGGGGCAGTGGAAATGTTCCCCCTTCAAATACCCGTGGACCGGGCACACCGAAAAGGTGGGTGAAATCGTGTAGTAGGGGAGGCGGTAATTTGAGGCGATGGTCCTTACCAGACCCCGGCAGACCCGCCAGTCTTCGATGGCCTCGCCCAGGAAGGCGTGGAACACCGTGCCCCCGGTATAGGCGGTTTGTAACTGTTCCTGCTGATCCAGGGCGTCGAAGATGTCCTCGGTTTCCATCACCGGCAGCTGGGTGGAATTGGTGTAGTAGGGCTCCCCGGTTCCGTCCCGGCCGCCGCCTGCTAAACTGCCGCCGGCGGTAATAATGTTGGGGTAATGTTTCCGATCGTGTTTGGCCAGCCGGTAACTGGTGGATTCCGCCGGGGTGGCTTCAAGGTTGAAGAGCTCCCCGGTTTCTTCCTGGAAGTCGGCGAGCCGTTCCCGCATGAATTTCAGCACCGTTAGGGCAAAGGTACGCCCCTGCTCGGTAGCGATACTAATGTCTTTCCCCAAAAAGTTTTGCAGGCACTCGTTCATCCCCACAAGGCCGATGGTGTTAAAATGGCTGTCAAAATTTTTCAGGTACCGTTTGGTGTAGGGAAAGAGCCCCGATTCAAGCAATTTCGTAACCGCCTTGCGCTTGATCAAAAGACTGTCCTTTGCCAGCGCCATGAGCTTTTCCAGACGGCGGTAAAAATCGGTTTCGTCCTTGGCAAGATAACCGATCCGGGGCAGGTTGATGGTCACCACCCCGATGGAGCCGGTGAGCTCATCGGAGCCGAAGAGGCCGCCGCCGCGCTTCCGGAGTTCCCGTTTGTCAAGCTGGAGACGGCAGCACATGGACCGCACATCCTCGGGGTTCAAATCGGAATTGACAAAATTCTGGAAGTAGGGTGTCCCGTAGCGGGCGGTCATTTCAAAGAGGAGCTTCGCGTTATCGCTGTCCCAGTCAAAATCGGAAGTTATGTTGTAGGTGGGAATGGGGTACTGGAAACCCCGTCCGTCGGCGTCCCCCTCAAGCATGAGCTCGATGAAGATACGGTTTACCCGGTCCATTTCCGGTTTGCAGTCCCCGTAGGTAAAGTCCGTTTTCTTACCGCCGACTACCGCTTTGCGATCCTTGAGATCAGCCGGGCAGTTCCAGTCCAGGGTGATGTTGGTAAAGGGCGCCTGGCTTCCCCAGCGGCTGGGGGTGTTTACCCCAAAGACGAAACTTTGCAGGCACTGTTTGATCTCCTTATCACCCATGTTATCAATTTTGACGAAGGGGGCGATGTAGGTATCGAAGGAGCTGAATGCCTGCGCCCCGGCCCATTCATTCTGTAAACAGCCCAGGAAATTCACCGCCTGCTGCATCAGGGTGGAAAGGTGCTTTGCGGGCTTGCTGGTGATCTTGTCGGAGACGCCCCCCAGCCCCTCGGCGATAAGCTGCCTGAGGGACCAGCCCGCACAGTAGCCTGAGAACATCGACAGGTCGTGGATGTGGAAGTCGGCGTTCCGGTGGGCGTCGGCAATTTCTTCGGGGTAGATATTCTTGAGCCAGTAATTGGCGGTGATGCTCCCGGAATTGTGGAGGATGAGGCCCCCCAGGGAATAGTTCACGTTGGCGTTTTCGTTCACCCGCCAGTCGGATTGCTGCAAGTAGCCGTCCATGGTAGAGTCGATATCCAGCATGAGCTTTTTGGCGTCCCGCATGGCCTCGTGCTTTGCCCGGTAGAGGATGTAGGCCTTGGCCGCGGCGGTTTCCGGTGAGCCGGGGCTCGCGCCCTCAATCAGAGCGGTTTCCACCAGGTCCTGAATCTCCTCAATGGCGGGGATCGAATTGCGGTGCCGCCCTTTCATCATTTCTTCTATAAGAATTTCCACCCGCGCCGTGACAGCCTCCACAGGCTCTGCGGGGGCGGCGGCGCCGTTCCCCACGGCGGCAAAGGCCTTTTCCACGGCCCGGTAAATTTTGAGCCGGTCATAGGCCTCAATCTCACCCGACCGCTTCACCACATTCCTGATCACGACTTTTTCCCCTTGCGGGAGGATTTCCCCCCCATTTTTTGTATCTCGCTGACAAATTCGTCCAAATTCTCAAAATGCCGGTACACCGAGGCAAAGCGGATGTAGGCCACCTTGTCCAGGGCGGCAAGCTTCTCCAGCACCAGATCCCCGAGGGCCTTTGCGTCGATCTCGTGGTTGCCCTTGCCCAGGATGGCGGCGGCGTCCTCAATCTCGTTGATGAGGCTCTCGATGTTCATCTGGGACACGGGCCGCTTTTCAAGGGCCCGCTGGACCCCCCGCTCGATCTTTGCCCGGTCAAAGGGCTCCCGGCGGCTGTCCTTTTTAACCACCATGAACTGCTTGTCTTCGATCCGCTCGTAGCTCGTGAACCGGTACCCGCAGCCGTTGCATTCCCGCCTGCGCCGGATTGCCTCCCCCCCCGCCAATGTCCGGGATTCAATCACCTTATCGTCAAAATTGCCGCAGTGGGGGCATCGCAATATGGGGCCGCCTCTTCAATTAGTATCGGTATATAGCGCCGCATATATAGCGGTTCTTTACTTTTGATTTGATAATAACACGCTACGCATTGTGTAGCAAGTAGGGCTTGGGGAAAAACGAAAGAAATTCGTAAAATTTTTTCTATTGCTATCCCTTCCCCCATCTGATATGATATTCCTTTTATAGGGGAGGGCAGACAATGAAGATCGGTATCGACACCTTTGCCTGCGACGGCGGCAGATCGGGGGTCGGTGTTTATTTAACCCAGTTGCTCAAACGGATCCCTCCCTCCGGCGCCCACTATGAGCTGTTCGGCTGGGATTTTGACCGTTTTGCCTACAGCGAGGCGGCCCCGGACATGGAATTTGTTCCCCGGTGCAGCATAAACGGCAGAACCGCCAATTCCATCTGGCACCTTGTTAATTACCCCAAACTCGCCGAGTTCCGGTCCTACGACGCCTGCTTCTTCCCCGCCGCCCATAAGCAGCCCCCCCGGTCTTCCCCCTGTCCCACCATCGGTACGGTCCATGATATGGCCGCCTACTGGGGTACCCGGAAGACCCGTGAGCATCTGGGGGCGGTGTTACGGATGGTGCTCCCCGACTCCCTGCGCCGTCTTGACCGGATCATCGCGGTAAGCAGCTGGGTCAAGCAGGAACTGGTGGAACTGACCCGTGTCAAGGAATCCCGCATCGAAGTAGTCCCCAACGGTATAGACCTTGCCGCTTTTTATCCCCGGCCCAGGAACGAGGAAAGCGTGGTGCTTATCCAGCCCTTCAGTTTCCGCCGGCCCTATATGCTCTGCGTCTCCCGCATCGATCATCCCGTAAAGAACCATATCCGGCTCATCAAAGCCTTCGGCATATTCAAGGAGCGGACCGGCTACCCCCACCGGCTGGTACTGGCCGGCGCCGACAGCCACGGCGCCGATAAAGTAAAAGAAGCCGTATCCGCCTCTCCCTACCGGAACGACATCTTCTTTACCGGCTACTTTCCCCTGAAAAGCCTCCCCGAACTCTACTCCGGTGCGGATATCTGCGTCTTCCCTTCAATGTATGAAGGCTTCGGCCTGGGGGTTCTGGAAGCCATGGCTTCCGGTGTTCCCGTAGCCTGCGCCCGGGCCGCTTCCTTCCCGGAGACCGCCGGCCACGCCGCCCGCTACTTCGACCCCCTGGACAGCGAAGACATGGCGGACCGCATGGTCACCCTCACCGCCAACCGGGACATCGCCCGTGAATGCCGCGCTCTGGGTCTTGAACAGGTTAAGTCCTTCTCCTGGGATCGCTGCGCCGAGCGGACATTGGAACTTATTCAGGAGACCGTGGGGAAGTGAATTTATTTTATAACCAGCTCGACTTCCCTTGAAGCGCCCATATAGCGGTCATCCCCCGGATAGCGTATCTCTGCCCGGTACCGGCCCCGCTCTGCCGGCGGCCCGGCTAAAGCAGTCTGGGGCGCTGTCTCACTATAATAACTAAGGGTAAGCGGCACGGGAGCACGGGCCAGCGCCGCCTTGGGCGTTCCGTCGTAATCAAATTCCTGCCGCGGTTCGGCCTC
>BNUU01000006.1 GCA_025997595.1 Spirochaetia bacterium | reverse complement strand
AGGTACTCGGTAGTATCACTGCCAAGTTTGCAGCGTACATATCCCAAAAGGTCCCGGCCGCTTTTGCGTTCCCCCGCTGCTGCGTTGAATTTTGCCTTGCGGAGATCCGCCGCCATGGCGTATTGAATGGCGTCGAGTATGGTCGTTTTGCCTGAACCGTTATCCCCCGAAAAAAGACAACGGTTTCCAATGTCGATGGAGGTGTCTTCAAAGTTATGCCAATTTACCAGGCGTACACGTTCAAGGGTGATCATGAGGGGAACCTCCTCACGCGCACTTTAGTCCGAACATTCGTCGGTTGAGTGTTCATTCTGTGTCCTTTACCTGATCCAGTCGGTTTTTTGCCCGTTCAATGGATTGTTTTAGCTTTGTTTCTAATAATTTCATATCAGGAAGCTTTGTTAAGTAATCGGCAACTTTGATATTACTTTTATCAAGCTGCATTAACTCGATATGTTCCTGGTTCTTACCCGAGCATAAAATTAAGCCGATGGGCTGATTTTCACCTTCCTGCACTTCATACTTTTCAAGCCAGCGTAGATAGAGTTCCATCTGTCCTTTATAAGCAGCCTTAAATTTCCCCAGTTTTAAGTCAATTGCTACAAGACATTTTAACCGCCGGTGATAAAAAAGCAAATCAATATAGTAATCTTCGTTATCAATGGTGATTCTCTTTTGACGCGCCATAAAGGCAAAATCGGTTCCAAGTTCGATAATAAATTTTGTCAATTCCGCCAGGATGGCTGATTCAAGATCCTTTTCAGAATATACATCTGATAACCCAAGATAATCCAGGAAATAGGGATCACGGAATACGAGGTCGGGAGTTAGTTTGCCTTCTTCCTTTAATAAGGCTAGATCTTGTGTTATTACTGTGTCTGGTTTTTTGCTGACAGCGGTTCGTTCGAAAAGCATGGAATCAACCCGAGCCTGCAAGGTTCTGACATCCCATCGTTCCAATTTAGTCATTTCAATATAAAAATCCCGTTTTATCGATCCATCAAGATACATTATAATTTTTATCTGACTCCAGTTCAATTGTCTCCACAATGTAGAGACAATCTTCCTGTCAGGAAAAATTTCGGCAAAATGAACGCAATGCCATAGTTGTTTGGTACTCCATCCCCGGCCATATTCTTCAGTTAATTTCCGGGAAAGAAAAATAATTGTTTGTTTGCCGTATTCCGCCCGTTCACTGGACAAAGCCTTTGCTTGAATCCTTTTGCCGACATACCAATTGAGCATAGTTATTTCTGCATTGACTGATTGGGCGACTTTGTTCCGGCTTTTCTCAATGAGGTCTCGTATTTCTTTATAAAAAATATTTTGGAATTTAATTAAGTTCATTTTTTTCTCCATCGCTTTTCGCCGCCGTTACTGGCGAAATCTGCGTCATAAGTTCGTCAATGCCGTCACGGTCAATGCCCATGGCGAGGCTGGGGTAGAGTATCATCGTACCTTCGGGGTCCGCAAAGTCGGAAGTATCAAAGGCTATCACTTTATAGGACTGGAGGCGGCGGAAGATTTCTTTTTGCCGGGTCTTTTTGAGTTTTTCGTCGGCCATGGCGTTGTAGCGGTCAACAAAATCGCCGATGCTCACCGTGGGAAAAGCGGTGAGGAAAAGTTCGGCCCGCTTTTCTTCGTAGAGGAGCCGGGCCACGAGAAAGGCGCAGGTTTCTTCGCGGCCAAGACGCAGCCGGGTGTCACCGCCTCCACGAAAACTTACCACACCAAGGCTTTCGTCCCGTACTAAATATGCGTCCATGCAGGAAAACCATGCGTCAAAAAGTGAACCGTTGCGTATGGTGAAATCGTAGAGCTCCCGTTCTTTTTCGATGCCCCGGATGATAAATGTCTTTGCAAGAAGTGTGCGTACCGCTGTTTTAAACATATCAAAATCGGCGGCGGTTAATTCGGTGATAAGGGACAAGCCCTGCAGATCCTGAATCATCCTTTTCTCCTTAACAAAAGATCCGGCACCGCATACCCTGCGGCGTCGATGGATTCATATTCAGGTTTTTCCTCGATGGTATAATCAAAGCTCTGCCGTGAATCGGCGTACAGCACTGAATAGATAAAGCGGATAAAAGAAGCTTCGTCCTGCACAAGGTCTGTGGAGGCAAGAAGCCCCTCCCGTCCGCCCTGTTCATCAAGCCAGTTACCTACCCGCTTAACGCCGAGTTGATTGAGCAGCCGGTCCATGAACAGTGTTTCTGCTCTTTCGAGGGCGGCATTGTCCGTCGACGCTGCGGCCTGGATAAAATCGGGCGCCTCTTTTTTCTGCCGTCTATACAGAGACTCAGGCGCAAAGGTTCTGATCCGGTGCAGCCGGTGGGACAGCCGATGATAGAGGCCCTTATTCCCGCGGTGAATTTCCTTAACCAGGGCGCCGATTTTTCCCGCAATGGTGGAATCAGGTTCCAGCAGCACTTTGATCCGTTCGGTACTGGATCGCGCATACAGGCTGTTCCGGTGATCGATTTCGCGCAGCAGGGGATCTACCGCGTTTAAAGTACTGCGGATTTCTTCGAGCATATCCTCAAGCTGTCTTCGGCATTCCGCTTGAGTTTGTGCTTTCATCACCACAAGTTTCCGGGCGCTCGCGTCCAGCCATGCATCGTTACGCAGAAGATCCCCCACCTGTTCCAGAATTTTCGGCCGGTAGCGGGAAAGGTTATCCGAGGTTTTTAAACGTTTGTACGCGGCGTCAAGAATCTGGGGGGCATATTCATCGTATTGCAAATGAAGTATGCCGGAAATGCCGAATTCCGCAGCATCAACACTAATCCTGTCGTAGTATCCTTTAATGCTCTGCGACAGCACCTTAAGGGAATCGAGGAGGGCCAGGGTTTGGCTATAGGCGTTCCGCACCGCGTAATGGCCGTTGTCGGTAACCGCGTCGGTGCAGAGCAGGGAATAGATGGCAACCACATGGCTTTCGTATTCGGTTTTAAGGCCCTCATCAACCTTTGCGAGGGCCTCCAGAAAAGGCCGCCCGTAGGGAGTGATATTGATGACCTTTGTGTAGTCGGCCAGGGTTTCCTCACTGAGCCAGCCCGCATTGATGAGCCTGCGGAGGAAACGGCTTGCCAGCGCGCGGTCATTCAGGAAATTCGGAACAGCGGGAGATTTGTCTGAAGGTTCTGCGGGGGAGGGTTCATCATCTTCATTATCGAAATCCAGCTCCGGCGTCAGAAGATCGGCATCGTTCTCAATAGCCCCGTCAGGGGAGCCATCCCCCGTATCGGATGATTCGTCGGCGGGTGTTTCATCTATCAGGGTATTCCGGTGGAGGCCCAGATAATCAATGAAGGAACGCACCACCTGTTCACGTTCAATGCCCCGGGCGTTTTCCTGGAAGAGGCGGTAATAGATAAGCAGAAGGTTTGCGTAATGTTCGCGGTTTGCCCGTGCCAGCGGAGAAAAGAAATTTTCAGGCAGGGTAGCAAACACACCGGTACCAAGGGGCATATCGTGATAATAATGGGAAAATGATTCAGGGTAAAGGAGCAGAAAAAACCGCCGCCCGGTTTCTTGAGCGGCGGCAGACTGATTTTTGCGGCCTACACCACCCCTTGGGCGATCATGGCATCCGCAACCCGGAGGAATCCGGCGATATTGGCGCCCGCAGCCAGGTTGCCCGCCCTGGGCCGGAGGTATTCCTTGATTTTTAGTATTATCCTGTAACCGCAGCCCCTTCCCGTGGTTGTATAGGTAAGAATCTCAAGAAGATATTCCCTTCTGTGCCGTCGCCGTTTTCCTCCTTTCGGCGGCGGCATTTTTTTATCTTATTGCTTAAAACCACCCCTTTCGGTATTATTATAAAAAAATATCAACCCAATTTGCATCAAGGAGCCACTATGGGTGAACATGAGGAGGAGACCGGCCAATGTCCCCGGGAGATCGCAGGTCCCCTTGCCGGTTTATACCGGAAAGAAGATGAGCACGATTCCTGCGGTATCGGCTTTGTCGCGGATATCAAGGGCCGGGCCTCCCATGACATATTGAAACGGGGCCTTGAGGTCCTGGAACGGATGGAGCACCGGGGCGCCGAAAGCGCCGACAACAAGACCGGCGACGGTTCCGGGGCGCTCCTGCAAATTCCCCATGAATTTTATAAAAAATTGATACCTGGCCTTCCCGAACCCGGCTCCTACGGCACGGGCCTGGCCTTTTTCCCCAAAGAAAATCAGCAGATAGTGACCGCCGCCATTGAGGATACCGCAAAAGCCCTGGGGCTTTCGGTGCTTGCCCTGCGGGATGTGCCTGTCGAAAACGGCGCAATCGGTTCCATCGCCAAAACTGCGGAGCCGGCGGTTAAACAGTTGGTGCTTGTACCCCAAAAAGCCAGGGCTGCCGGAAATAAAACACCGAATTCGGCCCCAAATGCAGGGGACGAAGTACCGGATCTTGAATTGCAGCTCTACATTTTCCGCAAAAAGCTTGAAAAGGTCCTGCGGGCCAACGAAACCCCGCAAAAAGCCGGGGCCGCCACCCATACCCCCGGCGCCGAGTGCTATTTTCCCTCCCTTTCTTCCCGGATCATCGTCTACAAAGGCATGTTGATGCCCACCCAGCTCAAGGATTACTACCCGGAGCTCAAGGATGAGGGACTCAAGACTGCGGTTGCCCTGGTCCATTCCCGTTTTTCCACCAATACCTTCCCTGCGTGGCCCCTGGCCCAGCCTTTCCGCATGGTAGCCCACAACGGTGAGATTAACACCGTCAAGGGAAACCGTTTCTGGATGGCCGCGCGGGAGGCCCTCTTTGCCCATCCCCGTTTTGGCGGCGCCCTAAAGGACATCCTCCCCATAGTTGAGCCTGACCGCAGCGATTCCGCCAGTTTCGACAATGTGTTGGAACTGCTGGTCATGTCCGGCCGCAGCCTGCCCCATGCCCTGATGATGCTGATCCCCGAATCCTGGAACGGCAAGAACCCCATCCCCCAGGAACTGATGGATTTTTACGAATACCACGCCTGCATGATGGAACCCTGGGACGGCCCGGCCTCCATGGTCTTCTGCGATGGCCGCTACGTGGGGGGTACCCTGGACCGGAACGGGCTGCGGCCCTCCCGGTACACCGTCACCAAAGACGACCTTATCGTGATGGGCTCCGAAACCGGGGTCCAGGCCTTCAAGCCTGAAGAAGTGGCCTACAAGGGCCGACTTATGCCGGGAAAACTCCTCCTGGTGGACCTGCAGGAGGGCCGCATCATCCCCGACACTGAAGTCAAGCGGGAGGTGTGTCAGCATAAGCCCTATTCCGAATGGGTGTCCCGACAGGTGGTCACCCTCAAGCAGGAACTGGATGCGGCGGACGGTCCCGGACAGGGAACGGAAGGCGCGGTTTCGGCCGGCGGGGGCGCCATATTTGGGGATCCCCAGATCAGGAACGAAGGGGATGTGCTCTTCATGGAGCGGGCCTTCGGTTATACCCGTGAAGACCGGGACAACCTTTTGGCGGTGATGGCCCGGACCGGAGCGGAGCCCACCAGTTCCATGGGCACCGACACCCCCATTGCGGTGTTTTCCGACAAGAGCCAGCGGGTCTACGCCTATTTCAAGCAGGTTTTTGCCCAGGTTACCAACCCCCCCATCGACTCCATCCGGGAAGACCTGGTCATGACCCTGACCAGCTTTGTGGGCCCCCAGGAAAACCTCCTCGCCGAAACCGAGGAGCACTGCCGCCGGATCAAGGTGATGAATCCCGTCCTCACCCCTGCCGATTTGGACGCTCTAAAGGATCTGAAACCTGAAACCTTTAAATCCCGGACTTTGGACGCAACATTTTACAATATGAAGAGGGATGCTGCGGGTCAACAGCCCTCTGCGTTGGAGCAATCCCTGGATTTATTGATCTCCGAAGCCGTGAAAGTGGCAAACGAGGGGATTTCGCTCCTGATTTTATCGGATCGCTCAGCTCTGTCCCCCGAAAGCGGGCGGGTTGCCATTCCGGCGCTCCTCGCGGCGGGGGCGGTACATCACGGGCTCATCAAAAAGGGCCTGCGGATGAAACTTTCCATCATTATTGAATCCGCGGAGCCCCGGGAACTTATGCACTTTGCCCTGCTCTTCGGCTACGGCGCGGATTTGATCGTGCCCTACGGGGCCCTGGCCTCCATCGCGGCGATTTGCCGGGGGGCGGATGGGGAGAAAATCGGGGATTTTGCCCACGCCAAAAAGAACTACCTCAAGGGCATCCAGAAGGCCGTCCTCAAGGTGATGTCCAAGATGGGGACCAGTACCCTCCGTTCCTACCGGGGAGCTCAGATTTTTGAGGCATTGGGCCTGGGGCCCGAGGTGATCGAAAAGTGCTTCCGGGGAACCACCAGCCGCATTGCCGGCGCGGGCTTTACGGAACTGGAAGCGGAAATTTTGGACCATTACAGGCAGGCAAAAGAAGCGTATGCCAAAGCTGAGGAAGCCCCCGCGGTATCGGATTACCTGTTGGACGGGGTGGGGCAGTACCGCTGGCGCAAGTACGGCGAAAAACACGCCTGGAACCCCGACACCATCCACCTGCTCCAATGGGCAACCCGGACCGGGGACTACAACAGGTTCAAACAGTTTTCCGCCGCAGCCAATACCCTGAATCAAAACCCCCATGTGATCCGGGGCCTCCTGGATTTTGTCCAGCCGGGAACGGTAAGGGATGGCAAGGCCATCCCAGGCGCCCCGTCCGGGGCAATTCCCCTGGACCAGGTGGAAAGCGTGGAAGCCATCATGAAGCGGTTCACCACCGGGGCCATGTCCTTCGGTTCTATTTCCAAAGAAGCCCACGAAACCATTGCGGCTGCGATGAACGCCATCAAGAGCCGGTCAAACTCCGGCGAAGGCGGGGAGGACCCGGAACGTTTTCCGCTGCGCCCCGACGGGACCTGGGTCCGCAGCGCCATCAAACAGGTGGCTTCCGCCCGTTTCGGGGTTACCAGCGAATACCTGGCCAACGCTTCGGAACTCCAGATCAAGATTGCCCAGGGGGCCAAGCCCGGCGAGGGCGGTCAGCTCCCCGGTGACAAGGTTGCGGGCCCCATTGCCCGGACCCGGCATTCCACCACCGGGGTCACCCTGATCAGTCCGCCGCCCCATCATGATATTTATTCTATAGAAGATTTGGCTGAATTGATCTTCGATTTGAAAAACGCCAACCCGGCAGCCCGGATCAGCGTCAAACTTGTGTCCGAAAGCGGGGTGGGGACCATTGCCGCCGGGGTCGCCAAGGCCCACGCGGACAATATCCTGATTTCAGGTTATGACGGCGGTACCGGGGCCAGCCCCCAGAGCAGCATCCGCCACGCGGGTATCCCCTGGGAACTGGGACTTGCGGAGACCCATCAGGTGCTGGTGCGGAACGGCCTCCGGGGCCGGGTGCGGCTCCAGACCGACGGCCAGCTCAAAACCGGCCGGGACATCGTCATCGCCGGGATGCTGGGGGCCGAGGAATTCGGCTTCGGCACCTCAACCCTCATCGTTCTGGGCTGTGTGATGATGCGGAAGTGCCACGAAAACACCTGCCCCATGGGGGTTGCCACCCAGGACCCGGAGCTGCGGAAGCGGTTTGCGGGCAAGAGCGAGTATCTCATCAACTTTTTCCGCTTTATCGCCGAAGAAACACGGGAAATCATGGCCTCCCTTGGGTTTAAGCACTTTGACGACCTCGTAGGCCGGGCGGACCTCTTGACCCAACGGAAAAGCGGCAAGCCCAAATCCGCCGGGGTGGACCTTTCTGCACTGCTTTACAAGGCTGAAGGCCCCGCGGACATCCCCGGCGGGACCGAGCGGCGCTGCGTCCAGGATCAGATCCACAAAATCGATAGTATTCTGGACCGCCAGCTTATCGACAAGTGCCTGGTCGCCCTGGACCGGAAGACCCCAACAACCTTTAGGTTGCCCATCAAGAACACCGATCGGGCGGTGGGGGCCATGCTCTCTTATGAAGTGTCAAAACGCTTTGGGGGAGAGGGTTTGCCGGAAAATTTCGTTACCGTGGACTTTGCCGGTTCCGCCGGGCAGAGCTTCGGCGCATTCCTCGCCAAGGGCATCACCTTCCGGGTTGCGGGGGACACCAACGACTACCTGGGCAAGGGACTTTCCGGCGGCCGCATCGTGGTGGCCCCGCCTGAAGGTTCAAGCTTTAAGACCAACGAGAACATCATCGTGGGGAACACCGTGCTTTACGGCGCCACCGCCGGGGAGCTCTACGTTGCCGGGGTTGCCGGGGAGCGGTTCTGCGTGCGGAACTCCGGGGCCGTGGCGGTGGTGGAAGGTACCGGGGATCACTGCGCCGAGTACATGACCGGGGGCCGGCTCGTGGTGCTGGGGGCTGTGGGCCGGAACTTTGCCGCCGGTATGTCCGGGGGTATCGCCTATGTGCTCAACGTGAACGGTAACTTCGAATACTTCCTCAACCGGGGGATGGTGGAACTTTCCGGCCTCGACAATGACGCCGATGAAAACTTCGTCAAGGATATGATCCGCAAGCACATCTACTGGACCGGTTCGGCCTATGCCAAGGCCATTCTGGACGCATGGCCGGAAAACAGGCCCAAGTTCATCAAGGTGCTGCCGGTGGAATACAAAATGGCCCTGGACATGGCCAAACTGGCGGAACTGGACCAGAAGATCTACGAGATCCGCCGGCGTGAAGACCTTTCGATTGGAGTATATTAATGGGCGACCCAAAGGGATTTTTAAAGGTACAGCGGAAAAGCGCGGGCTATAGGCCCGTTGAGGAACGGATCAACGATTACAGCGAGGTTGAGGTTCAGCTTCCCGATGAGGACAGGCGGCTCCAGGCCAGCCGCTGCATGGACTGCGGGGTGCCCTTCTGCCATTGGGCCTGTCCGATTAGCAATACGATGCCCGAATGGCAGGATCGACTCTACCGCAACGACTGGGTCGGCGCATGGGCCGCCCTGCAGGATACCAACCCCTTTCCGGAATTTACCGGCCGGGTCTGCCCCGCCCTCTGCGAGGCCTCCTGCGTGCTGGGGGCCACCGACGAACCGGTCACGATCCGGCAGAATGAGCTTGCGGTGATCGAGAAGGCCTTTAGCCTGGGGGTCGTGGTCCCCCGGCCCCCCAAGCACCGGAACGGCAAGAAAGTCGCTGTAGTTGGAGCGGGCCCTGCGGGACTTTCGGCGGCCTGGTACCTGAACCGGGAGGGCTTCACCGTCACCGTCTACGAGGGGGACCGGAAAGTGGGCGGCTACCTCCGCTACGGCATCCCGGACTTCAAACTGGACAAGAGTTTTATCGACAGGCGGGTCAAGATCATGGAAGCCGAAGGGGTGATCTTTAAGACCAATACCCGTGTCGGCTCCGCCCAATACGGATTCGGCACCCTGGGGAAAGACGGGGAATTTATCGATCCAAAAGAACTGGAATCTTCCAACGATCTGGTCCTCCTTACCATCGGCGCGCGGGAGGCCCGGGATCTTAAAGCGCCGGGCCGGGAGAACGCCGGCATCGTGCAGGCCCTGGATTTCCTTGCCCTGCAGAACCGCAGTTTGGGCGGCGAGGACAACGAGGGGCTTGAGCCCATCACCGCCTGGGGCAAGCGGGTGGTGGTTATCGGCGGGGGGGACACCGGTTCTGACTGCGTGGGAACCGCCAACCGTCAGGGGGCCAAGCATGTCACCCAAATCGAGGTGCTGCCCTGCCCCCCGGAACACCGGCCCGACGAGGAGCCCTGGCCCCTCTGGCCCAAGGTGCTCAAGACATCCAGTTCCCATCTGGAAGGGGGGGAGCGGTTCTGGTCGGTGAACACCAAGGCCTTTAACGGAAGGGACGGCAAAGTAGATTCGATCCATGCCTGCAAAGTGGATTGGGTTAATCAGGACGGCCGCTGGAACATGAGCGAGATTGCGGGTTCCGACTTTGAGATCGGCGCGGATCTGGTGCTGCTGGCCATGGGCTTTACCCATGTGGTGCAGCAGGGCGTTGTGGAGGATCTGGGGCTCGTAACCGACGAGCGGGGCAATATCCGCACACGGGGAAGTTTCCATACCTCGAACCCCAAGGTCTGGGCCGCCGGGGACGCCAAGACCGGCGCAAGCCTGGTGGTCCGCGCCATTGCCGAAGGACGGGCCGCAGCGGAGGCGATTATCAGAACTTTGTAGAATGGAGATCAGGTGGTAAATTTGTTTGCGTATAACGTAAACTGTATATTATATGCCATTTGTCCTAACATATTTGGGAATATAATATGAAGAAATTTTTAGTGATAACCATTATTGTTGTGATACTCATTGCCGGCAGTCAAATATTTAGCCAAACGGCGATTTACTATACGGCGAAAGTACCTGAAAATTACAATGCTATCTTGGGCAAAGAACAAAGAGAAATTGTATATGAAGAAAACGGGATACAATTTCATTATGATTGTAACAGCATAGTGTTCAAATCAGTAATTAACGGTCAAAAGCCACATCGAGGCGCTCGGTTTTACATTGCATTTGAAACAGCAGAAAATATATCAAATATAAGTATTGATAAATGTAAATTTGAAAACAAAGGATTAAAATATTCTCACGAACAAAATTATGAAAATGAAAAATTAAATTATAGAAAAAGCACTACTAAAGATGGGAAAAATTATATATGGTATGAAATAGTCGTTGATGATTTTGCGCCGGAACATTTGTTTGATAGTTTATTTGGTATTAGCAAATTAAAAGATACAGAATATGAAACTGAATTTACGGTAAAATACGAAATTAATAATATTCAATATGTGACTATATTAAAAGGGATTTTTTGGTGTTATGTTGTAAGTGGTCCAATATGGTTATGGACTTGATCGACACCCCGGTTGGTTGCCAAACAAGTCCATAATATCGTAGTGTATCAACGGAAAGGTCATATTTTTTGCCGACCTCTGCAATGGTCATTGTTTCCCCTGCCTCACCATTCCAAGTCTGCGAAGCCAGGCGCTTACGTCCCGTTCTGATCTTGCAACGGTGTTTCTTGAAACAGTAAATCCGTCTTTTATCGTTGCCTGCGGCTCCAATTTTGTAATTATTTCAATGGTGTTGGCCCATCCGCTGCCGCCGTGAACACAAAAAGGAATGATTGTTTTCCCTGAAAGGTTGTATTCTTCCAAAAAACTTGACACCGCTAAAGGCAACGTATACCACCATATTGGGTAGCCTAAGAAAATAGTATCATACTCCGCCATGTTTCTGACCTGTGTTGAAAGAACAGGGCGGGTGTTGGTTTCCTGTTCCTGTTTGACATAATCAAGTAACTCCTTGTGCGTTTTGGGATAGGGGCTTTGCGTTTGAATCGGGAATAAATCCCCGCCAGTTGTCCGTTGGATTATCTCGGCAACCATTTGTACATTCCCAACTTTCCTGCCGCTGACGATTTGGACGCTCGCGCCTGAAACCGCGTCTGTACCGTCCGTGTTTTCAGGATTGCTAAAATACACGATAAGGATTTTTCTTGCGGTGTTCTGCCCCTGTGCAGACACCGTTAGACATACGAAAAACATCAATACCGCCGCTATCATAAAACCCTTCACTATTGTGAAAGAACGTTGTTTAACCATGTAAACCTCCATATTCATAATATATAGTCCGGGGTTCGCTCCAGGTCAAGTGTTTTTTGCACTTTTTTGAAAAAAATTCGGGACATTCCCAATTTCGTATAACTTCTGAATATGTTTAAAAAATTTTGCACGCAAGCCCGATGGTTCCCATTCGTGTTTTGAATTCCAGAGCAGAAAAATGCTGGTCTGGTTTTCCTTTGAGGGTTTCAATTTGATTTGGCGTACCCGGTTATGATCATAGCCGGGCGTGGGGCCGACCAGCGCTACCCCCAGATTTGCGGCAACCATGTTTGCACAGGACGCGTTATCGTAAACTTGATACCGGATATTCGGCTTATAGCCCGCCGCCTGGAATAAATTCATTACCAAAAGATGAAAACCGGTGGACTCGTGAAAAAAAATAAAATCCTCGTTTTTTAAATCTCCCAGTTCAAGTTCATCCTTATCGGCCAGGGGGTGGTTGCTGTTGAGTAGTATTGCTAACTCCTCGGTGTACAGTGATAAATGCTGAATATATTTTGATATTTCCTGGTTCGGTAAAATGCGTCCAAAAATAAAATCATATTCCTCATTGGCAATACCTTTTAACAGTTCCAGATTGGGCCCCTGTTTAATTTGGATAATGGTGCTTGGATTTTCTTCAATAAATGGCTGAATGACAGAGGGCAGCAAGGAACTGCTTAAGGAGTAGGTAGAGGCAATGCGCAGGACCTGTTTTTCAGACAATGCAAGATTATTGATTTCGGTCACCGCAGTATTTATTTCCTGAATGACAACCGACACATGCTCAAGTAATATTTTGCCATAGGGGGTTAGTTGTAACCGGTGTCCGCCTTTTTTGAACAAAGGAACCTCAAGTTCCGCTTCCAAATTCGATATTGCCATGCTTATTGCGGGCTGCGATATATGCAATATTTCAGAGGATTCAGTGACATGACCAATTTCCGCAACTGTTTTAAAGTATTGCAATTGTTGTAAATTCATCAGTTCTCCCCCTTCCATGTATATCAATGTTTTTTATCAATCGATAAAAACTATTGATTAGCAGTATTATAAGATCCCCCATATAATCTTATCAAGAATGTTACCCGATATATTGAATTTTTGAAAGTGTCATTTATGGGGATGATTGTTTGAACGCAAAAGAAGAATCGGTTTTATATAAACGCTCCGTTAGTCCGGAAAGCTTCGTGTTTCTCGGGAGCTTGGCCGCCCTTTTTATTCTTCTGGGAATGAGGATGGGCGGCACAAACCTGATCAATACGCTGATAAAAACCGCCTACGATATTTTGATGTCAACCGTTTTTTACATAATGGCAATTGCCGTTATCATGGGCGCGCTCTCGGAACTGCTCTCGGAATTCGGCGTCGTTGCGTTGATACACAAGGTCCTGTCGCCCTTAATCAAGCCGATCTACGGGCTGCCCGGCGCGAGCGCCCTGGGAATTGTCAGTACCTATCTTTCGGATAATCCGGCCATTCTTACCCTGGCGGAAAGTAAAAATTTCAGAAAATATTTTGCCCCATACCAGGTTCCGGCGCTTACCAATCTTGGTACCGCCTTTGGCATGGGACTGATTGTAACCACATTCGTCATAAGCATCTCCGCGCCGGCGGGAGAAAATTTGTTTTTGGCCGCTTTGATCGGCAATCTTGGCGCCGTAATAGGAAGCATTGTCAGTACAAGGATTATGCTGGTCTTTACGAAAAAAGCCATTGGCAGACAGGATGATCATCAAACTGAAGGACAGGGGTTTACAGAACAAGGGTTCGCAGAACCCCTTACGGATATGCGCAGGGTGAGGCATGGATCTGCGGCTTCCCGTTTTTTGGAAGCCGCCCTTGATGGGGGCAAGTCCGGCGTTACCATGGGAATGACGATTATTCCCGGCGTATTGATCATTTGCACCTTTGTGTTATTGCTTACCAACGGCGCTCCCTCAGGAGGGTATACCGGCGGCGCCTATGAGGGAATAGGATTACTGCCCATGCTGGGGGGAAAGATTCAGTTTATCATTAAGCCCCTCTTTGGTTTTCAGGACCCCCAATGCCTTGCGGTGCCCATTACGGCCCTTGGCGCAGCCGGGGCGGCAATGACATTGATACCAAAACTGCTCGCCACAGGCGCGGCCCATGCGGGGGATGTGGCGGTATTCACCGCAATGTGCATGTGCTGGAGCGGATATCTGAGCACCCATGTGGCCATGATGGAGGCCCTCGGTTACCGCCGGCTTACGGGGAAGGCCATTTTTTCACATACCATCGGGGGACTCGCTGCGGGAATTTCGGCAAACTTTATGTTTCGTTTGTTCACCCTGGCCGCAGGCTAAAAAATAAAACGGAGGATTGGGATCATGGAACTGAATTTGGGCGTTGAGACAAGAGATGAGTACTTGTATCTGGAATTGATGAAGGGGGCCATGACACTGGTCAAGGACGTTATGCTGGTGAAGCCCGGAGAAAATGTTGTCATCACCGGGGATACTTCGTCGGACCGCCGGGTGGTTGACGCGGTCTCCCAGGCGGTTTACGCGATTGGGGGTATACCCACCGTCATCAACTATGCCACCGCGCCGAACGCATGTATGGAACCCCCTGCCCCGATTGGGGCGGCGGTGGGAAAAGCGGATGTTTGGATCGAGCTGGCATATTCCTACATCATGCACTCAAAGGCGTTCCGCGATTCCATGGACTTTGGAACACGCTATATCTGTTTGACCGGCATGGATGTGGAGATGATTGTAAAAACCGTTTCCCGCGTGGATTACGACGCCATGATCGAGCTTGGCGAATATATGAAAGATACCCTTGAAAAAGCGGATGAGGTTATTGTTACTGCGCAAAATGGTACCAAGCTTAAGGCGTACAACCGGGGAAGGAAAGTACGCCACTCGGGACAAAAGGCTACCCGCAAGGGATATCCCATCATGCTGGGCGGACAGATAAGCTGGTGTCCCGTGGAAGAAACCATCGAAGGAACCTTGGTATTTGACGGAGCCCTGTGGCCCCCTTTGGAAATCGGCAAATTAAAAGCCCCCGTCAAGCTTGAGTTTAAGGAAGGCCGGGTAAAGGATATTTCCGGCGGAGCGGATGCGGCGGTGTTCCGCGCATGGATCGACGGATTCGGTGACGAAAACATGTACCGCCTGGCCCACTATTCCCTGGGCTTTAATCCGGGGGTGCGCGCCATTACCGGACGCATTGTAGAGGACGAACGGGTATTCGGCTGCATGGAATTCGGCATCGGCAGTCAGGGCAAGGCGATCATGGGCGCATTCTGGACAGCGGCTTCCCACACCGATGGAACGGTGCTGCGGCCAAGCATCATTCTTGACGGAAAAGTGTTTGAACAGGACGGCGTTTATATGGATGAAACAGCCCGGAGTTTGTGCAAAAAGCTGGGTGTATCCGGTTATTAGAGTTTTATATTTTTCTCTTTTTTGAGGGAAATAAATAAATGAAGGGGGATATTAAAATGTCACAGGAGAATCAATTCAAGGGTGGAGATGCGGAGGTTGATGAATTCCTAAAGGAACAATGTGCAAAACCCCATCCTCAAACATTGAAAGAGGTGGGCACGCTTTTTGTTATACTGATTACGGGCATTCTTGGGGCCATTATCGGTATGGAGCTCATGGTTAACCTTGGTATTTCCGCCAATACATCCATCATCGGCGCCCTGATTGCGGTGATGATCGGTTTAATTCCCATCAAGGCGTTTAATCATTTTCAGAACATACACCGGCAAAACCTGGTAGAGACCTCCATCTCCGCTTCTACCTTTACGGCGGGCAATGTTTTTATGCTGGCCCTGGGAACGATTTGGTTTTTGGGAGAAAAGGATCTGATCCTCCCCATGATAATCGGCTGCTCAATCGGCGTTATCATAGACATTGCGGTCATGTACTGGTTATTTGACACCCCCGCTTTTCCTGCCAGCGGCACATGGCCGGCCGGTATCGCCACCGCCGAGACCATCATTTCTGTGGCGCGCCGCGGAAAGCGATCCCTGCTGTTGGTGGTGACCTCTGTGGCCGGAGCCGTGGGACAGTACTTTAGAATCCCCATGGATATTTTCGGCGTATGTTGGATCGGCAATATCTGGGCGCTTTTGATGTTTGGTATCGGCTTGCTCATCGCCGGATATTCCACAAAAATATTCGGATTCAAAATAGGAGATCTCTATGTTCCCCACGGCATCATGATCGGCGCAGGTATTGTTGCCCTGATCCAGCTTGGCATTTTGCTCATAAAGAAAAGCAAGAAAGAAGACGCCGGTGAACAGACCGCCGATAAGGAAGTCTATGTTCCAACCAAAAGCTCCAAAGAAACAGGAGTGGCATTGCAGAGGGGGGCCGTTCTTTTTCTCGCCGGGGCGATCATCATGGCCATTGTAGCCGGTGTATATTCATCCATGAGTATCCCCATGTTTATTTTATGGATTTTATTCACCGGACTTACTTCGGTTATAGCAGAACTGTTGATCGGAACAGCGGCAATGCACGCGGGCTGGTTTCCCGCCATGGCAACATCCCTGATTTTCCTGGTTCTGGGTATGCTGCTTCGCTTCCCGCCGGTAGCACTGGCGCTCCTGGTTGGGTATAAGGTTTGTACCGGTCCCGCATTTGCCGATATGGGTTATGATCTGAAAACCGGATGGATCCTGCGCAGGCGGGGCTCAAATAAAGTCTTTGAGCTTGAGGGGAGAAGGCAGCAATTCCACGCGGAATTTTTGGGCGTAGTGATTGGCATCATCGTGGCGATTTTATCCTACCAGCGGTATTTTAACGAGGGGCTTATCCCGCCCGCAGCAAAAGTATTTGCCGCTACCATTCAGGCCGGGACTTCCCCTGAAATTCTTAAGAACCTGCTTATCTTCGCGGTAGTCGGCGGTATTATACAGGCCATTGGCGGCACAAAGCGACAAATCGGCGTCCTCTTCGCCACCGGTTTATTGATCGGAAGTCCCTTCGGCGGTATCGCAGCATTGACAGCCATTGTGGCGCGGGTAATTCTTAAGAAGGTCTTCGGTGAGAAAATCGAGAACACCCTTGCTATTTCCGCCGCAGGGTTCATTGTCGGATCATCGGTATTCAGTTTTATGAATGGTACTATCCGTACGATAAAGAAGCGGATATTCTGATAGTGGAGGCAATTATCATGTCTACATTGGCAGATTTAACCGGGTTCCGCTTCTATGATTTTTTTCAGCAAATCTGCGCCATTCCCCGGGAAAGCGGCAATGAGAAAGGGATCAGCGATTATCTTGTCCGCTTTGCTGCGGAGCGTGGCCTTGTGTGCAGGCAGGATAAGGCCCTGAATATTGTTATTAAAAAAAATGCGTCCCCCGGTTATGCGGGGGAGCCGCCGCTTATCCTGCAGGCCCACATGGATATGGTCTGTGAAAAAACCGCGGACTGTAAACATGACTTTCTCCATGATCCGATTTCCCCGCGGGAAGAAGATGGGTATATCACCGCCGACCGGACCACCCTTGGCGCTGATAATGCGGTGGGTATGTCCTATATTTTGGCGATTCTGGATGATGCCAAAATACCCCATCCCCCCATAGAAGCGGTAATTACCACCAACGAAGAAGTCGGCATGAAGGGTATGTCGGCCCTGGATGCATCCGATCTTGAAGGGACGCGGATGATCAACCTCGACGCCGACGAAGAGGGGAAACTGTTTACCAGCTGCGCCGGGGGAACGCGGATTTTTGTGGAACTGCCGGTGACCTATGTTCCGGCATCTGCGGACAGAAGCCCCTATACCCTGCGCATACAGGGGCTTGCCGGAGGCCATTCCGGCATAGACATAAACCGGAACCGGGCAAACGCCATCGTTCTTTTAGCGCGGGCCATTGATCTGCTGGGTAAAAAAACCGAACTGCCGGTGGGCGATTTATTTTGCGGCGGCAAGATGAACGTGATCCCCCATGACGCTTCCGCCCTGCTTTGGCTTAAAGAGGCGGATGCGGAAAAAATGATTTTGGAGACGGCCCGTATCAACGAAATTTTTTCGGCAGAGTATCGCATGTCCGAGCCTGGTTTGAGTTTGACCCTCCAAAAATCTTCCCCCGGGGGCGGGCAGGTTCTTTCAATACAAACCCTGCGTCATTTGCTGGCCGCTATTTTCCTGCTGCCCAACGGCGTATTGGGCTTTAGCCAATATATGAAGGATGTGTTGGACGTATCTTGCAATTTGGGCGCACTGGAAATGAAGGGCGAAAGGGCCGTGCTTTCGCTTTTTCTCCGCAGTAATACTAATTCAAAAATGGACGACATCCTTTCCCGGATACAATATTTTGGAGAAACACTGGGGGCAGCCATAAACGTACCGAGCAGCTATCCCGCCTGGGAATTCCGTAAAGATTCCGCTTTACGGGAGCTTTGTACAAAGGCCTATTTAAAGCTCACCGGCAAAGCGCCTGAGGCGGCGTCCATACACGGCGGTCTGGAATGCGCCCTTATGACCTTGAAAAAACCGGACCTGGATATGGTTTCCTTTGGCCCCACCATCCTTGAAGCCCATACCAGTAATGAACGGGTCGAAATCGCATCGTTCATTAACACCTGGAATTTGCTGGTAACGACACTGGAGAATAAAGAAAAATAGCGCTATTTTTCTTGACTTAGCCCATATCCGGCCTTAGTATTAAAAACATGAATACATTGGCGAATGAACTTAATACCGCGCTGGATGGAACCGTTGTCGGACGGCTCCTGTCGGATCTTGGCCGCCGCCTTTATTTTCCCAAGGGGATTATTGCACAGGGCGCGGAGGCCAAGAAGTTTGCCCCGGCCAAAAACGGCACCATCGGCATGGCCTTTCATAATGGGGAGCCGCTGATCCTGTCGGCCATTGCGGAGGGTATGCCTACCCTGAGCGCAAAGGAGGCGGTTACCTATGCCCCCACCGCGGGGGTTGAGGAAGTCCGCAAGGCATGGAAAGAGGCGATAGCCCAAAAAAATCCTTCCATAAAGCCGGACAGTATAAGCCTGCCGGCGGTGGTTCCCGGACTTTCCGCCGGGATATCCTACACGGCGGATCTTTTTTTCGGCCCCGGCGCCACCCTTATTGCCAGCGATCCCTGCTGGGACAATTACAGCCTTATCTTTGAGGACCGCCGGGACGCCAAAATCCGGCTGGTTCCCTTCCTGGGAAACGGTCCGGGGCTGGACATTGACGCCATCGGCAAGGCGGTGCGGGAGGAAGCCAAGACCGGGTCCGTGCGGATCATCCTCAACTTCCCCAACAACCCCGCAGGCTATTCCCCCACCAAGGCCGAAGCAGAGGCACTGGTGAACCTCATCCGGGAGGCTGCCGAAGGGGGCGCGGATGTGCTGGTGATCTGCGACGACGCCTATTTCGGGCTTTTCTTTGAGGACGATATCTACAGGGAATCCCTCTTTGGCCGGCTTTCGGTCCTCCACGAGCGGGTTCTGGCGATCAAGATCGACGGCCCCACCAAGGAAGATTTTGCCTGGGGGCTGCGGACTGCCTTTGTCACCTTCGGCTGCCCCGGTTTAAAGCCGGAACACTATGACGCTCTGGGTAAAAAACTCATGGGGACCATCCGTTCATCCGTGTCCTGCTCCAATACCCCGGCCCAGTACCTGCTCATCAAATCCCTTTCCGATCCCCGCTCCGCCGGTGAGAAAAAGGCCAACTTTGAGCTGCTCCGGGGACGTTACCGGGCGGTTAAGGATTTTCTCAAGAAGAACCCGGATCACCCCAAACTGATCCCCATGCCCTTTAACTCAGGCTACTTCATGAGTTTCCGCTGCAAGGGCATAGACGCGGAGGCCCTGCGGAAACGGCTCCTTACGGATTGCGCCATAGGAACCATAGCCTTGGGATCGGGAATATTCAGGGTGGCCTTTTCTCCCCTGGAGGAGGTGCAGATTCCGGAAATATTCGGTACTATCTACAAAACAGCGGCGGAGATGTAAAACAATACACGGTTTACTATTACGGGTTTTCTTTTGAAAACCCGTATTTTTATCATCATTATTGGAGGAGTAAGGTATGGCTAATTACAATCCCTATGACAACATGTTGTCGGTGTTGGAATCGGCAGCCCAGAAACTGGGGCTGGAAAGAAAGGACTATGAGGCGCTCAAGTATCCGGAACGTGAGCTCAAGGTATCCATTCCCGTTAAGATGGATAACGGCGAACTGCAGGTGTTTGAGGGCTACCGGGTGCAGCATTCCAGTTCCCGTGGTCCCTGTAAGGGCGGTATCCGCTACCATCCCCATGTTGATATTGATGAAGTAAAGGCCCTGGCCGCCTGGATGACCTTTAAGTGCGCGGTGGTGAATATTCCCTACGGCGGCGCCAAGGGCGCGGTAAAGGTTGATCCCGCAAAACTCTCCAGGGGTGAACTGGAACGGATGACCCGGCGCTTTACCACGGCGATTATGCCCATTATCGGCCCGGAAAAGGACATCCCCGCCCCGGACGTGAACACCAATGCGGAGATCATGGGCTGGATCATGGACACCTACAGTATGCTCCACGGCTATGCCATTCCCGGGGTTGTTACCGGGAAGTCCGTGGATATCGGCGGTTCCCTGGGCCGCCCCGAAGCAACCGGCCGCGGGGTAAGTTTCGTCACCCGTGAGGCGCTGAGGCACTTTAAGATGGACGGCAAGGTAAAAATCGCCATACAGGGCATGGGCAACGTGGGCAGCATCAGCGCAAAACTGCTCCACGAGATGGGACATAAAATAGTGGGGGTGAGCGATGTGAATGGGGGGTGCTACAACCCCGATGGCCTTGATATTCCGGCCATACTGACCTATCTTGCCGGCCACAAACAATCCCTGGAGGGCTATACTGCGCCGGGCGTAAAAAAGATCACCAATGCGGAACTTTTAGCCTGCGAATGTGACGTTCTTGTCCCCTGCGCCCTTCAAAACCAGCTTACCGCGGAAAATGCCGGGGCCGTAAAGGCAAAACTGGTTGTGGAAGGCGCCAACGGGCCTGTCACGGTGGAAGCCGATGAGATTTTGGCAAAACGGGGCATCCCGAGTATTCCCGACATTCTGGCAAACGCCGGGGGCGTGGTGGTTTCCTACTTCGAGTGGGTTCAGAACATTCAGGAACTTACCTGGGAAGAAGAGCAGATCAACGCGACCCTGGAAAAGATCATGGTCCGCAGCTTCAAAGATGTGGAGGCAATCGTGAACGAAAAATCCGTATCCTTCCGCATTGCCGCCTATATGGTGGCTATTTCCAAGCTGGTCAGGGCGAAGAAGGCCCGTGGAGTATTCCCTTGACGGGTAGTACGGATTAAACGAAGATATTGTCATGAGGTCGATGTAATTCGACCTAAAAATTCTGGAGGTTTCTATGTCAGATGCAAAAAAGAAAATAAAAATTGGATTGGCAACAAAGATATTGTTGGCCATGGTGCTTGGCGCCGGTCTTGGGTTTATTTTTAAGGGCAGCCAGGCTGCATGGGGGCAGGTAACGGGCCCTATTGGTGAGGTCTTTATCCGTCTTTTGAAGATGACGATCCTTCCGCTTATCTTCTTTTCCATTGTTTCCGGGGTGTCCGGTGTCGCCGACCTGCGGAGTCTTCGAAAAATTGGGGGAACCTTTGTGGCTTTCTGGGCCATGGCTTCCGTCCTGGCCGCTCTTTGCGGTATTGCCTGGGCGTATATTATTAAGCCCGGGATTGGGATAGATTTATCCGGGGGAGGGGAGTACTCCACAGCGGGGGTCAGTATTATTGAGAGTCTGGTCCGTTGGGTCCCCGACAATGTGGGAGCCTCCTTTGCCCAGTTTAACATCCTGCAGGTAATTGTTTTTGCCCTTTTCATGGGTATCGCCATCGCCCTGCTTCACGATACGGTCAAAGCCAAGGAAGGGCTGGTCAAATTTTTCGTCGGCGGTAATACGGTGATGATCCGGATCGTCGAGATTGTCATGGGCTTTGCCCCCCTCGGCGTTTTTTGTCTTATGGCGGATGTAACCGGTACCCTGGGACAGGAAGTATTGGTGGGTCTTGGCAAGATGCTGCTCACCCAGTATGCCTCCTATGCCACGCTGCTGATTGTGGTCTTCCCCCTGCTCCTCAAGTTTATCGCCAAGGTAAACCCGCTAAAGCATTACCAGAACATTTATCCCGCCATGTTACTGGCCTTTTCCACCTGTAGTTCCAGCGCTACCCTGCCCTTAACCATGAAGTGCACCAAGGAACGGGCCGGTGTTCCCAACGAAACCGTGGACCTTCTGGCGCCCCCTGCTGCGACGATCAACATGCAGGCCTGCTGTGCGGAAATGCCCATCTACGCTATTTTTGCAGCCCAGTTATTCGGTATTCACCTGGGGGCCGGTCAGTTAGTGGTTATCATCCTGCTGGGGGTTATCATGGCTGCGGGTGTGGCCGGTGTTCCCGGCGGCGGTATTATGATGTCCGCAATTATGATGCAGACCATGGGGCTGCCCCTGACCATCGTACCCTGGATTGCCGGTATTTATCGTTTGATCGATATGCCCAATACCATGTTGAACATCACCGGTGACACCGTTGGTATGGTAACCACCGCCGCCGTGTTGGGTGACCTGGACAGGGAAACCTTCAACGCAAAGAAGGGCGCAATAACCTAAGTCTGAGGCGTCTTTCTGAAACAGGCAGGGAGTTTCTTCAAAACTGATGTTTTGAAGAAACTCCCCTTTTTTAGGTATTGCTGATACTGAGCAGGCTGTCGAGATCGCCCTGCCATGCGTGGGCCTTAAGGTGGGCTTCAGCTTCGGGCAGCAGGGGACGCAGTTCCCTGACTGCGGTCTTGATGATATTTACATAACGCGGCAGATCATCTTCCGTCAGGGCGGGGAATACATAGCGGTCACGGTATGCCTTGGGAACAATGAGGCTGAGTACCGCCGCGGTACCGGGCATGAGCCCCACGCCGCCGACAATTTCATGCAGCCTGTCGGACATGAAGCTGATCCCCGCCCCGTCCTCGCTGATCAGGGCGGCAAGTTTGGCCAGGGCCGCAACTTTTTCGTGGGAAAAACGGGCCTGTTTCAGTTCCGTTCCCCCGGCGATAATGGCGTCTCCCAGGGCCCGGGTACTTTTTTCCAGTGCACCGGGGATGCGCCGTAAAACGTCATCCCGAAGGCGGATGGGATACCCCAGGGCCTTCCCCGCCAGGATAAGGGCATTGCCCACCACAGGATTATCATCACGGGGATCGGCGCGGACCAGGAAATAGGGGGCCTCTGCGGAATCGGAAAAGCCGGGGGAATAAACCTTGCCTTCGATTACTATAGTGGGAAGCGTATCCATCCCAAGGGCCCGCATGGGGATTTTTTTTGAGCCCCCAAAGACGTTTCCTTCCAGATCCTCTACCGGCCCGGTTCCGTTGTCCGTGCCATTGACGGTGGCCAGGACTGAAACAGGGGCGCCGTCAAAATCAAGCACGGTTCCGGCTATCCGCCCATGGCCGTGGGGGGTGTTTTCTTCTGCACCGATGAATTGTTCCGGAAAATTTTTGCAAAAACTGTCCATCGCCGCGTTAGCTATGGCTGTTTGCAGGGCAACCGGAGTTTCATGTACCCCCTGCCCGTAAACCCGTCCGAAAGCTTCCATGACCAGGGCCTGGGTACGGATTGCATCCCGGCCCTCAAGACCCTTGGCAAGCCGCGCTTCCTGCAGGGTTATGCCCCGCCGGGGAGCGCAGACCCCGACGCCGCCGGACATGGTTTCCACCCGTATGGAACCGGCAATACCGGGGGTCACCTGAATTTCCTTGATGGTCAGGGAAATATTTGCCGCTTCCTGAAACAGGGCCAACACTGCGGCAAGCCCGCCGGAATCATCCTGCAAATACTGGCTGTGGCTATGGCAGTGACCGCTCCCCGCATGGCCCGCTATGGCCATGATCCCCTTTTTTGCGTTACTTGGACGAATAGTCATGGATTGTCAAAATAGACAGAAATATCTTTTGGCGTTGGGTTCAGGCCCAGCACGAGCCCCAGTTTGATCCGGGCCTTTTGGCCGTTCAGTTCCCCTGCGGAGACTGCCCCCGCGGCCAGTACCTGAACGATCCCGCCTTCATAGGCATAGACCGGCGCCACCCGTCCGCCGAGGCAGCGGGTCGCTATGACGACGGGTATTCCGGCCTTTACCGCATTTTTGATGCCCTCCATGGCTTTGGGCGGAACATTGCCCCGGCCCAATCCTTCCACCACAATCCCCTTTGCCTTTTTTTGGATCAGGCAGTTAAAGAAAAAATCATCAATGCCGGTGTGGGTTTTTATCAGGTGAATATCGTTCTCGATCCGGGGGGGATGTATTTTCAGGGGCTTCAGGTTGACGCGCCTGAAAATGATCCGGTCCTCGTCCACATAGCCCAGGGGCCCCCAAAATGGCGAGTCGAAGGTGGCCACATTACCGGAATGGGTCTTGGTCACCTCCCGCGCGGCCTGTATTTGTTCGTTTAATACCACAAATACGCCCATGTCCGTTGCTTCGTCCGCCGAGGCGGTGCGTACCGCAGAAAGGATATTGATGGGGCCGTCGGCGCTTACTTCCTCGGCGTTCCGCATGGCGGCGGTGCAGCAGACCGGTTTTTTGGTTTTCAGGTAAAGGTCCAGAAAATAGGCGGTTTCTTCCAGGGTGTCGGTGCCGTGGGTTACCACCGCGCCCAATACATCCTCCGCTTCCAGGGCCTCATCAATCTGATCCCCCAGCTTTTTCATCAGTTCAAAGGTCATGTGCCCGCTTGGAATATTGGCGAATTCCCGCACCTCCACATCACAGACCGCAGCCAGGGGCGGTACGGATCTTATCAGATCCTGACCGGTAACCACGGGAACCGATCCCCCCTTTTCGCTGTCGTTTGCCATGGCGATTGTCCCACCGGTGGTAAAAACGATGACCCTTCCTTCATGTTCCTTTGTTACTGCCATTTTATACTCCTTACAAAATTTTACGCGACTCCGGTAACTCTGTCAAATTTTCGTGTTTTTCCTGTCTTTTTATCGAATTTATTTTACTTTTTTTCGGTTTGGTCTTACAATAAAATTTAACATCTAAAGTCAAGGTTTAGGAGGAGTGAATTATGAGCGAACAGAAAAAGAAAGGCGGTTTGTTGGGTTGGTATTTCAACTTCAACCTGTTGTACCGTATCCTTATCGGATTGGCGCTTGGTATCGTCCTGGGGCTGGTTTTCAGGGAGAAGATCCTCTGGATTAAACCCTTTGGGGACATCTTTGTGCGGCTGCTCAAGATGATCATGATGCCCATCATCCTGTCCACCCTTATTGTGGGCGCGTCTTCGGTCAGCCCCGCGAGCCTTGGAAAGGTAGGGGTGCGGGTTATTGTTTTCTACCTTGCTACTTCTGCGTTTGCGGTGGTTATCGGGCTGCTCATGGGCACAATTTTCCGTCCTTCGGCGGAACTAAACCAAATCAACGAATTGGCAAGTGCGGCGGCAGCAAGGGTAGCCCCGACGCTTGCACCAAGCGACATTATATTGAACATTGTCCCCACCAGCGTTGCCTCGGCCATTGTGAGCGAAAACGTCTTGGCGGTGATCTTCTTCGCCCTGGTGTTCGGCCTGGGAATTTCCTATGCCAAAGGTTCCGACGATCCGCGGCTCAAACATGCCGGGGAAGTCGTGTTTTCCTTCTGGGAAGGGGTTGCGGAAGTCATTACCATGGTCATCAAGTGGATTATGGAGTACGCCCCCATCGGCGTCCTGGCCCTGGTTTCGGTGGTTTTTGCCGACAACGGCCCCAAGGTCATCGGGTCTCTGGGGATTGTAACGGCGGCCTGTTTCTCCGGCTATGCCATCCATGTCTTTTTTGTATACTTCGCTCTGGTCAAGTTCTACGGCAGGCTGCCCCTTGGCCGGTATTTAAGGGATGCCAAGGACCCCTTTATTACCGCCTTTGTCACCAGGAGTTCCAACGGAACCCTGCCCGTCACCATGAAGTCGGCTGCCAATCTCGGCGTTTCCAAGGAAGTGTATTCCTTCTCCCTGCCCCTGGGCGCAACCATCAACATGGACGGAACCGCCATTTATCAGGGGGTTTGCGCCACCTTCATCGCCCTTTCGGTAGGAAGGGGGACGTTTAGTCTTCAGGAGATGGGGGTTATCGTACTGACCGCAACCCTTGCCTCAATCGGCACGGCGGGCGTTCCCGGCGCGGGGGCCATCATGCTCCTCATGGTGCTGGACGCAGTAGGTCTGCCGGTTACTGCCGGTTCTCTGGTTGCGGGCGCTTATGCCATGATTCTGGGTATTGACGCGATCCTCGACATGGGCCGGACGGCGCTTAACGTATCGGGTGACCTTGCCTGTACTGCCTGCGTTTCCAAAAAAATGGGCCTTATGGACATGTCCAAGTGGGAGAAGGAGAAGAAAAGCGCGTGAAGCCTGTGATCGGGGTGATTGGGGGGGTGGGTCCCTACGCGGGTTTGGATTTTGTCAGAAACATTTTTGACAATACCCGCGCGGTGACCGATCAGGAGCATCTGAACACGGTGTTGATATCCTGCCCCTCCCTGATCCCCGACCGGACCGATTTTTTGTTGAACAAGCATGACGAAAAGGACAATCCCGCCTACGGTATGTTTGCCTGTGCAAAGATGCTGTACGATGCGGGGGCCCGTTTCGTCACCGTTGCCTGCAATACCGCCCACGCGGCTCCCATCTTTGGGCCCTACAGCGCCATGGTTGCGGAGAAGCTTCCGGGGCTCACCATCGTTAATATGCTTGAGACCTGCGCCTCCTATGTAAGGGAGGCGCTTGGCTTTACCCGCATCGGACTTTTGGCCACCAGGGGAACCCACGTCAGCGGCGTGTACCGGGAATACTTTAAGGCTGCGGAGGGCATTACCCTGCTGGAACCCGATAACGAAGAACAGGAAGCGGTTCATGATCTCATCTATAATAAAGAATACGGCATCAAGGCCCATTCTTCGCCGGTAAGCCCAAGGGCGAAGGAGACCTTGTCCAAGGCCATCCTCACCCTGGCCGGCCGGGGCGCAGAGGCGGTTGTACTCGGCTGTACCGAGCTGCCCCTGGCGGTAGAAAAAAAGGCCGATTTCCCCCTGCCCCTGCTTAATCCGGCTTTGATTGCCGCCCGGCGGCTCATTACGCTGGCTGATCCGGGAAAACTAGCAGGATAATAATATTTATGTTATAATGTAAAATATGTTTTATTTTTCAAGGAGAAAAAAATGCAAAGAAAGGCGTTAATTGGTTTACTGATTGGAATCCTTGCAGTTTCCTCTGCCTTCGCAACGGGTGGCCAGCAAAAGGCCGCCCCGGCCGGAAGCGCGGATGCGGGAAAGCTCGTCATCTATTCACCCAATACCGAGGATATGGTGACCAAAATTATCCCCCTGTTTGAATCGCAGACGGGCATCAAGGTTGAGATCATCTCTGCGGGAACCGGCGAATTACTCAAGAGGGTTGAATCGGAAAAAAACAGCCCCTATGCGGATGTTATGTGGGGCGGCGGCAATGCGGTCCTCAGCGCCCAGATCGATCTTTTTGAACCATATGTATCAAAGTATAATGGGGACGTTATACAGCAATACCAGAACATCGGCGGAAAACTTACCCTCTATTGTCTGGACGGCAGTAATCTTCTGGTGAACACCAATGTAGCCAGGGGCATCACCGTTGAAAGTTACGCCGATCTGCTTAACCCCGCCCTCAAGGGCAAGCTCATCATGGGTGACCCCACCAGTTCCAGTTCCGCCTTTGCGCAGCTCACCAACATACTCCTTGCGGTAGGCGGGGACTACACCTCGGCCAGGGGCTGGGATTATGTGAAAAGCCTGCTTATCAATCTTGACGGCAAGATCGCACAGAGTTCCTCCGCGGTACACCGCGGCGCTGCCCAGGGCGAATATGCGGTTGCTTTAACTTACGAAGATCCTTCGGTCAGTTATGTGCGGGACGGCGCTCCGGTAAAGGTCGTATACCCCAGGGAAGGCGCGGTATTTTTGGGAGCCGCCACGGCGATTGTGAAGGGCGCAAAAAATCTTGACAACGCCAAGAAGTTTATTGATTTTATCCTCAGCCCGGAGGCGCAGGCTGTCTACGGCAACGAACTGACCGCAAGGCCGGTGCGTTCAGACGCGGTGACAGGTACCCACATGGTCCCCATGAAGGATATAAAACTTCTCGTTGAAGACGGCGCCTATGTTACCGCCCACCGCAGCGAAATCATTGAGCGTTACCGGACCATACTTACTTCGGTTCAATAGAGTTGTTCAGAAACTGAAGTTTCTGAACAACAACCGCTTAAAGACGGCAAAATGCGGAGTATTTTGCAAGACTTGTTCAACAACCAACCGGGTTGTTGAACAAGTCCAATAAACGTTTTTGAAGGGCGCTCAGGCGCTTCCTGATACCGGGCCGAAAAAATCGGTCCGGCATTGGACTTGTTCGGCAACTAACCCTTTGTCGAACAAGTCTATTTTAATTTAACGGTGCGGAGGTTCTCCCCATGAGCGTAAAAATTCAGTTTCAGAATGTGACAAAAAAATACGGGGAAACAACGGTTATTCCGGATCTTTCCCTGGAAGTAAAAGAGGGAGAATTCTTTACCCTTCTGGGGCCTTCGGGGTGCGGCAAAACAACCTTACTGCGGATGGTTGCGGGATTCAACTCCATAGAAGCGGGGACCATCAGTTTTAACGATAAGGTAATAAACAATTTGTCGCCGGGAAAGCGGAACATCGGCATGGTCTTTCAGAACTACGCCATCTTTCCCCACATGAATGTAAAACAAAATGTCGCCTTCGGCCTTACCAACCGCGCTATCCCCAAGGATGAAATTGAAAAGCGTGTTGAAAAAATACTTGATACCGTAAAAATTACAGAATACAGGGACCGCATGCCCGAAAGCCTTTCCGGGGGACAGCAGCAGCGGGTCGCCCTTGCGCGGGCCATTGTCATTGAGCCTGACGTGCTTCTCATGGACGAGCCCCTCTCCAACCTGGACGCCAAACTGCGGGTGGATATGCGGAACGCCATTAAGGAAATACAGAACGCCATTCAAATTACTACGATTTATGTTACCCATGATCAGGAGGAGGCCATGGCGGTTTCCGACCGGATCGCCATTATGAACAGGGGTGTTATCCAGCATATCGGGAGCCCCCGTGAAATTTACCGCCGCCCCGCAAATCTTTTTGTGGCAACCTTTATCGGGCATACCAATGTGCTGGAGGGAACCCTTAAACGGAAGGGGAACGCGGCGCGGCTGTCCATCGGAAGCTACGCCGAAGATTTTGAGAGCCCCCTTGCCGGAGGGGACGGAGAAGCGCCGGTCAAAGTGTCGGTACGTCCCGAAGAATTCTACATCGCCGAAGGGAAGGCTGACAGCGGACTCAAGGGGAAGATCCTTAACGCCATGTTCCTTGGCCTGAATACCCATTACTTTATTGCCCTGGAAAGCGGGCAGCATGTTGAAATTGTTGAACAATCCGCATCGGAAAAAATCTATAAAAACGGTGAAGATGTTTTTCTTAAAATACACCGGGACAGGATCAATATATTTGATGCAGGCGGCGAGCGTAACTTAACTGCGGGCGGAAACAAATGAACGAGCCCCGCAAAAAAGACGCCTGGACCGTAATCACCGGCGCAGTATTTTTAATCTATATTGTGTTTCTTTTGTATCCCCTGATCACCCTGTTTGCGAAAAGCCTGATCGGCCCTGAGGGTTTTTCCCTTGCATCTTTTCAAAAGTTTTTTTCATCAAAATATTATTACGGAACGATTGTAAACAGCCTGAGGGTTACCTTTAGTGTTACCCTTTTAACCGTTGTACTGGCGGTTCCCCTTGCCTATGTGATGAACACCGTCAAGATACGTTTTGCCGCGGCCATTCAGATCCTTATATTGATATCCTCCACCAGCGCGCCCTTTATCGGCGCCTATTCCTGGATATTGCTTTTGGGCAGAAGCGGGGTCATCACGGTTTTTTTCCGGGATGTTTTCGGCATTGCCACGCCGGACATTTACGGCTTTAACGGAATACTGCTGGTGCTGACCCTGCAGCTTACCCCGCTTATTTTTATGTATGTTTCCGGGGCCCTTAAGACCGTGGACAGTTCTTTAATCGAAGCCTCCGAAAGTATGAACTGCACGGGGGTAAAAAAAATGATCCGGATCACCGCCCCCCTTATCCTGCCTACGATTCTTGCGGGGAGCCTGTTGGTGTTTATGCGCGCCCTGGCGGATTTCGGCACCCCCATGCTGATAGGGGAGGGCTACCGCACGATCCCGGTGCTCATCTTTAATGAGTTTATCAGTGAGATGGGGGACGACGACAGTTTTGCTGCGGCGATCAGTATTATGGTCGTGGTATTCGCCACTTCCATATTTTTGGTGCAGAAATTTGTTGCGGAAAAAAAATCCTATACCACCACATCCCTGCGGCCCATTCAGCCGAAAAAAGAAAAGGGGCTGCGGAATATTCTGGCCCATGCGTTTATATATATCTATGTAATCCTGGCCATTATGCCCCAGGCCTATGTGGCCTATACTTCTTTTCTTAAAACCAGGGGAAAGATGTTTGTCCCCGGTTATTCCCTTGACAGTTATATTACGGCCTTTTCAAAAATCGGGGACGCCATCACCAATACCTTTGTGCTGGCCCTTTCGGCCCTCGCAATCATCGTGGTCATTGCGTCACTGGTGGCCTATGTTACGGTCCGCAGGCCCAGCGCCCTGACCAATATTCTTGATATTGCAACGATGTTCCCCTATATCGTGCCCGGTTCAATTCTTGGTATCGCCCTGCTGATGACCTTTAACAAGCAGCCCATGTATTTAAGCGGCACTGCGTTTATTTTGGTCCTGGCCTTTACGATCCGCCGCCTTCCCTATACCATCCGTTCCAGCAGCGCCATCCTGCATCAGATTAGTGTCAGTACGGAAGAGGCGGCCATCAGCCTGGGGGCTTCCAAATTCAAAACCTTTACCCGGATCACCGTTCCTGCGATGCTCCCCGGCGTGTTCTCCGGGGCCATACTCAGCTGGGTATCCATACTGACGGAGCTGAGCACGTCGATCCTTTTGTATACCACCGCGACCCGCACCATGACGATTGCGATTTATACCGAAGTGCTCCGGGGCAACTACGGAACCGCCGCCGCTCTTTCATCAATCCTTTCGCTGATAACCGTTATTTCCCTTTTGATCTTCTTTAAAGTGACGGGGAAGCGGGAACTGAATATGTAGATTCGATGCATTATCAGCTTGTAAACAGGGCGGGGAAAAAGGTACAATCTTCTCATGCAAAAGCGAACATTTGATCCATCTGCTATAAAAGCCCTTGCCATTGATCTTGATGGGACCGTCCTTGCGCCCGGCGCGGTCTTAACGGAGCGTACTATCCGGGCGATCAATGCCTGCCGGGAAAAGGGCCTGGCCGTCATCATTGCTACCGGGCGGGCCGTTGAAGCGGGAGAACGGTTCCGCATCCCCCTGGGGGCCGAGGGGCCCATGGTGTACTTTAACGGCGCGGTGGTGGCGGACATGCCCGGCGGTAAAATCCTCAGCGCAACCCTGCTGGATTTGGAGGCGGTGAATTTCTGCATTGACCTTTCCCGCAGTACCGGAGTTTATTACCAGGTCTTTCTGCCGGGAACCACCGCAATCCCCCGGCAGCGTCTGATCGCGGAACGGCAGTCCGCTGAAACCGAGATGTACTTTAAGCATACGGGAATACAGGCCGAAATCGGGGACCTGAAGCAGGCCCTGGCCGCACCGGGGCTCACCGGTTGTATCAAGAGCATGTTCCTGGCGGAGCCCGAAGTGCAGGACGCGATACGGCCAAAAATTGAAGAACGTTTTGGAAAAAGTCTTTACATAGCCCGAACCCTGCGGACCTTTCTGGAAATCATGAATCCCAATGCTTCCAAGGGTGAGGGACTCAAAATTGCCCTGCAGCGCCGTGGCCTGGAGCCGGCTCAGGTGATAGCCTTTGGGGACGAAGAAAACGACCTCCCCATGTTCGGCGCAACGGGCTTTGCCATTGCCCCCGCCAACGCCAAGGACTCGGTGAAGGCCGAGGCGGACCTCATCATTGGCCCCAATACGGAAGACGGGGTTGCGGCCTTTCTGGAAGAAACCTTTCTTTAATAGACTTGTTCGGCAAACGGTTAGTTGCCGAACAAGTCCGGGCCGCTTTTTTAGGCAAGTGAAAATTTATTTGATATACGCCGCAGCATTATCACCGGCGACCCGTCCATAGAGGAGAATGTCCAGGATGGCATTTCCTCCGACGCGGTTCCCGCCATGTACGCCTCCGGTAACTTCACCGGCGGCAAAAAGTCCGGGAATCTTTGATCCCGAGGTGGAAATTACTTCGGTGTCCACATTGATCTTTACACCCCCCATGGTGTGATGAATCCCGGGTGCGACCCACAGGGCGTAGTAGGGGCCCTTACTCAGATTGCGAATCCAGGAGAATTGGCTGTGGAATTCAGGATCATTCTTGTTAGCCACATAACCGTTCCAGGTATCCACGGTCTGTTTTAAAACTGCAGGGTCCACATTCATATACTTTGCCACATCGTCCAGGGTTTCGTACTGGGTCACCAGGCCCTGTCGGTAATAACCCAGCACATTGGCGTTGTTGTCCATCAGTTCCTTGTTGTACAGAATAACGGCTGTGGCCTTATCCTGTTTCAGAATAGCAGCGGAAACTACATCCCGGTAATTGTTTTCATCGGTAAAACGTTTTCCTGCGGTATTAAGGAGAATGCCGCCGGAATTGCGGATACCTTCGGTCAACATGGTGGAGCTTGCCTGGTGGATGGTGGGATGACTCTGGATTTGTTCCATATCTACGGTGGCGGCTCCAATGGCTTCAGCCATCTTGATACCATCCCCGGTGGCGCCCAGGCTGTTGTCCGTAACAAATCCCTTTAACCTGGGGTCCAGGCGGGCGCACATTTCCAAATCACCCCCAAAACCGCCGGAGGCAAGAATGACGGCCTTGGCACGGATGGTAACCTTAGCCCCCAGTTTATCCGTAGCAATAATACCGGTGGCCCTGCCCTGATCAACAATAATATCGGTACCCCGAACACCGTACATAATGTTTCCGCCCAGGGATTCATAGCGGGCGAGCAAACTCAGGATAAGTCCTTTGGCTTCACCGGGTACGTTATAACCGGTATAAGTCTCACCAATCACAGGATCCATACCCTGACCCTTGAGCCAATCCACCACACCGGCGGAATTCTTTATCATAAAAGTGACCAATTCGCGGTTATTAATGTTGTGGCCGCCCTCCATGGTAAATTCAATAAATTTTTCGACGCTGGTACGGCCTTTATTGGCGGCGATCTGTTCGGGACTTCCCGCCACATTAAATCCACCGGAAGAACGGATAGTGTTTCCCCCGGGAATATCCATCTTTTCAATAATGATAGTACTCTTTCCCTTGTTCCTCGCTTCAATCCCGGCGGATAAACCCGCTCCGCCTGCGCCGACGATGACAATATCCGCAGACAGCTCCTGGTCTTTCGCCTTAGGCGTGGGAGGGGGCGTGGTAAATTTGCCTATATCGGCGTTTGCCTGTTTCAGGGCTTCGGTAACAGAGCCAAGTATGGCGCGGCTGGAGAAGGACGCGCCGCTGACACCATCGATCCCCACCGATTGTGCCTGGACTATACGATCCGGAAGCCAGGCTATCGCAAAGGAGCCGATCCCGTTAGTTTCGTTATGCTCCAGGATCTTTACCGAAAGGATCTTTGAAGAACTTACCACGGTTTCAACTTTGATTTGATTCACATACCCCCGCGCTTCCGTAACATACGTACCGGGCGTCATATTAGCCTTGGCGGATCCGGTAGATCCGCAGGCTAAAACCAAACCAAGAAGTAGAGACATAGTAACTGTAAAAACTACACCTTTTCTGAACATAGTTCCTCCTAAAAAATAAAACGATATTTTGTATTATAAACATAAAGCAGGATTTGTATAACCCCCGCAGTGCCATCTGACTCTTTAATCGAATACTTCTTCTGCGAATGGAATGGACGCCATGGCCCCCTTCCGGGAGACCGCGATGGAAGCGGCTTTGCAGGCGATTGTCAGCGCTTCCTGTATGGGTAAGTCCCGGGCACGGGCGGCGATGAAGTAACCGGTAAAGGTATCCCCTGCGGCGGTGGTGTCCGCAACGGGCAGGTCGATGATGTTTCCCTTTTCCCGTACTGCGTTGAAACCGTAAAAAGCGCCGTCCTTCCCTGCTGTTAAGATAATTTCAACATGGGGGAATTTTTTGACCAGCCTTTCCCGGATTGTGGGAAAGGCTGTTTCCGGCGGCAGATCCGCCAGGGCGGCTCCCTCAATTTCGTTGACAAAAAAGGCGTCCGCCAAATTCAGGGGCAGTTTGGCGATTCCTTCATCGTATGGCGATGGGTTCAGGTAAATTTTGAGGCCCCGTTTTTTTGCACACCGCATAACCTCTGCGGTGCGGTTTATTTCGTTTTGTAACACTACGATATCACCGGAACCAAATTGTGACAGGGCGCCGTTTATTTCGTCATCCGTGATACGGGCGTTCCCCCCGGAAAAAAGTACAATGGCGTTCTGCCGATTTTTATCAAGCTGAATCAAAGCCTGCCCGGTGGCCCCCTCGTATTGGGCGACATGATCCGTATGTACCCCATAGGATTCCAAAAGCTCCAGGAGAAATTTTCCATCGCTGCCGATCTTCCCCGCCATGTACACATCCATCCCTGCCTTTGCAAGGCTTGCCGCCTGGTTGGCCCCCTTGCCCCCGGCGCTCCTTTCCAGTGCGCTTGAGCTGATGGTTTCACCGGGACGCACGATATGATCAACAGAAAAAATCAGATCGATGTTTAAAGAACCGAACACAAGAATCTTCATAATTCCCTTATTTTCTTAACCCCTTAATTTTCGTAATGGCGGACTCGGTTCCCATTTTGACAAAAGTAAGATCATCGCCGCAAAACAGGAATTCTGTTTTTAGATCGAGCCAATACTGAATATACTCCTGGTTTGCCGGCCCTATGGAAGGCCCGCAGGGTATTTTGTGGGCTTTACAGCGGGTGACGACTTTTTCACATTTGGCCTGAACGTCGGGATGCTGCAGTTGTCCCAAAAGATCCATGGAGCCCGAAAGATCATAGGGGCCGATTACCACCCCGTCTATTCCCTTTACCTCCAGGATCTCATCGATATGATCCGCAGCGTCCTTGTGTTCTATCTGGATGATTTTAACCAATGCATCGTCAATGGTATCAAGATATTCCCGGTCGCTTATGACCCCGTAGCGGTTTGCCCGGCGGGGACCGAAACCTCTCGTACCCCTGGGCGGATAGGTACAGGCCGAGATGATCTTTTCCGCTTCCGCGGCGCTGTTTACCATGGGTATGATAATGCCGTCGGGACCCATTTCAAGCACCGGTTTGATCACCCCAGGGTCCCCCGAAGTTACCCGCACAAAGGCTCCCGCTCCGGCGCCGTTTACTGCGGTGATATGGGCAAGAATTTGTTCTTTATCGAAGCTTCCGTGTTCCCCATCGATCCAGAGATATTCATAACCGAAACAGATCATGGCCTCGGCCATGGCAGGATTGGGAAGGAATATATGTCCCCCATGAAGGAATTCTCCGGCCCGTAACCTGCGTTTCCATTCGCTGCCGTAGTTTTTCATAATCCCAATTTTTTCCTCATTGCCTTTTCCATGCGGATAAGGCTGTCAATTTCGCGGCGGGCATTCTCGTTCAGTATGCCCTTATCTTTGCTGCGGGTATGCAGGCTCATGGGTACATCCGCAGTATTCTGATGATACTTGGCATTGACCGGATAGGCCCGGGCTTCGCTGACCGCCGCAACGGTGAGGAAATCGCTGACTTCCCGGGCAAGTTCCGGCTCGGCCTTAAAATGGGTGTACATCCATTTGTAGATATCAATATGGAAGTTGGCCATGACCCCGTTAAACCCGTCATAACCGGCGATCAAAGAATCAAGCAGGGTTGCGGTATTGGCGTTGAACAATGATATCTTTGTCCCGGCAACTGCGGCGATACGTTCTTCCTGTATTGCATTGGCGCAGCTTACGTCCTTGAGGAAAACCAGTTTTCCTGTTTTTGCACAGTCAGAGAGGAAAGGTGTCGTTAAAAGTCTGAGGTACGGATAGGGACATTCATACAGACCGAAGGTAACATTGGGAAGCTGCCGCAGAATATCGTTAAAGTTTTTTTCAAATACCTCTTCCCCTTCATCCTGTTTTGCGAAACGGTTACTCACCAGGACCACCGCGTCAACGCCGGTTTCCGCCATGCGCCCCAGCTCCTCAATCTGTTTCGACTTATCGTCGGCGGTATGTCCCGATGCGATCACCTTGACCTTCCCGGCGGCGGCGTCCTTTACCGCTTTGGCGAGATCGATCTTTTCCTGCTCTGACAGAAAAAACATTTCGCTGGACTGGCATACCGCAAAGATGCCGTCGCAGCCCTTCGCAATATACCATTCGGTTAAACCCTTCACCGCCTTAAAATCGATTTTGTTGTCATCGGTAAAGGGGGTGATCATCGTAGGCCAGCAGCCTGAAAAATCTTTTGCCATTTTGACACTCCTTACATCATGCCTAATAATTTCGGAATAAATAATACTGTTTGGGGCAGATAGGTTAAAATAATTAAAACAATGAGCATGACCACCAGCTGGGGCATAATTTCCCGGATGATATCCTTGAGGGGCGTCCCGGAAATGCCGGAGGTAATAAAGAGCAGCATCCCGAAGGGGGGCGTGCAGAGGCCGATCATCATGTTAAAGGTAACCACCACGCCGAAATGGATCAGGTCTATGCCCATGGCTTTGGCCACCGGAATCAGGATGGGAATAAAAATCAACTGGATGGTGGAAGTATCAATAAACATACCCAGGACAAGGATCACCACATTGGTCAGGAAGAGGAAGAAGTATTTACTTTCCGAGATGGAGATGATCCAGGCGCCCAGATTCGACGCAACCTGCTCACGGGCAACGATATAAGAAATAATCGCCGCGGCTCCGATCATGATACTGGTGGCGCCTATATCTTTGATGGAATCTATCACCACCTTGAAGAAGTCCTTGGGGCCAAAGCCATGGTAGGCGATAACCGAAATCAGCACCGCGTAAAATCCCGCGACGGCCCCGGCTTCGGTGGGGGTCATGACGCCGGTATAAATTCCCACAAGAAGTATTACCGGGGTTAAAAGGGCAGGCAGGGATTTAAAGGTTGACGCCAGAAAAGTCCGGATTTGAATTTTTTCTCCCCGGGGATAATTTCGTTTTTTGGCAATAATCGCCACATAGATCATCAGCGCGATGGACAGGACTATGGCGGGGATCATTCCCCCAAGGAACAGGGCGCCCACGGAAGTCCCCGAAAGCATGGCGTAGATGACCAGGGGGATACTGGGGGGAAAGGTTGGTCCCAGGGTCGCCGACGATGAAGTAAGGGAGCAGGCAAAGGCCGGTTCATATCCCGCATCGGTCATGGCTTCGATCTCGATTTTGCCGAGCCCGGCGGCGTCGGCAATGGCGGAACCGGTCATCCCCGCAAAAATGAGGGAGCCCAGGATGTTGACATGACCCAGGGCTCCCCGCATCCTGCCGCAGAGGGCGTGGGCAAAGGAGTAGATCATGTCGGTAACTTTTCCGGTGTTCATCACATTGGCGGTAAAGATGAAGAGGGGCACCGCGATGATCACATAATTGGTATAGTAGGTATTTATTATCTGGTTCGTCACCAGGCTCAGGTCCGCACCTTTTATAAGCAGGTATGCGGTTGCTGCGGAGATCATTCCCAGGGCGATGGGCATTCTTAAAATAAAGATCAGCACAAAGATCGCCAGACATACTATCAGGGCTAAACTCATTTTTGCACCTCCCGGGGGGAACTTTGATCTGAAGAATCCGCCTGTACGGCGGCAGTCATCGCTGTTTTGTGATCCACACTGTCGGGGAGCGTCCCCTTAATTATTTTGATATCTTCTATTATTTCCATGATGGTATATCCGGTAATGGATAAGAGAAAATATACAAAGGGCAGAAAAACCAGGGTATAGGATACTCTGAAAACAGCGGTCTTTTGAAATCCGATAAAGAAGGAATATTTATAAGACGCATAAACAAGACTCAGGAAGGTTCCTGCTATAATTAAATTCCCCAGCATCCGGATAAGCGCCGCCGGGCGGGGAGAGAGACGGTCATAGATCATGGTGAATTTTACATGGGATCTCCGCCGCATGGTATAGCAGGCGCCGAAGATTACGGTCCAAACGAAGCCGATAACAATAATTTCCATGGACCAGACTATGGGGTTGCGGAGAACATACCGTGAAAATACCTGCAGGATAAAAGTTAAAAACATAACAACAAATGAAACAACCGGGGTATAAATTTCAATAATATCCCTGATAAACAACAGAATTCTTTTCATGGATTCTCCCTATAAGAAAACAACAAACCTTAAACCGGGGACGATGAGTTTTCAGCGTCCCCGATTAGGATTAAAAGGACAATTTACTTCGCCGCGTCTACGACTTTCTTGTATACGTCCATATCCCAGGTCTTGGCAAAATCCGATTTGAGGTACTGATCCAGCACATGGGTGGCAAAGGCATTAAGGTCCGCTTCGTAGACCTTAAGCCCCGCATCCTTGAAGAACTGTATCAGTTCCGCTTCGGCCTTGAGGTTGGTTTCGTCGCAGTACTTGATCCCCGCCCGAACCCCTTCCAGGACCCATTCTTTCTGCTGGGCAGTAAGGGACTGCCACTTTGCTTCATTAATGGCGGGCCACACGCTGTCTACCAGGTGGTTGGTGATGGTAATAGACTTGGTTACTTCGTAGAACTTTGCATTCTTGTCAGTGGGCAGGGGGTTTTCCTGCCCGTCAACGGTTTTGGTCTGGAGGGCCATGTAAAGTTCGGAGAAAGAAATAGGCGTAGGATTGGCGCCCATTGATTTACCAAGGAAAATCCATGAGTCAGAATTGGGCATGCGCAGGTTTACGCCCCGAAGATCCGCCGGGGTCTTAATGGCCCGGTCTTCCACCAGGTTGATCTGCCGGGTCCCCAGATACTCTGCGCCCAGGGGCCTGACTCCCTGCTCTTTTGCGATCCGTTCAAAGGCTTGTTTTCCGATATCGCCATTCAATACCTTGGTCATGTGATCGTAGCTCTGGAAGATATAACCGGCGGTGAACATGGATATCCAGGGGGACCCGTCGGTAAGCCAGGACGCCGCCACTGCGGAAATATCCGCCTGGCCTGATTTTACTGCCGAAACTTCCTGTTCCTGTTTAAACAGGGAAGCCGAATCATAGGTGAGTACCTTGATGTTCCCGCCGGAAACCCGTTCTACGGTTTCTTTGAATACCATCATGGCCCCCGCATGGGCATCGGTGGGAACCGCAGTCATACTGTAGACAAGTTCAACCGGTTTCGCCGTTTGGGATGCAGAACCCTGGGAATCACTTTTTCCGCCCGCAAAGAGCAGACCCGCAGCGGCAAACAACGCCACTCCAACGATAATTTTCTTCATAAACTCCTCCATAAAGATAAAATATTTTACCGGCGTTTACGCGCCGTGGATACCAATTTACAAAACCCCGGCTTGTTCATATTTGACCACGTTTTCCCTGGACGCGTTGAGATGACCGCGAATGGCCGCCTCCGCCCGATCAGGATCCCCGCCCCGGATCGCTTCCAGAATATGGCGGTGCTGGACGCAGGTTTTCTTAATCCCCAGCAGACCGAATACCCCCTTGGCCATATATTCATTGAGCAGCATGGTCATGACATCGACAAACATTCCGACCAATTCATTTCCGCTTGCACGGGCGATGGTGATATGAAATTCCGCGTCAAGATTGATGCGTTCGTCGAGGGGCAAATTTTCGTCGGCCATTTTCTCCAGAATGTATTCAAGATGTTCAAGGTCAACCGGCTTTGCCTGAATCGCCGCAAGTCGGGCGCCGGCGGTTTCCAGAATAAGCCGCATGCTGTGGAGATTATCGTTGCTGATATTATCCATCTGAACAATACGGTTCACAGCGCTGGAAATGGTATCCGCACTCGGCCTGGAAATGTAGGAACCTTCCCCATTACGGCTCTGGATGAGCCCCCGTTCCTTTAACACCTTGAGAGCTTCCCGTATGACGGTCCTTGAGACATTAAAACGTTTGGAAAGCTCCTGCTCGGAGGGCAGTTTTGCAAGAGGAGAACCGCGAACCGAAGGTTCGACGCTGCTTTGCGGCCCGGTTATGGTCCCAAATTTTGACTCGGAGCGCATGATGGCCCGTTCCAGGCTGTCTGCAATCTGCTCATAGAGATTTGTTTTAGTCACCGTATAATCAATTTTGTCCATTAAAACCTCTTGCCAGCCATAACAACTGTCCACCTATCATACAGGTATAGGATCACATGGTTTTTCCCGCCTGTCAAGAAAAATTTGCGGAATCTTTTTGATCCTTGTCAGGAAACAAAGGATGCGCTAGGATATCAATCAAATACCGTAAAAAAGAGGGAAAGATGGTTTGCGCTTCTTATAAAGATTTGATTGTTCCCGAAAAATTCATGAACCCCAACTGGGAAAAGGCCCTGGCCTGGCTGAAAGGGGAAAGCTGGAAGGATCTGCCGGAAGGGAAATTCGAAATAGACGGGGCAAAGGTCTATGCCCTTCGTTCAAGCTATAAGACCAAACTGCCCGGGGAAGCCCAATATGAAAGCCATCGCCGGTATGGGGATATTCAGATGCTTATACAGGGCGCTGAAATGATCCTGGTGTGTAACCGGGAAGCTTTGAAAGTAACGGTTCCCTATTCGCCTGAAAAGGACATAGATTTTCTTGAGGCCTCAACCGAAGGTTCCCCTCTTGAAGGCAGCCCTGCGCCGGTTCATCAGATTATTTTGAAAGGGCCGACGGCGGCGATCCTTTTCCCGGAGGACGCCCATAAACCCAGCCTTGCTGTTTCGGGACAGCCTTCGCAGGTCGGTAAGCTGGTAATTAAAGTCGCCCTGACATGAAAAAACGGCCGATCATCATCGATACTGATCCGGGGATTGACGATGCCATAGCCCTCGCTATTGCCCTCTTTTCGGAGGAGCTGGATATCCGCCTGATAAGCACCGTTGCCGGGAATGTCGGCCTGGAGAAGACCACCAATAACGCCCTTAAACTTCTGACTTTTTGGGGCAAGGCTGTCCCGGTGGCCCGCGGCGCAGACCGGCCCCTGCTGGCGGCCCCCACGAATGCGGAGGATGTCCACGGCGCAAGCGGCATGGACGGCTACAATTTTCCGGACCCGGACCGGAGCAATCTTTTAACGGAACACGCGGTCAACGCCATTTATAAAACCCTTAATGAAAGCGCGGAAAAAATCACCCTGGTCCCCATCGGCCCCCTTACCAACATTGCATTGCTTCTGCGGATGTACCCCGGTGTAAAGGAAAAGATTGAAGCGGTTGTCCTCATGGGCGGCAGCGTTACCCGGGGTAACAAGGGGGTGATGTCGGAGTTCAATATGGCCTGTGATCCCGAGGCCGCGCGGATAGTGTTCGAGAGCGGTCTGCCGCTTGTGATGGCGCCTTTGGATGTGGGCCGGAGGGCGCTGGTGCACCCGGAGGATGCGGCGAGGATTAAGTCCATGGGCCGCACCGGCGAAATGATCTACGCACTGCTGCAGCATTACCGCAGCGGTGATATCAACAGGGGCCTTAAAATGTATGACAGCTGCGCCGTCGCGTATCTTCTGCGGCCGGAAATGTTTGAAGTCGCCGAGACCTATGTGGCGGTGGAAACCACAGGAACACTGACTGCGGGAACAACCGTGGTGGATCTGAAGGGCTATCTCAAACAAAGGCCCAACGCAAAGGTGTGTGTGGATATTAACGGAGCGGTGTTCAGGGACTGGCTGCTTTCAGCGTTGAAGCGGTGCCCCTAATGGACGGAAAAAAAGGTCCCAACTGGGAGACCGCCCTTGACCGGGTGGAAGCGGGACCTGTCCGGTCCGATGGCCGCGCCCTTCCCGAGGGCATCACCTCAAAAATGCTCTACCGCGATGTGGTAAAGATCGCCTTCCCTTCCATGGGGGAGATGGTTCTTGTCCAGCTGGCGTCCATGGTGGACCTCATGATGGTGGGCCAGCTGGGGCCCTGGGCGCTGACTTCCGTGGGGCTTGCGACTCAGCCGAAATTTTTGGTGATGATACTTTTCATGGCCATGAACGTGGGGGCCACCGCCATGGTTGCCCGCTACCGGGGCGCCGGGAATCCTGAAAAGGCAAACATGGTTCTGCGCCAGGCCCTACTCCTCAATTTTATCCTTGGCATTGCAAGTTCCGTGGCGGGTTATATTTTTGCCGAAGACCTTATCCGCTTCATGGGCGCCCCCGATGCCGCTTCCCTTGCGGGGGGAACCGTTTATTTTCAATGGCAGTGTATCGGCCTCTTAAGCGTTTCCCTGACCAGTACCGCCACGGCGACTTTGAGGGGTGTGGGGAATTCCCGCACCTCCATGGTCTACAACATCGTTGCCAATATAGTTAACGTGATCTTCAATTACCTTTTGATTTACGGCAATTTCGGTTTTCCCCGCTGGGAAGTGATGGGCGCATCGGTGGCGACCATCATCGGGCAGTTTGTGGCCCTCGCCCTTGCCATGATTACCCTTTTGAAGGGCAGAAACTATATCAGGCTGAGGTTCACCGACAGCTTCAGGCCCAACCGGGAAACCATCAATTCAATTTTCCGCATCGGCCTTCCTGCCCTGGCCGAGCAGGCCATCATGCGGACGGGGATGATAAGCTATACCAAGATCGTAACTTCCCTGGGGACCATGCTTTACGCTACCCATATGGCCTGCATGAACATTCAGGCCATGTCCTTTATGATAGGCCAGGCCTTTGCGGTATCCGCCACCGCCCTGACCGGCCAGAGCCTGGGGAAACGCCGGCCCGACATGGCCGAGCAGTACACCAGCCGCACCCGCCGCATCGGGCTGGCGGTCTCCGTTGTTTTGGCCCTGATTTTTGTTTTCCTCGGCCGCCAGATCATGGCCCTCTATGTGGGACGCGATCCTGAAAGTTTGCAGATCATCGAAACGGGCTCCCGTATTCTGCGCATGGTCGCCATCATGCTGCCCTTCCAGTCCTCACAGTTCATCCTTGCCGGCGCCCTGCGGGGCGCGGGGGACACCCGCAGTATTGCTGCGATCACCTTTATTACCGTCCTTTTGGTACGCCCCGGCATTGCGGGCATTACGGTGATGGTCCTTAATTGGAGCCTGTGGGGCGCATGGATCGCACTCATCCTCGATCAGCTGCTCCGATCACTTTTAGTGCTTGTGCGCTACAATTCGGGGAAGTGGAAGACGGTGATCAAAGGGTGAGGGATGGAATATATCGCGCATGTACGGGAATTGGGTAATGGTGAATGGGCGACGCCTCAGTCTCTGGAATCGCATTTGCGGGGGACCGCAGAATTAGCGAAAGAGTTTGCAAAAAGCTTTGATTCGTCAGAATGGGCGTATGCCCTTGGTATGGGGCATGATTGCGGCAAGGGTACATCTGAATGGCAAAAGTATATACTGAATAACAGCGGCTATGATGAGGATGCCTCTTCTGTAACATCCCAAGGAAAATTGGAACATTCCGGTCCCGCTGCAAAACTGATGGAGGAAATATTTGGTAAGGGAATGGGCCGATTCCTGTCATACTGTATAGCCGGTCATCATGCAGGTTTGCCTGACTGGAGTGGTTCTCCTGGCGCCCTGGAATTTAGATTACAGAAGGTAAAAACTGAGAATGTAGCCGATAAATTCAAAAACCTGCTTCCTCCGCTATGTCCCAAAGGCTTTTCATGGCAATTTAATCCAAATGGACTTGATATATCGCTTTGGATACGAATGCTTTTTTCTTGTCTTGTTGATGCGGATCGTTTAAATACGGAAGAATATATGGACTCGGAAAAGAATAAGAAACGCAAAGGGTATCTTTCTATGGTTGAATTACAGCAACGCTTTACTTCTTATATGGAGACCAAAACAAAACGATCCTCCAAAACAGCCGATGATACTGTATATAAAGCCCGTCAACAGGTTCTGATGGATTGCCGGATAGCGGCGGAGATGGTTCCGGGATTTTTCTCATTAACCGTTCCAACCGGTGGTGGGAAGACCCTCTCCAGTATGGCTTTTGCTTTAAGGCATGCGGAAAAATATAACAAGAAGCGAATAATTTATGTTATCCCCTATACAAGCATTATAGAACAGAATGCTGATGTATTCCGGAATGTTTTTGGTGACGGCGAGATCGTTGAACACCATGCAAGTCTTGATGAGGAAGATTCTACCCCGCGGTCCCGGCTTGCAACAGAAAATTGGGATGCGCCGATAATTATAACTACCGCAGTTCAGTTTTTTGAATCCCTTTTCGCCGCAAAAACCAGCCGATGCAGGAAGCTTCATAACATCGCGGATAGTGTGATAATTCTTGATGAAGCACAACTGGTTCCCATTGAGTTCTTATCGCCCATTTTGGAAGCCATGAGACTTTTGACAGAACATTACCGGGTAAGTTTTGTTATCTGTACCGCAACGCAGCCTGTTTTTGAAGCGCAGAAAAATTTCCCCCAATTCCCCGGTTTACCGAAAGGTTCGGTCAGGGAAATTATTCAGGATGTTCCGGATTTGTATAAAAATCTAAACCGGGTTGAAGTATTCCTTCCAAAAAAAAATTCCGATCCGGTGGAATGGCATGATTTAGCCGCCGATTTATCGGATGTTGATCAGGTGCTTTGTATAGTATCTGATCGGAAAAGCTGCCGGGAGCTTCATGCCCTAATGCCCAAAGGGACATATCATCTTTCTGCGCTTATGTGCGCCCAGCACCGCAGTGACGCGATCGCCGAGATTAAAGATAAATTGCATAGGGGAGAATCTGTTCGGGTTATCAGTACCCAGTTGGTTGAGGCGGGGGTTGATATTGATTTTCCGGTTGTATACCGGGCCATGGCAGGGCTGGATTCCGTCGCGCAGGCCGCAGGAAGGTGCAACCGGGAAGGGAAACTCAATGCCGAGGGGAAGCTTGGTAAGGTGGTAGTCTTCAATGCGCCCCGCAGAGCCCCCGCCGGAACACTCAGAAAAGCGGCGGAAACGGCAGAGCGGATGTGTAAACAGGGCCTGGAAAATCCTATTGATCAGCGTGTCTTTACGCCCTATTTTACCGAACTATACTGGAAGGCTAATTCTTTGGATGCTAAGGGAATCATCAATTTATTAAAGCCGACCCCCGGTCTTGGAATCCAGTTTAGGAGCGCCGCCGAATTGTTTAAGCTCATTGATGATAAAAACCAACGGACGGTTGTGGTACCGTATAAAAAAGGAGAGCTGTACATCCGGCTTTTGAAAAAAAATTTGATATCTGCGAAAAAACTGTTACGTAAATTGCAAAGATACACTATAACTATATATGTGAATCAGTTTGACACAATGCAAAAGCGCGGTTCATTGGAAGAGATTTTTCCCGGAGTATTCGCGCTGACCACTACCGTGGAATACGATAAAGAGATAGGTCTGTTTATTGATGAAATGCCGAATGATCCAGAAAATTTTATAGTCTGACGTCATACTTTGGAAGAAGTTGTGGATTGAAACAGTTAAGTGAGAATGTAGTTTTTTGCTTAGTCGCGCCCTTTTGGGCGCGTGGATTTTTTACTTTTTTCATAAAAGTACTTGACAGTTTTCAAAGAACATGATATACTTTAGTTATGTTAGAATGTAAGTAGAGGAAAAAGATGAAAGATTGGTGTCTTGAAATATGGGGAGATTATGCTTCATTTACTCGTCCGGAGATGAAGGTAGAGCGAGTCAGCTATGACATTATGACCCCCTCCGCAGCCCGTGCGATTTTTGACGCAATTTTGTGGAAGCCGGCGATTTTCTGGCATATAACCAAAATTGAGGTATTGAATCCGATCCGTTGGATAAGCGTCCGGCGTAATGAGGTGGGAAGGATTGCGGGTGAGCCGACACAGGCGCAGCTTGATGGTAAAGATGGTAGTCCAACAGGCTTTTTTATTGAAGAACAACGGCAACAGCGGGCTGGACTTTTTCTTCGGGACGTCCGGTATCGTATATATGGATGGTTTGAGTTCATTCCTCCCGAAAAAAGAAAGGCAAATTTTCATAGATACGGTGAATACTGGGCGGATAATGAAGAACAGGTAACTCATGTCCGATCAGACGAGACCGAGGCAAAATATGCGGCCATGTTTGAGCGCCGGGCAAAGAAGGGACAGTGTTTCCATCGTCCTTACCTGGGATGCCGGGAGTTTGCCTGTGATTTTCGTCTGGTTGAAGAGCATTCACCGATAACAGAAAAGATCAATGAGGATAGTGACCTGGGCTGGATGCTTTATGATATGAACTATGATGATCCTGCCAATCCTAAACCTGAATTTTTCCGGGCGCGGCTGAAAAATAATGTGGTCAATACTGACCGGCGGTCCCTGGAGGTCAGGTCATGATATTACAGGCTCTAAAGGGATACTACGACAGAAAAGCGGCGGACCCGGCGAGCGGGATTGCTCCCGATGGCTGGGAAGTAAAGGAGATATCCTTTGTTGTTGTTTTGAATGAAAAAGGCTCCCTGCTGCAAATTGAAGATACCCGTGAAGGAGAGGGAATTAAAAAGAGGGGAAGGGCCTTTCTGGTTCCGCAGGGCGTTAAAAAAACATCTGGAGTTGCAGCGAATTTGCTTTGGGATGTTGCCGGGTATGTATTCGGAATCTTGGATGTTGAAGGTTTGAAAGAAGAAGACAAGAAGCGAAAACTGTCGCGGCTTCCGGATCAGAAAAAAGCCTTTATTGAACGCATTCAGAATGAATTGCCCAATACCCCAAGAAAAAAAGCGCTCCTGGCTTTTTTATCTGCTGTCGAGCGTGCAGAGTTAGAAAAGATCCCTCAATGGGAAGATATTTACCGGACAAACCCCAATATCAGTTTCCGTTTTGATGGTGAGTATGAACTCTATTGTGAGACCGAAGAAATTAAGAATGCTTTGGCCGGAAAGGATAGTTCTAAAAAATATGATAGTATCTGTCTTATTACCGGCGAAAAGGATCAGATAAGTACCTTACATACATCCATAAAAGGAGTATGGGGCGCCCAATCTTCCGGGGCAAATATCGTTTCTTTTAATAAAGATGCCTTTCGTTCATTCGGCAAAGAACAGGGCAAGAATGCGCCGGTGGGTGAGGCCGCCATGTTTGCCTATACCACTGCCCTCAATACTCTTTTGAGCCGGGATTCCAGGCAGCGTATACAAATTGGAGACGCCTCAACGGTTTTTTGGTCTGCAAATAAAACACAATTCGAGGAAGATTTTGCGTATATTTTTTCGGAACCGGCAAAGGATGATCCTGATGCGGGGACGGAGCGAGTCAAAAATTTGATAGATTCTCTATGGACAGGGACGTATATTGAAGATGCCGGGAAAGAGAAATTTTATATTCTCGGCCTTGCACCAAACGCAGCGCGGATTTCCATTCGGTTTTGGCGGCAGGGAACAGTCGGCGAATTTGCCGATCATATCCGTCAGCATTTTGAGGATCTTAAAATCGTTAAGCCTAAAAATGAACCGGAATATTACTCACTATGGCGGCTCCTGGTAAATACGGCAGTTCAGGATAAGAGTGAGAATATTCCTCCCAATATCGCGGGGGACTTTATGTGTTCCATTATTGACGGGACGCCTTATCCGGCAACATTATTGCAGGCAGTATTACGGCGAATACGAAGCGATACGGAAAATCGGGTAAAACCGGTCCGGGCGGCTTTGATTAAGGCATATTTAAACCGGTACTATAAAAAGGAGGAGATAAAAGTGGCGCTTGATACGGAGCAATCTTCAATTGGTTATCAGCTTGGACGTCTGTTTGCGGTCCTTGAAAAAATTCAGGAGGAAGCAAATCCGGGACTTAACGCAACAATTCGTGAAAGGTATTATGGGGCTGCCTGTGGTGCACCGGTAACGGTATTTCCGACATTGTTGCGGCTTAAAAATCATCATATCGCAAAGTTGGAAAACAAGGGCCGGGGTGTTAATTTGGAGAAAATCATCAGTGAAATCATGGGACATTACAATGATTTTCCTTCTCATCTGAATTTACACGAACAGGGAAAATTCGCCATTGGTTATTATCATCAGCGGCAGGATTTCTTTACTGCAAAGAATGAAGAAAGAAATTAATTTTTAAGGAGCAGACTATGGAACTGAAAAAGCGTTATGATTTTATTTACCTCTTTGATGTCAAAGACGGAAACCCCAATGGAGACCCCGATGCGGGTAATCTTCCCCGGGTGGATGCGGAAACCGGAAATGGCCTGGTAACGGACGTTTGTTTAAAACGAAAGGTTCGTAACTATGTCGGCTTGGTAAAGGATGAACAGCCCCCTTATGAGATTTATGTAAAAGAGAAGGCGGTGCTTAATAATCAGCATGAGCGGGCTTATAAGGCGTTGGGTATTGATTTAAGCGGAGATGAAGGCAAGCGGAAGGGCGGAGATAAGACTGAAGATGCCCGAAAATGGATGTGTCAAAATTTTTATGATGTCAGAACATTTGGCGCGGTCATGTCTACCGGGGTTAATTGTGGACAGGTCCGGGGACCAATACAGCTTACTTTTGCCCGCTCAATTGATCCGGTAATTTCTTCTGAACATAGTATTACTCGTATGGCAGTTACTACGGAAAAGGAAGCTGAGAAACAGGGCGGGGATAACCGTACCATGGGACGCAAGTTTACCATTCCCTACGGGCTTTACCGTACCTATGGTTTTATTTCCGCGCCCTTGGCAAATCAGACGGGATTTTCAGAGGAGGACTTGACTCTCTTTTGGGAAGCCTTACAGAATATGTTTGAGCATGATCGTTCTGCTGCTCGGGGACTGATGAGCGCACAACGGCTTATCATATTTGAGCATGCTTCTTTTATGGGAAATAAGCCCGCTCAGGAATTGTTTGACCGGGTAACGGTAATACGAAGGGATAATGACAAGGAACTACCGGCCAGAGATTTTTCAGCCTATACGATAAGTTTAGACGGGAAAGAACTCAGGGAATTTAAAACGGTTGTTTCCACATGAGTTGCAAAGTAAAATGACTAATCCACCCCCCACCGCTACCTTCCCCGACCTCATCCGCCTTATTGAGGACGCACGGCAAAACGCGCTCCGCAAGGTGAACGAGGAGCTGATTATGCTCTACTACCATGTAGGCGAGTATATCAGCAGGGAAAGCGCCGCGCATGGCTATGGGGACGCGTATGTCGATGAAATTGCCCGCTTTATTGCGGCGCAATACCCGGATTTGAAGGGTTTTACCCGCCGCGGGTTGTACCGGATGCGGCAGTTTTATGAAACCTACAAGGACGATGAGATTGTGTCATCACTGCTGACACAATTGAGCTGGACAAATCACCTCAAAATTTTGGCGCGGGCGAAAACGCCTGAGGAACGGCATTTCTATATAAATCTGTGCATAAAAGAACACTATAGTACCCGTGAATTGGATCGTCAGCTTGAAAGTAGCTACTATGAGCGTGCGATGCTATCGGCGACAGCGCTTGCCCCGGTCCCGGTTGAAAAATATGTCAAAGAACAATTTCTGGATAACTATGTGCTTGATTTTCTCAATTTGCCGCGTCAATATTCGGAAACGGACTTTAGAAAAGGGATTACACAAAATCTAAAAGATTTTTTGCTTGAAATTGGACGGGGGTTTACCTTTATTGGTGAGGAATACCGGGTGCAAGTCGGCGGCGGGGATTTCTATATCGACCTGCTTTTTTATCATCGTGATTTACAGTGTTTGGTCGCGTTCGAGTTGAAAATCGGCGCCTTTAAGCCGGAATATGTGGGTAAGATGAATTTTTATCTTGAAGCGCTTGATCGCGAATACAGGAAGGAGCACGAAAACCCGAGCGTTGGTATCATTTTGTGCGCGGATAAGGACGATGAAATAGTTGAATTCACAATGAGCCGCAGCCTTTCGCCGGTGCTGGTTGCCGAATACACGGCGAAATTGCCCGATAAAAAATTGTTGCAGCAAAAATTGCGCGAATTGACCCAGCTTGCGGAACAGGAATTGTAGTTATGCCCTTCTCCGAAGACGACCTGATCCCGATTTCCGCATTGCAGCATGTCCTGTTCTGTGAACGGCAGTATGCGCTGATTCATTTGGAACAGATATGGGCCGAAAATCAGTTTACCGCCGAAGGAAAGGTACTGCACGAACGGGTTCATGTGGAACATCATGAATCCCGCCGCCTGTTCCGGCAGGAATACGATATGGCGGTGCGGTCACTGGAGCTGGGGCTTATCGGAAAATGCGATCTGGTAGAACTATGGCTCTCTGATGACGGCGGTGTAAAGCGGGTGTCTCCGGTTGAATTTAAACGGGGCCGGGAAAAAGAGAACGATGTGGATCGGGTGCAGATCTGCGCTCAGGCCCTGTGCCTGGAGGAGATGTTTCGAACTGAAGTTCGCGGCATGGTGATTGAAACCGGGCAGTTGTATTATCTTCAGGAACACCGACGAAGCGATGTGATTCTGGATGCGGAGCTGCGGAAAAAAACCTGTGATTTGATCAACCGTATTAGAACGATTGAAGAAGCCGGTATAACACCGGCGGCTGATTATGATAAACGGAAATGCGACCGGTGTTCCCTTGCTGATATTTGTATGCCTAGGAGTACCGGGGCAGAAAGCAAAAGGGTTGATGCTTTTATCAAAAACCAGCTGCGGTTGGTAAAACAAACCTGTGCCGCCGAGAAAAACGAATCATAAAATTTACGTTTTTGTATGATGGGAGAAACGGAAATGCGAAAGCTGCTTAATACCCTTTATGTAAGTTCCCAGGGGGCGTATCTTCATCAGGAAGGGGAAACCGTGGTGATTGAGAAAGATAAGCAGAAGGTGTTGCAGATTCCCATTCATACCATCGGCGGTATTGTATGTTTCGGCAATGTGCTGTGTTCACCCTTTCTGCTTGGATTCTGTGCCGAGCGGGATGTGGCGGTGTCTTTTTTAAGTGAACACGGCCGATTTCTTGCATCGGTACGGGGACCGGTGAGCGGGAATGTCCTTTTGCGACGGCGTCAGTACCGGATGGCTGATGATGAAGAGGCGACCCGGCGGATTGCAGCACAAGTAGTGAGCGGGAAATTGGCAAACTGCCGGATTGTTATGAATCGGACGATTCGGGATCATGCCGCCAAGGTTGATGCAACAGCATTGAAGGCTGCTTCTACGGCGATTGACCGGATTATGGATCGGATTCCAAAGGCTGAGAGCACCGATGAGGTTCGTGGTTTTGAGGGACAGGCGGCGGCGGAATATTTTAAAGTATTCAATCATTTGATAATTGAACAGAAAACCGATTTTGTTTTTACCGAACGTAACCGGCGGCCGCCCCTGGACGAGGTAAATGCCCTGCTTTCATTTATTTATACCCTGCTTGCCCATGATGTACGTTCCGCTCTGGAAACGGTCGGCCTTGATCCTGCGGTGGGATTCCTTCACCGGGACCGGCCCGGTCGGCCGGGATTGGCTCTTGATATCATGGAGGAGTTTCGTCCGGTTATTGCGGATCGGCTTGTCCTTTCCCTTATCAACCGGCGTCAAATCGGCAAGAGTGGATTCACCAAAGCAGCAAGCGGCGCGGTAATTATGGATGATGCCACTCGGAAAACGGTACTCACCGAATATCAGAACCGCAAACAGGATGAGGTGACTCATCCATATATTGAGGAAACGGTTCCCATTGGGCTGCTTTTTTTTATTCAGGCAAATTTGCTGGCCCGTCATATCCGTGGTGATATTGACGGATATCCACCGTTCTTCTGGAGGTGAGGCTATGATGGTTCTGGTGAGCTACGATGTGATGGTAACCAGCCCCGGCGGCCCGGGTCGACTCCGAAAGGTGGCAAAGGCCTGTACAAACTATGGCCAGAGGGTCCAGCATTCGGTGTTTGAATGCGTCATCGATCCGGCTCAGTGGGTGCAGCTCAAAAACATCCTTGAAAAGATCATAGATGATAAAAAAGATAGTTTGCGCTATTATTACCTTGGCGCTAACTATAAACGGCGGGTAGAGCACGTGGGAGCAAAACCTTCCTATGATGTGGATAGTCCATTAATCGTCTAAATCCTCTCATTTCAGCCTTTTGCAGGCTGTCTTCTATTTTTGCGAACCCTAATGGCACAGAATACCCCGGCAGGTTCGCGGAAACTGTAACTCCTTACGGGATAGGTCTTTGACAAGTTAGAGAAGGGAAATTTGAGTATTTTTACACCTATTATACAGGTGTTCGCAAATATGGGGCTTTAACTTGTTGTATGATAAGGATATAGTGTTATGTAAGTCGCACCCTGCGCGGGTGCGTGGATTGAAACGTAAAGAGCCTGACGGCACTTCTACCTGTTTTGTGTCGCACCCTGCGCGGGTGCGTGGATTGAAACATCATCGCATCTAAAGTGGCAATGTCAATACAGAAGGTCGCACCCTGCGCGGGTGCGTGGATTGAAACAAGTAATCCTTTATAAGAAGATTCCGCCGCCCCTTGTCGCACCCTGCGCGGGTGCGTGGATTGAAACACTATGAACGCCATTGCCTACGACATTCTCCAGGTCGCACCCTGCGCGGGTGCGTGGATTGAAACACACTGAAATGATCCTATCTGCTCTCCACGCCCTTGTCGCACCCTGCGCGGGTGCGTGGATTGAAACAGGAGTTTCGGGATCATCATAAACACGCTCCGCAGGTCGCACCCTGCGCGGGTGCGTGGATTGAAACCTCGTAAGGCGAAGTGTGAAGTCATCGGTGTTGATGTCGCACCCTGCGCGGGTGCGTGGATTGAAACAATCCAATCCGTATACGCCGCTTTATACTCAGCAAGTCGCACCCTGCGCGGGTGCGTGGATTGAAACGTGTGCTTTGCGGCTAATTGTGCCATAGTTACTTTGTCGCACCCTGCGCGGGTGCGTGGATTGAAACAAGCACAAGATACTCCTTTATACTTGTCCCTTCCGTCGCACCCTGCGCGGGTGCGTGGATTGAAACTGCCCAAGTGGGCAACTGGATGGACACTATTGGCCGTCGCACCCTGCGCGGGTGCGTGGATTGAAACACACTGAAATGATCCTATCTGCTCTCCACGCCCTTAGTCGCACCCTGCGCGGGTGCGTGGATTGAAACCTGTATGAGCCGCTTATCGTCCGAAACTTCCCGCGTCGCACCCTGCGCGGGTGCGTGGATTGAAACAGAATACTTTAGAAGCAGGATCATCCCATTGAGTATGTCGCACCCTGCGCGGGTGCGTGGATTGAAACTTCCCCTTGGTAAAGTGTCTCTTAATTTGATGGTGTCGCACCCTGCGCGGGTGCGTGGATTGAAACTCTAAGGGAGGGCAAAATGCCCAAACAAAGAACGTGTCGCACCCTGCGCGGGTGCGTGGATTGAAACATGGTGAAGTTCACAAGGTCTGGGCTGAGGATAAAGTCGCACCCTGCGCGGGTGCGTGGATTGAAACCCGTATGTCGAAAATGATTGATTACCTGGACGCCAAGTCGCACCCTGCGCGGGTGCGTGGATTGAAACATAAACAATCAAATACTTTTTCATATCGTCCCCCTGTCGCACCCTGCGCGGGTGCGTGGATTGAAACATCATCGCATCAAGAGTGTCAATGTCGATGTAGAAAGTCGCACCCTGCGCGGGTGCGTGGATTGAAACTTTGACATACAATCATCGTCGAGAACAGTACATATGTCGCACCCTGCGCGGGTGCGTGGATTGAAACTTGTGATGGACGCCATTATTTGGGACAGATTGCCGGTCGCACCCTGCGCGGGTGCGTGGATTGAAACATAACTTCAAGGTATACGCTGTGAACGATACGGGGTCGCACCCTGCGCGGGTGCGTGGATTGAAACTTGTGATGGACGCCATTATTTGGGACAGATTGCCGGTCGCACCCTGCGCGGGTGCGTGGATTGAAACTCCAGAACCGCTATATTGACCCCTTTAAGGGTTGGTCGCACCCTGCGCGGGTGCGTGGATTGAAACGCCTCCGTCCAGACATCACCCCTCTGGTAGTCGGGTCGCACCCTGCGCGGGTGCGTGGATTGAAACATACTTTTAACCTCATTTTTTTACAGCATTTTGGAGTCGCACCCTGCGCGGGTGCGTGGATTGAAACCCGCCCACAACGGCAACATTTACCCGCATGGTAGAGTCGCACCCTGCGCGGGTGCGTGGATTGAAACAAACGACCTGTCGCTTAAAAATGACGGACATCGACGTCGCACCCTGCGCGGGTGCGTGGATTGAAACATGCCGCCACCTCCTCAGAAAAGAACGGAGCAGGGTCGCACCCTGCGCGGGTGCGTGGATTGAAACTTGCATTGATGAAGGTTTACAGCGCAATCGTTTTTGTCGCACCCTGCGCGGGTGCGTGGATTGAAACTCTGCCTTCTCTTCGATCTGCAATGTGAACTCCGCGTCGCACCCTGCGCGGGTGCGTGGATTGAAACATAACTTCAAGGTATACGCTGTGGACGATACGGGTGGTCGCACCCTGCGCGGGTGCGTGGATTGAAACGTCATAGGACGCTTTCATCAGCTTGTCAACGTCCACGTCGCACCCTGCGCGGGTGCGTGGATTGAAACAAGAAGTCCCGTGCTATAATGACGCTCATGTCCTCGTCGCACCCTGCGCGGGTGCGTGGATTGAAACCTAATGACGAACTGCCCGATTATGACGGCGTTAAAGTCGCACCCTGCGCGGGTGCGTGGATTGAAACACTATGAACGCCATTGCCTACGACATTCTCCAGAAGTCGCACCCTGCGCGGGTGCGTGGATTGAAACAATAATAGGAAACGGATCATCCATAAGACGAAGGTCGCACCCTGCGCGGGTGCGTGGATTGAAACTCGATCTCGGCGTCAATCTGCTGATCCCTCTCGGCGGTCGCACCCTGCGCGGGTGCGTGGATTGAAACTCAGTCCTCTCGTATGAGTGGGCTTAATAAGTTTTAGTCGCACCCTGCGCGGGTGCGTGGATTGAAACAAGAACCTTCCAGGTGTTCTTGCCGAGTTCCTTGGGTCGCACCCTGCGCGGGTGCGTGGATTGAAACATCACGGATACGCTCCGCACTTATGCCGTCAAGCAGTCGCACCCTGCGCGGGTGCGTGGATTGAAACTGTTATGACGCCGCCGATGTTAAGAGGCGGGAGCCGTCGCACCCTGCGCGGGTGCGTGGATTGAAACAGAAAGTAGTGAAGTGCCTTGACGGAAGTGGCGTTGGTCGCACCCTGCGCGGGTGCGTGGATTGAAACTATGTTGTCGAGTACTTCGCTAAGGACAGGGACTGTCGCACCCTGCGCGGGTGCGTGGATTGAAACGCAGGGGCGGCACCCCAGCGGGCCATCAGTTCGGGTCGCACCCTGCGCGGGTGCGTGGATTGAAACAAAGGATGGATAAAATCCCTCAGAACGGCTACCACGTCGCACCCTGCGCGGGTGCGTGGATTGAAACACCTTGACACCGACCTTGAAAAAGGGCGGGCTTGGGTCGCACCCTGCGCGGGTGCGTGGATTGAAACAGTACACCCACGAATGGAGCGACACTGCCGTAAGGTCGCACCCTGCGCGGGTGCGTGGATTGAAACAAGGGTGAATGTCGCCCTTCCACCAAGAACAAACGTCGCACCCTGCGCGGGTGCGTGGATTGAAACGATTTTGGTATAAAATCCTGCCCCTTTAAGGGAAAGTCGCACCCTGCGCGGGTGCGTGGATTGAAACCGCTTAACAAAGTCTGAACTCGCTGCCTATAAGGGTCGCACCCTGCGCGGGTGCGTGGATTGAAACCTGGATGAAAGCACTTTCGGCGGTGTCGGGGTGGGTCGCACCCTGCGCGGGTGCGTGGATTGAAACTAGAGCAGATAGACGCAATGGTTATTGATCCTGCTTGTCGCACCCTGCGCGGGTGCGTGGATTGAAACCGGGATAAACTGCTCTTCCAGAATGATGATGGCTTGTCGCACCCTGCGCGGGTGCGTGGATTGAAACCCACCGTAGTAGTTTGCTTCTACGTCCCAAATAGTGTCGCACCCTGCGCGGGTGCGTGGATTGAAACTTCATAAGACGCACCTAATAAAGCAACATAGTTAAGTCGCACCCTGCGCGGGTGCGTGGATTGAAACTTCCTTGCCCTGTTTTTCTTTCCACTCAATAAAGTCGCACCCTGCGCGGGTGCGTGGATTGAAACCCCATGGATGGGGACTATGTTTTTACGGTGGACGGTCGCACCCTGCGCGGGTGCGTGGATTGAAACAATATTTGACGTATCAATTTTTTTTTTGATCACGGTCGCACCCTGCGCGGGTGCGTGGATTGAAACTCAAAGAATTCCCGGATTTACGCGCCCGCATTTTGGGTCGCACCCTGCGCGGGTGCGTGGATTGAAACACAGCCCCACCTCCACAATCCCGCCTGGCGTAGCGGTCGCACCCTGCGCGGGTGCGTGGATTGAAACCTTTATGGTTTCAACGTCCTGAGTGTTGGAGCCGAGTCGCACCCTGCGCGGGTGCGTGGATTGAAACATGCAGGCCATAGGAAAATTCGGCTGCTATTTTTGTCGCACCCTGCGCGGGTGCGTGGATTGAAACGCAGAAAAGGGATGATTTTGAATCGGGGGAATCGAAGTCGCACCCTGCGCGGGTGCGTGGATTGAAACCAATCCTGCTACGGGTGTTGTTACCGGGGCAACGTCGCACCCTGCGCGGGTGCGTGGATTGAAACAAACTTATGCCCAAAAACTCAAACAGGCAAAGGTTGTCGCACCCTGCGCGGGTGCGTGGATTGAAACTGGACGGATTGGGGCGGTACGATGGATGAATACCGCGTCGCACCCTGCGCGGGTGCGTGGATTGAAACCAATCGGACAGAAAAACGAATTTTCAAACGCGAATGTCGCACCCTGCGCGGGTGCGTGGATTGAAACTATACCCGGTGGCGGTTGGAATGGTGGTAGGGGCGGTCGCACCCTGCGCGGGTGCGTGGATTGAAACACTGCCTCTGGCCCCATCTGATAGCGGCTGTCCAGGTCGCACCCTGCGCGGGTGCGTGGATTGAAACAAAGTGGTAGGTCAGACCATTATGAAGTGGATGCGTCGCACCCTGCGCGGGTGCGTGGATTGAAACCGTTTGTCCAGTGATTGCCAGAATATAAAGCCCATAGTCGCACCCTGCGCGGGTGCGTGGATTGAAACCTTTCAGGTTTTTATCCTGCGGCAAAAACTCCGCGTCGCACCCTGCGCGGGTGCGTGGATTGAAACTCCAAGGCGCATGGAACAGTAAAGGGCAAGATACAGTCGCACCCTGCGCGGGTGCGTGGATTGAAACTTTGACGTGATCGAGGACGCGGGAACCGGCGCCGGTCGCACCCTGCGCGGGTGCGTGGATTGAAACATAGCCGACGCACCTCCCGGTGTGGACAGCGCACGTCGCACCCTGCGCGGGTGCGTGGATTGAAACAGGTAAAAGAGATCGTCTATGATGATTGCCGAAACGTCGCACCCTGCGCGGGTGCGTGGATTGAAACACGTCCATCTTCTCAAGTACTTCGTCTGACATAAGTCGCACCCTGCGCGGGTGCGTGGATTGAAACACCGGCAAAGTGACCATGAAGAACGAGAACAATCAGTCGCACCCTGCGCGGGTGCGTGGATTGAAACACTTTGAAGCCCTCCAGAAATATGTATATAGCGGGTCGCACCCTGCGCGGGTGCGTGGATTGAAACATCTCCCCGGAGAAACACGCAGCGATACTGAAAAAGTCGCACCCTGCGCGGGTGCGTGGATTGAAACAAGAAATGCTCGGCCACTCCGATCTGAAAACCACCAGTCGCACCCTGCGCGGGTGCGTGGATTGAAACGAAGATCTCCTTAGAGGATATGGGTACACGATTGCGGTCGCACCCTGCGCGGGTGCGTGGATTGAAACACGATTATGATGTTTGTGGCCTTTTCGTTATCGCGTCGCACCCTGCGCGGGTGCGTGAATTGAAACAGTTTACCTGACTTGGAATCCGCAAGTGTGGATTATATAATTTCTTGGAATAAATCTGGGAAGCGGCTTTGTTTGACTAAGATGTTTGACCAAACCAAGAAGTCTGTCGAAAAGGCAAAACCAAATTAGACAATTTGCCTTTTACAGAATACCAGGTTTTGCTTTTGCATCAGTACAGACTGCGGCAAAGAATTTTATTCTTCAATGTGATAGTATAAGATAGGGAGAATCAAAATGGAGCAGGGTAATGAAGGTTTATTGCAGTGGCTCCGCAAACCCGCCGGTGTGGTTGATGTGGTGTTGGACACGGATACCTACAACGAGATTGATGATCAATCCGCCTTGTCTTTTCTTGTCAAATCCGGCGGGAAGCTCAGGCTAAAGGCAATTCATACCGCGCCTTTTTTCAACAAGAAATCATCCGACCCCGGTGATGGTATGGAGAAAAGCTATGAAGAAATTATCCGGGCCCTTTCACTAAAGTTGTTCAATAACTTCAGTTATTGAACAAGTCTACTCTTAAAGCGGGACGATCTTAAATCGCTGGTGAAAAAAGGTTCAACAGCATTCCTGTCATCGGAGACAGAAACGGCGGATTCCTCTGCGGCCCGGAACCTTGCGGGACTGGCTATGCATTATTCTGAAGATAACCCCCTCTATGTGATCGCCATCGGTACCATCACCAATGTTGCGTCGGCGCTGCTCATAAAGCCTGAAATAAAAGATCGTATCGTAATTATCTGGCTGGGGGCAACACCCATCACTGGCCGATGGGGGCCAGGGTGCATGGACGCGGGCCATTTGGGATGTCACCTCCGTTACGTGTACCACATCAACCGGGACAAGCTTTTCACTGCGCTTTTTAAAACGCCGGTGGAATGATAAGAGCTTGACATTTAGCCGGCCTTTGTGTCAGTATTGAACATGGAAGCCTCAATAGCGTCTCGTAACATTTTCCGCAATATCTCCCCCATCGATCACCGGTATTCAATTTCTGAAGAAGCCCTCTTTGATTCCCTGGTTCCCTGGATCTCCGAGGAAGCCTCGGTGGCGGCCTGTGTCAGGGCGGAGATCGCCCTGATGATCGCCCACCTCAGTGTCCGGGGTACGTTGACACCGGCCCTCAAGGCGGAGCTTGAAAAAGCCGTTGCTGCGGTTGATCCGGCGGAGGTTTACGCGGAGGAAGAAAAGACCCGGCACAATATCCGGGCACTGGTGAATGTGATCAAACGGAAGGTCCCCGTGGAAACCGCCCCCCTGGTGCACCTGGGGGCAACCAGCGTGGACATTCTGGATACCAGCCTTTCGTACCGCATCCGGGGGGTGACCCGTGAAGTGGTATTGCCCCATCTCAAAAAGCTGGAAATCCTCCTCTGCAACTTTGCCGAAAAAGAGGCGGCCACTCCGCAGGTGGGCCGCACCCACGGCCAGCATGCGGTGCCCATCACCGTGGGCTTTGCCATTGCGGAATACGTTTCCCGGCTGGGGAAGTCGATCCTGGAGATCGAGCGCCTTGTGGCAGAGCTCAAGGGAAAGCTCGCCGGGGCGGTAGGGGCCTACAACGCCACCAGCATGATCGTCAAGGACCCGGAAGAACTGGAACGGCTCTACCTTGCCGAATTGGGCCTTGAGCCCTCGGAACATTCCACCCAACTGGTGGAGCCTGAATACCTTCTGCGGTTGCTGTTGGAATTCAACGTGGCCTTTGGGATCATCGCCAACCTTGCCGACGACCTCCGCAATTTGCAGCGCAGTGAAATCGGGGAACTGCGGGAAGGCTTCGCGGCGGATCAGGTGGGCTCATCCACCATGCCCCAAAAACGAAACCCCTGGAATTCGGAGCACGTCAAAAGCCTCTGGAAGGCATTCATGCCCCGGGTGACGACTTTCTTCATGGACCAGATAAGCGAACACCAGCGGGACCTTTCCAATTCCGCAAGCCAGCGTTTCATCGCCGACTATGTGGCCGGTTTCTGCCTTGCCATAAGCCGTATGTCCGGGGTCATCGAAGGACTCGGCGCGGATCGTGAGCGGCTCCTGAAAAATCTGCGGGGTGACGCATCCGGGGGGAGCTCCGCCGGAAGTTCCGGCGGCATCAGCGGCGGTGTATTGGCGGAGCCCGCATATATACTGCTGGCGGAAAGCGGCGTCTCCGATGCCCACGAGGTAATCAGAAAGATTACGCTGAAAGCTGAAAAAGAAAACCTCAGTTTTGCTGCGGCCCTTTCCGCCGAAAGTGAAGTCCTTTCCCGCATCGGAAAAAAGATGGCGGAACTGGGACTGGTTAGTAATGCTACGGATGCCCTTTCATGGTTTGAAAAACCGGAACAGTACAACGGGCTTGCGGTAAAGAAGGCGAAGGCCCTTGCTGTAAAATACCGGGTCTTAATGCAGAAGAAATGAAGAGAGAAGATCAACCACAGAGAACGCAGAGGAGGCACAGAGGACACAGAGAATTTTTAATCTTCCTCTGTGCCCTCTGTGGTTAATATTAATCTTAATTATTAGTAATTAGAAGGAGTTATAATATGTTTACCGAAGCTTTATCTTACGATGACGTGCTTTTACTGCCGGGTTATTCTGACATCCTCCCCAGGGAGTGCGATGTTAAAACAATGCTCTGCACCGGGGTGTACCTGAATGTGCCGATTATTTCCGCAGCCATGGATACGGTTACCGAGGAAAAACTTGCCATCGCCATTGCGCTGGAAGGGGGCGCGGGGGTGATCCACCGGAACCTCAGTCCCGAGGAGCAGGCGCGGCAGGCAGGAAATGTGAAACGCTACCTCAACTGGATTATTGATTCTCCGATCACCGTGACAGATGACGCTTTGGTAAGGGACGTGAAGAACCTTCGGGATCGTTACAATTTTTCGGGGATGCCGGTGTTGAACAAGGATGGAATCTTGGTGGGGATCATCACCAGCCGGGATCTGAAGTTCTGTCAGGATGATAGCATCGCTGTGCGGGATGTAATGACCAAAGATCCCGTGACCGAGCAGGGGACCCCATCGGTTTCCAGTGCCCGTGAAAAATTCGGCAGGCACCGGATCGAAAAGCTTCCCGTGGTGGACGGCAACGGCCGCCTCACGGGGCTTATCACCGTAAAGGATATGGAAAAACATGCCAGCTTCCCCCAGGCCGCCACGGACAAACAGGGCCGGCTTATTGTTGGAGCGGCGGTTTCTCCCCAGGATTATCCGGTACGTATGCCCCTTCTTCAAAATGCGAAGATCGATTTTGTGGTCCTGGACACCGCCCATGGTGATTCAAAAAATGTGATGGATGCGGTGCGGGGGATCAAGTCGAAATTCAATGTCCCCGTTATCGGCGGGAACGTGGCTTCCAAAGAGGGAACCCGCAGGCTCATCGATGCCGGGGCCGATGCGGTCAAGGTTGGCATTGGGCCGGGATCAATCTGTACCACCCGGATCGTGGCGGGGGTCGGGGTGCCCCAGTTTTCCGCAGTGTGGGATTGCGCCGAGGAAGCCGCCAAATCGGGTATCCCCGTCATCGCCGACGGGGGGATCAAGTTTTCCGGAGATGTGACCAAGGCCATCGGCGCGGGGGCCAGCACGGTGATGATCGGAAATTTGTTCGCCGGACTCAAGGAGGCGCCGGGGAGTGAAATTATTTTCGACGGCCGGATCTACAAGGAATACCGGGGCATGGGGAGCATAGGCGCCATCGCCGATGGCAGCGGGGATCGCTACCAGATGTCCAAGGACGAAACCCCGGTGCCCGAGGGTATCGAAGGCCGGGTGCCCTACAAGGGGGAACTGCGGGAATACCTGAATCAGCTTGTTTCGGGGCTGCGGAAGGGCATGGGCTATTGCGGCTGCAGGACCATAGACGAGTTGAAGAAGTACCGGAATTTCTGTAAGATAACTGCAGCGGGCCTTAAGGAAAGTCATGCCCATGATGTGTCCATCACCCAGGAGGCGCCCAACTATTCCAGGTCCTAAGCAAAGGCAGGTATCGGATGAAAGTAGTCGTAATCGGCGCCCAATGGGGTGATGAGGGGAAGGGAAAGATCGTTGATTATCTGGCCAATGAGGCCCAGATAATCGTCCGTTATGCCGGGGGCGCCAATGCGGGACACACCATCGTGATTGGCGGTGAACAGTACGCCCTGCACCTGATTCCTTCGGGGGTCTTTTATTCCGACAAGATCGTGATCCTGGGGGCCGGCATGGTGATCGACCCCGTGGCCCTTTTTCAGGAAATCGCCATGCTGAATGAGCGGGGGATCGATACGGACGGGCGGGTCTTTATTTCTGACCGGGCCCACATCGTGCTGCCCCGGTACATCCAGATTGACAAGGACCGGGACGCCGCCCGGAAGAAGCCCATCGGCACCACGGGCCGGGGTATCGGGATCACCTATTCCATGAAAAGCGACCGGGACGGCATCCGCATCGCGGACCTTTCCTGGAAGGAAAAACTCGCCGAACTTGACAAGGGTGACCGGGACTTCCTTGAACCCTATATTGAAAAACTGCAGGCCATGTCCATCGACCTTTCTTCTTATTTGATGCACCGTAAAAACTACCAGGTCCTTTTTGAGGGCGCACAGGGGACCCTCCTCGATCTTGACCTGGGGACCTACCCCTATGTTTCAAGCGGCATGTCCTGCGCCGCCGGGGCGGCGGTGGGCGGCTGTATCGGCCCCCGGGCCATCGACAAAGTTTTGGGGGTCTTCAAGGCCTATTCCACCCGGGTGGGAAACGGTCCCCTGCCCAGTGAGTTTGATCCCGATTCCGAGGACGAGCTCTGCCATTTTGTGCGGGACACCGGCCGTGAATACGGGGTCACCACCGGGCGGCCCCGGCGCTGCGGCTACCTGGACCTGGTTTCCCTCCGCTACGCCTGCCTCACCAACTCCATTGATTCACTGGTGATGACCCACCTTGACGTTTACGACACCTTGGCGGACATCAAGGCCTGCATCGCCTATCGCATCGGCGGCAAAATCGTGGAAAACTTCCCCGCCTCCATCGAAGACCTCAACAACGCCGAGCCGGTGCTGCGCTCCTTCCCCGGCTGGAAAAAATCTTTGGCAAACGCCCTCACCTACGAAGAATTTCCCGTGGAGGCCATGGAGTACATCGAGTTTATTGAGCGGTTCTGCGAGACCCCCATCGACATTGTTTCCGTGGGTTATGACCGCAAGGCAACTATTATTCGCAAAAGCCCCTGGACAAAGTAATGGATAAAATAATCGTCCTGGACTTCGGCAGCCAGACCACCCAGCTCATCGGCCGCCGCGTCCGGGACATGGGTGTCTACTCTGAAGTCATCCCCGGCGACACCCCCCTTACCGATGAAATTCTCAACAGCAATGGTAAGGGCCCCGACAAAGTTCGCGGTATCATCCTTTCCGGTTCCCCCGAATCGGTCTACACCAAAGAAGGGGCCGTTCCCGATCAGAAGATCTACACCTGCGGCCTCCCCCTGCTGGGGATCTGCTACGGCCTCCAGCGCATGAACCACGATCAGGGCGGCAAGGTGGAGCCATTGCCGAAACGGGAATACGGCAGGATCGGTGTAAAGATTAATAACAAAAACAGTAATGCTGATGACAGTAACACTACGAACAGTGATGTTAAAAACAGTAATACTGTGAATAGTAATTTGGTTGCGCTATTCCTTGCCGGTTTTGCCCCATCGTTTACCGCCTGGATGAGCCACGGCGACACCCTTACGACACTTGCGGACGGTTTCCGCGAATACGGGATCAGCGACACCGGATATCCCGCGGTGGTGATCCACGATACCAAGCCTTACTTCGGCCTTCAGTTTCACCCGGAAGTAACCCACTGCGAAGGGGGGACCAAGATTCTCTCAGCCTTTGTGTTCGGCGTCTGCGGCGCAGCAGCCGGGTGGACCATGGAGCAGTACGTGGAGGAGGTCCGTGCATCCCTCGCAAAGCGGGTAGGGGATAACCCGGTACTGCTGCTGATCTCAGGTGGCGTTGATTCCACGGTGGCCGGGGCGCTCCTGTTAAAAACCCTGAAAAGCGATCAGGTGCATTTGATGTACATGGACACCGGGCTCATGCGGAAGGACGAAACCAAAACCGTAAAGGCCGCCCTGGAAAAACTCGGCGCCAGGCACCTTCACATCATTCAGTGCGAAGAAGAATTTCTTGAGGCCCTCAAGGGCCTTGAGGAACCGGAGGCCAAGCGCAGGGCCATCGGCGATCTTTTCATTACCATACAGGAGCGGGAAGTGGCCCGCCTCGGCCTTCCGGATTCCTGTTTCCTTGCCCAGGGCACCCTCTACACAGACCTAATTGAAAGCGGCAAAGGGGTGGGCAAAAAAGCGCACCTGATCAAAAGCCACCACAATGTGGGAAGCCCCCTGGTGGACGCCAAACGAAAACTGGGCCGCATCATCGAACCGCTGGACAAACTCTACAAGGATGAAGTGCGCCGCCTGGGCCGTATCATCGGTGTGGATGAAGAGGTGGTCCGCCGCCATCCCTTCCCCGGTCCCGGCCTCGCGGTCCGCATCATCGGCGAAGTAACAAAAGAAAAGTGCGACATCCTCCGTGACGCCGACGCTGTTTTTATAGAAGAACTGAAAAGGCGCCGCGCCCCGTCTATCGCCCGGGAGGGAAGTTATAAGCAGGATGTCAGCCTCTACGATGAAATCTGGCAGGCCTTCGCAGTGCTCCTCCCCATCCGTTCCGTGGGAGTCGCCGGAGATGTCCGCAAGTACGGCTGGGTCCTCGCGCTTCGTGCCATCGTCAGCGCCGACGGCATGACCGCCGATGTCTATCCTTTCCCTACAAAGGACCTCCTGGAAATATCCACACGGATCACGAATACGGTGAAAGATATAGGACGGGTCACCTACGATATCTCAAGCAAGCCGCCGGCTACGATTGAGTGGGAGTAGCAAAATGGAAAATAAAGGCACATCGGTTTTTTTGGATTCCTCCTCATTGCGGGCGCTTAAAAAAATGCCCGTAGATGTTTTTGACGGTGTCTATACGGGGGAAGTCAGGGATGAAGCCCTGATCCTCTGTATCGACATACGGAATTTCAGCGAGTTCCTCTGCTCTAATGATGAGAATACGGTTTTTAAACTGCTCAAGGAATTTTCCTCAAACATTCTGTCTTGCATAAATCAATTCGGGTTTAGCTGTTCCTATTACAAACTCCTCGGTGACGGCGCCCTTGTTGTCTGGGATACCGCCTCGCAGGATCATGTGGACGATGCCATGATGGTGTTTAACGAATTCCTTGATTTTGTAAACGAAGAGCTTTTTTTGCCGTCCCCGCATATCAGCCTTGCCGGTGCGCTGGTTATGGAAAAGGTCTTCAAGTACGAAATATCCGCCGAAGCCTCGGGTCTCAAATACCGGGACTATGTGGGCTACGGCATCAACCTTGCCTGCCGTCTCCAGACCCTGGCTGAAAAAGATCAGCTCATACTCAACAAAAAACTTACCCTCACCGGCCTGATCCCCTTCACCGAAAGTATCACGCCAAGACTGCACCATCACCTGGAACACCTCAAGGGCTTACAGGATGAGGATCGGGTCAAGGTATACATGTATAACAGGAAGTAAATTAAATGAACAATAACCTGAAAGAAATCATCAGAATAGGCATATTTTATGACGGATACTACTTTTACAAAGTAAGTAATTATTACAAATACGAACATGAAAAAAAGGCCCGTATCAGTATTAATGGGCTTCACAATTTTATCCGTCAGGAAATCGTAAGAAACACCGGGTTAAACGATATACGGCTCTGCCAGATAATCGACGCCCATTATTTTAAAGGCCGCTCATCGGCCCGGGAATTGGGGGAAAAGGTCCAGAGCGAACGGGTATTTGAAGATATCCTTATGCGTGAAAATATCGTAACCCATTACCTGCCCCTGAAGTACAACAACGAAAACAATTCCATGCAGGAAAAGGGCATCGATGTATGGCTTGCCCTGGAAGCCTATGAGCTTGCGATATACAAGAAATTTGATATCCTGGTCCTGGTCGCCGGGGACGGCGATTATGTCCCTCTGGTCCGCAAACTTAATACCCTGGGAACCCAGGTCATGCTCATCAGCTGGGATTTTTCCTACAACAACGAAAACGGTGTCACCGCCGAAACCAGAACTTCCCGCCAATTATTGGAAGAAGTTTTATACCCCGTATCAATGCATGACCGGATCGAAAAACAGCCGGATAGCGACATCATCCGGGACCTCTTTGTTACGGAACGGCCGTATATCTACCAGCCCTCATTGTTGGACGTTGAACCCATTGGACTCATCGTTGAGTCCAAAGAGCCGAGCATAAATATTAAAGATCAGGAATTGGAATCGGTGATAATCAGCGTGAAGGATGGTTTTGGCTTTATCAAGGACGAATCCGTGAATAATGTTTTTTTCCACTACAGTACTCTTACCAACAGGGATTTTGATGAACTCGAACCGGGCATGCCGGTAAAATACCTCCGGGAAGAAGACGCCGAACGCACCAAACGGGATGAATCGCCCCGTTATCGCGCCATTAAAGTCACCATAATTGATTAGTGTATTGAGGGCCCTCGTAACAGTTTTAATAATATCTTTTTTCTCAGGTTGTGTATCGGTTAATCCCGTAAAAGATTATCAGGAAACGGAGATTGAAAATTTTCGGCTAAAATACCCGGTAGTATTGGTGCACGGGCTGGTTGCCCATGACAAAGAGGAGGATACCGATAATTGGGGCAGAATTCCCGATGCGCTCCGGGAGGATGGTGTGGATCTGTACTTTGGCAATACCGAAGGAATGGGCTCCTATGAATCAAACGCGGCAATATTAAAAAGCGCAATAGAAGAAATACTTCTGAAAACGAATAAGGAAAAGGTAAATATAATCGGCCATTCCAAGGGCGGGCTTGATGCGCGTTATCTTATCTGGAGATATAATTTGGGGGACAAGGTAGCGAGTTTGACGATGATTTCAACTCCCCATCATGGCTGGGAATTTGCGGATTTGTTGTATAAAAAACATGCTGCCCGTCCGGGATTTGGGAAAGGCCTATTGAAAAAATACAGCAGATTATATGGGAAGAAGGAACAGGATATATATGATGTGATATATCAACTGACAAGCGAAAACATGGGTGAGTTTAACGCGCTTGTTCAGCCGGATGAAAGGGTTTTCTATCAGACTTACTATTCGACAATGAGAAACGCCTTTGATGATCCCGGGTATTTTTATACGTTTCTCTATATAAAACATGTAAGCGGAAAAAATGACGGCATCGTAAGCGAACAGTCCGTCCGGTGGGGTACCGATTGTTTTGAAATCAGCGGCAGAATATCCCACAATGAAATTGTTGATATCAAGAAAAGAAAAATATCAGGGATAGATATCCCTCTGATTTATACAAACATTATAAAAGATCTAAGCAGCAAAGGTTTTTAGATAACAACTCTACTAAAACAGTCTCATCTGGGGGTCCTTCTTTGCCGGCAGGCAATCCCGCAGAAGGGGAATGATTTTTTCCAGTTCCCCCAGAAACCGGCTGGGGCCGCCTGATAAAATTCTGCCCCGAAAATTCCGGGACTGCGCCCAGGAAAGGTTCAGCCCTTTTCGCGCCCGTGTCATGGCCACATAGAGGATACGCCGTTCTTCTTCAATGCGGGCATTGGAAACGGATTCATCGTAGAGGGTGAATGGGAGCATTCCCTCTTCAAGTCCCGCAACAAAGACATGATCAAATTCCAGGCCCTTGGAAGCGTGGATGGTCATAACTCTGACTCCGCTCCTGTTTATTACCGGCAGGCCCTCGGCGTCACTGTAGGACAGGGTATCAATAAGGGCGGGAATGTCTTTAAACATTTCCGCAAGGCCGATGAGCCGCTTTACCGGATCGGGCATTTCCTTCTTTTTACCCAGTAATTCCCAGGCATTTTTTATTTCAGCCGCCGGTGAAGAAGAAAAATTCTGTTTCTCCCGCAGTAAATCTATCAGAGGTTTTACCGGTTCCCCGTCCCACCAGGGTTCTTCTCCGGTAAGGTCAAAGGGGATGCCGTGATCTTTTAACGCCTTGATAAGGGGCTCCGCCATGGCTCCGGCGCGGATAAGAATTGCACAGTCCTCCGGCGCTGTGGTCCCGGCGTCGTTTCCCGCAGCATTACTGTCAATGGCAAAGAATGAAGTCCCCCCGACAAGGGCGGCGATGCGGCGGGCGATACCTTCGGCTTCCGATTTTTCCGTTGGATATTCTGAACGGAAAAGGTCCACGGATTTTTCTTCTCCCCGCAGGCTGGTCCCCGTAAGCCGTCCCGCAGCATTGATAATGGGAGCGGCGCAGCGGAAACTGCGGGTAAGTTCAAAGCGCCGGGACTCGGGATAGTCCTGCTGGAACCGGTCGATGAAGCGCTTGTCCGAACCCCGGAACCCATAGATGGCCTGATTGGGATCGCCGATAACCCAGAGGGCAGGGGAGTCCGCCGCATCAGGCCCGGCGTTTTCCGGCACAAGCAGCCGGATCAGGGCGTACTGTGCAAAATTGATGTCCTGGTATTCATCTACAAAAATGAAGCGGAACCGTTCCCGGTAAGATTTAAGGATTTCATCACGCCCTGCCAGGAGCCGCACGGTACCCGAAAGAAGATCGTCAAAATCCAGCATGCCTGATTCGCGGAGACGGTTCCGGTATTGTCCGTAGAGGATTTCCATTTCGGGATCGATCCTGCTCAAACCCATTTCAGCCGCAAGGGATGACAGAAAACCTGCGGGTCCGCCGAATTTCGGCATAGTTTCCCCCGGCAGAAGAAGAAACCGTTTCCGCTCTTCAATATATTTTCCCAGGCCCTGAGGCCTTACCTTTCTTGCAACACCGTTATTTTCCGCAGAACAAATTTCCCGAAGTATCTGATCCCTTTCCGCCTCGCCAATAATTCTGAAATCATCGGGCATACCGGGGTTTGATTTTTGTTCCCGTAAGATCGAACAGCACAATGAGTGAAAGGTTGCAGTAGTTGGGACACCGGTACTGTTCTGTGCCGTCGTTTCCATTCCGGCGATCCGGTTCCGCAGTTCCGCTGCGGCCTTCACGGTAAAACTTAAGGCCAGGATCGATGAGGGCGCGGTTCCCTTATTAATGAGGGCGCTGATCCTGGAGGCGAGAAGCGCAGTTTTGCCGGTGCCGGGACCCGCAATGATAATGGCGCTGCGGCCCTCGTGGGACAGGGCCTTTTCCTGATCCGGGTCGGGGACAAAAGTTGTTGGGCCGTGGGCAGCCGCAGCATCAGACGTATTTGTCTTTGCCGCCGGTTCCTCCTGCGGTTTTCTGCTCTGCTTTTTTTGAACCGGCTTCTCTTTTTGGGTATCAGGGGAAACCTGCCTGAAAAGATCTTTGCTGGCTGCGGGTATGTTTTCGAAGAGCGCCCCTTCATTTTTATCCGCAGGCGCCTTGCCGGCGGGGAAGACCCGGATTACCCCATATTCACCGTCATAGCCCGCGCTGATACTCACTTCACCGGTCCGCATTCTGCCGATGGCCTCTGCAAGAAGTTCGCCGGAAACAGCGGGAGTTTTTAGTTTTTCTATTTCACCGGCGCTCATGTTCATGAGGATGGAAAATTCACTTCCGGTTTTTTCAATAAGATTACCGTAGGCGGCGTCAACTTTTTTGGAAGCAGCACCGGTCCCCAGGAGCTCCCCCAATATTTCCCGCAGGGGAATAAGTGAATGGTAGGGCCGTCTGTTGGTTTCGGCGCATTCGGCGGGACACAATTCTGTTTCATTTACCGGCCGGTCCGCCAGTTCCAGTACCCGGCCCATGACACCGCGGGTAAGGGGCTTACCGCAGACCGGGCAGAGGCCGTCGAAATCACCGGCGGAATTTTTTGGCATAGCCGCTGTTTCTTCGGGGCTGAGAAATATACCGCATTTGCGGTGACCATCATAATGATATTTTCCTTCCTGCGGGAAAAATTCGATGGTAGAAAGAATACCTGTTTTCAAAGCCCTTCTGAATGAAGAATAGGAAAGATCCATTTCGAGCAGTGTTGCTTCCCTGCCAAGCTTTTCCGGGGAATGGGCGTCGGAATTGGAAATGACGGAAAAACGATCCAGGCCGGAGACCGCCCAGTTCATCGGCGGATTGGAGGAGAGGCCGGTCTCAATGGCAGGAATGAAGGGGCTGAGATCACGATAACATTCTTCGATAGAATTAAAACCCGACCTGGCCCCCAACGCGGAAAACCAGGGGGTCCAGATATGGGCGGGGATAAGGACGGAGCGTTCATCGGTTTCAAGGAGCAGGGAAAGGAGATCATGGGAATCTATGCCCAGGATGGGCCTGCCGTCGGAAGCGATATTACCCACCCGTTCAAGGGCCGTCTGAAAAGCGGCGGCCGCCTGAAAATCAGGCAGAATGATCAGATGATGCACCTTGCGTGTCTTGTCTCCCCGTTTGTAGATCGTGCTGATTTCTCCGGTCAGGACGAAATGGGGGAGGCTGTCAGATGGGTGCAGTAATACTGTTTCCTGATGCAGCAATGCTGCGCTCCCCGGTTTGGGGATTGCCTCTGTCAGTGCGGGACCGGCGTCAAAATTACTGCGGACTTTTTCTTTTAGTGTATAGAAACCTTCTTCGGCGTCATCAAGATTTTCCCGCAGCTCCGTAAGCCAGCGGGGATGGGTGCAGTCACCGGTTCCCACAAGATTTATGCCCTTGATCCGGGCCCAGCGATCCAGATACGGCGGGGTAAGTTTGGGGCTGGTTGCCCGCGAGTAACGGGAATGGATGTGGAGGTCGGCAATGATACGCATTACATATATGCAAGGCCCAGAACGAGCCCTGCCTGCGCGAGGATGTAGGGAAACATTACCAGGATATTCCCGTATTTGGGAATTTTTTGAAAGGTAAAGTAGGCCAGTAATGAATCTGACACCATAAAACAAAGGCTCCCGGCAAAAACGGCCGCTCCGATAATGCCCCCTTGATTGAGCAGAAATTGAAGGGCGCAGAGAACCATTGATCCAAGAATAACGGAATAGGCTATAACCGGAATCATCATTGCCTTATCGGGATGAACTATTTTTAAGAAGATGACCCCCGCCGGAATCGCCGCAATGCAGGAAATCACCAGAACCGTGAAATGGACTGTGGGGGTAAACATCAACAAGGAAAGGATGTAACAAATATGTCCCAGCAAGAAACATCCCAGCCCTAATTGGAAGAATGTTTTGTTGTTGATTTTAATAAGCAGAATATCGCCGCCCCATCCGAAGGCCATCGCCAAAATAATGATAAGCCTTAGTGATTCTGCGGACAATAGATACGCCACAAGCAGCAGGGGGAGGAGACACACCTTTGTCACGTTTTGCAACCGTGGATGATCAAAACAAAGGGAGATAAGATGGGTAAGGGCGATTGCAGCAAACAGCAGGGTAAACAGCATTTTCATCAGGAATCACACTTCGGCAGCAGCCATTTCAAAAATTTCTGCACCCACTCATCCCAGAATTCCCAGGTATGCGCGCCCGGGGCTTCGTGGAAGGTATAATCGAATTGGGGATGATCCTTGAACCATGCTTCGGTCTTTTTTGCATTATCGTAGAGGAAGTCCTCCCTGCCGATGCAGTGGAATATCCGGGGAAGTTTTTTACCTGCGGTGATAGCGGCCTCGGCCTTGGCAAAGCAGTCATATTCACTGTTGCCCAAAAGTTTTGTCCGGTCTTCTACGCCATAAACCGCCAGATCACGGCATGCCTTGCCGGACTTTCTTTTATTCGCCGCCGGGTTGTTCCGGCGGATGTTGAGGTTCCCCGCAGAAAAGCAGCCGATGGCGGAAAATACATCGGGCCTGCCCAGTCCAAGGGACAGGGCCCCGGCGCCGCCCATACTCAAGCCCGCAACGTAATTATCCTCACGCTTGGCGGAAAGGGGAAAGAAATCCTGCATGATCTTGGGCAGTTCGTCAGTAAAAAAGTCTGCGTATTTTTGACCGTGGGCCATGTTGACATAACCGCTTAAATGGGCTGCAGGCATTACCACCGCAATACCCAGGTGCGACACATAGCGTTCAATAGAAGTTCTGCGCAGCCAGATCGTATGGTCATCGCTTGCACCGTGGAGCAGCCAGAGTACCGGATAAGTTTTTTGTTTGCTGCTGCCCTTCACGCCGATACCTGAATTTGCAGCCGAGGCCGAAGGCCGAGGTTCCCCTCCCGAACTGCTCTGGGGGATAATCACATTGGCCTGACAGTTGAGGCCCAGGGTTTGGGAAAAGAAACCCGCTTCCATCAATGCCATTTATTTTGCCTCCTTTTTCGCAGCATCACTGTTGGCGGTGATGGGCAGCCAGTTGATGATCCGCTGGATGTTTCGATCCCAATAACCCCACTCGTGGATCCCCGGTTCTTCATGATAGGTCAGATCGATCCGGTCCTTAAAGCGATCCCGGAAGGCGACGTTGATTTCGTAGAGAAAGTCATCGGTCCCGCAGGTTTGGTAAAACCGGGGCATGGGCTTGCCGGAGGCAATAAGTTCCTCAAGCTTGAAGTGAATATCACTGGCGCTGCCCTTAAGTTCATCGGTTTCAAGGAGCAGGGAAAGGAGATCATGGGAATCTATGCCCAGGATGGGCCTGCCGTCGGAAGCGATATTACCCACCCGTTCAAGGGCCGTCTGAAAAGCGGCGGCCGCCTGAAAATC
>BNUU01000005.1 GCA_025997595.1 Spirochaetia bacterium | reverse complement strand
GGGGGCATAGTGGCTCTTCAGCTGTCCGGGGGACACGGGTGCAGCAACAGTATTACTGTTAACTACGGAACCGCCGGGGGCAAAATCAACCGGCCCAATGACGGCTTCGATCTGCTGTCGGGAGACGCCGCCGGGGCGGAGGATCCGGGGTATACATAGCGTGCCCTGCGTCATATCAAGCACCGTAGATTCCACACCAACGCTGCTGCGGCCCCCGTCCAGGATGATGTCCACCTTGTCCCCCAGTTGGTCCGCCACGTGCTCCGCACTGGTGGGGGAAAGGCAGCCGAAACGGTTTGCGCTGGGGGCGGCCACAGCCCCGACGGACAAACGGATCAAAGCCTGCGCCACGGGATGGCTGGGGAAGCGAATCGCCGCAGTGGCAAGGCCGCTGGTGGCAAGGTCCGGGACATCGGGCTTTTTGGGAAGGATCAGGGTGAGGGGGCCGGGCCAGAGCGCGGCGCAGAGGCGGCCGATTTTTTCCCGCACGGGTGAAGAAAGCAGGGAAAGGTCCGCGATGTTTTCCAGAGCCCCAATGTCGGCAATATGGATGATCAGGGGATCGAAGCGGGGCCGCGCCTTGGCCTCAAAAATTTTCGCCAGCGCGGAAGGGTTAAAGGCATCGGCGCCCAGGCCGTAAACGGTCTCGGTGGGAAAGGCCGCAAGTTCTCCCCTGCGGATTGCGGCGGCGGCAAGTTCCAGATTTCTTTCGTTAACCGGGTAAAGCACTTCGTTTACATCCAGTGACGGCGCTTGAAAAAAATGATCATCCCGGCGGCAATGAGGGCCATAATGCCCATTACTATTGGGTACGCGTAGGGATGCCCAAGCTCCGGCATATGCGTAAAATTCATCCCATAGACCCCGACAATAAAGGTGAGGGGAATGAAAATCGTAGAGATGATGGTGAGTACCTTCATCACATTGTTCATGCGGTTTGACATTGAAGAAAGGTTGATTTCCATCACTCCGGCGATAAGTTCCCGGTAGGTTTCCACGGTTTCCGCAGCCTGGATAATATTGTCGTGGAGGTCCTTGAGGAAAGGCTCAAGACCGTCACTGATACGGGAAGACTCCATCCGCATCAGCACAGAAATACTTTCCCGCAAGGGCCAGACCACCCGGCGCACCCGCAGCAGATTCTGTTTTTCCTTTTGTATGTCCTGAATAAAATCACGGTCCCCTGCGTCAATGGCCCGCTCCTCAAATTCTTCTATACCCGAACCGAATGTATCGAGGATCACAAAGTATTCATCAACCACCGCGTCCATAATTGCGTAGGCAAGATAATCGGCGCCCATGCGGCGGATACGGCCCGCGTTGTTGAGGATGCGCCTGCGGATACCGTCAAAATAATCACCCGGTTTTTCCTGAAAGGTGATCACCGTGTCATCGGTAACCACCAGGCTTATCTGTTCAAATTCGAGTTCCGCACCGGGGTTCACCGCCTTGAGTGTGATGAAAAGATAGTGTTCGAATTCCTCCGCCTTGGGGCGCTGCTCCGTATCAAGGATGTCCTCCACCGTCAGGGGATGAATCCCGAATACTTCCGCCAGGCGGTTGATCACATCCGGGGACTCAAGGCCGTCAATGTTGATCCAGGAAAGTCCCGCAGGATTTTTATAGGAGAGCAGTTCATCCAGGGTTACGGCGGTTTTTGCCCACGCCCCCACGGGGTCGTAGCCGATAATGGAAAGGTCCATGTTTAACGATACTATGCGGAGGGACGGCTTGCAAGGGGCTTTTTCCCAAAGACGCTTCCCGGTTAAAGTCTTACTTTATAGAGATGTACACTGATGGTTCCTGTGTCCCTGTTTACCGGAACTTTAAGTTTTTTAAAATTGCCGGGGATGCCCCTGCCATTGTAATTGGACAAGGCGATATGCTCCAGCGGCATACCAAAGGCGCCGAAATCCAGCTCGCCGTTTCCGTTTGCGTCCTGATGGCCGGACACGACGCACTCCCCTTCGGGTATGAGCATTTCTATGCGGACAGTTTCCGCCGTGCTCTCAATCCATGCCGACTGGTCAATGGGGCCTTTCCCGTTCCGGTATGAATCGGCGCTGTAATATATGGCCACAAACACCCTGCCTCCGCCGGGTACGACGCCCTGGAATTCTACCGTCACCGGAATATCATCGGCATAGATCGCCGCCGCGCAAAACATCAGGAACGCTCCCAAAAAACCAAAGACCCTTTTCATATCTACCTCCAATAGGGTGCAACCGCTGCTATTTTTCCCCGGCGTATTTTTTATATTCCCCGGTAAAGTGTTCGATCTTTTTGGTGACCTTCAGGAGATGTTTCTGCATTTCCTGAATCTGCTCTTCCACGATTTTCTTGTGTTCCTTCAAAAGCTCGCAGCGCTCCTTCAGGGTGCTGTCCCCGTCCATGCTGAGTTCTACAAAATTTTTTATCTGCTTGATGGACATGCCGGTATTCTTGAGGCAGCAGATCAGGCTGAGCCATTCAAGATCATTTTCCGAATAGCGGCGGATTCCGTTACGGCTCCGGGCAACGCCGGGGAGGAGTCCTTCATTTTCATAGTACCGCAGCACATGGGGAGGGAGGGATGTTTTTTCCGACACCTGTTTGATGGTAAACGACAAAATATTCTTTCCCCTATTGACTTAAACTTAACATTTAGTATATCAGCGTCTGAACATCAAGGCAATAGAGTTGTCGAACAAGTCTAATTAGTAAAGGCAGCGCGGTTTATCAGGTTTGCCTGATAGCCCGCGCCGAAGCCGTTGTCGATGTTCACCACCGATATGCCGGGGGCGCAGGAGGTGAGCATTCCCAACAAGGCGGAAAGGCCGCCAAAGTTTGCGCCGTAACCCACGCTGGTGGGGAGCGCAATCACCGGCACGGAAACGAGGCCGGCGATCACCCCCGCCAGCGCCCCTTCCATTCCCGCAACCGCGATCACCACACGGGCCTGTTTGATATCCGGGAGCCGAGCAAAGAGCCGGTGAATGCCTGCAACCCCCACATCGTTTATCAGGTTTACTTTACTGCCGAAAAATTCCGCAGACCGCATCGCTTCACGGGCAACCGGTAAATCAGAAGTACCCGCAGCCACCACCGCCACGAGGCCCTGCCGTTCTTCCGCTTCGCAGACGCTCCCCACAGTAATAGTGCGGGCAAGCTCATCGTATTCCGCCTCGGGGAAGCGGGCGCGAATTTTTTCCGCAAGCTCGCTCTGCGCCCGTGTCCCCAGAACAGGAATACCCTGCTCCCTCATACGGATAATAATCGCTTCGCTCTGATCCACCGTTTTGCCCGCGCAGTAAACCACTTCGGGGTAACCGGTACGATCACTGCGGCGGCTGTCGATTACGGCAAAACCGAGATCGTCATTGTTTTTCGTATCTTTCACCGGGTTTCACCCAAGAACCGGCTCTCGCCGGGGCAGCTTTCCTGTACAATGATCCGTTCCGCTTCATCAAGGGAAATACCCCGTTCACGGGCCAGTTTTGCCCGGTCCTCAAATTCGATTTTCGATCGCAATTTTTTATCGCCGTAGAAAACGGTTTTTTCCCGTGCGCTTCCAAAACTGCCGCTCAGGCTCCCCTCCTCCCGATTAAGGGAAACCCGGTTCACCGTGGTCTCCCGGAAACCGATGGTGGTGGAGTTGCGGAAGAAGGCTTCCCGCAGGGCATCCAGTTTGGCAGGGCTGCCCAACACAGAGACCAATGTCCCCGGCCGGGACTTCTTCATCGTAATGGGACTGAATGTAACATCCAGCGCCCCGGCGTCAAAGAGCCGTTCCATGAAGAAACCTAAAGCTTCACCGGTCATGTCGTCGATGTTGGCTTCCAACAGAATCAGTTCTTCTGTTTTCCAGGGCTTAACGCCGCTGTTCGCCGATGCACCGCTTATGGCCGCAGTATTTTCTTCCCGCCAGGAAACACGGAGCACATTGGGCCTTTCCATCTTCCGGGTACCGATACCGTAGCCGGTTTTCAGTTCCGTAAAAGACGCCGGGCCGGTGATAAATTCATCCACACAGGAAGCAAGGATCGCGGCGCCCGTGGGGGTGGTCATTTCCTTGTTGAAGCCCCCGGTCCTGACCGGGAGACCCTTCACCAGAATCGTTGTCGCCGGGGCCGGTACCGGAAGAATTCCGTGGGCGCATTTCACCGTACCACCCCCAAGCTCAATTTCGCTGCAGGTGATGCGATCCGGTTTGAGAAGATCCAGGCAAATCGCAGCCCCCACCACATCGATGATCGAATCCAGGGCCCCCACTTCGTGGAAGGCGACTTCGTCCGGGGGCACCCCGTGGACCTGGGCTTCCGCTGCGGCGATCCGGGAAAAAATATCCAGCGCCCGTTTTTTCGCAGTAACGCTGATGCCCGACTTTTCAATTAAGGCGCGGATCTCCTTCCAGGAATTATGGCCGCCGTGTTCGTGATTATGTTCGTGGAGATGATCATGACTGTGTTCGTGATCATGCGGGTGCTCATGTCCGTGACTATGATCATGAGGGTGTTCGTGTTCATGGAGATGATAGTGTACTTCCTCATCATGGGCGATGTGATCCGTGGTTCCCCCCAGATCCACCACCGCGTGGGTACCGGTGATGCCGTTCCGCTGGTCCCGGACAAAATCAAGTTTCCAGCCTTCCAGCCTGAGCTTCTCAAGCTCCCGCCGCAGTTCATCGGGATTGACACCGAGGTCTACAAAAGCGCCCAGGGACATATCACCTGAGATACCGGCGTAACATTCAAAGTGCAGGGTTTTCAAAATAAACTCCTTAAAAAAACAGTAATACTGGGGGCTTACGTTTTTCCGGCGATAGCCCGGTTCATGTTACCCATCAGGTAACCTTCAAGTTCAAAGGCGACATAGAGGAAGCCGTAGGATTTCAAGGTACGGGAAATGTTGTCAAGCATTGTTTCATCGAAGAAGTGCTTCCGCTCATCGGGGCTCACTTCGATGCGGGCGATGTTTTCGTGGGAACGCACCCGGAACTGGCGGAAACCGATGGACCGCAGGGCGTCTTCGGCCTTTTCAATGCGGGAAAGTTTTTCCCGGTCGATCCGTTCACCGTAGGGAATGCGGGAAGCGAGGCAGGCAAAGGCGGGCTTGTCCCAGGTGGGCAGGTTGAAACGTTTGGAAAGTTCCCGCACCTCCGCCTTGTGCAGATCCGCTTCCCTTAAGGGGCTGATGATCTTGAGTTCCTCAAGGGCCCTGAGACCGGGCCGGTAATCCCCCAGGTCGTCCATGTTGGAGCCGTCCAGGACCGCGTTGATCCCCCGCTCTTTGGCGGCCTTCAATATATTGCCGAATTCGATCTTCTTGCAGAAGTAGCACCGCTCTTTTGGATTGGCCGCCACTTCCTCGTCGATCCCATCTTCTTCCACCAGAATGTGTTCGATACCGACCCGCCCTGCAATGTCCGCAGCGCATTCAATTTCACTTTTGGGGAGCATGGGGGAAACGATGGTAACCGCAATGGCCCGTTTCCCCAGAGCCGCCGCTGCGGCATGGCAAAGAAAGGAACTGTCCACCCCGCCCGAGAAGGCGACCGCCGCGCTTCCCTGGGCGGAAATTACATCCAGCAGGCGCTGATACTTTCCATCAATTGTACTACTCGAACTACTCATCATCCGTACCTCTTATGTATGCTGTGCGGAATTCATTTCCGCTCATTCCCTTCATGGGATACGGCTTACAAACAGGGTAGCATAAAGGCGGGCACAGGGTCAACACCGACAGACAGAATGCGGGGAAAGAAAATTTTTAAAAATCGTATTTTTAGTATTGACAAAGTACCGGCGATCCGTGATATAAACATTGTGTCACATGAAGTGACCAATGGCTTTGAAAAAATCCCATAATCAGGCGGCTCAAGAAGGGCTGCTATACCGCTTGAAGGCGTAACCATAGGTTGCGTCTTTTTTTGTCCCTATTCTGAATTCACGTTAAGGAGAAATGATGATGAAGAAAAAATTTGTTTACCCCCTGTGCATCACGGGCATTTTGTTGTTCAGTACGATCCCGTCCGCATTCGCCGCGCCGAAAAAGGAGGCCCCGCGGGACCGGGATTCGCTGGTTATCTCGGTGGGGAGCGGCGTCACCGGCGGGAACTACGATCCCTGCAAGGGCTACGGCAGCTCGGGGATCGATCTTTTTCACAGCGCTTTACTAAAAATAAATACCCAGGTTCAAACCGAGCCTGATATTGCATCGGGGTATACGGTTAGTGATGATCGCCTGGTTTATACTTTTACTATCAGGAACGACATCAAATTTGCCGACGGGACAACCCTTATTCCCGAAGATGTGGTCTTTACCTACGAAACAGCACGGGGCAGCGGTTCCGGGACTGACCTTACCATGATCAGCAGTATTGAGATCGTAGACGGCAGCAAAGTACGGTTTACATTGAACAAGGTATTTTCTCCCTTTATCAGAACTACTGCGCTTTTGGGGATTGTGCCAAAACATGCTTATAATGATAATTATGCCCGCAATCCCATCGGCACAGGGCCTTTTAAGGTGAAACAGCTTGATATCAACCAGCAGCTTATCGTGGAACCAAACCCCTATTATTACGGAACAAAATCACCCTTTAAGCAGATCACGATCCTCAACATTGATGAACAGGCGGCGCTGGCCGCGGCAAAGTCAGGTCAGCTTGATGTGGTGATGGTCAACCCGGAATACGCAAAAGACGCGGTAAAGGGTATGCACCTTGAAAACATCAAAACATCGGACAACCGGGGCTTTAATCTGCCCACGATTCCGGAAACAAAAAATGCTGCGGGTATCATCGTGGGCAGTAATGTTACCAGTGATATTGCGGTAAGGCGGGCGCTGAACATCGGCATCAGCCGGCAGACCATCATCGATAACGCGCTGAACGGTGTGGGAACCGCAAGCTGGGTCCGCTTTGAGGGACTGCCATGGGCAAGCGAAGAACCGGGCTTAACCGACGGTCAGGTTGATGAAGCGCGGCGCATACTCCAGGCCGCGGGCTGGATCGACAGTGACGGGGACGGCATCCGGGAAAAGAACGGCGTCCGCTGCGAATTCCGCATCACCGGCCGCACCGATGATCTCCAGCGGTACAACCTCGCGGCGGCCCTGGCGGAGAACGCCCGGCCGCTTGGGATCAACATCATTGCCGAATCCATGGACTGGACCGGCGCCCAGCGGATCGCCCGGGGGGTTCCGACCTGTATCGGTACGGGAAGCTACAGTTACCTCGATGTGTTCAACGCATTCCATTCTTCCTACAGTAATCCTGATATGGTGAGCCTGAGCAATGCGCCCATGTATAACAGTAAAACTGTTGACGGCTACCTTGAGGCGATGCTTGCCGCGTCATCGGAAGCGGAGGCCATTGCGCTGGCGAAAAAGGCCCAGTATGACGGGACGACCGGGGCCAACGTGGACCTCCCCTACCTGTGGCTGGTCAATATCGATCATACCTATTTTGTGCGGGACGGCCTCAGCCTTGGGGTTCAGCGGATTCATCCCCACGGGCACGGGGTTCCGGTGATCCAGAATTTGAACGAATGGAAATGAACAACGCGGTAAGGCAGGGGGCCGTATCCCTCATCCGCATGATACTTTTACTCTTCGGGGTGAGCCTGTTCAGCTTCGTGCTGGTGGTCTCCTCCCCCATCGATCCGGTTACCGCCTTTGTTGGCGCCGAGTCGGGGGTGTCCGAGGAGTACAAGGCGCAGACGGCGGAATACTGGGGGCTTGAGAGGCCGCCGGTGGAACGGTATGTCATCTGGCTCAAAAATGCCCTCTGCGGGGACATGGGGACTTCCCTTGCCTTACGGCAGCCTGTGGCAAAAATACTGGCCGAGCGGGTCACGGCATCACTGGCGCTAATGGCCGCAGCATGGGTACTGTCCGGCATCCTGGGCTTTGTGCTGGGGGTGGCCTGTGGGGCAAATCAGTACGGCGTTTTTGACAAAATCATGCGGACCTTCTGCTTTGTCCTGTCCTCCACCCCGGTGTTCTGGATAGGATTACTGTTACTCATGATTTTTTCAATTTATCTGGGATGGTTCCCCCTGGGACTTTCCGTGCCTATCGGCAAGATGGCAAGCGAGGTTACCATTTGGGACCGGCTCTACCATCTGGCCCTCCCGGCTTTAACCTTAAGCGTCACCGGCATTTCTTCCATTGCCCTGCATACCCGGCAGAAACTTATTGATGTACTCAACAGTGATTATGTGCTTTTTGCCCGGGCCCGGGGAGAAAACAGGTGGAGCATCATTAAGCGCCACGGGCTGCGGAACATTGCCATCCCCGCAGTAACACTGCAATTCGCGTCTTTCAGCGAACTCTTCGGCGGCAGCGTCCTGGCGGAAAATGTGTTTTCCTATCCGGGGCTGGGGAGCGCCGCAAGCCTTGCGGGCAACCGGGGGGATGTTCCCCTGCTCCTTGGGGTGGCCCTTTTTTCAGTTCTCTTTGTCTTTGCCGGGAACCTCATTGCCAATCTCCTCTACGGAGCGCTTGATCCCCGGATACGGGAAGGGAACAAACGGTGAGTAATAGTAATACTGTTCTTCATCTTAACCGGCGGACAAAAACCCTTATCCTGGCCCTTGCCATCTTCCTCCTGCTTGCGTTTATCGCCGTGGCGGGACTTACCATGAACAGCGTGTGTTACAGCCCGGATTATTCCGCAAAACGGCTGCCGCCTTCACTGTCCCATCTTTTCGGCACCGATTATCTGGGCCGGGATATGTTCTTTCGGACCATAAAGGGACTCTCCACCAGTATTTTGATCGGCGCCCTGGCATCGGCGATCAGCGCCTGCATTGCACTGGCCTTCGGCCTTATCGCGGCAACCGCAGGTGACATTGCGGACAAAATCATTGCGTACTTCGTGGACCTTTTCATGGGGGTGCCCCACATGGTGCTGCTTATCCTTATATCCTTTATGATGGGCAAGGGACTACAGGGCATCATCATCGGTGTGGCCCTGAGCCACTGGCCCAACCTGACCCGGGTAATCCGCGCAGAAGTACTACAGGTGAAGGAAGCCCAATATGTCAAAACCGCCGGCAAACTCGGTAAAACAAAGGCCCAAATCGCCGTTCAGCACATTATCCCCCATGTGTTTCCGCAGTTTATCATCGGCCTGATACTGCTCTTTCCCCACGCCATACTCCACGAGGCGGGGATCACCTTCCTGGGCTTCGGCCTTTCGGTGGACACCCCGGCAATCGGCATCATCCTTTCGGAATCCCTTAAGCATATTGCCGCGGGCATGTGGTGGCTGGTCTTTTTTCCCGGCGCGACGCTGGTAGTAATAGTAATGCTGTTTGACAAACTGGGGGAGCAGGTAAAGCTGCTCATCGATCCTTCAAATGCGCAATTATAGAATAAGGAAACCGGCATGGCAGAAACAATACTTGATGTGAAGGATCTTTCGGTAAGCTTCCGCATGTACAATCCCCAAAGCCTTGAGCAGAAAAACCTGCGGGTCATTAACAATTTGAGCGTACAGGTGAAGGAAGGGGAAATTGTTGCGGTCGCCGGGGCTTCCGGTTCGGGGAAAAGCCTTTTGGCCCACGCGATCCTCGGCATACTCCCCGCCAATGCCGCAGTCACCGGCAATATGACCTATTACGGCAAGGCGCTTACGCCGGAATTGCAGAAAAGCCTGCGGGGAAAGGAACTTGCCCTAGTGCCCCAGTCAATAACCTATCTTGATCCATTGATGAGGGTTGGAAAACAGGTAACGGGAATTTACGGCGGCACAGAAAAACAGCGTTCCCTGTTTCAGCGTTACGGACTTGGTGAAGATGCGGAAGGGCTTTTCCCCTTCCAACTTTCCGGCGGCATGGCCCGGCGCATACTGCTTGCCACTGCGGTCATGGGAGAAGCCCGGCTTATCATCGCCGACGAGCCCACCCCCGGCATGAGCGCGGACATGGCCCGGCGGGCAATGGGACATTTCCGGGAACTTGCGGAAGCCGGCGCAGGGATTCTGCTGATCACCCACGAACTGGACCTTGCCTTTGAGTACGCCGACAGTATTGCTGTTTTTTACGCGGGAACCACCGTGGAGATCGCCCCTGCATCGGATTTCAAATTGAGCGCGGATACACTGCGGCACCCCTATTCAAAGGCGCTTTGGCAGGCATTACCGCAAAATGGCTTTGTCCCGGTTCCGGGAAGCCAGCCCTATGCGGGAAATCCGCCCATCGGCTGCGCCTATGCGCCGCGCTGTCCCCGGCGGACCGCGTCATGTGAAAGTGAAGATCCTATTCCCATGCGGGAAATGCGGAACGGGGAGGTACGCTGCATCCATGCTGTTTGAAGCGAAGAACATTTCTTTTGGTTATGACAGGAACAAGCTCATCCTCGATCATGTAAGCCTGGGCCTTGAAGCGGGGGAACGGGTCGGCCTTATCGGACCATCGGGCTGCGGCAAGAGTACCCTGGCGCAGATCCTCTCGGGCTACATCGCGCCCCGTACTGCGGGGAAAAACAGCGGCTATACCGGGGATGTCCTCTTTGAAGGACAGCCCCTTCCCGCCGCCGGCTACTGCAAGGGCTATCGCGAGGGCTATTGCCCCGTACAACTTGTATATCAACATCCCGAAAAAGCGGTGAACCCCCGCTGGAAAATGGGCCGTACCCTGGCTGAAGCCTGGGAGCCGAGCGGAGAATTCCTTAAAGACATGGGCATTGAACATGAATGGCTTGACCGCTATCCCCAGGAACTTTCAGGGGGTGAGATACAGCGATTCTGCATTGCCCGCGCCCTGGGGCCGCGTACCAAAATCATTTTGGCCGACGAAATGAGTACCATGCTTGATGTGATAACCCAGGCCCAGATCTGGGAAGTGATGCTGGGGGCGGTGGAAAAACGCGGACTCGGACTCCTCGTGGTTACCCACAATCCCCATTTGGCAGAAAAAGTCTGTACCCGGATCATTCAATTTGATGAATTGTTTCAGACTACGCTTCCTGCCTGAGCCTTCAATCGTTCCTTAAAAATCTCGACAGCCCTGTCGGTCATCTTTGCCAGGGGGAGCTGTTCCAGGCCGGCGATAAAAAAGTGATCCTGCTGCATGGGAAGGAGGATGCGCTCGCCCGGGGCGGCAAGGATCGCTTCGGCCATCACCGGGGTAATCTCCCCCATCATACTGTTGCCGATAACGATGCCGATGGGCCCCAGGATAAAATCCGCGCTGCCCACCGACACCCGGATCGCGTTTTCCCCGGTGGCCCCCCGGCCGGCCCCGGCCTTGACCATCCGCTCGGTGGCAACCGCATTGGTACCCAGGGCGATAATCTCATCCCCCTCCCCGATGACTTCTTTTAGTTTGCCGATAAGCTGCACCCCGATACCGCCGCCCATGCCGTCCACGATCACGATTGTGTGTTTCATTATACTACCAAATTAGTTTTAATCCGTCTTTGCATATCAAGCCCATACCCATGGTTATCGCCTGTCATATACACTATTGACTTGTTTCTGTCAACATGTCATTTATAGAGGGATTATCAGAGGAGAAACACATGAAAAAAACAGGCTTCAGTCAATATATGGGACTGACCTTTCTCATCGGTTTCGGCTTTTTCACCATGGGGCTGATGGACCCCCTCTACGATACCTACGTCCCCATTTTTTTGCGGCGCTACCTTTCGTCAAATTCCGCGGTCGGGGGGATCATGACCCTGGACAATATTCTCCAGCTGCTGCTTATCCCGGTTATATCCGTGTGGTCCGACCGCACCCGAACCCGGCTGGGCCGGCGGATGCCCTTTATCGTGGTGATGCTGCCCGCCGCGGCGGTGTTATTCAGCATGATCCCGCCCATGGCGGCCCTGTCCCTGACGGCCCTCATCGCCATCATCTTCTTTTTTAACATCTTCAAGACTTCCGTGCGGGGGCCCGTGGTGGCCCTGATGCCCGACACCATCCCCGGGGATTTTAGGTCCGAAGCGAACGGGGTGATCAACATGATGGGGGGCATCGGGCTTATCGTGAGCACCCTGATCCTGGCCCGGCTCATGGAACTGCCCCCGATTTTCGGGAATTCCGCCGGGGGGCTCCCCTTCAATATCGCCTCCATCTTTATTGTGGCGGCGGTGCTGGTGCTGCTGATCTTCTTTCGGGAAAAACTGCCGGAAAAAACTGCGGAAGCCGAGGAAAAGGTCCCGGTTATCGCCTCCATACGGCAGGTTTTCAGCGGACAGACCAGTGAAGGCAAAAAAGATTACAGCGTGGCCCGGATTTTGATCTCCATCTTCTTCTGGTTCACCGCCTACGAGGGGGCAAAGCCCTTTTTGGGGCTTTACATGGTGGAAGCCATGGGGGTTTCCGAGGGAAACGCCGCCCTGGCCCAGGGGATCGCCGGGGTTTCCAGTGTGATCATGGCGGTCCCCGCGGGCTACCTGGCCCACCGGCTGGGGCGGCGGCGGTTTATCCGGCTCAGCCTGGTCGGCCTTGCCGCGGTCCTCCTGCTCATACCCATCTGCGGCTTTTTGGGACCCAGGGCCGGGTTGGACGCATCCGGGGCGCTCATCCTCTTCCTGATTCTGATGTTCCTCTACGGGGCGGTCTGGATCGGGGTGGTGGTCAATTCCTTCCCCATGCTCTGGCAGATGGCAAGTTTCGGCAATATGGGAATTTACACCGGCTTGTACTATACTTTTAGCCAGGGCGCGGCGATCCTTTCGCCCCCCATCACCGGGGCAATCATCGACCTGTCCGGGTATCCGGGGATATTCATCTTCGGCGGGGCCTGTATGCTCATCGCCTGGTTCACCATGGGCGGGGTAAAGGCCGGGGAGCCTGCCGCCGAAGTCAAAGGCTGAGGTTCCCCTCCGGAAACAATATAAGGAGTAATATCATGTCCACCCACATTGCAGCAAAGACCGGAGAGATTGCGGAGGCGATTTTACTGCCCGGCGACCCCCTGCGGGCCAAATTCATTGCGGAAAATTTTCTGGAGAACGCGCGCCAGTACACCAGTGTGCGGAACATATTCGGCTACACCGGAACCTGGAAGGGCAAACCGGTATCGGTGCAGGGCACCGGCATGGGAATCCCCTCGATTTCAATCTATGTGAATGAGCTGTTCCGGGATTACGGGGTCAAACGGGCGATCCGCATCGGTACCGCGGGCTCCATCCAGGAAGAGGTGAAGCTCCGGGATCTGGTTATCGCCCTGTCCGCCTGCACCGATTCGGGGGCCAACAGCATCCGCTTTGGGGGCCGGAGCTTCGCCCCCACCGCCAGTTTCAGCCTGCTCAAAATCGCCTACGATCTGGCAGCCGCCAAGGGCTGGCAGCCCGCGGTCGGCCCCGTGGTTTCCGGGGATATGTTCTACACCGAAGATCCCGATGACTGGAAACTTTGGGCCAAATACGGCTGTCTCGCCCTGGAAATGGAATGCGCCGAACTCTACACCCTGGCCGCCAAGTACCGCCGGGAAGCCCTCTGCCTCCTGACCATCTCCGACAGCATGATCACCGGTGAAGCCACCTCCGCCGAGGACCGGCAGACCAGTTTTACCCGGATGATGGAGGTGGCCCTGGAGACGGCGGTTTCCTAATGGTTGACCTTCTGCCCCGGCTTGGTATATAGTGTCAAAACAAGCCCGGATGGTGGAATTGGTAGACACGCTGGTTTCAGGTACCAGTGCCTTCACCGGCATGGAAGTTCGAGTCTTCTTCCGGGCAAACAAAAGAGGCCTCGCCGCAAGGCGAGGTTTTTGTTTATAAGCCATGGGTGAAGAGGCCGCGAAGGGTTTTCCCTAATTCTCGCTTTTTAGAAAAAAATTTATTGACAAATACGTATCGGTTTTTATAAAATAATACGTACGGAGGTCAATGTATGGAGGCAAAATTAACACTGAAACTGGATAAAATGGCCATTGATTCGGCAAAAAGGTATGCCAAACGGCATAACCGGAGTCTTTCAAGGATCGTTGAGGGTTATTTTAAAAATCTTTCTTCAGAAATTATTTACCCCAAAAAACATGCTCCCCTGGTTGAGGGTTTGACCGGAGTTTTATCCGAGGACGATTTGGAGCAATTTGCCCGGGAAGATGAACGGGCACGTTACATATTAAGAAAAAAAATATGAACAAAAAAATATTTATTGATTCGGATATTATACTTGATGTATTGGCCGGGAGGGAAATGTTTTATGAAAGTGCGGCGGAAATATTTGATTTAGGGAGCGCAAAAAAGCTGGAATTATATACAACCGCTGTTGTACTGGCCAATGTTTTCTACTTTTTGAGGAAAAAACATGGAATAGAAAAATCGAAGGGATTATTAAAGAAATTACGGAGTATAATAAAAGTATTGCCAATAGATGAAGCAATGGTAGATAGTACGCTGGAATCAAAATTTGGCGATTTTAAAGACGGGCTCCAATATTTTTCCGCAAAAAAAAATGAAATACCGGTACTGCTTACACGGAATATAAAAGATTATAAAGAAAAAGATGTAACAGCACAAACGGCAGAAGAATATTTAAGAATAAATCAGAATATTTTGTTATTGGAAAAAGATTTTAAAGGTACGGCCCTATAGCGAATCGGCGATCACGGCCTGTATCCGATCCGCCAGGATCTGCTTGCGGTCGGTGGGGGGGAGGTCGGCGGTGGCGATGGGGGCGCCGTAGGTTACCCCTACCGGCCCCGGCCGGACCCGCATGGTTTTTTCAAACACGTTATAGCTCCCCGAAAGGGCCGCGGGAATGATGGGCGCCCCGGCCTGGGTGGCCAGCTTGAGGGAACCGGGGTGGAAGGGCAGCAGGCCCTGGTTCCGGCTCCGGTGGCCTTCGGGGAAGATGATCATGGCGCCCCCGGCTTTGATGTACTCAACCCCCTTGTTGATGGTACGGATCGCATTGCGGACATTTTTGCGATCGATAAAGAGGCCCCCCAAAAGGAAGATCCACAGGTTAAGCATGGGAACAAAGACAAGCTCCCTTTTGGCGATAAAGCCGATGGGCCGCCCCACATAGGCCAGGTGGAGGAGAATGTCAAGGATACTCCCGTGGTTGCTGACAAAGCAGACTCCCCCGGTTTTGGGGATGTTTTCCCGGCCGGCGACGGTAAGGGTGCACCCGGTCAGTTTAATGAGCAGCCGCGACCAGCCCTGGGCAATCCGGTAGATGCAGAGGGACATGAGTTTTCTCAAACCCAGTAAACTCAAAATTCCGGCGATAATTCCCATGGGTACCAGCAGCACCATGGCAATAACCACGACGGCAAAAACAACAATAGTCCTAAGCAATGCCATACGCGACGCTCCTGAAATCCTGCCGGGCGGTTTCCGGGTCCTTCCATATAAATCCATGGATCCCAAGGGCCGCCGCCTTATCAATATTATCCTGCACATCGTCAAAAAAAACAACTTCCTCAGCCCTGCAGCCCAGGGCGGCAAGGAGGGCCTCATAAATGGGAGTCTCCGGCTTGACGGAGCCAAGCTCGCAGGAAAAAATCCCCACATCCGCTTTCCGGAAGGCTTCAATGTGGTCCTTTCCCCAGGCCAGAAAGTCCCGGGGCATATTGGAGAGGATACCCAGCTTAAAGCCCTCTTTTTGAATTTCCCGCATCAGCGCTTCCGTAGCACCGTTCATATTTTTCCAGCCGTCCACATCCCTTTGGGCAAGTTCCTGTAAGACTGCATCACCCGGAAAAACACCCGCCTTTTCAAGGATGAATTGGTAATAACCCTTTGCGTCAAGGGTTCCCCGGTCAAACAGATCCCCCCGGTACTGCCGGTCAAGATCGTCCAGGGTGTGCAGGGGCAGCCCCGTCAGGGCGGCCATTTTTTCCCGATACGAGGGGGCCGGAGGAAAACAAATCACATTCCCAAAATCAAACACCACCGCTTTTATACTCAACGCACACTCCTTAAAAACCATGTTGAAAGTACCCTATCCCGCCAATACGGCAAGTTTCTCCCTGATAAATTCGCTCTTTTCTTTTAGGCCGATATTTCCGGTTTGCAGCAGCAGGATGTTCGGCGCCCTGGGGTCCAGCTTTACCTTGCCGCTGGACTCCTTCATGAGCCGCACCAGGCGCTCCACCTTGACCCGGGACACCTTGCCGAATTCCACCCGGACCATGCCGCCCCGCTCCCGCAGGGAGGCGACCGAAATCTCCCGGCAGATGATCCGGATCTCCGCCAGGGACAGGAGGGAGGCGGCCTCGTCGGGCAGGGGGCCGAAACGGTCAAGCAGTTCACCCAGTACCCGTTCCAGTTCATCCTTCTCCCGGATGGAGGCGATCTTCTTATAGACTTCCATTTTTTCCTGGGCGCCGTCAATATAAGAATCGGGGATAAAGCCCGAATATTCCAGTTCCAGCAGGGTTTCGTTTTCGCCCTCATAATCGGAATCCTCAAGCCGCTTGATGGCCTCGTCCAGCAGGCGCAGATACAGGTCGAAGCCCACGGAATAGATGTCCCCGGACTGCTCCCGGCCCAGCAAATTGCCTGCGCCCCGGATCTCCATGTCCTTCATGGCGATTTTAAAGCCCGATCCCAGCTCGGTAAAGTCCGAAATCACCTGGAGCCGCTTCATGGCAAGCTCGGTCAGGGCCTTGTCCTTTGGGTAAAAAAGATAGGCGTAGGCCACCCTATCGGAGCGCCCCACCCGGCCCCGGAGCTGGTAGAGCTGGGAAACCCCGTACATGTCCGCCCGGTCGATGATGATGGTGTTCACGTTGGGGATGTCGATGCCGTTCTCGATGATCGTGGTGGACACGAGGACGTGAAAGCCCCCATGGATAAAACGGTGCATCACGTCCTCAAGGTCCTGGGCGTCCATTTGGCCGTGGGCGGTTTCCACCAGCATCTCCGGCACCAGGCGCTCAATTTTGATCCGGGTTTCGTTGAGGCTTTCCACCCGGTTGTGGAGAAAAAAGATCTGCCCCCCCCGCTCCACCTCCTGCCGGATGGCGGCGGCCAAATGCTCTTCGTTAAATTCCCCGATGATGGTCTCGATGGGGTGCCGATTCTGCGGCGGGGTGGCCAAAAGACTCATGTCCCGGATTTTGAGGAGGCTCATGTGGAGGGTCCGGGGGATGGGGGTTGCGCTCAGGGTAAGGCAGTCCACATTGGTCTTGAGCTCCTTGAGCCGCTCCTTGTCTTTAACGCCGAAACGCTGTTCCTCATCAATGACCATAAGGCCCAGGTTCTTAAAGCTCACGTCCTTCTGAATGATCCGGTGGGTTCCCACGAGGATATCAACGGCCCCGTTTCTAAGATCCTCCAAAACTTTTTTAACCTTACCGCGTTCCACAAAACGGGAAAGCATAAGGATCCGCACGGGGAAGCGGGAAAACCGTTCCTGAAAATTCTCAAAGTGCTGTTCCGCAAGGATCGTAGTGGGGGCCAGGAAGGCCACCTGCTTGCCCCCCATCACCGCCTTAAAACAGGCCCGCACCGCAACTTCGGTTTTGCCGTAGCCCACGTCCCCGCAGATAAGCCGATCCATGGGATGGGGGCTTTCCATGTCCGCCTTGATTTCCTCCACACAGCGGAGCTGATCCTCGGTTTCGTCAAAGGGAAAACTGGCCTCGAACATGGTCTGCCATTCCGTGTCCGGGGGAAAGGGGAAACCCTGGGCGGCCTTGCGCTTGGAATAAAGCTCGATCAGCTTTTCCGCGATATCCTCGACGGATTTTTTCACCCGGCCCTTGCGGTTCTCCCAGCTCTTGGACCCCAGCTTGTCCATCCGGGGAGCGGACCCCTCGTTGCCGATGTAACGCTGAACCAGGTTGACCTGCTCGATGGGAACAAACACGGTTTCCTCATCCGCGTATTCCAGCTTGATATAATCCCGCTCGTGCCCCAGGGCCTTTATCCGCTCAATGCCCTTGAACAGGCCGATCCCGTAGTTCACATGCACCACATAGTCCCCGGGGTTGAGTTCCACAAAGGTGTCGATGGCGGCGCTCCGCACGGTTTTGAGGGACCGGGGCGTCCGCTTGCGGCGGCCGAAGATCTCGTTCTCCTGGACCAGCATGAACCGGATATCCGGCAGGGCGAACCCCGCCGAGAGTGGCGCCGCCACCACCCGCAAAATGGTGCCTGGCGCCTTTTCCGAGGCTCCCTCCACGTCCCGGAGCAGTTCCCTGATCCGGTCCGCCTGCACATCCGACTCGGCGGCCACGGTGAGCTTCCAGCCCTCCCTGGCTAAGGCGGCGAATTCTTCTTTTAAGTAGGTGATATTGCCGAAAAAGCTCCGGGGGGGATCGCAGGGGATTTCCAGATGGTGGGCGCCCTCCTCACCGCCATCCATACCCCTGGCGCCTGTACCCTTGATGGTCATAAAGGAGACCCGCCGCTTTACCAGCCGGGCAAGGCTGTTGAAATTGAGGAGTATCCGTTTGGGGGCGGGGACTTCCCGTTCCCGGCGGGTGCGGCGGAAGAGGTTCTCGTATTCCCGGTCCAGGGCCTCCTGGGCGTTCACCAGCCGCTCCCAGTCCAGGAAAAACACCGTGCCGCCGGGACCCAGATAATCAATCAACGAATAAGTACCGTCAAAGGCCAGGGGGTAGAGCATTTCCTCCCCGGAGACGCCGCGTTTTTCCATGAGCTCTTCCAGGATCGCCCTGCCGCCTTCTTCAAATTCATCAAAATTGGCAAGATTTTCGCCCAATTTTTCGATGCGATCATCGGTCCAGACCACTTCCCGTAAGGGGCGGATCAAAAGTTCATCAACCTTTTCCTGCCCGCTCTGGTCCAGCGGGTCAAAGCGTTTGATCGATTCAACCCGGTCAAAATCAAAGAGCAGGCGATAGGCGTATTCGTCGCCCCCCATGAGGATGTCCAGCACCTCCCCCCGGAGGGCGAATTCGCCGTGGACCTGCACACGGGGCACCCGGGTATAGCCGTAGCCCGTAAGGGTTTCCGCCAGGGCCACCGTATCGATGCGCCCCCCCGGCTTGAGGGGGATGAGGAGGCTTTTGATGTAGTCCGGGGGCGGCAGGGGGGTCAGGAGCGCCCGCTCGGGCACGATGATGACCCCAGGGCTTTCCCCGGTGGGTTTGCTTTTGCCGGCGGCCAGGGCGCATAATATGCGGGTGCGCTCCCCAAAGACGGCGGAGACCGGGGCCATTTCGCGGTAGGGCATGGCGCCCCACCAGGGAAACTGGATAGCCTCCGCGCCGGCGGTTTTAAGGTCCGTTTCCATTTCCGCGGCCTCGGATTCGGTGGGGACCACCGCCGCAAAGGTCCCGTGATGCACCGCATCCTGAAATTGGCAGAGGCCGCCGATGAGGATTGCCCCGAAGGAGCCCTCGGGGCCCTCAAGCTCCAGGGGGAATTTTCCTTCCCCAAAGGCGCCAAAACAGGCCGAGACCGCCCCGGAAGAGGCAAGACCGCTGAGGAATGAGGGAAAGGATAATTTATTCATACCAATTCGCCGATTAGTATACTATAGGTACAGAATTTTTTAAATGGAGTTTCGCCGTGAAACACAGATCGATATTGGCGCTCATGGTGCTCATACTTTTCACTTTGACCGGGTCTTTGCATGCCATAGATGACCCAACGAAGTTCCCTCCGGGAGCCGTGGATACCGGGGTCTCATTCAGCATTCGGTATTTCGACAAGCGGGTCTACCATGTACCGGGGGCCGGCGGAGAGCCCATCTACGTGCAGGTGACCATCGCCAACAACAGTCCCGCAACCTACCGCTTCCGCATGGCGGATGACCGGGCCTTTTCCATCGATTTTGACATCAGGACCATAAGCAACCGGCCGGTGGAGAGCGCCGGACAGCTGGTACAGAAGCGTACCACAAGTAAACAGATATTCTTCCGGGAAATTGCCGTGGAAAGCGGGGAATCCTTCTCCTTTGTGGAGGATCTACGGGACTATGCTGAATTTAAAGATCCCGGTTCCTTTATCGTCCAGGCAAAAATGTACCCTGAACTTTTACGCGGCGGGGGAACCGGTTCCCCTGAACCGTATGCGCAGGAACTGGTTGCGGCCGCCGGGGCTGCCGGGCTTCCTGGTATCGCCGCCGGCGGTGCTGGCCCCGCCGCTGGCGGGACCCTGGAATCGAACCGGCTGAGCCTTAACCTCCGCAGTCCCGTCATCCCGGGGCCCGGCGGCAAAATTCAGCCCACGGATGTGGAAACCAACATGGTCCTTACCCGTGAAAAACTCGCCCCGGACGCGGTGGTGGAATACCTCCTCAGCTCCCGGCAGAAAAGCCAGTGGGAAAAATTCTTCCTCTACCTGGACCTTGAGGCCATCATCGCCCGTGATCCGGTCAGAAAACGGCAGTGGCTGGCCGAAAGCGAGGAGGGCCGGCAGCGGATGATCGAGCGGTACCGCACGGAGCTGCAGGGCGCAATGCTTGACGGTGACATCTCCGCCATCCCCTCGGAATTCACCGTGGAACGTACGGCGTACAACGCCTTTGAGGGTACCGTGATCGTACTGGAAAAATTCAAAACGGGGAACTATACTGAGCGGAAGCGCTATACCTATACTTTACAGCGGAAGGATGATGTGTGGACCATTGTGGATTATGTGGTAGTGAATTTGGGAACTGAATGAAGCTACTCCTGGTTCTTGGCTCGGATGATACCAGCGATCTCATCTCACTGCATCTGAAGCCCCTGGGTTTCGAGATGGTCCGTTACCATCATGTACTCAAGGCCATGGACAATGTGGACGAGGCGGACCCCGCCGCGATCATCATCAGCGCCGGCGACTTCCCCCGGCACTGGAAGACCCTGGTCCAGTTTGTCCGCAGCGAACGGTCCAGGGAAAGCTGCCCCATCGTCGTTCTGCACAACGGAAACATCCCCCTGGAATCCTGCACCCAGGCCTTTTATATCGGGGTAAGCGGCATCGTTAACGAGTCCCTTGACGCCAAAGAAATGGACCGGCTCCAGCACATCCTGACCCGGTATATTCCTACGGAAGAAAAACGCAGGGCCCGCCGTTTTTTCAACTTAAACGGGGACCACATCGGCTTTCTCGTCTCGAGCCCCCTGGATAATGTGATCATACCCGGTGAAGTTAAATCCATTTCCAGTTCCGGCCTTTCGTTCCTCCCGGTTTATGCCTCCATGACGAAGGACATCACGGAGAGCATGGTGCTGAGCGGCTGCAGCCTCCGCGCCGGGGAGAACATCCTTTCCCCGGTCTGCCGCATTGTCCGCGGGGGCCGCATCGTTTCACTGGAGTTCATCTCCTTCCCCCCCGAGGAATACAAAATTTTACAGAACTACCTCAAAGCCCTGCCCATGCAGGAACTGAAGGACAGGCAGGAAAAACTCCGGGAAGCTGCGCTTTGACAATGGACTATATTACCCCTGTACCCCAAAAGCCTTCCTGAAATTCCCTTCGATTATTTCTTCCAGTTCCCCTTCATCAGCCCCGGGGCTGCCCGCCTCTTTTCGCAGTGATGCTGCGGCCTTCAAAATAACCGGCAGGTCTGCCCAGCGGGAAAAGGTCATTCCGCGCAAAGGCTGGTACGGGGCATCGGTTTCGATCAACAGCCGTTCTGCGGGAAAACCGGCGCAGCATTGTGCGGACCGGTTAGGCCCGGCCGTTTCTTTGTAATTAAGGGTGATCACCGCGCCAAAGGAAAAATAGGCGTTCACCCCCCGGCGCAGCAGGGCCTCACCCTCCCCCATCGTCCCCGGCCAGGAATGGAAGATCACTGCGGGAAGTTTTTTCAGCAAAACGGTATGGGCAAAAATTTTGTGCATGGCCCGGCGCACATGGAGCACCATGGGCAAATCATATTTCAACGCCGTTTCCAGATGGCCGGCAAAAATTTCATCCTGTAGTTTTTCTGTGGCCCTGAACTCATCGTTATAGAGATCAAACCCCGTTTCACCAACCGCACCGATCCGCCCTTCTTTCGCCAAAGATTCCAGCGTATCCGAACACCCCGTTCCGCACACCGCATGCCATCTGTCCGATGCGGGCATTTGCGGATGAATGGCAAAACAGGGAATTACCAAGGGAGCATTTTCCGCTTTCGCCCTTTGGGCCGATTCTTCGTGGCAGAAAAACTGTTCTTTGGTAGTGGAACTTGCGGCGCACATGACGCCCAAATTCCTGCGTTCATCCTCAGCGCCGGGAAAATGTTCAAGCAGATCCAGGGGATGACAGTGGGCGTCGGTTAACAAAGGTATTACCCCTGCTGTCTCCGGGCTTCATCAAGCCATTTTTTGGTGTCCGTGTTATTCGGATCCAGTTTCAGGGCCTGTGTATAGTCAATAATTGCCTGCCGGTAATCTCTCTTCATGTAATAGGCGTTACCGCGGCCGTTATAGGCATTGACATAATTGGGATCGATACTGATTGCCCGGGTATAGTCCCGTATGGCCCGGTCTATATCCCCTGAGTCTCTATAGGCATTAGCACGATTGTTATAGGCGTTGGCATAATTGGGATCGATGCTGATTGCCCGATTATAGTCCGCTATGGCCTTGTCTATATCCCCCGAGTCTTTATACGCAATACCACGGTTGTTATAGGCCGGAACAAGATTGGGGTCCATGCTGATTGCCTGGGCATAGTCCGCTATGGCCCGGTCTATATTACCCTGATTCTGATATGCGCGCCCGCGGTTGTAATAAGCGGAGCTGTCATTGGGATCAATTCTGATTGTCTGGGTGTAGTCCGCTATAGCCTTGTCTAAATCGCCCTTGTCGTCATAGGTATAGCCACGGTTGTAATAGGCAACATTATTATCGGGATCAATTCTGATTGTCTGGGTGTAGTCCGCTATGGCCTTGTCATAATCGCCCTTGTTATTATACGCATTGCCGCGGTTGGTATAGGCGGTGGCATTATTGGGATTAATGCGGATTGACTGGGTAAGGTCCGCAATCGCCAGGTCATAGTCACCCTTGTTGTTATACGCCGCGCCAAGATTACTATAGGCAAGGGCATGATTGGGATCGAGTTTAGCCGCCTGGGTATAGTCCGCTATGGCCCGATCTATATCGCCCTTTTCAAAATACGCAGCGCCGCGGTTACTGTAGGCCAGGGCGTCATTGGGATTAATTCTGATAGCCTGGGTATAGTCCGCTATGGCCTTGTCATAATCGCCCTTGTCGAAATAGGCAGCGCCGCGGTTGCCATAGGCCTTGGCATAATTGGGAGCAATGTTGATTGCCTGGGTGTAGTCCGCTATGGCCCGGTCGGCATCGCCCTTTTTATGATACGCAAGCCCGCGATTGTAACGGGCAGTAGCGTCCCGGGGATCAAGCTTAATTGCCTGGGTGCAGTCCGCTATGGCCGAATCATAGTCACCCTTGTCGTTAAAGGCGACCCCGCGGTTACCATAGGCAAGGGCATAATTGGGATTAAGACTGATAGCCTGGGTGTAGTCCATTATGGCATTGTCTATTTCACCCTTGTTGTTATACGCATTGCCACGGTTGTTATGGGCAGGGGGGAAATTAGGATTCAGACGGATTGCATGGGTAAGGTCCGTTATGGCCTTGTCATAATCACCCTTGTTGTTATACGCATTACCGCGAGTATTATAGGCGGCGGCATAATCGGGGTTCAGGCTGATTGCCTGGGAGCAGTCCGCTATGGCCCGGTCTATTTCGCCCTTGTTATTATAGGCACTGCCGCGGTTATTATAGGCGCGGAAGTGGGCGGGATACATGCTGATTGCCCGGCTATAGTCCGCTATGGCCGAATCATAATCGCCCTTGCCAAAATAGGTATTCCCACGGCTGTAATAGGCGGAGGCAAGACTGGGATCAAGTCTGACAGCCTGGGTGTAGTCCGCTATGGCCGCATCATAATCACCCTTGGCATAATACGCGTCACCACGAATGGTATAGACCCAGGTACGCCCGGGATCAAACCCGACCGCCCTGGTGTAATCTTCTATGGCTTTGTCATAATCGCCCTTGGCATAATACGCGTCACCCCGAAGATTAACGGCGGCCTTATACTCGGGATCAAGGCTGATTGTCCGATCGTAATCCGCTATGGCTTTGTCATAATCACCCTTGGCATGATAGGCAATGCCGCGGAAGAAAGAGATATTGTAATTGTCAGGCTCAAACCGGAGCGCCTGGGTATAATCATCTATCGCCCGGTCGTACTCGGCCTTGTTGAAATACGCGTTCCCCCGGTTGTTATAGGCGCGGACATGGGCGGGATAAATGCTGATTGCCCGGCTATAATCCACTATCGCCGAACTGTAATCCCCTTTGCCGGAATACGCATTCCCCCGATTGTTATAGACGGCGGCATCATTGGGATCAATCTCGGCCGCCCAGGTATAATGGGCTATCGCCTGATCATACTCGCCATTTTCGTAATACGCATTACCGCTGTTCAGCAGGGCCTGGGCATCCCCATTGGTCTGGGCTGCCGCATGGGCCGTAAACAACAACGCGAGCAGCGTTACCGCCAGTACTATCTTGTGCATGTTTTCACCTCTACGGGCGCTCCTGCCTAATATCCCCGTGCCTTCTGTGCAATTTCAAGGTTCTGCTTTGCGATGGCATAAGCGGGATCAATGCTGACTGCCTTGGCAAGGTCTTTTACGGCCCTGTCGTACTCACCAATATTGAAATATGCGCTGCCCCGGCTGGTATAGGCAGCGACAGAATCAGGGTAAATTTTGATCACCTGGGTATTATCCGCTATGGCCGAATCATAATCACCCTTGGCGTAATATGCATGACCACGATTGTAATAGGCGGCGGCATAATTGGGACTGATACTAATTACTTTGGTATAATCCGCTATGGCCGAATCATAATCACCCTTACCGAAATACGCAATGCCGCGATTGTAATAGGCGGCGGCGTTATCACGATTGTAATAGGCGGCGGGAGAATTGGGATAGATCTTGATTACCTTGGAATAATCCTTTATGGCTTTGGCATAATTACCGTTGTTGAAATACGCGTTCCCCCGGCTGGTATAGGCAGCGGTAGAACGACGATCATGTCTAATTACCCTGGAATAATCCTTTATGGCTTTGGCATAATCGCCCTTATGGGCATATGCAATACCACGCTGATTATAAGCGGCAGAAGATTTTCGGTCAAGCTTAAGGGCGCCGGTAAAATCCGCTATTGCCGTATCATAATCTTCCTTGCCGGCAAAGGCAATACCGCGCTCCAACAGCGAAATAGCGTCCCCCTTGGCTCTGCTTGTCGTACAGGCTGTACATAATAACAGCATTACCAAACCGGCCGCCATTAAAAATTTTTGCATTTTTAACCCCCAAACTTCTGATTGCATAGGCGAGGTCCCTGATGACCGTATTAATACCCGAACTACCCCCCGCAGGGGATAGCCCGGGTAAAACGGCATCCTGCCTATTCGCTTAACACAACCGCGGTGGTCTTCAGCCTGGATTTCTCCGACAGCTGATCCTTGGCATCATCAGGCGCCTGAGCCGTGACTTCCTCCGGCGACTGGGCCTTGGCTTCCTCTGAGGGCTGCCTGGCTTCCTCCGGGAGCTGAACCTTGACTTTCTCCGACCGCTGGGCATTGACCTTCTCAAGCTGCTGATCCATCACCTTAAGCGCTTCCTTGGCTCTTTCCGTATAATCGGTGCCGGGCACAGGGGGTTCAATTTCAATTGGCGGGAGGAATACCGGCGCCGACGCACCGGCAGCAGCAGCGGCCTGGGCGGCAGCGGCCCGTTCAGCGGCAATTCTGGCAGCGTTGGCCCTGACATAGGCAGCTTTTTTGACCGGGTCCTCATACAGAACCTTAACCCACCAGGTACCATCGGAGGCCCTTGCCCGCTTTTCCACCTTGACGTCTTTTAATTCCATCTCGATCAACTGCTTCCCTACCATTTGGGTTCTGGAAGCCTGCAATAAATCAAACTCGGCATCGCCGCTGCCCTGATTTTCCGCAAAATCGGTGATCATGGCTTTAACATTGGAACTTAACTGGAGTGCAATGTCCTGACGGGCACGGGCTTCGGCCAACTGAAGGGACAATCGATCCGTTGCGCCATGGGCGCTTCCTACGCCGACAAACAGGTACTCCACCCCTTCATATTCCGGCTCAGTTATCCATATCGGTATTTCTTTAGGCAGATACGCCGGATCCCAGGTGTTCTTGGGACCGGGAACCTGGGGGGGAGCGCCGGGGGTGGCAGGCGGCTCAGAAACAGCAGTAGATAGAATGGGATCGCTGACAACCGCGTTATCCGGTTTGGGCGGAACAAGCTCACCGGCGATGGGAATCGGGGCGGCAGCGCCGGTAACAACCGTCGTATCCGGTATGGGCGCGAAGGTCCCGCCCGGAATGGCAGACGACGCAGCGGTATCACCCCCGATATTGCCGGGAACCGTCATGACTTCGGCGTCAGATTTCTTTTTATCCTTTTCCCCGCCGGCAAAAAGGGTGGAAGGAAAGCCAATAAACAACGCTGCGGCCAGGGGAAGCAGCCATAGGACAGAACTCTTTTTCATCAGAAACTCCTTGATGGGTATTCTTAGTTCCCTTACGAGAACTTAAAGCCTGATTCCATGTTCTGATCAAATTCCCTTCCCCTCAAATGATCTTGACTTAAATCATAGTAATCACCGGGGTGGTTGTCAAGGGAGAACATATAAAAAGGGATAATGGAACAAAACAGAAAGGTCGATAAAGGTATAGAGAGAGATAAAAGAACCGGCGCGAACATGACAAAATAAGGCTGCGGGGTCATCTTTATCCTCCTTGACAAAATCACCACATCACCATTTTCGGCAAATTCCGCCTAAAACTTTAGCTTTTTTAGCGCTGCCCCCCTAAAATGTACCTTACCGCTTGATAAAATAATTTTTATCGATATAAATATATCGATTGATTTTCGGGATTCAAAAAGGAAATGCAAGAAAATGAACCACTAACCACACGAAAAACACGAACCAGGACTACCAAATCTTGTCTTTTTGTTTGTGGGGTTCGCGTGGTTCGTGGTTAAATTCTTCTTAGGTGTACGCATATGGTACCAGGCACCTTTACGTTGGGTGCCGGGAGCGCCGTTTTCAAAATGGGGCAATACTACAGGTACATTTTAAGGTGAATAATAACACTTGACAATAATAACGACATATGTTATTATAGAGTATATGATAAGTTCTTTTAAAGATGCAGAGGCTGAAAAGGTATGGAATAGGCAGTTTTCCAGGAAATTACCTCAAAACATACAAAGAACTGCATTAAGGAAATTATCAATAATACATAACTCAATAAATCTTGGGGATTTAAAAATTCCCCCGGGAAATAATTTTGAGGAATTGGAAGGAGATAGGAAAGGACAATATTCTATAAGGATTAATGACCAATGGCGTATTTGTTTCAAATTTGAGAACAGCAATGCCTTTGAAGTAGAAATTGTTGACTATCATTAAGGAGTAGTGTGTTGCTGCGCAACACTTCCGATTGACGTCGGTACAAGTGCCGGTTTTTATAGGAGTATAAGCATGAATAAGATAAAACCAATATTACCTGGGGAAATATTAGAAGAAGATTTTCTTAAACCTCTTGGAATCACTGCCTATAGGTTGTCTAAAGAAATTAATATTTCTGCAACAAGAATATCTGAAATACTAAAGGGTAAAAGAAAAATAACCATAGATACCGCCTTGAGATTATCAAAGTATTTTGGTAATAGTGTTGAATTTTGGGTTGGTATTCAAAATGAATATGAAATAAGGGTTGAAAAAGAATTGCTGGAAAAGCAATTAAAAAACATACACACATTAGAAAGAGTAATCGCATAGAAAATAAAATTATGTAAAGCGGTTCAAACATCGCCTAACACACGTCTACGGTTTGTTCCTAAATCCCCCTTACCTGCTCAGTCCCACCGCTCCTGCGACAATTCTCTGGAAATCGCACCTGACCCCTGCATGGGTCCCAGGAGCGCACGGGGAATAGGGCGGGGGGTCCTGGTACATGAAGCCATACGTCCCTGCGGGCCGCACGGCTTCATGTACCACCCCCCTTCGCCGTTTTTTTCGGTGCGCTCCTTATATCCTCCGGGGGTCAGGTGCGCCGTTTTCAAGGTAGGGCGTCACTATGACGGCCCCAAAAATGGCCGCCCCGGTTAGGAGGCGGCCCATTCAAGATTCGTTGTAAACGAGGCGGACGGATTCTACGGTAATCGGATTACCAGAGGTAATCCTGCCGCCCTGCTTTGCCCCCCTTAAGGACCTACCGGTCCTCTGGTGCAGTGCAATCCGGCAAAGCCGGATTGCTTAGCGGGGGCACGTTATGGAGTGGCGTCGGCACCGTCGGAAATGGGGGTCCAACCAGTGGTACCATCTTTGAACCAATACGAACTATCGCTGGTGATATTACCGCTGGTGTAGCCCCACTTCTCCACAAAACCGTAATCTTCGGTAATGATAAGATCCGCAGTAAGGCCGCTGATAAAGGTGTCAAATTCGGTGCCATCCTGCAACGCAGCAATGGTGTCGCTGAGCGCATGTGCGGCACCTGTACCAAAATCGGAGATAGCCCCACTAATTATGGAAGAAGTATACGCCAACCGGTACTGGCCCTGTTTCCAGAACTGGCCGGCCTCTACCTTGGTGAACGAGCCGAGCTTGGGAATTGTCGTAGTATTGGTGAGTGATGCGTAGTCATAACCCAGGGTCGCGGTCACTGCATTGCCGGTGCCCGTGGTTTCGTCTGCATTCCCGGTAATAATACCATTCGTGAACTGAGTATCGTGTAATCCGGTGGGGTTTAGGACGACCGTGTTGTTCGATATGACAAATTCTTCGCCAGTAGCTCCATTCACGTAGATACCGTCTATTTCCACAAGACTATCGGCCAAAACAGAGGTCAGGTTTTGTGTAAAGCTAATATCCAGCCCACTCACCTTTGTTTTAGAACCACCACTGTACACGATCATATACCTTTCCGTATCAAAATCGGCAAAAGGCAACTTCGTATAATCGGTGATTACAAACTTTAAGCCTTGAAGCACAACATTGTCGTGTTCCACAAAGAGACCGGCGCTGTTTACTGACTTGGTGTCTTTCGTATCCTGAATGGTGATTGTGCCGGTACCGCCGCCGCCGGGGCTGAGGTACGCATGAGTCTCCGTGATAATCGGGACATTACCTTTCAGGTCGATCACTACCGGCCCATTAACTATAGTACCACTACTAAGAGCCAATAAGGTGCTATTAAAGGCACTAGCGGTCCCAACATTGACGGTCAGGGTACCGGGCCCGTCAATTTCGCCACCACCCCCGGAGAGGGAACCAGCGGTAACGGTAGCGCCGGCCTCAATGGTAAGGGTACCGGTAAGTCCGGGAACCCGGGCGGCATCAATGGTCAGCGTCTTTCCAGCCTCCACAGTCACGCCGCCAAGGGCGGGTGTCGCGTAGTCCAGGGTAACACCGATGTCGGCTGCGTCCAACAGGCCGGTTATCGTGGCAGCTGGTGAGGCCGGCACCGTTTTGAGGGTGACGGTGGTCAGATGGTTGGCATTCATGTCGAAGGTGTCATTCGCTTTGAGATTTAGCAACAGGTTCCTCACATCGGTAAAATTGGGCGCGGTGCTGGTGTAGCTCTGTACAGCGCCGCTAAATTGCACCTCGATCGTATTGTTGTCAGCCGACAGGCTGATATGAAAATCATCGGTCGGTGTATCGCCGCGGGCATCTACCGTATAGGTACCGTTGGGTGTTGGGATACTCGAGGTGTTGGTACCGATCTTAATCTCTCCATCTATGGTACTCCTGGCGAGTAATAAGACAGTTTTCGCGCCATCGTAAACAATTGCGGCCTGGCTGGAGGTAGTCCAAATCACAATAGCGTTGCTTATGGCGGTGTTAAAAGTACTTAACTGGGCCGTCGTAACATATTTAATCCCCGCCTCAACATCCGCTGGGTCAGCGCTACTCTCCTCCAGGGTAGCGATAAATAACTGTTGCTTTTGGATCTCAACCAGCAAAGCCGCCCGTGCTGCCGCAGCGGTGGCAGCGTCGCCCGTTAAAGTACCGACATTATCATTATAAGCGGTCAGTAGCGTGCCTCTTGCGGTTGCCAAATCGGTTCTGGCGTTATTGACCGCTGTAATAGTATCCGCAATGATCAGCGCCGTTTTAGCGGCATCTATGGCGTCCTGGAACGCAAGCTGTTCAGCCGACGTAATAAAGTGAAAACCCTCACCAAAATCAGTGGCAACACCCATCGGCAGCGACGCCAGGTATGATTCCGCATCGGTGATCTCGTACTCAAAAGCCGCTTGCACGCTTTCCAGGGTTTCCGGCGCCGCCGGCGCCTCATCGGTCTTGCACCCCATAACGAAAAGAGAGACTATCAGCAGCAAAGCCGCCGACGTCGTCCAAAGTTGATTCTTTCTCATAAGAAAGCCTCCATTGATCTATTTTTCTGCCACGACCAACGGCCGTTTCGGCATTGAAACCTTGTTTATGACACCGCCTCACAGACGGTACTTTCTTTGCGCGCCATGCGCTCCTCATTCCAGACAGCCAGGTTGGCATAGTGCACGACCCGCAGATGCTCATACTCTTCCCGGCCAAAGTTCAGGATCACCCCCAGGGGGATGCCGGTGGCGTCCAGTCGGCGCCACATATCGGCGCGCAGAGATTCGCTGGGTTTTATGGACCAGGGATAAATGGCAACCCGTACCAGGATGTGCCGGTAGATAAAGGTAAAATCCGCAGGATATACGAGACCGGGAAGGGGTACCTCCCGCTCCATGCCGTACTGGCCGCCGGGGAACTGTGCTTCCAGGGCGTCCAGATAGCGGTGACGCCATTCCTTTTTTTTGGCGGGGCCGAGCTCGGCAAAAACCTTGGCGGCGGCCCGGTAAATGGGCCGGATCGTATAAAAGGTGGAGGGCCTGTTCATGGGACACCACCTGCGATAAGAGGAGAAAGTATGTTAAATACGGGAGAAAACGCTAGATTTCGAGGTTCAACGGGGGGGGGGGGGGTAAAGGTTATGTACCGGCAATTAACCGGGTTATGAATTGTCATTACCAAGTAATATATCGCAGGGGAAACAAAATATCAACTTTTTCCGAAAATTTCTGAAAATTTTTAAAAATTCCGGTGGTTTCCCGGAATCTGAAAGTAAATACAATAGCCCGGGAGGACTGGTTTCCGGGCCTTAAAACCGGTATACTGTCGTCATTGAAAACATTACCGGCAATTATTTATTTATTATTCGTCACCCTGTTCCTCTCCGCGCAGACGGCGCCGGGGCTGCTCGATCCCGAAGGGCCGGAACATCCGGCGAAGTTCCCCCCGGAAATTGTTTCCCGGGCGGCGGTACTGATGGATGCGGAAACCGGGACGGTGCTGTACGCAAAAAATCCCGATGAACCAATTCCCCCCGCGTCGCTGACAAAATTGATGACCATACACATCGCCTTAAATGAAATTGATGCGGGGCGCTCTTCGCCGGATGAGATCATCAGCCTGCCGCAGGAAAGCTGGGCGGTCAATCAGCCGCCGCGATCCAGCCTGATGTATTTGGCGGAAGGGCATATCGTCAGCCTCCGGGAACTGCTGCTTGGGCTGGCCATACCATCGGGGAACGATGCCGCCGTGGCGGTGGCCCTGCGGTTCAGCCCCACCGTGCAGGAATTTGTGGACCGCATGAACGCCGAGGCCCGGCGGATGGGCCTGAAGGAAACCCGGTTTGTGGAGCCCTCGGGGATTGACGAAAACAATATGACCACCGCCATGGAATTCACCGCCCTGTGCAGGGAGTATATAAAACGCCACCCTGACAGCCTTCGGGATTTTCATTCGGTCATGGAATTGGCCTATCCCCGTACGGCCAATGTGGCGCCGGAGCTGCGGAGTACCGTAGCCACCTGGCGGCAGCGCAACCACAATCCCCTGCTCACCAGTTTTGAGGGGACCGATGGGCTCAAGACCGGCTACATTGATGAATCGGGCTACAATATCGCCCTTACCGCGGAACGGCAGGGCACCCGCTTTGTCGCGGTTCTCCTGGGCGCCAGGACAGCCCGGCTCCGTGACGCGGACGGGCAGAAACTCCTCTCCTGGGCCTTCGAAAATTTCAAAACCCTCCGCCCCGACTTTGGCGTCATCGAACCGGTACGTTTATGGAAGGGCAAAGCAAAATTCGCGGAGTTAACCATCGATGAAGCGCCGGAATTTACGGTCCCCGTCGACCGGGGTGACAAGCTCTGGCTCTCCACGGAAATAATAGACCCCCTCATCGCACCCGTCCCCGATCGTTTTCAGGTGGGAAATCTCATCCTCTCCGATGCGCAGGGTGAACTGCGGCGCATTCCCCTTTTGACCGCACGGGAATATGAAAAGGGAAATTTCTTTAAGCGGATTTGGGACAGCCTGCGGCTGTTTTTCAGGAAATAGATCCCAATATGCGATAGACGCCCCTTCACTATCTCTTAACATCATTATAGTATGAATCATGCGTTACTTTAGTACCAGAAACAAAAATGAGGGGGTGAGTTTTGCCGCCGCCGCCCTGACCGGCCTTGCCGCCGACGGCGGGCTTTTTGTTCCCGAAGAAATCCCCTCCTATGCCGGGGGGGTCAAAAATTCCCTGGGGAACATGGATTTTTGCGACATCGCCCTTGAAACCATCAAGCCATTTGTGACTCCCGAAATACCGGAAGCGGCTCTGGAGGACATGGTCCATTCGGCGTACCACTTTTCCGCGCCCCTTCTGGGTGTGGGGGACCGGCTGGTGCTGGAACTGTTCCACGGTCCCACCGCCGCCTTTAAGGATTTCGGCGCCCGCTTCATGGCCCGGGCCTTTTCGTACCTGCGCCGGGGGGAGGACAGGCCCCTCAAAATTTTAGTGGCCACCTCCGGGGATACCGGCGGGGCCGTGGCGGACGGCTTTTTTGGGGTCGAAGGTATTTCCGTAACCGTCCTCTATCCCAGGGGCCGGGTCTCGCCCCTTCAGGAACGGCAGATCGCCGGACTCGGGGGAAATATTTCCGCCCTGGAAGTTGAAGGCAGTTTTGACGACTGCCAGCGTCTGGTCAAGGCCGCCCTTGGTGACGAATCCTTGCGGAAACGGCTAACCCTTTCTTCCGCCAATTCGATCAACGTATCCCGGCTCATCCCCCAGGCGGTGTATTACGCCGCCGCCGCAGGCAAAGCCTTTGCCGGCAAAACCGACCCCGACGGCGAGGCAACCCCGCGGGTAAAGGGCGGGAAGGGCAGCAACCGGGGCGGCGGGGCGGACTACGGTGTCAGGGCGGGGCAGGCGGTGACCTTCTGTGTGCCCTCCGGCAATTTCGGCAACCTCACCGCCGGGCTTTACGCCATGAAGATGGGCGCCCCGATCCGGGGATTTATCGCCGCCACCAACGCAAACAAAACCGTACCCGATTATCTTGAAAGCGGCAGCTACGAGGCCCGGCTTTCCCAGGCCACTATTTCCAACGCCATGGATGTAGGGGCCCCCAGCAACTTTGAACGCATGGCCGCCCACTTTTCATGGGATGAGATGAGGCAGATCATCCGGGGCGTGTCGGTCAGCGATGCGGAAACACGGGAAACCATCAAGGCGATATACCGGGACTGTGGCTACTTCCTGGACCCCCACAGTGCAGTGGGCTGGAATGCGGCGGATAAACTTATTAAACAGGGGCTGAGCGGAAAAAGCCCCGGACCGCAAGGCCCCTTGGCGATATTGTCCACCGCGCACCCCGCCAAGTTTGCCGAAACCGTGGAGCCCATCACCGCAAAGGTACCGGTTCCCCCCTCCCTGGCGCGGGCCATGAATCGAAAAGTTGAATCCCGCGCCATTCCTGCGGAGGTCTCCGCGTTTCTGGAGGTTCTTTAACATGGCGAAACCCTGCCCCTGCGGTTCGGGCCATCCCTACGCCGAATGCTGCGAGCCCTATATCACCGGCGCAAAAAATCCCCCCACTGCGGAGGCCCTGATGCGAAGCCGTTATTCCGCCTATGCGGAACATACGGTGAATTACATCGTCGATACCTGTACCAAAAACGGCAAGGACGATATCGATTTTAAGCAGACGAAGGACTGGAGCGAACAGTCCAAATGGCTTGGCCTGAAAATCATTTCCGTTGAAAAGGGCGGTCCCACCGATACCGAAGGAACCGTAGAATTTGAGGCCGCCTATGAACGGGACGGCCTACGGGACATTCACCATGAACGGGGACGCTTCAAAAAAGAGCAAGAGCGTTGGCTCTACGAAAACGGTGAAGTTGTGCCCAAAACCATTGTCCGCTCGGGCCCCAAAATTGGCCGGAACGATCCCTGCCCCTGCGGCAGCGGGAAAAAATACAAGCATTGTCATGGCAAGGCGCAGTAATGCCCGGTATTATTTCCAGGTTTGTTCCATGTCCCTGATGGCGCGTATAATACCCTCCGGGGACGCCCGGTTTTGAAGCAGGGCCTCAAAACCTTCCTGCCTGCAGAGAAAATTGATTTTTGACAGGGTGCGGAGGTGCTGTTTGGCCGATGCGGATACGATGAGCAGCACTGCGTAAACCGCCTTACCGTCCAGGGACTTCCAGTCCGCCGGGGATTCGGGGAAAGCGATGGTGACAAACTGCTTTTCCGTTTCACCTATCACCGGGTTCCGGGGATGGGGCAGGGCCAGGCCATGGCCGATACCGGTGGACATCAGGGCTTCCCGCTCCAGCACCGCCTTGAGGAGGGTCTCCCTGGGGATGGGCAGGAATGCCGCCGGGATTTTCCCGATAATTTCGGTCAGAATCTGCTCCGGCCCCTGACCGGGGATATGGTAAAAGATACCTCCCCGTTCCACCAAGTCGGCCAATCCTTCTTCATCCATGTCTTCACCCATGTTTTTAAAATCCTGTTACCGGTCAAAGGCCCGGCTTTTTAGTATACCGGAATTCAGGTTCCGGTTGCAGACCTCGATATCAAACTTTTCGGGATTAAAATTCTGCCCCAATTCGTGGAGGGCGGCCTGTTTTTCCAACTCGGTTCCCCGTTCCAGAGCGCTGAGACTCTTCCGGAACCGCAGGGGGCCGTCGATAAACTCCGGGGGGGACGCCCCCTCCCCTGCCACACAGCGCACCGCCTCGGTTTCCTCCCCGTCATACCGGGGGAGCAGGATCACCTTGACGGTCCATTTTGTGCCGTATTCATAGATGATCTCAGAAATGCCCTCCCCGCAAAGCTCCCCTATCCTGAGCTTGTTGTCCAGGGCGCCGGAACCGGGCAGTCCGTTACCGTTTTTTTCGACGCTGAAGCGGTACATCGAAGCCCCCTGCCAGTTCAGAGTCCCCTGAACCACCCGGTGCAGGTCTTGAAGCCGGTACGATTCGGGGACCGCCGCCCGCCGCCAGACCCCGGTGCCGCCGATGCTTATCTGAACCATCCGCCAGGCATTGCTTTTTCCATCCTTTGCCAGGGGTTTAACCACCGAAAGGTTACTCCGGCGGAAGGTATTCAGGGCATCCTCGATCAGTTCCTTTATGTCCTCGTAGGTTTCGATCATGCTGTCCAGGGAATTATCCATGGTCTCAAGATCCCCTTCCTCAGGGGCATCGTCGCTGTCCAGGTCTTCCATGACCCCGGCGGCGTGACCCTGGATCTGGGACAGGACGATGTAGGTATGTTTGGGCAGCCAGGAGGCGTCGATACGGGCCTTGTTGAGCCGGGCCAGGAGGTCGATAACCGCCGTGTGGAGCTCCCCCACCCGCTGCCGGATGGGGCCCATGGCCTGATCCGCAAAGGGGGTATAGATGGACCTGAATTCCTCCAATGTATCGACGATATAGCCCGCAATGATCTTCCATTCCCGCTCTTCCAGATGAATGCTGGGGGGGACGATCCGTTCCAGGATGACGGGAATGTCCTCTTCACCGTGAAAGAGGGCGTCCCGCACATAGGACTGGATCACGTATTCAGAGATGGGCACCTGCCGCTTGACAAGGATGTCCTCCACCAGGGTCCGGTCCGGGGGGAGCAGGTAGCCTTCGATGATCCGGCTGTCGGGGATTTCCTTTCCCGCAAACCAGAAACGGGTTTCGATGCCGTAGGCCACGGTTTCGATCCGGTCGGTCTTTTCAAAGAGAAAATCTTCCAGGGAATAGGCGGGCACCTCCCGCATACGCTTACCGCCGTACCAGTAGGCATAGGCGATCTGCTCCTCCGTGGAAGAACCGGGCCCCAAAAGGCTGAATGAGTCCTCAAAGCCCCCCTCGGCAGCTTCAAGCCAGGCGTATAACTCTACCTGGGGCCAGTCATCCTTCCCCACCCGCTCCAGATCGAAGGTCCCGACCTTCCAGTCACGGGAACGAGCCACAAAACGATCCCCCGGCACAAAGGCGCTTTCCCGGTAGATATTCCGCATATCCAGGGTTTTGATGGAAACCTCCGGGGGGTCCTCGTAGGGGTCAGAGTTAAAGGCATCTTCATTTTCCGGGTTATCCTGGGCCACGTACTGGGGGGCGTATTCTTCCCCATAAATATAATAGTAGGGATAAAACTCCTCCGGGGGCCCCTCGGTGGTGGTCATGGGAATGGGCCTTCCCCGCCAGTAAAACACATATTCCTGGGGCCGCAGACCCGGGTTGGCAAAGGGGATACACCGGTGTCCGGGAATCAAAATTCCGTTGAGGAGTTCAAGCTTGCTCGGGTTAATCACAAAAGGCACGCCCTCAAAGCAGCCCCGCCGGGACACCCACCGCCGGTTGTCCAGCCTGAAAGCCATATTCCGGTTATCGATGAGGGAGGCAATATCCGTGGACAGCCTATTGCCCTGCTTGGGCTCAATCATCCTGATAAAGGCCGTGATATCCTCAAGGGTAAAAGGTTCGGTAACATTTTCGAGGAAATCGTAAAGTGCCTCTTCCTGATTGATGGTCATGACGCCGGGCGCGATAGCGCCCATTAACTCCTTCTTATCGGAAAGCGACCCGCAAGGGGCGCATTAATGTATCAAATATACGGGGAAATTCCAGAAAAGTATAGGCGGATATCCCCAGCCCCCATGCAACCGTGGCGGTCCCACGGGCACACAGGACAAGGTCGGGGGTCCTGGACGGGAAAGCCACGCCCCTCTGCGAGGGTCACGGCTTTCCCGTCCACCCCCCTCCGCCTTTATCACAGGTGTGCCCGTAATAAAACTCCGGTTGCACGGGGGCTGGGGCCTCTGTCTACAATTGTTGTTATTCCCCGCCGTTTATCATGGGGAAGTAATCGTCGGTAAAGAGGTGATGAGCAGGGTGAAACACAAAAGTGCCAGGCACCAAATTTACCTTCGATCACGGGCAGGCGGCGGGAGGGCGGTGCGTTGCCGCTGAACATCGCGAACCCGCAAAAATGGCGAACGCATGTTCGCCGTTTTGAGGACGGGCGATGGAAGCGGCAATGCGCCGCCCTCCCGCCGCCGTGTCTGTGACTGAGGTGATAACACAAAAGTGCCAGGCACCGGATTTAGGCAACTCTATTGATTTGCATTCTGGAACCGCGCGTACCATGCCGGAATATTGTGATGAAAAACCTTTTGCAGCAGCGCAGTATCCTTGCTGCGGAGGGCCTTCAGAATACTCCGGTGATCCTCGGCGGCATCGTTAATTTTAAGGGGGGCCAGCAGATTCTGGACGGCGTCAAAAAACAGTTCCAGGGCAACTTCTCCAATTTTAATGACATAAGGATTGTGGGTACAATAGAGTACACTCCGGTGAAAATCAAGTTCATCCCGGGTCTCCACCAGGGCATCCGGGGGCAGCCGTTTTACTTTTTCTTCCAGCGCAGCAACAATGGCTTCAACCTGATCCAGATCCGCAGGGCTGGCCTGTTCCATGGCAAGTTGGGTGTAGGCTGTTTCGTAGAGCCCCCTGAACTGCACCAGATATTCCGCAGTCCGGGGCAGGAGCATAAACTGTATTTCAAAGGCATTGGCCGCCCCATCCCGGCAGGTGGTACTTACAAAGGTGCCTTCCCCCTGGCGGGATTCCACCGCGCCAAGACTTTCCAGCATCTTAATCGCCTCCCGGACAGAGGAAATTCCCACTCCCATTTTAGCCGCCAGTTCGCTGGTACCGGGGAGTTTATCCCCCGGTTTCAGCTCCCCCCGCTTCAGGGAATCCTTAATCTGTATCAGCACCAGATCGGTAACCTTCTCTTTTTTCCGGATTGATGAAAGACTCATTTCAGCCACACAATGCTCCTCAGATATCCGATATTAAACCATGTTACATCCGATACCGGTAAAATGCAAGAATAATAATGCGGCTTCCTCATAATAGAGTTGATGGGTCAAAATAACAGAGTGATTAAAAATAAGGATGCCCGAAGGAGGGTATAGATCTGACGAATACAGCAGCGGAAGACATGCTCGGGAAAGCGATCATTCCGGCCTAAACCGGAACGATCGCCTGTTTGCCGATTACACCATTAGAACCGGTATCCAATCCCGAAGGGTATTTCAGCGCCAAATTTCGAATCTTTTGCATCTTTATGCGATAAACCAATATCGAATAAAACGCCCAAGCGTGCATAAAGCCCGCCGGTAATTGTATAATCAGCGAGGGCGCCAAATTTCAGAACGAAATTATCATACTGATTTGCAACGCTATAACCGCTTCCTTCCAAAGACTTCTTTGCATCGGCCCGTTTGAACGGACCCCAACTGGTGAATACCATATACTCAAATCCGAAGGCAGGCGCGATGGTGAATCTATTACCTATGGCAATCGGATACTTACCCAATAGCCCTATGGAAAAAAATTTAGCCGAGTAAAGGTCTTTTAAACCCTCATACTTGTCTCTTACAATATCCATGCCGAGGCTTACCACGCCGTACTTTGCATCAAAAAATGCGCCAAATCCGAAGCCGGCATAACCCAAACCTTCATTTGCGTCACCGAGATAGGTACCAAAAAGCGGCACACCAATAACGCCTGCACTCAGTAATCCGGGCTTTTCCTGTGCAAATGCTGCGGTACCAATTACCGCAGCAACCATCATAATTGCAAATGCCTTTTTCATTGCAATCTCCTATTTTTTGGAGCTATTTTTGAATTTGCCTTTTCGCCTGAAATATTCTCCCCGACCGCTTGGCCTTCCGAATATTTCAGGCGAAAAATGACACATAACTCCCATTTATCCACGCCGCCTTCGTGTACCACACGGCCGCGGCGTTGTATCTATCCGACAGGTAACACCCGCCATCTTTAAGCCGTCCAAAGACGGCCTAAAAGCCACTACCTAACCTATTCTCTTGGTTAAATGCCCGTTCTTGTCCTGGCTTTTGTTCATGGCATTCACAAACGCCAATGCCTTCTTGTCCTCCCCCAACTGGGTAAAGGTAAGCGCCTTCACCATGCCGAGAATTTCAGCCTGTTTTTCGCCGGATAGGCGGTTAAAGCCTTTCATCAATGCAAGTTTCCCATCATTACCCATAAAATTATCCTAAAATTCTTAAAAATAACATTGAAACTAATATAAAGTTATATTGTAATTATTGTCAAGCCATATTTCAGCCGTCAATTGAAAACGAGTGCTTTTTAAGGTATTATTCCGCTATGGGTGAAAAGGACGGTTTGAACGTCAATCAGCGGGTTAAACTCCTAAGAAAAGAGCTAAAATTAACGCAAAGTGAGTTCGCCAAAATGATTTCCGTTTCTGCGACACTTATTACCCTTATTGAGCAGGGCAAACGGGTCGTCAATGATCGCCACATCCGGCTAATCTGCGATTCCTTTGACGTGAACCCCCAATGGCTGAAAACCGGCGAAGGGGAGCGGTACAACTCGGAAAAGGGCGTCCGGGTGACCAAATTGCTGGCCCTTTTTGGCAACCTCAAGCCGAGATACCAGGAGTTTGTGCTTAGCCAGGTGGATCAGTTTCTAAAAATGCAGGAGGAAGAGGGCTAAGGAATGGGGTATTTTTCGTTTCATAGGCGTGAAGCCGCATTTGACATAACAACCCTGGCCCTATACAGTCGTATTATATGACTGAGTACCTGATTGAAGGCGGGACGCCGATACGGGGCAGTATCCGGGCAAGCGGGAACAAGAACGCCGCCCTGCCCTGCCTTGCGGCTGCCCTGCTGACCGATGAGCCGGTGATTTTGCGGAACATCCCCGACATTGAGGATGTGCAGGTGATGATGGAGATATACACCGCCTTCGGCGGTACGGCGAAATCCATCGGGCCCAACGCCTGGCGGCTTACGTTAAAGGATATCAAAACTTCGGAAATTCCCCTGGAACAGGCCCGGAAGATCCGCGCCTCCATTCTGTTTGCGGGGCCCCTTTTGGCCCGGACCGGCAAGGCGGTGCTGCCCCCTCCCGGCGGGGATGTGATAGGCCGCCGCCGGCTGGACACCCATTTTCTGGCCCTCACCGAACTGGGCGCAAAGGTTAAAGCCGCCGGCGCCTTTATTTTTACCGCCAAAAGCCTCAAGGGGGCAGACATCTTTTTGGACGAGGCTTCGGTTACCGCCACGGAAAACGCCGTCATGGCGGCGGTACTGGCAAAGGGTGAAACCATCCTGACCAACGCCGCCAGTGAGCCCCATGTGCAGGATCTCTGCAACATGCTGGTCTCCATGGGCGCGCGGATTAGCGGCATCGGTTCCAACATTCTCACCATTACCGGGGTACAGAAACTTTCCGGCTGTGATTTTGCGATTGGGGCGGATTTTATGGAGGTGGGCTCCTTTATCGGCCTGGCGGCGGCCACCCGGGGGGAGCTTACCATCGAAGGAATCAAAGCCCAGGACCTGCGCCCCGCGAAGCTGGCCTTTGGCAAGCTGGGGATCAAGTGGGCCCATGAGGGGACCACGGTTCACGTGCCGGCCAAGCAATCCATGGCGGTCAACAGCGACCTGGGGGGCATGATCCCCAAAATTGACGATGCCCCCTGGCCGGGCTTCCCCCCGGACCTAACCAGCATCATCACCGTGGTGGCCACCCAGGTCAAGGGCACGGTACTGATCCACGAAAAGATGTTCGAATCCCGGATGTTCTTTGTGGACAAACTTATCGGCATGGGCGCCCGGATCGTCCTCTGCGACCCCCACCGCGCCGTGGTGACCGGCCCCTCCCGCCTCTCAGGATCGGAGCTCCAGAGCCCCGATGTCCGGGCCGGCATGGCCATGATCATCGCCGCCATGTGCGCCGAAGGGAAAAGCGTGATCCGCAACATCTACCAGATTGAACGGGGGTACGAGCATATCGTTAAGCGGCTGTCCTCGCTGGGGGCGAAGATAATCAGCAAATAGTAAGGGATTTCGACAGCAGCGTTTATTCGTGCTGGAAAGCCAGGCTGATCAGGGAAATCACAAACAGAACCCCTATCCCCACGGGGAAAATCACCGTGGCGCTGGAAAAGCCCAGGCTCAGGACGGTCCAGGTTCCCAGGGTATTGAGGATGTGCCGGTAAAAATGTACCAGGCCGTTAAAAACCAGGGGCAGCACAAAGAGCATGGGCACCGCAATATACCGGGGCCGTTTTTTTGCCCGGTACCGCCAGCCGATGATGATGGTAAAAATTGCTATGGGCAGAAAAATCAGGGGCTCACAGAGCCGGTATATGGCTTCCGCCTCAAAGACCTGGGGAATATACCCGTATGGGCCCAGATTTTTTGCGGCGGTAAAAAGTTCCCCGACGCTGAGGTTGTCCACCCCCCGTTTTACCCGTGAGAGAAGCAGGAAATTCTCATAATTCATGTCCAGGATGATCTGGGTATCCCCGGCAGGGGACTCCCACACCGGTTCCCAGCGTTTGGTTTTGTCATAGCGGTCCAGGGCCCGCATCATCACCACAATCCGCTGTTGGTCATTCAATATCATGGGGATTATTTTGGCGTAGGGGGCCTCGAACCGGGTTTCCGGACGGCCGGCCGCATCAAAGGAGACAAACTCAAGGCCAAACCCGTAGGACACATCGGAAAAGTAGGATATTGATGAGAACCGGAGCACCCCCCGGCCGAATACGCCCCCGGTTTGGGGCCGGATGGGGATGGAATAGACCGCTTCGGTAAGGGCTTCCCCTGCCGCCCGGTCCATTTCGTCGGTAAAGAAGGCCACTTCGTGGGTTTCCTGATCGCTTTTAGCAAGGAAATTCGCCACATCCGGGTCTGCGGGAGTCAATTTGGAGAGTTCCAGGAAAATATAGTAGGCCCGTATCCACTCCCCGGCGACCATTGCCTCGTAGCCGGATTGTTTCAGGTGATAGAGATCGGAGAGCTTTTTCTCATAGGCGCTGGGGGCCAGGGAGCTTATGCTGTTCCAGGCCAGACTGGCCACACGGGCGGCTTCAGCCTGCTCCGGGCTGCCCGGTTTTGCCTGCCGCCCGGCCATAGTCGCAAGCCAATGGGCATCGTAGTAGCGCTCTTCCTGCCGGGCTTTTTCCGCTTGGGTAATGGCCTCCCTGTCGGAAACCGGCTGCCGCTGCCCCGGTATCCCCGCAGAGACCGCATCCCGGTAACCGGTTTCCACCGGAGCCCCCGCATTTTCCTCATCCTGGTGGCTGCGAAGCTCTTCCGTCCTGATATCAGCCTCAACTTTAAGACCCGCAAGCCCCGGACTGCCCGGCCATATCCTTTCGCAGAGGTTGATAAACTGGGTAACCTGGGACCATTCCCCCAGGGCAGCGTGCTCTTCCGCCCGTTCCCTGGACAGCTGGTAGAGCTGGCCCTCGAAGCGCATATTGGCCCGGTAGTCCTGCACCTGGGGCAGGACCAGGAAAAACAGCAGCCCGTAGATTACGGCGGCGGTAATGGCGGTGATGATGGGCCCCGTAAGACGCTTGAAAAACACCGGGGAAAACCTGAGGGCGCCTTCCCCGGTTTCCCTGCTCTCCGCCATGAGGCCGAAGGGAATAACCAGGGCGGTCATGGCCAGGGCAGGGAACAGGCTCAAAAGCTCGAAGGCCCCCTGGGCAAAACGCCATTTACGGGCAACAGGGGGGAGCGGCGGGTTTTCACCCATAAAAATAAAGCGGAAGGCCATAATCCCCAGGGCCGAAAGTACTATATAATAGATAAAAATCGCCGTGGGGCTCAAAAAGTTATCTTTTTTACTGTTAATCGCCATCGCCTACCCTTCTTCCTACCAGCCAGTTCAGGCCGGAATAGAGGCAAATCAGGATGGCAAGGATGCATAATACCAGGGGGGTGATGAAAGGAGCGGAAACACGGTCCCCCAAAAAGGAAAACAGAAGTTCCTGCGTATCCGCCGTATCGAGAAAGGTTTCCAGGGTCAGGATACCCCGAAAGGCAAGAGCTCCCAAAAACAGGTTCGCCAGGGGCCAGTTACTGAAATTCAAGATAAACCGCAGGCTCACCAGCAGGAATATCAGGGAAACCCCATAAATGAGGAATGAGTCCGGTCCCGCGTTAAACCGGCGCTCGAATTCCCGGCCCGTAAGGGAAAAGTCGGTGGTAAGGCTTTGCAGCAGCCGGCTCATGGAGAACCGGAAAGGCACGGGGGGCAGGGGCAAAATGGTATTGTTCGGCCCAAGGGGTACTTCCTGGTAGATCAGGGCCTGCCCCGGCAGGGAAACCACCCGTGACCCCTCCAATTCCGCCGGTTCCCTGAGGAGTATCATGCGGTTGTCACCCTGGGTCAGGATAAGCCCCGGACTGCCCAGGGTCTTTGGACTTTTTGAAGGGGAAGAAATATGGGCAAGACCATCAATTCCCATGAAAACTCCGGTGCTAAAGGCGCCTGCAAGGACCACCAGGATGATAATCGACAGAATGAAAGGAATACGCCGCCTGACAGAATAGCTCAGGCTGAGCAAGAGGCTGGCGTAGACCGTCAGCGGAAGGGCCCATTGGGCGGCGGTAAACAGCTCCTGCATGATCTGCTCCGGCTTTGGGGGGAGGAACCGCATTGTGTCAATCCTGATATGGAGATACCGCACACCAACCGCCGACAAAAACAGGGTGATAAAGCAGAGACTGAAAAAACGCACCAACCGCGCGATGTTCTTCACCCCCTAAGCCTAGCATGGGGTAACCGCTATTGCAAGGCCGGTTAAGCTTTGTCAACAAGTTATCCACAGCCAAAAAGGGGTAAAAAGGGCCAAACCGGTGCGTTTTTCACCGGTTTTGAGGCGCCGGGGATCGGGAAAAAGTCATAATTCTTGTAAAAAAATACCATAATTCTATACAAGATAAAGAATTATAAATTATCCGCCCGGGCCTTCGCTTGAAGTAAAGATCAACCTGTATAAAAACAGATACACCCTCCGTTTTTATACAGGACTATAAACAACTTATCCACAGACTAGGTAAAAGCACCCGTAAGGGGGGCCTGCCGCTACTCCGAGGACTTGTCCGGCAATGCCTGCATCTTTGCTTTCAGATCCGCCAGCAGCAGATCCGCGGAACTGTCGGACTTTTCCAGCTCCTTGAACTTTTTTTCCAGGTTATTGTTGGAGGAAAAGTCCTCCAGTTCCTGGTGAGCGTCTGCCTCGGCTTCCATTTGGTCAACCTTTTGGGACATCCGATCAAAGGCGTCAAAGGCGGAGCGGTTCCCGGATACGCTGGAAATGGTGCTCTGTATCTTTTGCTGGGCCTCGGCGCGCTTGGCCCGGGCCACCAGGAGGTTTTTTTTACGTTGGGCTTCCTCGATCTTGTTCTGCAAGTCCCGCAGGCTTTCCTTAAGCTTTTCCACGGAAGCCTTCTGGGACGCCCACTGCTTCTGGTATTCCTGGTATGCGTTATCGTATTCCTGTTTGCGGAGCAGCGCTTCCTTGGCAAGGTCGTCCTTCCCCGCCTGGACCGCCAGCATGGCCTTCCGCTCCCATTCTTTGGATTGGGCGGCCTGGTTCTCCATTTCCCGCTCAAGCTTTTTCTCATCCGCGATAGCCATGGCCACCGCTTTTTTGGACTCGATAAGCTGCTCGTTCATGTCGATGATGGCCTGATTCAGCATTTTTTCGGGCTTTTCAGCCTTGTTAATGACATCGTTCACATTGGAAGAAATCAGCGCTTTAAGTCTTGAAAAAATACCCATAGTATTAAGCCCCCGTTAATTAGCCCAGAAAGACCTGTCCGGCATTATCAATGGCAAGGATAGTCTTGCATTCGGAACAACGAAAACGCCCCGGTTTCGGGGCCTTCAACTTCTTGGTACAGCCGGGGCAGGTAAAACTCCTGGGAAACGCCGGCGCCGGATCCGCAGAAGTACCGCTCCGGAAAAAGTTTAGGGAATCTTCCAGATTATCCTTGATGTTAAAAAACTGGGCAAACCCCAGGAGCTGGAAGACTTCAAAGACCTTTGGCTGTATTTCCAGGAACACCACATCCCCGCCCCGGGGTTTTACCGATTTAAGGAAAGCGGTAAAGGACCCAATACCGGTCGACGACACATAATTAAGCCCCCCGCACTGAAACACAAGCTTGAAAAAACCGCTCTCTATAACCTTTCCAACCTGTTTCTGGAAATAGTTGGAATTGTATGTATCAATATAGCCATTAAGATAGAGGACAAGGCAACCTTCAACCTCCGCCACAGACTGGAGTTTTATTTTGAGGTTTTCGTCTTTTTCACCATCAAACCCGGCAATTATTTCGTCATTTGTCACAATATAGATTATAGCCGAATTTACAATCTTCTGTAAACCAGTTTCAGAGGACCAATCCCCGGTCAACCGGGATGATCCCGCCGTTAACCTGGGGGTTTTCCAGGATTCCCAGGGCGATTTTGGCGATATCTTCGGGTTTAAGGACCTCCCCGCCGGGGCTCCGCTCCAAATTATAGGCCCCCAGGGCATCCCCGGTATATTCCGTATCCGTAAGCCCCGGACAGATCACATTGCAGGTCACCCCCAGGGGCCCTGCGGACCGGGCAACAGACTTTGCCAGCGCGCCCAGGGCGGTTTTTGCTGCGGAATAAACCGCGGTGGTCCGGAACCCCCGGATCGTGTCGGTGTTGGTGCCGCCGAAGAGCAGAATTCGCCCCCAGCGTCTCTTCATCATATCCCCTAAAAGGGATGAAACCATGATGCCCGGAAAGATCAGGTTGTTTTCGACCAGGCGCTGCCAATCCTCCGGACCCATGTCCTCAAGGCTGCCCTGTTTGAAAGGTCCCCAGGCGCATATCAGGATCTGCGGCGAGGCCCCGCCGCAGAGATCCCGGGCCTGTGTCAGTATTGCCGCCGCAGCGGCCCCCGGCCCGGCGCCGTCTGCCGGGTATAAAAAGCCCTCGGCTGCGCCCCCGGCCGCCCGGATCAGTTCCAGGGCGCCGTCAAGCCGTTCCCGGGAGGAGCCGCCGTGGAGGACCAGCCGGGCCCCCCGTACCGCAAGCCCCTGGGCGACCGCCCTGCCGATGCCCCCCGTGCCGCCGATTACCAGGGCGTTCTTACCCGTAAATATTTTTTCCATCGTTATAATATATACCATTTTGGGTTAATATGGATAAATGAGGCTGTCAGATATTGTGATTATCCTTTCCCGGCCTTCGGAGAGCGGGAACGTGGGGGCCGTGTGCCGGGCCATGAAGAACATGGGTCTTTCCCGGCTGCGGATTGCCGGAGTTGTCCGCCCCGCCCCGGAGGGACCGGCCTTGCCTGACGGGCAAGCTTCGCTGAGCGAAGCGGTAATCCGGGCGCGGGCGGTCCATGGGGCGGATGTTTGGGATGGCGCCGCCTTTTTTGACACCCTTGCGGAAGCCGCGGCGGACTGCGCCCTGCTGATAGGCACCACCCGGCGGCGGGGCCATCACCGGAAAAACATCACCATGACCCCCGGGGAACTGGCGGCCTGGCTCCGGGACCGGCCGGGGCAGGCCGATGCCGCCGGAAACGCCAACGGCAGCCCTGCTGCCGGCCCCACCGCCCTGGTCTTTGGCAACGAGCGTACCGGCCTTGAGGACGATGAGCTTGCCCTCTGCAATATCGCTTCCCACATACCGGTCTCCGACACCTTCCCCTCGCTCAACCTGTCCCATGCGGTGCAGATCTACGCCTACGAGCTGTTTCAGGTCCTGGGACCCGCAGCCGATGAGCCCGTCAAAGGCGCATGGGTCCCCCTGAGCCGGGAACAGGCCGACGCCCTGTGCGCCGCGGTCACCCGGAACCTGGAGGCCCTGGGCTTTTACCGGCACCCCGGCCGGGCGGAGCAGGAGCGGTTCATCCGGGACTTTATTTCCCGCGCGGGCCTCACCGAACAGGAAGGCCGGTATTTTGGAGATATTTTTGCAAAGGCGGCGCGGTTGGCGAAAAAAGAATAAGGAAGCTATTACCTGCGCCTAATTCCTCATCACTCCCGCCTTCTCCGCAGTATTCCTGTCATTCTGTAACTGCCGGTTGTCGGGGAATTCCGCAAGGCCTTCCCGGAGGATGCGGTTCGCTTCATTGTAGTTTTTCTTGTTAAAGGCTGCGGCGAAAAGGTTGTGAAAATCTATCGCCCGGTTTGATCTATAATTTTTGATTTCCTGTTCCAGCCGCGGGTCCGCCCCGTAGCGGGCGACGGATGCTTCGAGCCAGGCGATACCTGCAAGCCAGTCATGGCCGGCGCCGGCGCTCAACAGTGTTGCTGTTTTGAGGATCACAAAATTCCGCAGTTCCTGTGCCCGTTTTGCGGGGAGCCGCTTCTCCGCTTCCGCCTGGTCCAGGGCGGCAAGGATCCCTTCGGCCTGGTCCGCTTTGCTTATCCGGTTTGCAAGCTTGACCATGCGGTTGCCTTCTGCGGCGGAGATGAATTCCTGCCACCGTTCCGCATCGGGGTATTTTCCGCTTGCCAAAGTGGCCCAGCGGAGGCCCTCTTCTTCCTTTCCCGCACTGATCAATGAAACGCCGTAGTTGAGGAGCCGGTCGACGAGGTCCTTTTCAGGGTCCTCAAAAATGGAAGATGAAACGCCGTCCTTCCGGCCCGCAAGGAGGCTTGCCCGGTTCACCGCAAGGGGGATCGCCTCGGCAAAGCGCTTACGGCTTTCAAGATCGGCGATCCGGTTGTGCAGGATCAGGGAAACAAGCTCAAGTGCACCGATGGTGGTCCGGTCCCGGTAGTTCCGGGCGGGCACGTATGCAAAGCCCGTGAGCTTGCCGAAGTCATCGTGAAAATCCCGGCGGTTCCCCGGATCAAAGCCGTAAGGGTTGGTGGTTTCCACATCTATACCCCCGGCGGCTTCCCCGCCGGCGTACACCGTGATAAAGGCATGGTCGCGGGTCATCACGCCCTTCACCTCAAGGCCCACGGCTTCGGCCAAAATAAGGTAGAGTACCGCCGAAGAAACGCAGTTGTACCTGCCGTTGGACAGGATCGTATCGATCCGGGTCTGCAGGGCCGAATAGGATTTGAGGAATTTTTTGTGCATGAAGGTAAGCACATATTCCCCCCGTTCCTGCTCATTTTGAGGAAGATCCGCCGCGTTTTGCAGCTCCTCCGCCGCTGCGGCAATAAGCGCCCGGTACGAAGCCTGCCCCCGCGCAGGGGAAGCGCCGGCGTCCGCCCCGGAGGCCCAGAGGCTGATCTCCGCCAGGTCCTGCCAGGTGTAGGGCCCCGCTTGTCCCCGGCGGGCAAATTCCGCCGCCTGCGGGTCCGGCTCCAGGGCGGGAAAAGCAGCGGCCGGGGATTGGGCGGAAAGGGGGAAAACTTGAAGCATTAGAAGGAGTAACAGTGCGACCATAGAATCATCATATCCTTTTTTATTATAATATGAATATATATAGGAGTATCCATGTCTACAACCGATGCGGATTTAATAATCATTGGAGCGGGCCCTGCGGGATTGACCGCCGCTCAATACGGGGCGCGGGCAAATCTCCGGGTCCTGGCGATCGAACAGCTTGCCCCCGGCGGCCAGGCCCTGCTTATCGATGTGCTTGAAAACTATCCCGGCAATGTGGGCTCTGATGACGCTCCGCCGAAAACGGGTTTTGAATTTTCCCAGGATCTCCACAAACAGGCCGAAGGCTTTGGGGCGCAGTTTTTATCTGAATCGGTCTTGTCACTCAAGCGCGGGGGGAACTTTTTTACCCTGACCTTGGGGAATGGCGAAACCCGCTGCGCCCCCGCAGTGATCCTTGCAACCGGGGCGCAGCACCGCACCCTGGACATCCCCGGGGAAGCGGAATTTTCCGGCCGGGGGGTTTCCTACTGCGCCACCTGCGACGGCCCCTTTTTCCGGAACAAAAAGATCTTTGTTGCAGGCGGCGGGGATGCGGCCTGCGACGAGGCCCAGTACCTTTCCCGGCTGTCCACCCAGGTAGTGCTGGTTCACCGGCGGGATCATTTCCGGGCGCAAAAGGCTTTGGCAGATCGGGTCCTCCACAACCCCAACATTGAAGTCCGGTTCAACACCCGGATAACAGAAATACGGGGGGCACAAAAGGTCGCCTCGGTGCTGCTTGAACGTACCGGAAATGACGGCAGGGGAATCGGTGAAACCTGCGAAGAAGCCGCCGATGCGGTTTTTATTTTCGCGGGGACCATTCCCCAAACATCCCTTGTGCCCGACGCCGAAAAAGACGAAAACGGTTACATCATCACGGATCAAAAAATGGCAAGCTCCGTGCCGGGGCTCTTTGTTGCCGGGGATGTCCGCGCCGGCCCCTTCCGGCAGGTGGTAGTCGCCGCCGCCGAGGGGGCCATTGCGGCCCATTGCGCGGCGGAGTATCTGACAGAAATACTATGATGGTAAATCTTCGCAGTTTTTCTGCTCTTGTCATAACAGTACTGCTGTTTTTTAGTATTACTGCGCAGAATCTTTTATCCCTCAGTTTTACTGACCCCGGCAGCCCTGCGGAACTTGCCGCCGCCATGGAAAAAGCCATGAGCGACGAGCAGGCCCTGGCGCAGACCTTTATGCTGGGCTGGGTGGGCGCGGACCCTTCTCCGCTGATCCTTGACTGGATACGGGACAGGAATATCAGCGGAATTAAAATTTTCGGCTGGAACACCGGAGACACCCGGCGGCTCGCGGAGACCGTGGGCTCCCTGCAGCGCCTCAGTCTGGAAGGGCAATTCGGCCTGCCCCTGCTGGTGGCAACGGATCAGGAGGGAGGCTGGATTCGCCATGTGAAGGGAAGTACCAGCGAAACCCCGGGGAACATGGCCATCGGCGCATCGGGGTATCCGCGGGACGCATACCTATCGGGGTATTACATCGGCAAAGAGTTGGCGGTATTGGGTATCAACATGAATTTTGCCCCCACAGTAGATCTGTTTACCAACAGAGATTCTGTGCTGATTGGGCCCCGCGCCTTTGGGGACGATCCCGTCAAGGCGGGAATTTTGGGGGCGGCCTTTATGAAGGGCCAGCTTGCGGCGGGGATCATCCCCACGGCGAAGCATTACCCCGGCCACGGAGACACGGACCTGGATTCCCATGGGGTGCTGCCCCAGATTTCGGCAAGCTTCGAGACCCTCTGGGACCGGGAACTCGTGCCCTACCGGCTGCTTACCAAAGAGGGGCTCCCGGCGGTGATGAGCGGTCACCTGGCGTTTCCCAACACCAAAGCTGCGGACGCCCCGGCATCCCTTTCATCCTGGTTTTTAAATGATGTACTTCGGGAAAAAATTGGTTTCCGGGGAATTATCATCACCGACGATCTTATGATGAACGGAGCCACCACCTGGGCGGGGAGTCTTTCCCGCGCGGCCCGGCAGGCCCTGCTTGCGGGGAACGATATCATCCTGCTTTCAAAAACACCGAGTCTTTGGGACCCAATCTGGACCTCCCTGGTAAACGCCATGAAGGATGATGAGGTATTCCGCGCCCGTGTCCGGGACGCCTGCCGGCGGGTGCTGGCAGTGAAATTTGAATACCTCCGGGGCGAAAAAAAAGTCCCCTACATACCGGATCCCGCAAGGCTTGAAACCGAACTGCCCAATCCAGAGGGCGCCGCCTTCTTCCTGGATCTCGCCGCCCGCAGTGTTACTGTGGTCCGGGGCGGATCCGGCGCCTCTCCGGTGATCCCCCTCAAGACTGAGGACGCCGGGCGGGTCCTGCTGGCGGGGCAGTATGTAGATTTTTTCACCCTGGGAAGGGCCGCTTACCCCGGGGCTTCTGCCTACTGGTATTCTACTTCACGGGGAACCGCCGAATTTACCGCCATGGCCCGGAACGCCGACACGGTGATCTTCTGCCTTTCCGATGCGGAGGGCTTAGCTTTTCTGCGGGCCCTGCAATCCCTCAAAAAGCGGGTGATTGTTTTTTCCGTGTTGAGTCCGGTCTACCTTGAAAGCGTCCCCTGGGCGGATGGGGCGATTGCGGTTTACAGCTATGCACGGGAATCCTTTGCGGCGGGCTTTTCCGCCATCCTGGGCCGAATCCCCGCAGGGGGGAGGCTCCCTTGAACCTCCAACTCTTGAACAAGCCACAGCGCTGGCGAAATGCGGGAAGGCGCGACAGCAGGCCGGAGGCGTTCTTACGGGAACGGGAGCCCTTTTGTGTGGCGGCCTGCGGCCGGTTTTTGCACCGTTCCTTTCTCCATGATCATGTATGGGTTTTGCAGGACGGAAAGGGCAAAGTCGAGGCCCTGCTGATTCACAGCAAGCGGTCCTTCTTTCCCGTGTTTAACGGCCTGGGGGAAATTCCGGTCCCCCGTTTTCTGAACCGGCTTGTTCGTAACATACCGATCCATGCGGTTCAGGGCCTGCGGGAAGACGTCATTATTTTAGAAAACAGTATAGCCCATTGCGGGGTTCGCCCGGTAGAAAGCTTCGATTACGATTTGATGTCCCTGGACCGGGAGCCCGCCGCAGATTGTTTTAAGGTGGGCCCCGGTGGGAAATTCCGGCGGCCCGACAGCAGGGATATGGCGGACCTTTTGCCCCTCCAGGCCGGCTATGAGCAGGAGGAGGTCCTGCCCCGCGGGGCGGTATTCGACCCCGCTTCCAGCAGGGCGGCCCTGGAACACATCCTGGCCCATGAGCATATCCTTGGCGCCGAACTTGATGGCCGCATAATCGCCAAGGCAAACACCAGCGCAAAATCCTTTACCCGTTACCAAATCGGCGGCGTATATGTCCACCCCGATTACCGGGGCCGGGGCATCGCCACCCGGCTCTGCGCGGAACTTTTCCGCGACCTCCTCCTCACCGGCAAGGGGCTCTCCCTCTTTGTGAAGAAACAAAACCCCGCCGCCCGGTCCGTGTACCGCAGCCTCGGCTTTGAATTTTTGGCGGATTACCGGATCAGCTATTATTAGGGCAAAATAATATAGATAGAAACAGGCGGCGTTTTTCTGTTATACTGGATTATTATGCCGTACCTTTACGAAACCCACCTCCACACCAGTCAAACCAGCGCCTGCGGGGAGAGCCGGGGCCGGGAGTATATCCGGGGATACAAGCAGCTGGGTTACACCGGAATCATCGTGACCGACCATTTTTACAAGGGGAATTGTACGGTAAGCCGGAGCCTGCCGTGGCGGGAATTTGTCAATCAATTCTGCCGGGGTTTCGAGGATGCCCGAAACGAGGGCGAGCGGCAGGGACTGGACGTGTTCTTCAGCTGGGAAGAAACCTTTGACGACGATGACTACCTGATCTACGGCCTTGGCAAGGACTGGCTCATGGAACACCCCGAGGCGGCCCACTGGTCCCGGAAGGAGCAGTACCGGGCGGTGCGGGAGGCCGGGGGCTGCGTGGTCCAGGCCCATCCTTTCCGGCAGCACTACTACATTCATAGCATTACCTTGTCCCCTGCTCTGGTAGATGGGGTGGAAGCGGCGAATGCGGGGAACCACGATCAAAGCTTCGATGCCCTGGCCCTGCGCTATGCCAAAAAGCTTGGCCTCCCGGTGACCGCAGGTTCCGACATCCACGAAACAGGCCAGCTTGCGGCGGGGGATGTGTTCGGGGTGTACCTCAACAAAAAGATGAAAACCATTGCGGATTACGTTGCGGCAATCAAGGGGAACGCCATCGCGGACCTCAAAATGAGCCCCGGCCGCTGCGATTCCCGCGGCAGCGCGACCGTATCCCTGCCGGTGAAGATCCTCGATGCGGACGAGCGGGACACCGGGCAGGATCTCTGGAATTTTCTAAAAGATTAACTTTATACTATACAATAGAAATAACAGGAGACAACGCCCATGCCGAATATGCCAATAGATGATAACCTGATCCAGATCCCCGGCAGGATCAGGGAACTGCGGGAAATACTGGAGATCAGCGCCATGGATATGGCAAAGGATATCGGGATTCCCTACGAAACCTACGCCCGGTACGAATCCGGCGAGGCGGATATCCCCATCAGCGCACTCTACAAGATTTCAAGCCGCCTGGGAACGGATACCACGGTGCTGCTCACCGGGGAGGCCCCCCGGATGGACACCGCCAGTGTGTGCCGCGCCGGGAAGGGCATCCAGGTGGAGCGCTACCCCGGCTATGAATTTTCCAGCCTGGCCTACAATTTCAAGGACCGGACCATGGAACCCCTGCTGGTCTACCTGGACCCGAGCAAGCCCCCGGCTCCGCTGGTAAAACATTCCGGCCAGGAATTCAACTATGTAGTTGAAGGCGCCGTGCGGGTCACCGTTGGCAAGCGGGAATACGATCTAAAAGCCGGGGACACCATCTACTTTGACGCCGGAATTCCCCACGGCCAGGCGGCGCTTGGCGCGCCGGCTAAATTCATCACCATTATACAGGAATAATTACGATGAGCGAAAACACAAACGGCAGCGAGATCCTATCCCGCTATTGCCCCCGGATCGAATTCGACAGTTACGATGATTTCTACGCCAACTACCGCTGCAATGTGCCGGAGAACTTCAACTTCGCCTTTGACGTGGTGGACGAATGGGCCCGGATAGATCCGGACAAGCTGGCCCTCCTCTGGACCAACGACGAAGGGGCCATGCGCTCCTTCACCTTTACCGACATCAAGCGCCAAAGCGACAAAGCCGCCCAGGCGTTGCTGTCACTGGGCATCAAAAAAGGCGACGTGGTGATGCTGATTTTAAAACAGCGCCCCGAAGTCTGGGTCCTGATGACCGCCCTGATGAAGATCGGCGCCGTCTGTATCCCCGGCACCTTTCAGCTTACCCAGAAGGATATTATTTACCGCTGTAACATCGCCGAGGTTAAACTCCTCATCAGCGTTGATGACAGGGAACTGCTGAACAATATCGGCGCAGCTCTGCCGGAATGCGAAAGCGTCAAAACAGTTGCGGTGGTGGGCAACAGTATTCCTGCGGGCTTCCTTGATATGCGCGCCGAAATTGAAAAAGCCGCCGGGGATTTTACGCGGCCCACGGGCGCGGCAGCCACCCGCACCGGTGAACCCATGCTGATCTACTTTTCCTCCGGTACCACCGGGATGCCAAAAATGGTGCTCCACAACCACAGCCTGGCCCTGGGGCACATCGTCACCGCAAAGTACTGGCAAAACGTTCAGAACAATAAGGTCCACATGACCCAAACCGATTCCGGCTGGGCCAAATTCGCCTGGGGCAAAATTTACGGCCAGTGGATCTGCGGGGCGGCGGTGGGCGCCTACGACACGGAAAAATTCACCCCCCACGGAATGCTCGACGCCCTCCAGCGGCTGCGGCCCGCCACCTTCTGTGCCACCGCCACGATCTTCCGCTTCCTCATCAAGGAGGATCTTTCCGGTTACGATTTTAGTTTTATTGAACACACCGGCGTGGCGGGAGAGCCCCTGAGCCCGGAGGTGTTTCGTCAGATAAAGGAAATGACGGGCCTGGAAATTCGCGAGGGTTTCGGCCAGTCGGAGACTTCGGTGATGGCGGCGACTTTTAAATGGCTGCCGGTCAAACCCGGCTCCATGGGCAAGCCCGCGCCTCTCTTCGGCCTCAATTTATTAGACGAGGACGGCAAGCCCTGCGATGACGGCATCGTGGGTAATATTAGTATTACTGCTGCCGGGGCCTATCCCCGGCCCGGCGAAACTTTTTTGGGCAAGGGCCAGTCCGGTGTGCCGGGTCTCTTCCGCGGTTACTGGAAAGACGATGACATCACCAAAGCTGCGTGGTACGACGGGGTCTACCACACCGGCGATATGGCCTGGCACGATGCGGACGGTTACTATTGGTTCGTCGGCCGCAACGATGATGTGATCAAATGCTCCGGTTACCGCATCGGTCCCTTCGAAGTTGAAAGCGCCCTGATGGAGCATCCTTCGGTACTGGAATGTGCGGTAACCGCCGCGTCGGACCCGGTCCGGGGTCAGGTGGTCAAGGCCACCATCGTCCTTGCCCGGGGTTTCAGCCCCTCAAAGGAACTTGAGAAGGAACTGCAGAACCACGTCAAACGGGTCACCGCACCCTACAAATACCCCCGGATTGTGGAATTTGTCCCGGAGCTGCCAAAGACGATCAGCGGCAAAATTCAGCGTAATCTGATACGGAAAAAGGACGGCGGGAAGGAAGGGGTGTAAGCGGCGGCCCATTTCGTTTCATGATTTACCCGTGATTTTCAATTCCAGATCAACCCCCGCCCGTCCAACAACCCTGCCCCGGACCATGCTGCCCGGCGCCAAATGCCGATCGCCGGCCGACACCGTTCCGGTGTCGGAGATCACTGCGGCGCCGTCCACCTCCGGGGCCTGGCAGTAGATCCGCCCCAGATACAGGCCCTCTTCTTCATCCACCGCTTCTTCCACCAGCACATCAAAATCTTTGCCCACAAAGGGATCCATCTGCTTTTCACTGATGCTGATCTGCCGTTCTTCGACAATGCGTTTCCGTTCGGCCGCAAGCTTTTTGGGGACCCTCGGCTTCATGGCATAAGCGGGGGTGTCCTCCTCCCGGGAATAGGTGAAGCAGCCAAGCCAGTCAAGCCGGGCCTTGTCCTGAAAATCCAGCAGGGCCCGGAAATCATCTTCAGTTTCGCCGGGGAAGCCCAAAAGAAAAGTCGAGCGTATCACTGCACCGGGAAGCCGGGAGCGGATAGTTTTTATAAGATTGAGATAAATTTCCGCATTGCCCCGGCGGTTCATGGCCGCAAGAATTTTTTCGGAACCATGCTGGAAGGGAAGATCAAAATAGGGGAGGAACCGTTTGTCCCGTTCCATGATATCCAGAATGGGCAGGGGAAAATTGTCCGGGTGAATGTAGAGCAGCCGTACCCAAAAATCTCCCTTTAATTCAGAGAGGGCTTCCAGCAAATCGGGAAGTAAACTTCCTGGAAGTAAACTTTTAGCCCCGGAAAAATCCTTGCCATAGGAGCCGATGTCCTGACCGATAAGGCACAGTTCCCTGATGCCCCGGCCCAGGAGTTCCCGGCATTCGGCGAACACATGAGTAATACTGCGGCTGCGGAGGCTGCCCCGGATAAGGGGAATGGAACAAAAGGTACAGCGGTTGTTGCAGCCCTCGTTGATTTTGACATAGGCGGAGCCGGGCAGGGAAAGCAGCGGCCGGTTCCCGGTATGGCTCCCTTCACCTTCTGCGGGGAGGGTTCTTCCGCCCGTTTCCACTACGCCCGCCTCCACGCCCAGGGTCTGCGCCGCCGCCCCAATAATTCCGCCAAGGTCCGTGTTGCCGAAAAGCAGATCCGCCTCCGGGAGGGATTCGGCGAGCTCCTTGGCGTAGCGTTGGGCCAGGCAGCCGGCAAGGAGAATTTTTTTGTCGGGGTAGCGTTTGCGCCAGAGGAGGACCGCGTTGATCGATTCCTGTTTGGCGCTTTCGATGAACCCACAGGAGTTGATGATGATAAGGTCCGCATCGGCGGCGTCTTCTGCGGCGATCCAGCCCGCCCCGTTAAGACAGGCCATCATGGTTTCCGCGTCGACCTGGTTTTTTACACAGCCAAAGGGATCAAGAAAAAAGCGCGGGGGGAATGGATTGGGGCGCACGTTTTGGGCTTATTGGGCCGCGGTCTCAAGCCGCGTCAGGACCAGCCGGTAGCGGCCGTCTTCGTCCCGGACCCAGCGGATTTCCGCCACCACCACTTCACCGGCGCTGCCCAGTTCCAGGGGGACCGTCCGGCCGCCGCCTATGACCTGCGATTTTGCCGCCTGGGCGTTGGATGCCCAGATACGGATACCGTTCTGGGCCTGAATGTTAAGCTCCTGCCCCCGCTGAAAATAATCCTCGTTCTGACCCCGCCGGTCCCGTTCTGCAAGAATCTCCCAACGGAACATGCAATAACCCTGAAAAGCGGATTGCAGGGTAAAAGGGTAGGGGTTGTTAGAGGTAAAAATCACCGTAGCGCCGGGGGACACAGCGGCTGCGGGGCCGGGAATGGAGGCAGCAGCATCGTTCCCGCCGGAGACCGCCGCATCAAGCGCCGGGGCGCTATTGTTCAGCTCAAAGCGCAGCAAAGCCCCGGCGGAGCTGTCATTTTTGGCAAAATCCACCGCGGTGATCCGCAGCTCGGCAATGCCGTCATTGTTCAGGTCTATACTTACTTCCTGGCTTAAATCCAGCATCACCGCGCCGCCGGGGGTACTAATGGTCACCGCCTCTCCCAGGTTAGACAGCGCAAGCTTGTACTGGTCGGCGCCCAGAGGAATCAGAATCGAATCCCCACGGTAAAAGCGCCGCTCCAGGGATTCGGTACTCATCATGTATTCCTCCGCAGATCGGACCGGCGCGGCGGAAACTACCCTTTTGGGACGGTTTTTGAAAAGATAGTAGCCGCCCCCTGCGGCCCCAAGGACCAAAAGGGGAATCAGGATACTCAATATGATTTTGGCATAATTGGGAGGGGACCGCAGCAGCTGCTCCACCGGGACCGGCTGCTCCTGAATCTTGAGTGCCCGGTACAGGGAAAGCAGCTCCCCCACATCCAGCCCCAGATATTCCCCATAGTTCCGTAAAAAACCCAGGAGATAGGGCTCCCCGGGGAAGACCGAAAATTCCTCCGTCTCCAGGGCTTCAAGATAGCGGCCGGCAATATTGGTTTCCCGGCTCACCTGATCATGGCTATACCCCTTCAACTCACGGGCGGTCTTCAGTTTATCTCCCAGGGATTCCACCTACTTCCTCCTCAAGGGGAACACCCTAATCGGTATCCCGAAACAGAAAATTATTGATCAGATTTGCCGATGCGGGGGAATCGTAGATGAACCGCTGGGTCGGAATCCCCTGATTGGTTCTGATATTCGAAAAATCAAAGCGCACCAAACCTTCCGCGATAGTCCGCCCCTCAATACGGCGGATCAGCTGGGTTTCGGGGTCCACGCTCAGGATCAGCTCCCGAAAACCCTCGGAAATGGAGCGCCGGGTAAGCCGCAGCTTAACCACCCGCTCCTTCGAACCGTCATCCAGGGGAATCGGGTCCGGGCCGGTCACAAAGCTGGGAATATAGTTACGCCTGAGCAGGGTAAGCCCCTGGGCCGTGGCCAGCCCGGCCGAATTCGCAGCCGCCCCCGACCGCCGGCTTGCCGTAATATCCTGATTCAGCACCGCCCGGTATTCCGGCAGATACACCGTCAACAATTCGCCGTTAAACACGATAACCTGTTCCGCCGGCCGGGTAAAATCGATCCGCAAAAACGAAGGAGAGAGATGACTCACCGTCCCCTGCATCTCGGTATTCCCGGAACGGATCGCCAGCCGGGCTTCATAGTCCTTAATTCCGCCGTACCGCTCCGAAACCGACTCCAGATAGCGCTCGGCGGTGATAATTTCCTGCCCGTATATAAAAAAACACCCAACAATCAAAAGAAAAACGATAAAAAACCCGCGTTTCATTATTCTTTAATAATATTGCATTGATGATACAAAGTCCACCCCCCGCAACGCATTGCCTCGCTGCGTGCGCCGGATTATTCCACAAAGGCCTTTTTGAGCAGTTCCAGGTCCAGTTCCGGGTATACCGGATAGCGATCCAGCAGCTTTTTGACCCGCTCAATGGCTTCGGCCTTGCCCTTTTCCGCGATCACGTACCTGGCCTTGCTTTTTTTGGCCGGGTCCTTGCCGGCCAGAGGAAGCTTCGCCGGCTTCTCGACGGCAGGGCTGGTGTTCTTGAGGACCAGGCTGATAATGGCCCCCAGCTCCTCCATGTCGGCTGTGCCCATCCCCAGGGTGGTAACCGCCGCAGTGCCGATCCGCAGCCCCGAGGTGTACCAGGGACCGTTGGGGTCGAAGGGGAGACTGTTCCGGTTCAGGGTGATGTTGCATTCATGCAGGGCGCTTTCCGCCTGGCGGCCGGTGATGGCGTTTTCCCCTGAGTGGAGGTTACGGACGTTGACCAGAAGAAGGTGATTATCGGTGCCGCCGGTAAGCACTTCCAGCCCACCCTTGACACAGGCGGCGGCCAGGGCCTGGGCGTTTTCCACGATCCGTCGGGCATACTGCCGGAACTCCGGCTGCCCCGCTTCCTTAAAGGCCACGGCCTTTGCGGCGATAACATGGGGCAGGGGCCCGCCCATGGTGAGGGGACAGCCCTTGTCCAGAGCTTCGGCAAATTCCCTGGTGGAAAGTACCAGGCCCGCACGGGGCCCCCGCAGGGTCTTGTGGGTGGTACTGGTAACCACGTGGGCATATGGCACCGGGTCATACACACCGGTAAAGACCTTCCCCGCCACCAACCCGGCGAAGTGGGCCATGTCCACCATGAACACCGCCCCCACCTTATCGGCAATCTCCCGCATCCGTTTAAAGTCGATTTTGCGGGGATAGGCGGAATAACCCGCCAGCAGGATCAGGGGCTTTACCTCAAGGGCCTGCTTCTCAATTGCATCGTAATCCAGAAGGCCCGTTTCCTTAGAGACCATATAACCGTAGACATCGAACATCCGGGAGGAAACATTGTAGCGATAACCGTGGGTCAAATGGCCTCCGGAGTAGTAGTCCAGCCCCAAAAGCCGCTGGTTCCCCAGATCCGTCTTGAGCTCCGCCCATTGGGCATCGGTAAGCTTGTAGAGATTGGTTTCGCCGTACTTTGCCAGCGCCGGGGCCTCCACACGGGTGGAGAGGATGGCCCAAAAGGCCAGCATATTGGCGTCCGCCCCGCAGTGGGGCTGCACATTGGCATATTCGGCGCCGAAAACCTTGCAGGCCTCCTCTGCAGCCAGGGCCTCTATGGCGTCCACATTCTCGTTCCCCGCGTAAAACCGGTGATGGGGCATCCCTTCGGCGTATTTATCGGTCAAAAGGTTCCCCATGGTCAGCTGCACCGGCATGGAGCAGTAGTTCTCGCTGGCGATAAGCTTGACCCGCTTCCGCTGGTTTGCCAATTCCCTGACGATGGAAGCGGCAATCTCCGGCGCCACACCGGCGGTCTCCTGAAGGTTGCAAAGATAGGCTAAAAGGCTGGTATTCACCTTGTCCGGGACCGTTGCGGCCAGATATGAAGCGACGGGGTTCTTATTCATGATGCCTAAGCATAGTCCCACAGGGCAGGGGGGCGCAAGGGGGCGAATATGCCGTGGCGCCTTGACAGATCTTGTTTGATGTATTACACTTTGTCATAAAGGAAGATCAGGAACTATGATAAGCGCACGATTGCCCGACGAACTCGAACAACTCCTTGCTTCGACTTCCCGGGCAAAGCATGTCTCCAAGTCCGACATGGTAAAGGAAGCCCTGGTACAGTACCTGGGTCAGGATATCGAATATAACGATTCCTTCAACATCGGGGAAGAATATTTTGATGATTACGGCAGCGGGGACGGGAATCTGTCCCAGAATTACAAAGAAATACTGCGGGACAAGATAAATGCCAAGCGCAATACCAATAAACACCATCCTCGTTGACTCAGGCCCCCTCATCGCCCTTTTCGACCGGGACGACCATTATCACGAGAAAATAAAGGCCTTTATCCGGGGCAAATCCTGGCGTCTGGTCACCACCTCCGCGGTGGTCACCGAGGTGTCCTACATGCTGAATTTTAACATCCAGGCGCAGATCAACTTTTTTGAGTGGATACTGCGGCGGGGCCTCCTCATTGAGGACATCAAACAACAGGACATCGCCCGTGTCATCGAACTGACCCGGAAATACAAAGATTTACCGATGGACTTTGCCGACTGCACCCTGGTGATTGCCGCCGAAAAAACCGGCATCCGGTCCATCATCAGCATCGATTCCGACTTCGACGTGTACCGGCTGCCGGGGAAGGAGCGGATTGAGAATGTGTTTAGGGAATATCAAGGAGCATAAAGATGAGTAAAATTGTTGAACTTAACGGAAAGAAATTTGAAGTTCCCGACAAGGAACTTTACTGCGAAAAATGCGGAACAACGAATTACATTTACGAGGACATGCAGCCGCCCTACAAGTGCGATAACTGCGGAAAAATTTTGGAGGATGATGTGCCGGGGGAGTGAGGCTGATGCTTTTTTTTATCAGTCCCCAGGGGTAAAAAAGCAGCATATACCCTATGTCTCCGGGTTGTACCCCTTTTGCGATAATTTTCTTTTTTTCATATATTTGATAAATTTCAAAATGCCATAGGGTATAAATAATTTTATAATTGCCTTTACATAATTTTTTAATAGAAATACAATTTTTATCTTATCAATGTCATTCGTAATAAAATATATTGGTTTATATGAAATATTTAATTTATTGTGATATACATAAACATTGATCAGGCGTTCTGCCAGAAATGCAAATACCCTTTTTTGATATGAATCATAATTTGAAACATCAATACGACGTTCCGCTTCAAACAAAATCGGAAACAGCCATTTAAAATATTCGTCAAAAACAGTATACCTTGAAACGAACATGCAATATAAAGACATTTTATTATTTTCTTCAAAAATGTAATTAAAGGAATTGTCATATTCCGGAGACAATTCATGGATAATTTGTTTTATACAATGATAGTCAAAACTGTTATGCCAGTATGAATATTGTGTCCGTAAATCACATTCAAATTCAATTTGTTTTGGAAGAATTATATCATGTTTCTTTAGTTCATTGATGAAAAGGGTATCATATCCGTTCATATCAGGAACACTTACTGTTTTGATTACACCATTACCCTTGATCTTATCCATCGCAAAATATCGTCTGTAATGTGATAATCCAATATATTCAAGATTTGGGTATATTTTTTTTATATTTTTCCAGGCCCAATACCAGGCAGTGAACTCGCCGAATGTTAAATTTTTATCACTTATATTATCCCCGGTATCATCACCTTGCATTTTTAAATCAACAGTTGAAATATTTTTTCCGCCATGAATTGGGAAAAATATATCTTCACAAGGAACCATCCATGGTTTTATAAAACATGATAATATTTTAAGGACATGTTTACCCCCCCCCCGAGAAGTATCGTTTGTAAATAGCTTCGATAAACCTTTTACATTCATTTTATTATTTTTCACATTTTTGTAAAAACGTCAAGGGGCATTTCGCATAACATACAATTTATGCCATGAACACTAATACTGAACAGAACTACGATCCGCCGGCTAATGTTCCGCGAATTCCGACAGGGGTATCGGTTTGGGGCTGTCGTTTTCACCCTCAGTTTTGGAGAGTTCTTCCAGCAGTTCCCGGCCCCGCTTGGAAAGTTTGGCGGGTATCTGGACCATGAGCTTGATGTAGAGGTTGCCCCGGCGGCCCCCGGCGGGGACCCCTTCGTCCCGGATGCGGAGCATCTTGCCGTTCTGGATTCCCGCGGGGACTTTTACCTTGATGGTTTTGCCGTCCAGGGTAGTTACGTGGATGTCCGCCCCCAGGCTGGCCTGGGTGATGGAGATGGGCACCGCGCAGTAGAGGTCCAGGTCCTGCCGCTCAAAGTGCTCGTGGGGTTTTACCCGGATAAACACGTAGAGGTCCCCTGCGGGGCCGCCGCCGGGACCGGCGTCGCCCTGCCGGGGTATGACCACCCGTTTGCCGTTTTCCACCCCTGCGGGGATGGTGACCATAATTTTCTGCCGTTTCTTTTGGGTCCCCGAGCCGCCGCATTCCTTGCAGGGCTGTTCGATAACGTAGCCTTCGCCGCCGCAGCTGGGGCAGGCAGAGGCCACCGAGAAAAAGCCCTGGCTGTGGCGGACCTGCCCGGAACCCTGACAGGTGGGGCAGACTTTCCGCCCCGCGCCGTTGGCCGCCCCGGTACCTTTGCAGGCGGGACATGACTCGTTCCGGGAATACTGAATTTCGACTTTGGTGCCGAAGACCGCGTCCTTAAAGGGTATTTCGATGTCGTAGCGGAGGTTGGCTCCCTGCCGGACGCCGCCGTTACCGCCGGAAGATCGCCGCCCGCCCCCGCCGCCGAAGAAGGTATCGAAGATGCTGGAAAAGTCCCCGCCGCCAAAGAGGTCTTCAAAGCCCCGGAAGGTCTGGGAATAATCGTGCTGGCCGCCCATGCCCTCAACGCCGGCAAAACCGAACTGGTCATAGGCGGATTTTTTCTGGTCATCCCCGAGGACCTCGTAGGCTTCGGTGGCTTCCTTGAATTTCTCCTCCGCCTCTTTGTTCCCCGGGTTTTTGTCCGGGTGATATTGAATGGCAAGCTTCCGGTATGCTTTCTTTATATCATCCTTGGATGCCCCTTTCTGCACCCCCAGGACTTCGTAATAATCACGCTTTGCCACATCTGCACCCTTTAATTAGGAATTAAGAAATAACCGCAAAGTTCACAAAGAGAAGAACGCAAAGGACGCAAAGAAGGAATAAAATTTATAATCTTCCTTCCTTTGCGAACTTTGCGCATCCTTGGCGTCCTTTGCGGTTTTTCTTCTATTTATCGTCGTCGACTACTTCGTAGTCCGCATCCTCGGCGCTCTTGGTGTTGCTGTCGCCGCCCTGCGGACCCGCACCGGGACCGCCGCCCGCGTCGCCCTGGGGACCGGCCCCGGGCCCTGCGCCGCCCTGAGCGCCCTGTTGTGCCGCTTGCTGCTTGTAAATTTCCTCGGCGATCTTGTAGGACACCTGCTTAAGGGCCTCGGTCTTGTCCTTGATGGCCTGGAGGTCCTCCCCTTCAAGGGCCTTGCGGAGTTCGGCAATAGCTTCCTCGGTTTTGGACTTGTCTTCGGCGCTTACCTTGTCGCCCAGGTCCTTGATGTTCTTTTCGGTGCCGTAGATCATGGTGTCCGCTTCGTTGCGGACCTCGGCCTTTTCACGTTCCCGCTTGTCTTCCTCGGCGTGGATTTCCGCCTCCTTGACCATGCGGTCGATGTCGCTGTCGTTCAGCCCCGATGAGCTTTCGATGCGGATCTTCTGCTCCTTGCCGGTGCCCAGGTCCTTGGCGCTGACGTGGACAATGCCGTTGGCGTCGATGTCGAAGGTAACTTCAACCTGCGGCACACCCCGGGGAGCCGGAGGAATGCCCACCAGGTCGAAACGGCCCAGGGTCCGGTTCTGGTTGGCCATTTCCCGCTCGCCCTGCAGAACCTGAATGGAAACCGCAGTCTGCCCGTCTGCGGCGGTGGAGAAGATCTGGCTTTTCCGGGTGGGAATTGTCGTATTCCGGGGGATCAGCTTGGTCATAACCCCGCCCAATGTCTCAATGCCCAGTGAAAGGGGCGTTACGTCCAGGAGGAGCACGTCTTTGACATCGCCCCCAAGGATACCGCCCTGAATGGCGGCGCCGATGGCAACCGCCTCATCGGGGTTTACCCCCTTATTGGGGTCTTTTTTGAACAAATCCTTGACGATCTGCTGAACCGCAGGGATACGGGTGGAACCGCCCACGAGGATTACCTCATCAATCTGGTCCGCATTGAGGCCGGCGTCGGCCAGGGCCTTTTTGCAGGGCTCCTTGGACCGTTCAAGCAAGTCGGAAACCATCTGTTCAAACTTGGCCCGGGTCAGGCTCTTCTGCAAATGTTTGGGGCCGTTCTGGTCGGCGGTGATAAAGGGGAGGTTGAGCTCCGTGGTCTGCATGGCGGAAAGCTCTATCTTGGCCTTTTCCGATGCTTCCCGGAGCCGCTGCAGGGCCATCCGGTCCTTGCTTAAATCGATCCCCGTATCCTGCTTGAATTCGGCGATAAGCCATTCCTGTATGCGGCGGTCAAAATCGTCGCCCCCCAGGTGGGTGTCGCCGTTGGTGGCTTTTACCTCAAAGACCCCTTCACCCAGTTCCAGGATGGAAACGTCGAAGGTCCCGCCGCCAAGGTCGTAGACGGCGATGGTCTTTTCTTTCTTCTGATCCTTATTGAAGCCGAAGGCCAATGAGGCCGCCGTGGGCTCGTTGATGATCCGCTTGACCTCAAGGCCGGCGATCTTCCCCGCATCCTTGGTGGCCTGCCGCTGGGCATCGTTGAAATAGGCCGGCACGGTGATAACCGCCTCGGTAACGGCCTCGCCCAGGTAGTCCTCGGCGGTTTTTTTCATCTTTTGGAGCACGAAGGCGGAAATTTCCTGGGGAGAGTAGTTTTTGTTCTCGATATCCACCCGGACATCATCCCCCTGTTCTACCACCTTGTAGGGAACCAGCTTGAGTTCGCTGGTAACCTCGGAGTAGCGGCGGCCCATGAACCGCTTGATGGAGTAGACCGTGTTTTCCGGATTGGTGATCATCTGGTTTTTCGCCGGGGCGCCTACTACCCGGTCCCCCTTGCTGGTGAACCCCACGATAGAAGGGGTGGTCCGGCCACCCTCGGCGTTCTGGATTACCACCGGTTCACCGCCTTCAAGAACGGCTACGCAGGAGTTGGTGGTCCCCAGATCGATTCCTATTATTTTACCCATGATATGTTCTCCTTATCCTTTCATTATGTTAAAATATACTTATAAATACGGGGGAAAGTCACTTCCTTTATGAACTTAAGCCCCGTTATTTTCACTTGCCGCGCCGCTTTCCGCCCCGGCAGCCGGGGTCTCCGGCATCAAAACCTTGACCTTGGCGCTGCGGACGATCCGGTCTTTCAGCGTGTATCCCTTCAGGAACTCCTGCTGAACCACCGGTTCGATGATTTCGGCGGATTTTTCCATCATTAAAGCCTCGTGCCGGTTGGGATCGAAGGGTTCCCCGGCGGAATCGAAGCTTTTAAGCCCCCATTTGCTGTCCAACTGGGAGGAAAGCCGTTTGGAAATCATGCCGATCCCCTCATACAAAGCATTAAATTCATTTGAAGGGGGCGTTCCCGCAGAATTTCCGGCATCAATGGCGGTTTTTGCGGACTGAATGGCCCGATCAAAGTCGTCAATGATGGGGATAAGGTCCAAAAGCAGACTCTGGTTGGCAAAATCGATGGCGTTCTGCTTTTCCTGGTTCATCCTTTTGCGGAAATTTTCAAAATCCGCCGCCTTCCGTAAAAATTGGTCCTTTGAGTCCGCAAGTTGGGCTTCCAGATCGGCAATTTTTTTGGCAAGTCCGGCGCCATCCCTGCCATTCGCACCGCAATCCATACCAGTTGCGCCGTCACCGGCTGCGGTTTCCGAAGCGGTCCCCCTACCTTCACCGGCACTATCCGCATCCGGGGCAGGACCGGCGCCTTCACCGGAACCGGCTTCCCGGGCGCTTTGAAGATCCGGCTGTTCTGTCCCGCCTGCCGCCGGGTTTGTTGCTGCGCCTTCCTGGTACTTGTCATGAGAAGTATGTTTTGACATTAAAACTTCCTGTAAGAACGGGTGTTATTAAAAAAATACTTATCCGGAGCAGTGAAGGTCAAGAAAAATCCATAATATCCCGCAAAAAATCTACAGGAAAAGCAGGAATGTCGAGATCGTGGCCAGTATCAGTATCATGGCCCGGAAGTGGGTTTCGGAGATCCTTTTGACCAGTACCACCCCTATCAGGGCTCCCGCCAGAATGATGGGAACCATCATGGCATTGAGGATAAGGGTTTCCCGGGTGATGTTATGCCAGACAAAGTGCTGGATGGGCAGCTTGAGGTAGTTGACGATAAGGAAAAACCAGGCCCCGGTGCCTACAAAAACGGTCTTGGGCAGCCGCATGGCGAGCAAATACACCGACATGACGGGCCCTGCGGCGTTGCTGATCATGGTGGTAAAGCCCCCCAGGGCACCGAAGGCCGCGCTGAACCACCAGGCAGTGGGAATTGCCGCATCTTTGCTCCGTTTTTCGTTCCAGACCATCGCCACCAGCCCCGCAAGGAGACAGGACCCGATAAGGATCTTGAAGCCCCGCCCGGTAGTGATAAAGTGGTCTACCACCAGGGCGATGGCGAATCCGCCCAGAGCCCAGGGAAGCAGCTTGAAGATGTGCTTCCAAGAAGCGGAGCGCCGGTAACAGATCACCGCTAATAAATCTGCAAAGCAAAGCATGGGCAGCATTACCCCGGTGGATTCCTTGGTACCGAAAATGAAGGTCATAAAGGGAATTATCACGGTGGTTACCCCGCTGAACCCCGTTTTTGACAGCCCGATACTGATGCCGCAAAGGACCAGGACCATAATTTGCCAGGGGCTGAAGTCCCAGGGAAGACCTTCAAGAATGTTCATATATCTGATGATCTCCTATCGGGCGGCCAAGGTCAATACTGGCTTGCTATGTTCAAAATCGCATGGTAGACTTGAAAAAATGGACGGTTGGCGCTGATAAACAGGAGCTGGGATGCAGGCAATAATACTGGCGGCGGGAATGGGCAGCCGTCTGGGAAAATATACCGCGAATAACACCAAATGTATGCTTTCAATCAATGGAAAAACCCTGATTGAACGGGCCCTGGACGCCCTGGACAGCGCCGCCGTGACCAGGTGCGTCATCGTAGTGGGTTATCAAAAAGATAATCTGATGAATTTTGTGGGCCCCCGGTATAAAAACATCGAAATAACCTATGTCGCCAATGACGTGTATAACAAAACCAACAATATCTATTCGCTGTACCTTTCCAGGGATTACCTGCTATTAGATGACACCCTGCTGCTGGAAAGCGATCTGATTTTTGAAGACCGTATCATTAGGGATCTGCTGCAAAGCCCGGAGCCGACCCTGGCGGTGGTTGCCCCCTATGAATCGTGGATGGATGGTACGGTGGTTCAAATCACAAACGATAATATCATTACCAATTTTATCCCCAAGAAATCTTTTAATTACCACGAAAAACAGTCTTACTACAAAACCGTCAACATTTATAAATTTTCCCGTGAATTTTTGCAAACCTCCTATGTGCCATTTCTGGAAGCCTACTCCCAGGCCATGGGTAATAACGAATACTACGAGCAGGTTCTGCGGGTGATCACCACCCTTGATAAAAACGAGTTAAAGGCCCTGGTTCTGGATGATCAGAAATGGTATGAAATTGATGATGTCCAGGACAAGGATATTGCGGAAACCATTTTCAGTAATACTGCGGAAGAGACCCTCAAGCTGATAAGCCGCCGTTACGGCGGCTACTGGCGTTTCCCCAAACTGCTTGATTTCTGTTACCTGGTTAACCCCTATTTCCCCACAGAGCAGATGCGGAACGAGATGAAGGCCTATTTCGACGAGCTTTTGACGGAATACCCATCGGGGCTGAATGTGCAGAACCTCCTTGCGGGGAAGCTCTTTGATATTGATGAAGCGAATGTCTTGACCGGTAACGGCGCTGCGGAACTGATCCGGGCGGCGGCGCCCCTCATTCAGGGAACCGTTGGGGTTATCTATCCCACCTTTAACGAATATCCCGAAAGTCTGGGGGATAAGGCAGTGATTGTGCCGCTCTATCCTCCGAACGCACCGAAAAACATGGCCTACACCGCCGATGATCTGATCGCCTGGTCCAAACAGTGTGACACCATGATACTCATCAACCCCGATAACCCTTCGGGTAATTACATCCCCCGCGCAGATCTTCTGCGGCTTTTGGAAATATTAAAACAGCAAAACAAAGCTTTACTTCTCGATGAATCTTTTATCGATTTTAGCGATGCTGAAGAAAACGGTTCCCTGTTACAGCAGAAAATTCTGAATCAATATCCAAAACTCATTATTGTTAAAAGTTTGAGCAAAAGTTACGGCATCCCCGGCATACGCCTTGGGGTGCTGGCCTCAGGTGATACGGCCCTGATTAAAAGCATCCGCAAAAATATGCCGATATGGAATATCAATTCCTTTGCCGAATATTTTTTGCAGATAATCGGCAAGTATCAAAAAGACTACCGCAAAGCCTGCCAGTCTATTTTTGCGGAACGCCGCCGCTTTAAGGGTGCCCTTGCAGAGACCGGCCTTTTTGAAGTATTTCCTTCACAGGCAAATTATTTCCTGTGCCGCTGTTCCGGGGATTTTACCGCCGTTGAATTGGCAAAATACCTGCTGGAACAGCACAGCATCTTTATCAAGGATCTGGGCGGTAAAAAGGGAATTTCCGGTGACACCTGGATTCGTCTTGCGATCAGGGATCAGAAGGATAACGATGTGTTAATTGAAAAGCTCAAGCTTTTTAGAAAAATTTAGTTCTGCTAAAGCAGGACGTGCGTCCCAAACTGATCGATAAGCACCAGTATCCCCAGAATGCCGGTGTATAGAGCAAAACCCAGCAGCGACCGCTCCCGAACAATCTTCAGCATCAGCCGTACCGAGAAGAAGCCCACCACGGCGGCAGCCAGGGTGCCGGCGATGATCGGCAGCGCCCCAATGCCGCCTCCCGCGCCTGCGTTCACGGCGGTCCCGGCGGCGCCCCCTGCCAAATCCTTCAGCTGTAAAACCAGGGCCCCCAGAATTGCCGGAATGGACAACAAAAACGAGAACCGGGCTGCATATCCCCGTTCCAGCTTCCGGGAAAGGGCCCCCGACAGGGTCATTCCCGACCGGGACACCCCGGGAACGATGGCCGCCGCCTGACAAAGGCCGATAATCAGGGCGTCAACCCAGCCCATGGCCCCTGCGGGCTTTGTTTTACCGGACCGCCGCGCCAAAAATTCCGCCGTGAGAAGCATTATGGCCGTAAAAAGGAAGGCAAACCCCAAAAATTCCCCGGATTCAAAGGCCGCTTCAATCTGATCTTTAAGAATCAGCGCCACAATTACCGTTGGAACGGTCGCCACTATAAGAAACCCCGTCACCGGCTGAATGATCCGCCGCAGAATCCCCCAAATATCCTGCCACAGTACCACAAACACCGCCGCCAGGGTCCCCACATGGACCATGGTGTCAAACAGCAGTACCGGCTCGGATATGCCGAAAATCTTCTGCAGCAGCACCAGATGGCCGGAACTGCTCACGGGCAAAAATTCGGTAATACCCTGGATCGTCCCCAGGAGGATGGCCTCAAATACGCTCATGGTGATACAGTAATCATATTATCCGGGCAATTCAAGCGCCCGTGTCTATATGGAGCAGCATGCAAAAGCGTACATTGTTTAAAATTCTGCTAAAAATTCCCGCCATTCTGGTAATTGCCGGGATTTGGTTTTTGTCCTCCCAGAGTATCCTCCCCAAGCCCAAGGGCATCCTGGGGTTTGACAAATTCCAGCACCTGCTGGCCTATTTTGTCCTGGCCTGTACGGCGGGCCTCTGGTTCCCCCGGCAAAAATGGCAGCGCCCCGGCATCACCTTCCTGTTACTTGCCGCCGCCATCGGCTCCGCCTACGGCATAATCGACGAAATTCACCAGTCCTTCGTCCTCGGCCGCGATGGCAACCTCTGGGACTGGCTGGCGGACACCCTGGGCGCCCTCCTCGGCGCCGGGGCCATGAAGTTTGCGGCCTTTAAGCTGAAGCGGAAAAAACAAGCGTAATCAATAAAGTCAGGTATTTCATTATCATTGGAATAAGTATTTCATTAATAATGGAATATATATTTCGTTAACATTGGATTATATATTTCATTAGAAATGAAATATATAATCCATTACTACTGGAATATTTTGAATGATTAGCCTATACTTAAGCTATGAAAACATCGACTCTGTTGGAAGTTGGCATAGATCAGAAGGCGGCTTTGGGCGAGCAGGATTCGGGGATCAGGCGTAACGGCCTGCCGGCGCTGCCCGACATCCAAAGCCATGCCCTGGTCGTCAGTGGGATACGGCGCTGCGGGAAAAGTACCCTGCTCCATCAGTTTGTCAACAAACTGGGGAGGCCCTTTTTCTACTTTAATTTTGACGATCTCAGGCTTTACGATTTTTCTGCGGCGGATTTTGAACTTTTGGACCGGGTTATCGCCGAATCCGGGGCCCGGCTGCTCTTTTTTGACGAAATCCAATCGGCCCCGCATTGGGAAATTTATGTCCGGCAGAAGCTGGATGACGGTTTCCAGGTTATCGTAACCGGCTCCAATGCTTCGCTCCTGAGCCGGGAATTGGGCAGCAGGCTGACCGGCAGGCATCTGTCAAAGGAGCTTTTCCCCTTTTCTTACGATGAATTTTGCCGTTTTACCAATCAGGCCGCCGGCGCGGAGTCCCTGGACATCTATCTGGAAAAGGGCGGGTTCCCCGAATACCTCAAGACCGGCAATACGGAAATTCTGACCCAGCTTCAGCAGGATATTTTGTACCGGGATATCGCGGTCCGTTACGGGCTCCGGGACGCGGCCTCTTTGCACCGGCTGTTTGTGTACCTCGTGTCCAATGCGGCCCAGCTGGTATCCCCCAGTAAGCTGCTCTCCGTGGCGGGGGTCAAATCGGCCACCACGGTGCTGGAATACTTTTCCTATTTTGAAGCGGCCTATCTCATCCATCTGGTGCCCTGTTTTTCCTGGTCCGCCAAGGCCCAAAGCCTTGCGCCCAAGAAACTGTACGTCGCCGATCCGGGGATCATCAAAACCGGGACCGCCTCTTTTACCGGCAACCGGGGCTCCCTGCTGGAAAACTTTGTTTTTACCAGCCTGCGGCCCCACACCCGGGATCTGTTTTATTTTGCCGGTAAAGACGGGGAGTGTGATTTCATCGTAAATCCCCACGGTCAACATCCCCTCTGCGTTCAGGTTACCCTGGAGCTGACAAGGGATGACGAACCCCGGGAAATACAGGGCCTTCTGGCGGCGCTTAAGTTTTTTGGGCAGGATGGGGGAATTATCTTGACCCGGGATACTGAAGACCTTATTCTGGAACAGGGCAAGCGGATTCAGGTTATCCCCGCCTGGAAATATAACTTTGCGGGAATTGAGGAAACAACATGAAAGGTATTATTCTGGCCGGCGGCGCAGGCACCCGGCTCTATCCCATAACCAGGGCGGTTTCCAAGCAGCTGCTGCCCCTCTACGACAAGCCCATGATCTACTATCCCCTGTCGGTGCTGATGCTGGCGGGGATCCGGGAAGTGCTGATCATTTCCACCCCCCGGGACCTGCCCCTGTTTCGGGAACTCTTCGGTGATGGCGCATGGCTGGGGATGCATTTTGAATATAAGGTCCAGGAGAGCCCCCGGGGTCTTGCGGACGCCTTCATTTTGGGGGCGGATTTTATCGGCGGCGATAGCTGCGCCCTGGTACTGGGGGATAACGTCTTTTACGGCCGGGGGTTCAGCGGAACCCTGCGGAATACCGCCGCCAGGGTTGAAAAGGCCGGGGGCGGGGCGATCTTCGGCTACTTTGTAAAGGACCCTACCGCCTACGGGGTCGTTGAATTCGATGCCCAGGGTAAGGCCCTCTCGATAGAAGAAAAGCCTGCGGCTCCCAAATCCCATTATGCCGTACCGGGACTCTATTTTTACGATAACGAAGTGGTGAAAATCGCCCGGGACATCAGGCCATCCAGCCGCGGCGAAATCGAGATCACCGCGGTAAACAACGCTTACCTGGAACAGGGCCGTCTTTCCGTGGAAGTCCTTGGCCGGGGCATGGCATGGCTGGACACCGGCGCCTACGACGGCCTCCTTGAGGCGTCAAACTTTATTGCTACCATTCAGAAACGGCAGGGCATGTATGTATCCTGCATTGAAGAAATCGCCTATGCCAACCGCTGGATATCCCGTGAGGATCTGCTGGCCCTCGCGGCTTCTTACAAAACTGAGTATGGTGTATACCTTACCTATGTGGCGGAGAACCTTTAATGCCCTTTAGCTTTGAACCCTGTCCCATTGCGGGACTGTACGAAATTCAGCCCAGGGTTTTTGGGGACAGCCGGGGCTATTTTTTTGAAGCCTGGTCGGAGCGGGATTTTGCCGCCGCAGGTTTGAATCTTGCCTTCGTGCAGGATAACCAGTCCCGCTCGACAAAGGGGGTGCTCCGGGGCCTCCATTTCCAGAAGACCCATCCCCAGGGCAAACTGGTCCGGGCCATCGAAGGTGAGGTTTTTGACGTGGCCGTGGATATCCGGCCCGGCTCCCCCAGTTATGGGAAATGGCATGGGGTAATTTTAAGCGGCGAAAAACAGAACCAGTATTACATCCCTCCGGGCTTTGCCCACGGTTTTTTGGTCTTAAGCGAGACCGCTGTTTTTGCCTATAAGTGCACCGATTTTTATCACCCCGAAGATGAAGGGGGCGTCATCTGGAACGATCCCGCCATCGGCATCAAATGGCCGGATCTGGGGATGGCGTACCTCCTTTCCGATAAGGATAAAAAGCTCCCTTTTTTTGCGGCATTAAAGACTAAGGGGCGGTTTTCCGCAGAAAAACCGCAGGTGTGGTTAATCGGAAACAAGGGTATGCTGGGGACTGAGCTTTCCCTGCTTCTTGAAAAGAAGGGCATCCCCCACACCGGCACCGACCGGGAAGTGGACATTACCGATCCTGCGGCCCTTGCGGCCTTTGTAGAAAAGCAGGCCGCCGCCGGGCAGCCCATCACCTGGATCATCAACTGCGCCGCCTATACCGCAGTGGATAAGGCCGAAGATGATGCCGAAACCTGCCGCCGCCTGAACACCGCCGGCCCCGGCAATATCGCCGCAACCGCGAAAAAGATCGGCGCCCGGCTCATCCATTTTTCTACCGACTATGTGTTTGACGGCAAGGGAAGCCGGCCCCGTAAAGAAGATGACCCCACGGACCCCATCGGGGTTTACGGCCTGACCAAACGGGATGGTGAGCGCCGGGTCCTTGCTGCGAATGAGGCTTCCTGGATCATCCGTACCGCCTGGCTCTACGGCAAACAGGGTAATAACTTTGTGCACACCATGCTCCGGCTGATGCAGGAGCGGGACAGTGTTTCGGTGGTGAACGACCAGCGGGGCAGTCCCACCTGGGCTTATGATTTGGCCTGTACCGTAACGCTGTTCATCGCGGCGCTTGAGGGCGGTAAAACGGTTCCCCCCGGCATCTATCATTACACCAATGATGGGAATATCACCTGGTTTGATTTTGCGCAGCAAATCTACACCCAGGGCAAAAAACTGGGACTACTCACCAAAGACTGCGCGGTTAAACCATGTACCAGCGCCGAGTTTCCCGCAAAGGTAAGGCGCCCCGCCTATTCGGTGTTGGATAAAAGTAAGGTAAAAGCCGTTTTGGGTATTGAAATACCTACTTGGGATGCAAGTTTGGAGGAATATTTAAAGTCATGCGTACCCTGAACAATATCCTGGTCACCGGCGGCGCCGGATTTATCGGCGTTAACTTTATTCACACTTTGCTGAATAAGACCCCGGCCTTTGCCGGCCGGATCATCAACCTGGATGCCCTGACCTATGCGGGAAACCCTGCAAGTCTGGCGGACACAGAAAAGCAATTCG
>BNUU01000004.1 GCA_025997595.1 Spirochaetia bacterium | reverse complement strand
ATTTTTACCGCCCTGGGGGGCTATTTTTATTAATCGGTTATGTCGGTAAGCTTCGGATGCTCCACCTTCCCGGAGCTTTAGAGAAAAAAAGGGTCTGGTTTGTCCTTATATTCTTTTTCAAGTTCATCTAATTGTTCCTTGGTGGCTGCCCTTGCTAAAATTACTCGTTTTACCCCGATCTTTTTTGCTTTTTCAGGATCACAACATTGGGAATTAAGCCCCTTACTTTTAAAAAAGTCCTGTACCACCTTTCCACTGCCATAGTATCGATCATCATAATCATTACATTTATGTCGGCTTATGAAGGATCGTCCATCGGGCAAAATTGTTTTTAAAATAAATCCATAGTACATATACCTTTATTAGTTGATTTAAACCTTTCGATAGAGAGAGGGAAACAAGCCCCGGACTCTTGCTGCTTTACTTCCGGGGCTATTATCTATAAAGTGTTCATTTTTCACTTATGATAGGGGGGGCTTACACATAAGCCCCCGACTATTACTCCAACTCACATGCTGTAGATTCTTCATCATACCAAGTTTTATACTTCTCCCATAGCTCAGTAAATCTATCAGCTATTTCACCTATGCTTTTTTTGGAAAGTTTTTTCTTAAATTGACCATTAAGCAGTAGTTCATAAGCCTTTATCCTAAACTGGCTCTCGGTCAATTCATCGGTTCTCTGCTTGATGCTGTCTAAAATGCCCTCCAATATTATGCTGTCATTATTCATTTCATATCCCCATATTTATTCCAAATACTTTCTGCTTCTTCACATCCGATGATGGAATTAGCATAATCAAAGGCTGTTTTTAAGTCCTTTATATATCCCTTTGCAACCTTCTTCTTTAATTGTCCTATAACTGTACATAGTGCTTTATTACGATGTCCTTCCGAATAGTCGATAAGCTCTAATAAATCCTCCACCTCTGACTTATCTGACAAAGATAGGCTGCCTGGTATGGGACCAAGAAAGGGCACATCATTCTTAAAAGTGACACCCTTAAGAATTTCTATTACTGTTGACTTAACAGTGTCACTTTTTTTAATAGAAGCTATAAGTTCATTTACTTCTATGGATTCCATATCGGGCTTTATTAAGTCCAAAATAGTCCCCGGAATGATACTGCCAGTCAGTTTACCGGTAAAAAAGACTTTATCGGCCGTTTTTACTCTGGTGGATGCTGTGTATAGGAAGGTTAGCAGGGTTTCTTCGTATACTATTATTTCCCCGGTATGTTTGCCCTTTTTAACCAGTAAATTAAGACTATCAAGGTCAATGACTATATCCTGTCCTATTGTTTTACCTTGAAGACTGAAACAAGTATTAGCCTGACCTGAAATCCAATGTTTCACCACTTTATGATAATTACTTCCATCTTCATTTTGATAATCAACTTCGTCCTGCTCATTTAAGCTCATAGTGCTTATAGTTATTTCTCTATTATCTTCCAACTTGTGAATCGTAGTGGTCCATTCATTTAAATCGGTTATTTTATACAACTCATTATTGTACAGTCCTTTTTCAGGGTCATTAAATTTACATCTGATTGTCTGCCCTTTATAGAAGTCTTTTTGATTGGTTGCCTTACATCCTTCATTGGTATAGCTAATAACTAACCTATCACCAATGTTTTCCCTTGGAATAAGCCTATTGTTAATGAAGGACCAGTCAATGTCATTGTGTCTTAATTTTGTTGCAAAGTTTAATAAAAGAATGTCATTTATTCTTGGATTGATATCGTTTTTTAAAATAATTGTAGGGCAGTCAATTTCTAAAGCATTTCCGGGGAAACTAAACTGGACACTATCACCAAAAAGAATGACGTGGCTGTATGGGTAACATTTTTGAAGGTCTGATATAAACTTTTTAGGTATCATTCCGGCTTCGTCAATGAAAAAATAATCAGTTCTGCATCTCCTCTCAGTTTTTTTTAATGCTTTAAGGGCAAGAGCAGCAGCCCCTCTTTGATAATTGACTCCCCTTACATTATTAGAAGCAATCCAAGTCGGCCCTAATACCTTATAACGGCCAGTACAGTTAAATGCTGTTTCTCTTAATAACCAACTTTTTCCTATACCGGCCGGGGCTAATACTTTTATCAGTTGTCCCGGTTCTTTTGGATTTTCCTTCATAAAGGGGGCACTATCTATCAACTTTTTCCCCTTGGTTTCGTAGACTTCAACTCCTTCAATTCCATTAAAGTAACGGGCAAGGTCTAAAGAATCTCCATCGTTTTTACATCTGGCAGCTATAATCTTCAACATTCTTTGGTAGTGTTCCGGGTCTTTGGTAGATTTTATGGGAAAATAGACATGGAATCTTTGTGCTATTTTACCATTTTTTTCCTTATTATGAGACTTTGAAGGGACTATAAAGGCTTTATACCGTCTAAAGGTATTTAGACATTCTTCTATGGTAGTAGGAATGGCATTATTCTGGTTATCAACATCTACCATGAGGCAATCTGACAATAACCAATTTTTATTATTTCTCTGATAATCTTTCATCATACTTGCACAATGATCGGTGGCTATGGCTTTTAATAATTGATTCTTGTTTTTGACCTTTACTATATTGGGGTAATCAATGTTTTTTGAATTTTGTTTAGTGTTTGATGATAGTAAGTGCATACCGTCCTCCTCGTGTTTTACCAAAGTTCGGGCCCGATAAAACACGAAGATTTGGTTTCTTTTATTAGTAGTACATTAACAAGAAATTTATAAAATAATCACTTTTTGACCCTTTTTTGTCAATTCTTTTTTAATTAGCCCCGGACCTATAATCATAATGTCCGGGGCTGGTATCTTTTATCAAACAGAAGATATTGTTTCGTGATCATCAAAAATACCCCAAGTAAAATCATCATTTACATCATCTGTAATGTTATCAAGGACATGGGTAGTGTATTGTTGAAATTTTCCTCGTTTATCCTTAAATTTAACTTCTTTCGTGGTATGGGTAAAATTCTCCTTCATGTGTTCGTTAAAGTAATTGATTACAGTTTTCCCATACTTTACAAAAAAAGCATCATCTAAGTCATTCCTGTTGTTGTATCTCTCCTTCATACTCCCCATGTCAATCTTGTGGCCCATGAGGTATTCAACTATGTCCTCTTTCAACTCGCTTCTGTTTAATAATGTCTTATAGAATACCCGAAGGGAATGAAACCTTAGATTTTTATCTATCAGGTCTTTTTGAGTATACCCGAGGTGTGCTGCTAAATGTAAAAATGCATACATAAAGCCCTTTGTGTCAATGTTACTGCTTGTATTTTTACAGAATAAATAATCTTTGACTTGATTTTCATCAATGTATTCCCTTATGGCATTTAAGGTTATTGCCGGAAGTGGTACCTTCCTTTTGGCATTTTCTGTCTTTAGGTTTCTACCATCATCATTATTTACAAATAAGTAGGGAACATCTTTGATTTTATCAAAGTCTGTTTTCCTTAAATAGAAAATTTCCCCTTCCCGTAGCCCTGTAGTGGCCGATAAAAGACACCATAACCGGTACTTTTTGTATGTCCTCCCATTCATTACTTTACCATTTCTGTACAGTTGCCATAAATCAGGGTTGTTAAGTAAGAATAAGGTTTTAGCTTGGGGGGTGGTCCCTGTCTGTTCCTGTTTTGCTCCCTTTAGGTTGTATTTGGTATTGGTATTGAAAATATTTTTATCTTTCATAACAGTATCAAAAACGGGTTTTATTACCCCATTTATAATGTTGGTGTTTATGGTTTTTTTACTGATACCCTTATCTAGTAAATAATCCTGAAAGGCTTTTATGGTCCCCTCAAGGGTTATTTCTTCGATCCTCTTGATTCCATGTTCTTTCAAGAAGGGGATCCAATGGTTATTCATATAACCATCGTATTTTTTAATGATTGCCGGGCTAAGGGCACGATCCCCCCTTTTTATCTGGTCTTGTAGGTAGGTGGATTTTTCCAGCTTGTAGAAATTTGAGAATAGCCCGTAAATGTCTTTGACCCTTGATTTCTTTCTATAATAGTCAGCAATAAAAGCTTCTTTATACTGGATGGCCCTTTTTTCGGCTTCTTCTTTATCCCCTGTATTTAGGGTTCTATTCATTGGTAAATCTTTTTTTGTTTCCTCATTATAGTATCTAACATAATAGATACCATTTCTAAACATGAGGGTATAACCTTTTTTGGGTCTAAGGGATACGGACCCCATCTGTTTATCAACTTCCATTAGCTTATTTAACAATAATTCCCTTTGTAGGGACAAAATTTCATGGTCTAACATAGTCATTTTTATGACTATGTATCATTTATGTATCATTTTGGGGCTTTTTGCTGTTTTTTAGCCCCAAAAAATAAGCTAATTCTTTGTATTATAAAGAATTAGCTTATTGCGGCCAAGAAGACTTGAACTTCCATGGCTCTCGCCACTAGCACCTCAAGCTAGCGTGTCTACCAGTTCCACCATGGCCGCATAAAAACAAGAACAGTCTAGTTATTTTGTTTTATTTTGTCAATGGTCAAGTTTTAGCTGGTTCCAGACGGCCAGGGTTTCCTGACCAAGGCGCCAGAAGCCTATGGAGTTTACCCCCAAGGTGCGGTACAGGTCCATTCTCACCGCGAGGGAATAGTCGTCCTCGTAGTAGACTTTGACCGAAACAGGTACCTCATAGTTGAAGGTGGGGATGCCGTTTTCCCGGCGGACTTCGGTGACATTGTTTTCTCCCCGTATTCTTTCTATACCTGAATACACATAGGCCTTTGAGGGGTTGGTATCTCCCCAGGCCCGGCCGTAAAAGGGGAGGCCCATGATGAGCTTTTCCCGGCCTATGGTTTGCAAGGCGTAGGCTGCCACGTTTTTACACCAGGCCATGGAGGCAATGGGGCCCGGGGCACTGGTGGACCAGTGTTCATCGTAGGCCATCAGGAGGATACGGTCCACCAGGGGTTTTATTGCGTCGTAATGGTACCAATTATTGCTTGAGGTTTTTGTCCGGGCGGGGAGCGCTATGGTAAACATTTTGTCCCCTAATCCTGCCCGCAGTTCGGTTAAGAAGGAAAGGAAGGCGCCGGCGTCACGCTCGGGAATGTTCTCAAAGTCTATCTGGAGGCCGTCAAAATTGCGGGCGGCGGCCAGCAGGTCGGCGATAAGTTCCTTCCGTTCGGTACTGCCCGGTGCAAGGACAAAGTGGGTGAGCGCCGCGCCATTGCACATCACGTCCATATGGAGACGTCCTTTAAAGTGGGAGGCGATGTTTTTAGGGTTGGGAACCCCCCTCAGCTTGCCGTAAGTATCGATATCCGCACTGTGGTACACCGCATCCGAAACGGGCAGGTCCCGACGCAGGGCGTTTTCCTGGCCCGTAATTATATAGCCCCAGATCTCCTTAAAGGATGAAACCGGGAGGCTTTCTGACGGAGGGGGAAGCTCTATCCATTCGTCTTCTTCCTCAAGGGACTGCTCCTCCTGATCTTCTTCAGCAAGGAGGATGGCTTCATCTGAGGGAAGGGCCGCTGTCTTTTCCGGTGCGGAAGAGCAGGTGGTAAACAGGAACGGCGCCAGCAGGCATAAGAGTATCATGCTTCTATAATTCATTTTGTGTTACTATAGCAACATTTAAGCCGCAGGTAAAGGCCTTTCTGCCTATTGGCGGCAGGTTTTTAAAGCTCCAATGCGCCGAGGTAATCTTCGAAGGCCTTCCGGGCGGCCTCGGCTGCCTTGGCGCTTTCCTCAATCTGACGGTTTTGGGCGTCGATATCGGCGTCCAGGGCTGACATCCGCCTTAGGTATTCCTGGCCCTGCTGACTGGTACTCCCTGCGGCTTCCAGGTTCCGCCTGATCCGGTCCTGTTCGGAAATAAGAAAGGTCCGGCGGCTTTCCAGATCCGTACTGGCCCTGGCAGCGTCGTCGGCTTTTCGTTTCAGTTCAACCGCCTGCCGGAGCCTGGCCTGCACCGCTGCGGGAATTTCCTGATTCGATGCGTAGCTTACCAGGGTATCAAGCCGCAGCCCCGTCAGGCTTATCCGTTCATAAAAGGGGCTTTCTTCCCGGACAATAAATTCCAGTTCCCCGTTCGCCGGCAGTTCCCGGGTAAACCGGTAAACCGATGGGGTCTGCTCGGTAAAGGATAGGGGCTCCTTAAGGGCTGCCCCTGCGGTAATGGGATGCTCAATAACAAGGGATTTTTTTTCGGCGGCGGTACTCTTAATGGTATACTTTTTTTCGTATCCCTGTTTCCGGCTGATGGTCATAAGGGCGCCGCTTATGGTTACCGCACTCAACGTCCGCTCGGAGGAAGCCGCAGCGGTCCCGGTGACGGAAAGATCCTCCCCCCAGGAGATGAGCCGCTTTTCCCCGTGGTTAAGAAATTCGATAAGGGCGTCCCCCGCATAGGTTCCGCCGTCATAGACCGTGATGGGGCCTGCGGGGAGCTTTATCCCCGTAGTATTACTGATTTCCGCCCCCAGAGCAGGATGGATGTTTTTTCCCAGGGCGCTGGCCCCGGAAAAAATAAGCAGTTTCTTTGCCTCAATGTTTCCGTCAGCCAGGGGCAGCATGGCGCTCATCCGGCGCATAAGGGTGACGGGTCTTTTTATCGTAAACTCAAACTGATCCCCCGCAGCCTGTCCCGCAGCCGATCCCGCGGCGGAAACGGCGCCCAGTCCCGCCGCAGGCGCCGGCCTTGGTGCGACGGGCGCCATCGGGGAAGGGGAATCCATCGCTTCATACTGGGCAGCGGATCTCTGCGCCGCCTTCAGCATTGAATTTGGAACAACAGATTCCAGAGCCGCAGCCGTATCCGCCGTCACTCCGTAACTGCCGCCATAACCCGAATCCCAGGTTTCCGCCTGGGCTGCTCCCGCAATGGCAAGGGGGAGGGTGGGGCGGGCAAGGTAGTAGGGCGGATAGAGGTTCTGTATAAAGGAGACAGGACGCCCGGCGACCAGGGAGAGCTCCACATTGTTCCAGTCCGTGTCGCCGTCATTGTCAACAATGGCCCAGCCCTGGAAGCGGGCGGAAACGGAGTTTCCGCCTGAAGCCGCACTTACGGCTCTGCCGTCGGCCCCGCCCAGGTCCAGCCGGTAGGAAACCTTCCACACCGGGGAGGGGATCACATAACTTATGGTAACCGGACGGCTCCCGGTCCCCGGCAGGGAAACCGTAAGGTCCCGTGAATCGGAATTCCGGGAGGCCATGATAAGGTCCAGCGCACGCCCAAGGTCCGTGTTGATCTGGGGATCCTTAAAGGTAAGGGAATTGATCTCCCGTAAACTGATGGCCCGTAAACCCTGTGGGGTAAACAGGGACACCCAGGGTTCCTCCGCTGCGGCTTCCACGGAGCTAATCCGGTATTCGACCCCGGTGATTCGCCCGGTAATGGGGTTTGGCGCCGCAACCTCGATCTCCGCTCCCCGGAGGCTGTTCAGAATTTCTGCCGTGTCGGGATCGTTGGACAGATCGATTTTGAGACTCCGCAGTGTTTGCAGCAGGGTCTGTTCCGAAGGATAACTCACCGAAGGGGAATCGGACCCGCCGTTATTCAGCGCCAGGGATTTCAGCGCGTCGTTCACCGAAGCGGCCTTGAAGGGGAGCCTGATTTCTGCGGAACCGGAGAGGGTCCCCGAATGTTCAAAATAACCCACCCCGGAAGAAAAGAGACTGATCCGGCGGAGGGGGAGGGCGCCGCTTTGTGCGGCGGCGGCCTGCGAAACACCTTGCGGCGCGCCCCCGTCTCTGACAGACTGGGCGGAAAGGCTGCCGGCGGCGGGGATAAGAACGCCCGCAAGACAAAAGAGCAGCAGCATTGGTACAAAATTTTTCATGATAATTCCTTGGCGGTTTCTTAGACTTTCTTTTTCCGCGCAGTGAGGTATTGTATAAGTTTTTTTATTAAAACAGGGGAGTATACCAATGTTATCAGGACCACTGTGCTGGCTATAAGGGTGAATATATAGGCAATCCAGCCATTGTCCATATTAAATACCGGCAGATTGGGCATGGGCGCCTTTGTCACATAGCCCATGTTCGCATTCGAGCCGGGGCCGAGTATGGCGTTTATGTATATTGCAAAGTAGAGGTATCCTAACATCATCAGGATGCTTTTTATATATGTCTTGATGTTAAACTCTATCGGCTTTGTTATGTAAAGGTACAGGCCGAAAAAGACGAGCATCGAGTGATAAAACATGTATTGATAGTTGATAATCGTCCACGGACCGAATTCCACGAGCATGGTGGGTATCAGAATAGCCATTGACGCACCCGCTATGGTCGTGGGCATCATAAAAGTAAAAACGCTTTCCCGTATCTTTTTATTTTTTACCAGTGTCCCTATAAACAGAAATAATATTTGAATACTGCAAAGGTTAAAGGGCAGATCACGCTTGGATAAGTAGTATTGCGCCCCATCGTCGTAGGAACCGCGCACGGTGATAAAGAAAAAGATTTTGATCCCCTCACACAACACGCTGATTACACAGCAGACATAAAGTAACCGCTCATCGAAGCCCCTTTTGCCGAAAATAACTGCGGCTGTTATGGCCAGACCGAAGGTCAAAAAAATAAAAAAAACATGTGGTGACGATAGCATCTGTGTTCTTCTCCTGTCTATTTTTTATGTTCCAGTTTCAATGTCCTGGTCGGCTGGTCACAGACTTCCGCAGGGCCGAAGTACTGGATGGCGCCGGGGAAGAGAAAACTGGTTTTTACCGCCCAGGTTGCACGGGCGATCTCAAGGGCCTTGAAAGGCGCCCCCTCCAGTTCAACCAGGGCCTTTTTGATCACCGGCTTTTGGGAGCCGTGGCGCTGTTCCATGTTCATCATCATGGTGAGGGGGACCCCCCCGGCTGCCCACTGCGCTGCAGGAGCGCAGAGGTTACGGACGCTGGAAAGGTAGCCCGTGAGTCCCGATGCGATGAGCACGAAGGCGCTGAAGCCCAGGCTGTAGCAGTAGTCGGCGTCGAAGTTGGAGGGGAAGGCGCAGCGGCCTTCGTAGCCGAAGAAGTGCCCCAGGGCGCTGAAGGACCCGGTGTACTTTCCGGCGGCCTTGAGGCCGGCAAGCCGTTTTTCCACCATGCCCATGAGGAGCTTTTCGGTTTCGATCCGGGAGACCTGCACATTGCCGTGGGGGTCCCGGTCCATGAGGAACTGCTCGGCAATCTCCGTGGGGAGGCTCTTTAACACGGTGGTGGATGCGGGGGAGAGTTTCTTGCCAAGCCACTCAATCCTGATCAGGAAGTCGCCCTCCGCGGTAAACTCGCTGGCATCGTGGGCCATGATATCGTTAAGTTCCGCGATCAGGGCCTTCATCTCGGGGATGAATTCCACGAGCCCCTCGGGGATCAGGACCACCCCGAAGTTTTCCTTATTCGCCGCCCGTTTGACAACGGAATCGGCGATCTGGTCCACAATCTGCCCCAGGGAAAGTTTTTTGGCTTCCACTTCCTCGGAGATGAGGCAGATGTTGGGCTGGGTTTGCAGGGCGCATTCCAGTGCAATATGGCTTGCGGACCGGCCCATGAGTTTGATGAAGTGCCAGTATTTTTTCGCGCTGTTGGCGTCCCGTTCGATGTTCCCGATAAGCTCGCTGTAGGTTTTTACCGCCGTGTCGAAGCCGAAGGAGGTTTCGATGTATTCGTTTTTGAGGTCCCCGTCGATGGTCTTGGGGCAGCCGATTACCTGAATTTTCGCGCCCCCGGCGGCGTGGGCCTCAAAATACTCCGCCAGCAGGGCGGCGTTGGTGTTGGAATCGTCCCCGCCGATGATCACCACCGCGTCGAGGCCCAGCTTCTGCGCGGTTGCCAGGGAGGCGGCAAACTGTTCCGGAGTTTCAATCTTGGTACGCCCGGAACCGATCATGTCGAAGCCCCCGGTGTTCCGGTATTCGTCCATAAAGGACGAAGTGATTTCCACGGTCTTGTTGTCGATGAGCCCGCTGGGACCGCCGAGGAAGCCGTAAAGCTTTGATTCGGGGTTTCCCTTTTTAAGGCCGTCGAAAAGGCCGGCGATCACATTGTGCCCGCCGGGCGCCTGTCCCCCGGAGAGGATAACCCCCACAGCCAGCCTGCGGCCGATTTTGTCGTTTTTGCCCTCCGCAAAGGCGGCCAGGGGCTTCCCGTAGGTATTTTTGAAGAGGGAGCGGAGCTCCCCCTGATCCGCAAGGGATTCGGTGGGCGCGCCAAGTTCAACACCGATCCCGGTGATTTCCCGTGACAGGCAGGCAGGCAGTTTCGGTTTATAGGCATAACGTGCTTTCTGTAAGGCGGATATTTCCATTCCTCGCTCCTTGGTGCATATAAATAATATATGATGATACTGAAAAAACCCTTCGCTGAAAAGGGCTCTGGAATTTACCCGATAGTGGTTCCCAGGAAGGGTTCCCCGGAGAGTATCTTTTCCAAATTGGGGAGGTTCTTCCCCGCCGCGCAGATCACCTTAAGGCCGATTTTGGCGGCATGGCGGCTGGCTATGGGGTCAAAGGGCACGTTTTTTCCGGGGACCCATTCGTCCCCTACCATGGCGCAAAAATCCGCCCAGGAGATGTTATCGATGGGCTTTGCATCGGGATTTTTCCGGGGGTCGTCGGTATAGACCTGCTCGATGTTTGAAAGATTTATCACCATGGCCGCCTGGAAGCGCTCCGCCAGGATCACCGCATCGTAATCCGAAGAAAAGCCCGGCTTCCAGCCCGCCGCCACCAGAACCCGACCCGCCAGGGGACCCGCCTGGGTGGGGTTTGTCACCACCTCTTCCCGGCACCATTCCCCCATCACCGCCTTGACCAGCTGGGCGTTGAGCCTGGTCGCCATGATGCCGATCCAGTCCGCTTCCTCATCCGCAGCTGCTGAGGTCACGTTCCTGTAGGCCTTCTGCCAGGCCCGTGCGGGCCCGCCCCCGCCAACCACAAAAATAAAACGCCGTTTTTCGTCTTCTTTAAGGAGGCGTCTCACCAAAGATACGAGATCTTTCAAAAAGCCTTCATCTACCCCATCGGGGGCCACAATGGATCCCCCCAAAGAAATAACCGTTATCATATTTGAATTATAGCCCTTGCAAAGTCTTCCGCGTGTTTCAAATCCTCTTCGTTAGGACGGTCCGCTTCCATAAATAAGAAAGAGCCCTTGCAGTGAAAGAATTCATCGGCAACCTTGATGTTTTTCGGTTCCAGAATGGATTTAACTTCGCTTAAAATATTTTTACCCGATATAGAGGTACAGAATACCACAACCTTGTCAGCCTGTTCGCCGGTGAGTTTTTCCAGAAAGGAACGGAGTTTCCTGTCTATCTTTCCCGCATATAATGCCCCGCCCACAAAAAGTATCTCCGCATGATCGATTTTTGTGTCCGGCCCCGCCGCCGCAGGATTTACCCCCAGCCCCCGTGCGATAAATTCCGCAACCTTTTTTGTATTTCCCTTTCGTGATACGTAAACGACTTGGTTCATGGCATGCTCCTGTTTTGGCTAAGTATAGATTACCAGGAGGTTCCTGTCAAACAGTATGAAGCAGTATAAAGGGACTTTTCAGCATGTCTTTAGGTTTCAAATACCACCATTTGATGCCCATTTAATTCAGGTACAATAAGGTTGACATATCCCTGTTCCCAGGCGGAGTCCAGAACCTTAATAGAGTTGTTGTGCGTTTTACTGCTTGACAGGGGTATCTACGCTTGTCTCAATGGATTTTTCCATCGCCGCAAGGAATTTTATGCAATCACCCGCGTCTTTGGCCGTAAACGGAGGAACCGCTTTCTTTGCGGCAAGAACCGCAATTTCTTTCCACATTTTTTCGTAAAGATTACCCTCCGCGATATTCAGTGTCTCACGGCTGCAAGTTACTTTGTTCTCCAGCACGAGTTCTTTCCCGGAAATATAGAGCGATCCGTTCGTAAAGTGGACATTGAACAGCTTGCCATTACCGCCAAGGAATGCTGAGTGCGAAAAGGATGCGAGGAAGTTATTCCCATAATCGAGAGCGGCAAGAATAAAATTGTACTTTCCCATACCTTGACGCAGAGAAAGGCCCTTTGCGAAAATCTTCCTGGGCAGACCGAACAACGCATTGAACAAGGCGACCTGATGCACTCCGCCATCCCATATATGACCAAGCGGGAAATCGGATTCCTGACGCCAACTTGTCTGCTCATAGCCGATATCGGAAGGGGCCTTCTCGTCCATCAGATAATAGGTCACATTTTCATAGGACACAAGTTTGCCGAGTTTCTCGGACTTGATGATATCCAGAATAGCGGCTACCTGCGAATTGTAGAGAAACTGCTCCAGCACATAGACGGGTGTGCCGCTCTTTTTCTCCTCGGCCATGATCGCTTCTATTTCTTCCATCTTCGTTGTAAGCGGCTTTTCAACGAATACAATCTTGTTGGCCCTTTGCGCCTTTATCGTGGCAGGCCCGTTCAAATTCAGCGGCGTTGTGATAATCACCCCATCCATATTCGGCTGTTTCAGGAATTCGTCGATGTTGGTAAACACCGTGGCAGAGGGGCATTTCTGCTGCCAGTACGCTTTCTGCTCTTCGCGGCGCACACAAAAAGACATGATACGGAATGTGTCTATCTTCTCGACGATAGGCATATGAACTTTTTCCCAGATCTTACCGGGTCCAATTACGCCAACATTTAACATCTTTTACCTCCAAAAATTTTGATCGTTCCAGATTATAGTTGAAAGATTATCCCATGAGTCTGGGGATCTGTCAAGAAAAATTTACGCAAAATATTCAATTTTTTCTTTTTTTGCGCATATTATTTTTAGGAATTTCAGGATAGATCCCGCGCTATTGCCATTTTGCGTAAGCCCATGGTATTATCAGGTAATGAAGTCAAAAAAGGCCCTTACCATGGAAGCGGTAGCCCAAAAAGCGGGGGTTTCAATAACAACGGTCTCCCATGTCATTAATAGAACAAGACATGTGAATCAATCCACAAAGGATACTGTCCTGGAGGTCATCAAAGAACTGAATTACCGGCCCTCAAAGATGACAAAATCCAATAAAAACAACGAGGACAAGATATGTATCGGCGTTATATTGGCCGATACCCGGGAAGATTACTATATTGCCATGATCAAGGCCCTTGAAAACGTGGCTATTGACTATGGGGTTTCGGTTATTTTTTGCGATTCCGAGGCGGAATACGCCAAAGAAAAGAGAAATATAGACATTTTGCTGGGTCGAAAGGTAAGCGGCATACTCTTGGCCCCTGCGGATGCGGACCAGATGCCCAAAATTCTGCAAAATATTGCAATTCCGGTAGTTTTGATTGACCGCCAGTACGAATCCCACAAATTTTTATCCGTAGGAATCAATAATTCACGGAGCGGTTACCTGGGAACCAGGGATCTGTTTGAAAAGGGATGTAAAAATATCGGATTTATAGGGTATTCAGACCCCGTAAATACCATCCGCCAGCGTACCTTAGGCTATAAATCGGCGGTAATGGAGATGGAGCCGGCCATGAACCCCAGGGTGCTCTATTTAAAGTACAATGGGGGCGATTCATTTCCGCTGATAAAACAGTTCCTTTCCGAAAACCAGTTTGACGGCCTGATCTGCGCAACCTCTTCTTTGTGTTATGAATTGATCGAGGTTTTTGATACCCTGACCAGGGAACAGCAAAAAAGGATCCGTATTATTTCCTTTGATGATAACCGCTGGCTTGACTATGTTAAATACCCTATTTCAGTTATTGCCCAGCCGGTCGCGGAAATTGGCAATGCCGCATTGACCAATTTGCTACAGCTGATCGAACAGCCCAATGGGGATTTCAATGTCAGGCGGGAATTGGCCTTTGATATTACCATAATCGACCGTTAGGTTTACGCAAAAGAAAATTAATTTTTTATATATTTGCGCAAAATTTTTCTTGACATGAAGAAAAATTCATGGGATAATAGATCTGTTCGACAGCCCTATTAGACTTTCTTGAATGGAGTATAAAATGATACCCTACAAAAAAACAGACGCCAATTTTTCCCTGGAAGGAAAAACCGCTCTTATTACCGGAGGGGCCGCCGGCATAGGTTATGCGACGGCGGAATTTTTCGCAAAGAAGGGGGTTAATCTGGTTTTGGCGGACCTCAATTCCGGTGTGGACGCCGCGGCCAAAAAACTGGGGCCCAAAAATATCGGCGTTCCGGGGAATGTCTGTGACGCCGCATACCGCAAAAACGTGATTGAAGCGGGCCTTAAGGCCTTTGGTAAAATTGATATACTGGTAAACAGCGCCGGAATTGTTGCCCTGGAAAAAGCCGAATGTATCAGCGAAGATTTCTGGAACAAGACCATCAGCGTGAATCTGACCGCCGGCTTTATGATGGCCCAGGCCTTTGGCGCGTATTTGATTCAAAACAAACTACCGGGCAGTATTGTGAATATCGCCTCCCAGGCGGGGGTCATCGCCCTGGACAAGCATGTGGCCTACTGCGCCAGCAAGGGCGGCATTATCTCCATGACCCAGGTTCTGGCCCTTGAGTGGGGCAAGTACGGCATCCGGGTGAATGCCATATCCCCCACCGTGGTACTGACCGAGCTTGGTCACAAAGCATGGGACGGACCGGTGGGCGAAGCCTTCAAAAAGGAAATTCCCGCTGAACGTTTTGCCGAGCCCGATGAGATCGCCGGGGTAATCGCGTTCCTGTGCAGCGACAACGCCGCGATGATCACCGGGCACAACCTGTTGATTGACGGCGGCTATACCATTAAATAGAAGTTATTGAATAACTTTATTCATGATCCCGCACCCCTTCTTGGTCTTTATATTTTCCCGGGGAAATGCCGTACCGCTTTTTAAAGAGGCGGCAAAAATAATTCACATCGTAAATCCCGCATCGGGCGGCAGTTTCCTTTACGGTGGCGGTTTTTTCAAAAAGGATATCCATGGCCATCTTGAGCCGCAAATCCTCCAGGTACATCCGCGGGCTCATACCCATTTCCTTACTGAAAAGGCGGGTAAAATGTGAACGGCTTAAATGCATAATCTCGGCCATCTCTGTAGGAAGAAACTGTTTTGCTTTTGCTGTCGTTATAATACTCTTTGGAGGTTTCACGGGAGTGTCCCGATTGTATGGTCAGGGCGTGGAGGGGAAATTTACGGCTCGAATAACGGGAAGATATTTCCTTTATCGGCAGTCTTGAAAAATTGCTGTCCGGCTTCTCTAACATATGAAGATTATACCATAATATGAAAAAAATAGTCACTATGTAAAATGCCCGGCGAATAATGAGTTATTTATGCTGGAAAAAGTACAGGCGTCATATTGTGCTTTTTATGAAGCGATGTTATTATCCATTGTTAATGACGGATGTTCTGGTTTTATGCGATGATCTGTGGCACCCGGCGGAAGTCGTAAAGAGGGGCCTGCGGAATCTTAAAAACGATACATTTCGGTTCGATTTTGTCATGGATGCAAAGGATATTCTGACCCCGGAAATGATCGCTCAATATCCGGCCATTATTTGCTGCAAAGGAGATTACCTTACTTCCGCCAATAAGGAGCCCTGGTTTACCGATATTACCGAAGTAGGGGCCAGGGAGTTTGAGTCCTACGTGTTCAACGGCGGGGCTTTTCTTTCCCTTCATTCGGGCAATACCGCAAAGGAAGGGTCGGAATACGGGGCCTTTGTGGGGAATTATTTTTTGGGCCATCCGCCCCGCTGCAAGGTTGAGGTGATCATAAGCGGCGACCATGCCATAGTCAGGGGGGTGAAAAATTTTTCTATCCGCGATGAACACTATCAATTGGCCCTTGATGCACATGAAAAAACAGAGCTTTTCCGTACCCGTTCAGAGGCGGGGGGTGATCAAATCGGCGGTTATGTACGGGAACTGGGGAAAGGACGGCTCTGTGTGATGACCCCCGGCCATAATCTTTCCGTATGGGAACATCCGGAATATCAGAAGCTGTTGATGAATGCCCTGAACTGGTGTATTCGCCAATAGCTCTTAACTATCCCTTTTATTTCTGATACAGGTGACATTTTACGGTCCTTCCTTCCGCCTCTGCATCGGAAGGATCTGCCTGTCTGCATATATCCATTGCCCTGGGACAGCGGCCTGCAAATTTGCATCCTGTCCGGCCATATTCCTTAACTTGGACCCATTTCTACAATATATCCCCGGAGCATGATAGCGATCCTGTCGCTGATATAATAAGCGGTTGCCAAATCATGGGTAATATAAATGACGCTTACCCCAGGATGCTGAAGATCAGATCGCCTGCGGGGTCAGCGATTTTGTGGCCATGGCGAGGGCTTTCTTTACCGATCCGGCCTTTATGCGCAAGGCGGCAGGGGGACGGGAAAAAGAAATTTGGGGATGTATCGGCTGCCTTGTCTGCCGGGAATCCATGGTCGGCGCCGGCCTGACCGGACTGGAAGCGGCTGAAATGCAGCTGCGCGGCGGCAGTGATGTTACTATTGTGGAAATGCTTCCGGAATTAGGCCAGGGTATGTTTGAACCGGTTTTAAGGGAAGTAAAAGCCGGGTTACTGAAATATTCACCAAAGCTCTATATGGGCTGGCGCCTCGCCGGTATTGAAAAATCCGGGGTTAAACTGGAACGGGTTGGAACAGGGGAAACTGTCCATTTAGCCGCAGATGCGGTTGTTCTTGCCCTGGGCTCACTGCCTGATTCAGTACAAGCGGCTCCGCTCAGCCGGGAAGTCCGGAACACCCTTCTGATTGGGGATGCAAACAAAGCAGGCAAGATCTATGATGCCATTAAGACCGGTTTTTGTACCGCTTTTTCATTTGATCCCCTGTAAAAGAATTAGGTCTTTGGGCCATCGAGGACTTGAACCTCGGACCAAGAGATTATGAGTCTCCTGCTCTAACCAACTGAGCTAATAGCCCCTTTAAGATACTATCTTTATACCCCAGGGGAAAAAAAAAGTCAATTCATGGGTACCGGTGTGCAGTACCGGCGGTGAATCCTGAGCCGGCTTCGTTATTTGCCGATAATAACGGTAAGGGGTTATCCATGCCGTTTTTTTATGCAGTAATTCTTGCCCTCCTTTTTTTGCTGCCCGCCGGAGCGGGGGCGGAGGAATTCTTCTATAAACACGAAGCGGGGGACACCTACCGGATCATCTCTACGGTGAAGGAAGATGTGTACCTGGACCGGCGGCTGAACCACCGGGCGGAAATTCTGAACCGCATCGCCGTAAGGGTAAGTTCCGTGGATAAGGGCCAGGGCCGTCACGAGGCGGTTTTTCAGACATCAGAACGGGCGGCGGGGGCCTTTCTCGAGGATCAGCCTGCGCTGCTTCCCGATCGGGGATCAAGTTTCCAGTGGGCAGAGGAGTATGAATCGGTCTTTGACCGGGACCGGCTGGGCCGCCTCACCATTGACCGCAAATACTATATGCCGGTGGTACGGGATGTGCCGGTCTTTCCCGGCCGGGACCTGCAGCCGGGGGACACCTGGAAAAGCGAAGGCCACGAGATGCACGATTTCCGGGTCAGCTTTGGCATCGCCGAGCCTTACCGCATCCCTTTTACCGCGGATTACCGGTTTTTGGGGAACCGGACCTGGAAGGATAAGGTCTATCCGGCCTTTTCCGTATCCTACCGGGTTTCCGGCGAACCCAAAGCGGTGCCCGGCCGGCTCTGGCCCCGCAAAATTACCGGAGCTTCGGACCAAATTGTCTATTGGGATTTTGATATGGGCCAGCCCGTGGCCTATACAGAAAGTTTCAGGATGATCTTCAGCTTATCTGATGGCAGGACCGTGGAATACCGGGGGACCGCCCAGGCGGAGATCATTGAATCGGAGCGGATGGACAAGAAAAGCCTTGCCGAAGAGATCACCGAAGAGATCGATCGGCTGGGCATCGGGGGCGCCACGGTGCGGGTGGCGGACGAAGGGATCGTCATCGGCCTTGATAACATACAGTTCCAGCCCGATTCGGCGGTACTTTTGAAGAGCGAGCAGGAAAAGCTGGACAAAATCGGGGACCTGCTCCGCAAATATCCGGATCGGGACATCCTGGTAGGAGGGCACGTCGCCCCGGGGGGAACCGAAGCCGGCCGGCAAAAGCTTTCCCAGGAGCGGGCGGCAAGGGCGGCGGAATACCTTATCGGCAAGGGGGTCCGCAGTGCGGAAAGGGTAGTAGTCCGGGGTTACGGGGCCGAACGGCCCATCGCGGACAACCGCACCGAGGCAGGCCGCCGGCTGAACCGGCGGGTCGAGATCACCATACTTGAAAACTAAGCCTCCCTGTGCGAAACTTAAGTACCCATGAATTACTCCAACCCGGCAAATCTTGCCATAATAGCCTGTCCCGGCGGTGAGGTTTTTGCCGACGAGGTAATTTCCGCTCTTAAAAAGAGCCACCGCCGTAATTTTGAGAATACCGCCGCCGAAATGGCCAAGCGGTACGGCATGGAGAATGGGGCGGTAATCCGGCAGATCAACTTCATTAATGACGCCGTATCTCCCGCCCACCATCTGCCGGGCTCCCCCGATAAATTCCGCCTTCCCCATTTTAAGGTTCCCGCACGGTTTACCATCTTTGCCAATGGCGAAGTAAAGGCCGAAATCATGGAATCCATCCGGGGTAAGGACATCTATATCATCCAGGATGTGGAAAACCGCTATCCGGTGAACTTTTCCGGGGGGGATGTGAAGAAGGTCCTCACCGTAAACGATCACCTGATGACGGTCCTGGTGACCGTGGATGCGGCAAAGCAGGCCGGGGCGGAGCGGGTCACGGTGGTGCTGCCGATTTACCCCTACGCCCGTCAGCACAAGACCAAGGGCCGGGAGGGGCTCACCGCGAGCCGGGTGGGAAAAATTCTGGAAGGTCTCGGGGTCAACCGGATCATCACCCTGGATATCCATTCCCGGGACATTGTCAACTCCTTTGACCGGATGCGCCTGGAAAACCTCCACGCCAGTTATCAGATCATCAGGACCCTCTCCAAAATGGAGGGCGTCCTCTGCGACGATTTCGTGGTGGTCTCCCCGGACACCGGTGCGGTGGACCGGAACAAATTCTACGCCACCGCCCTCAAGAAGCCCCTGGCCCTGCTCTACAAGGAGCGGGATTATTCCCGTGTCAGCAAGGATGCCCTGGAAAACAACATCTCTGAAATCAAACTTTTGGGAAATGTGGAGGGCAAAACCGTCTTCATGGCCGACGACATGCTGGGTACCGGCGGTACCCTTTTAAAGGGGATGCGGCTCCTCAAAGACAACGGCGCCGGGAAAGTGATCTGTTCTATCAGCCTGCCCCTCTTTTCAGGTGACGCCATTTCCTATTTTGACGAAGCCTACAGGCAGGGACTTTTCTACCGCATCATCGGTACCAATGCGATTTATCAGGAAGAGGTCTTAAGGCGCGAATGGTACATCAGCGTGAATATCGCCACACTCTTTGCCCAGACCATTTCCCGTCTCCACCAGCAGCTTTCCCTCAGCAGCCTCCTTGATAACCGCGAGATCATCGAGCGGCTCCTCACCGCCGACAGGTGCGATGGTAACCGCAGCGCCGCCAGTAATAGTGATTAAAATTATAGATGAAAATTTTCCGGCTTCCGAAAAATCCCGCCGCCCTGATCTTCGATATGGACGGTACCCTCTACACCAACGATGAATATATGCGTTCCCAGCTTGAGCTGCCGGTCAAAAAACTCGCCGCCTTGCGGGGTAAAAGTTTTAATGAAATGCAGGGGGCGATAAAACAGTACCAGGATGATTGGGCCGCGCAGAACCCCGGTAAACGGATCAGCCTGGGAAACACCTTTAAAGCCTTCGGCGTAAGCATCGAAGAAACTATCCAATGGCGGGAGATGCTCTACGATCCTGAGCGCTACCTTACACCGGACCCGAAGCTCCGGCAAACAGTAACGCTGTTGGCCGCCTCTTATAAAATGGCGGTGGTCACCAACAACCCCGTCTCCGTCGCCCGCCGCACCCTTGCCTGTCTTGGCATCGATGATCGTATCCCCATTGTCGTCGGCCTTGATACCTGCAAGGTATCGAAGCCCCACGAGGCCCCCTTTCGTACCGCCGCAGAAATTTGCGGTGTCCCGGTAAACGCCTGCGTCTCCATCGGTGACCGCTACGAGATAGACATCGCCCTTCCTTTGGAAATGGGCATGGGGGGAATCCTCGTGGACGGGGTGGAGGATGTGTATGGGGTACTCCCGTACTTGTTGTTTGATAGCTTTTAGTACTTTATCCTGAATAATAGTAGAATATTCTGCTTATCTTTGGTTAGTATAAAAAAAAGTATTGCCCATTATAAAAAATCGGAATATATATTCCCTGGTTAGGATAATAAAAAATGATGGGGCTGCCGATAATGAATGAATATGAACCATCGAAGCGGTATTTTCTCCTTTTTTCTCTTCTGCGCTCTCTGTGCCGCCATCCATATCCCCGGGGCCTTTGCACAGGACTCGGTTTATGTGGTGGGGCAGGGGGAAACGATCTATTCCATCGCCCGTTCCTTCAGGATAAGCCCCGAGGAATTGATGAGATTTAATGATATTGCCGATGCTTCGAAGCTTCAGATTGGTCGGCGGCTGCGTATTCCGGGAGCTTCAGGAGGGGAACCTCGGCCTTCGGCCTCGGCTGCAAGTTCCGTTGGAAACTCCGGCGGGGGAGCCCCGGCGGTGGTTTATATCGAACACCGGGTGATTAAGGGCGAAACCCTTTACAGCATTGCCCGGAACAACGGCATCACCCTTGCGGCCCTGCGGAACGCCAATAACTTTTCCCAGGACCATGTACTCAGGGAAGGGGAGCGCATCCGCATACCGAAAACCGGGGCGGCCGGCGCCGCCTCAAGCGGGTCTGTCGCCGCGGGGAACGCCGGGGGAACCACGCCTCAAACTACCACCGTCCAGCCTGCGGCGCCGCCCGCCAAACCTGCGGCGGTTCCCGCGCCTGAACCCCGGTCCACTGCGGCAAAAGCGGTGGATTCTTCCCTGCGCTGGCCCGTTACGGCAAAGGAAGTTGCCTATATGACGGGGAAACTGTCCGGGGTGGTGGTGACCGGTGAAAAGTCAGAATCGGTCAAGAGCCTTACCCAGGGGACGGTGGTGTCTGCGGGGCCCTATCGGGGTTTCGGCAGGGTAGCGATAATTCAGGTGGCAGGGGGTTATTTGTACGTATACGGAGGATGTGAAAGTTTGACCGTCAAGGAAGGGGACCGGGTAGGCCCCGGGACAGAGCTTGGAAAGCTGGGAATCGACGCAGTTTCAGGGAGGCCTCAACTTTTCTTCATGGTGTACCGGAACAATGTCCCCATGGACCCCTCCAGGGCGCCCCGCGCGTAGGGAAAAAACTTTCGCTTTCATTCGAAAATGAAATTCTTTACAAAATATAAGGAAAAAATAGAAAAAACTTTGAGAAGGTGGTATTATGTCAGAAGTGACCTTGCGGAAAGGGATCGTGAAGCGGAATAACAAAAAAGGAACGGTACTTCACCTTATGAGCGACGGAGGAAAGGATAAGGGCGGGAAGTCTCAAACCACAAAGAATCCCCGGAAGGCAAAACCGGCCAAAGAAACGGACCCCCTCGCCCTGTATTTCAAGCAGATTTCAAAATTTCCCCTCCTTTCGGTTCAGGAAGAACAGAGCATCGGCGAAAAGATCGTCGGCTTCCGTAATAAAATCAACGAACTTAAGGAATCCTTCAGGGAAAATCCCGAAGATTCGGACTATAAAAAAGAAAAGGTCCTCTTGGAAAGTTCCCAGCTTTTCTATAAAAACAGGATGATCAACGCCAACCTGCGGCTGGTGGTCTCCATCGCAAAAAACTACCAGCACCGGGGCCTTTCCCTGCTGGATCTTATTGATGAAGGGAACATCGGCCTTATCGAGGCGGTGGAGCGTTTCGACTACACCCGGGGCTGCCGTTTTTCCACCTACGGCACCTGGTGGATCCGCCAGGCGATCATCAAGAGCATCGCCGACAAGGGGAGGGTGATCCGCATCCCCATCCACATGCTTAACACCATCAAGAAGTGTTACTTTGTTGCCAAGCAGCTTACCCAGGACCTGGGCCGTGATCCCAGCGACGAGGAACTTTCTGAATACCTGGGCCTCCCGATTTCCAAGGTAAAAGAAATAGTAAAACTGTCACAGGAAACCACCAGCCTTGACACCATCGTGGACGACGGCAACCTTACCCGCCTTGCGGACCTCATCAAAGACGACACCCAGGCCGAACCCTTCGAGATGGTTTTCTCCATGACCCTCCAGGAAACCATGGGGGACATCCTTTCCCAGCTTTCCGACCGGGAGATGAAGATCATCCAGCTCCGTTTTGGTCTCGCCGGCGAAGGCCCCCTCACCCTGGAAGAAACAGGAAAACTGTTGGGCATCACCCGGGAGCGGGTCCGCCAGATACAGGAAAAGGCCACCTTCAAACTGCGGAGCCTTAGGGAACTCCACGAACTGCGGGAAGCGCCGTAGGTCCCATACCTACATCAGAAGAACCGTGTCAGATAGGTTGAGAACCAGGGCACATAGGTTACCAGTATTACCACCGCAAACTGGATCAGCAAAAACGGGAACACGTAGCGGCAGATGTCCACAAAGGATTTTTTGAACCGGTAGGAGGCGAGGAACAGGTTGAGCCCCACCGGCGGGGTCAGGAAACCCACCTCAAGATTTACGATAAAGACGATCCCCAGATGCACCGGGTCCACGCCGTAGGCGAGGCCTAAGGGGACTATCAGGGGCAGCACGATGAGGATGGCGGAGAAGATGTCCATCAGGCAGCCAACTACCAAAAGGGCCAGGTTGAGGAGGAGCAGGAAAACGTATTTGGACTGTATGGTCTGCTGCATCCATTCGGCGAGGTTCGCCGGGGCGTTGGTGTCGATGATGTAGAACGACAGGGATTGCGAAAGGCCGAGGATAGCCAGCACCCCGCCGATGATGGGGACCGCCTTCAGAAATACCGCGGGAATCTCGTTGAATTTGATATCCCGGTGTATGATCACTTCCACAATGAAAATATACAGTACCGCTGCGGCGCCGATTTCTACCGGGGAAAGGAAGCCCGTAAAGTAACTTATAATAAGAAAAATGGGCAGGAGGATTTCCAGAATCGATCCCTTAAAAGAGGAGAGGGCCCTGCGGAGTTGAAAGGGCTCAACGGGGATCTTTGTTTTTACCGAAGCGACGATCCCGAAGATAATTACCGCAATGACCAGAATAATGCCGGGGATGAATCCCCCCAGAAACATATCGATAATGCTTATCTTGTCGGAATTTCCCAGGTAACTTAGGGAAGTCGATAGATTCGCCCATACCAGGATCAGGGGAAGGCTCGGCGGGAAGAGGAGCCCGATGCTCCCCACGGAGGTGAGGAGGCCGATGGAAAATTTTTCAGGGTATTTGCTGTGCTCCGAAAGGATCGAAAAAAGGATGCCCCCCAGGGCCAAAATCGTGACCCCCGACGCGCCGGTGAATGAAGTAAAAAAGGCGCAGATGATCACCGTGGCGATGATCATCCCTCCGGGCATCCAGCTGAAGAGGCTGCGGAAGGTGGTGACCAGCCGTTCCCCGGCCTTGCTTTCGGAAAGGAAAAAGCCCACCAGGGTAAAGAGGGGGATCGCAATGATACTGTCACTGGTAAGGGCGGAATAAATATCCGTGGACACGATGTCCACCGAGCTGCCGGCGGCTTCCAGCAGAAGCAGTACCAGGCCGCCCATCACCACAAAGAGGGGAGTTCCCGCCAGGGCTGAAATAAGCAGGAAGATCATCCCCGGAACTTTTATATACCAGGCAATGTCATAGAAGCTTTCCGTCAGATTATAGGCCCATTCGGGGAGATCGTATTCCCAGATGAATTTGACAATCGAGGGGAAGGAACAGATAACCCCTAACAGTAATACTAATATGGGAAAAATCCGCTTCCAGCCGGAAAGGCCGGTACGGCGGGCAAAGCGGAGGGCGATTATGCCGTAACCAATGGGGAGCATAAGGGCAAAAAAACGATCCGGTACAACACCGATGAGCCGCCCCGTAAGGCCGATTTTGATAAAGGCCGGCCCGGTAAAGGCGAGGATCGTAACGATAAAAGCCGACAGCAGGCTGGTAAAAACACGGAGGATGCGTTTTATTTTTTCATCCGAAAAATACTGAACCAGTGCGATGGAAAGGTGCCCCTCATTCCGGGTGGTGATCATCCCCGCGAACATCCCCGCCCAAAGGAGCAGGTGGATTGTGATGCCTGAGGCGCCGGGTATCCCGATAGTAACGAGACCCCGGAAGCTCCGTGAAATTACTTCCGAAAGGGGCAGCAGCGCCAGAGCCGCAAGGGAGAAAATGCCGAATCCATTTTCGATCCTGTAGAGGACGGCCTTTACCGTCATGACGCCGCGCCTTCGGATAAGCACATCTTTAGCGGCCCTGCCGGTAGTTCTGTAAAATTACCTGAACCCTGCCATACATGTCTTTATTGAAAATATTCCGGCTGACCAAATCCGGGATGTGCTGCTGTATGGTCCGGCGCCATTCCTGTTCCTGTGCGGGGCTTGTTACATTCACGGTAAGGCCGTCCTGCTGCATGGCGATTATCGCATCGTCCTCGCTCTTCTGGAAGGAATTTTCAATTTCGGCCCCCGCCTTCCGGCATATATCCTGGAGCGGCCCCCGGTATTTTTCGGGAATGCTTGCCCAGGACTTCCTGCTCATCAGCACACCCCCCATAAAGGGGGCAAGATTTGTGGTGCCCATGTTTTTTGCTATCCGGTAAAGCTGGTATGCGGAAACCGCGATGGGGCTCTGATACACCGCGTCAATCATACCGCTGTTGAGCTTTTGGGGTATGTCGTTATAGGTCGCCGGAACCATGTTAAAGCCCATGGTACGGAATGCGTCCATCAGTTCCGGTTCATCAGGGGCGCTGGCCACCTTGAGCCGCCGCAAATCGTCGGGGGTAAAAACCGGAGACCGGGAAAATACCTTTATCCACCCCGCCTTTACCCAGGCCAGGTTGACGTAGCCTTCCTGTTCAATGCGGGAATCCAGAAAGGGCCGCACCTCCTTCAATACCGCATCCAGTTCATCGTTGTCCTGGATGAAAAAGGGGATGCTCAGGGCCATTATTTCCGGAGCGATGGAATTGAGGGCGAGGCTGGTAAAGATACCGGCCTGGATCTTGTCCTGCCGCAGCTTCATCAGGAAGTCCCCCTCGGAGCCGGGGTACTGGTGGAGCACATGGAGGGTCACTTCCCCATTGGTAGCCTTGATCCAGTCGGCGGCTATCCGGTCCAGGGTCCGCCCCCAGGGACTGTTCCGGGGGAGCGCCGAGGCCAGGTTTATGGTGATGGTCCGCTTGCGCTGGGCATGGAGAGGCGCCGGGGAAAGGGCGTTAAAAACAAGAAGGCCCAGAACAGCAAGAAGAAAATATTTTACCGAGACAACTTTTTTCATCAAAAACTCCTCTTTAGTGCAGCGGTAGCTGCACAATACTATCGAAGCGAGACGAAGTCTCGCAAAACTCCTCTTGTTTAAATTACTCAAAAAATTCCTCAAACAATTCTTCAAAATCATCATCGTCATATTCAAAATCATCATCATCATCGTCGTCATCATCGTCAATATCGATAAAATAATCACGGGCATTGTCCAGCAGGGCCCGGGCCTTGCGTTGGGAAATGATATTCACCAGCCGGTTGGCGCGGTTCTTTTTGGGGTTCAACGCCAGGGCGGCCTCAAGATGGCTCTTGAAGTTATCATAATCCCCCGCGGGGACCGAGACAACCTGGGCATAGGAGACATGGGGGCCCGCCAGTTTACCCCCGGATTTTTCCAGGGCCCGTTTGAAATGCAGATCCACCTGGCTCTTGTCGCCGCCCAGGGTATCGGGCAGGGAAGCATAGGCCAGGATATAAAAATCGTCCAGGGCCCCATTGTTAAAGTCCGGGTCCAGTTCGTAGGCCCGGTTGACGTAGGACATCAGGTCCGGCACCCGGCGGCCCATCTTCAGATCGAAGGGGTCCAGGGAAAAAGCGGAAAGATAGCCCGCCGCAGTCCAGTAGAGGCTGGGAACATCGGTCTCATCCATTTTGGCGAGGTAGGACGCCAGGGTGTTATTAACGAAAGAAACCGTACTGAAACCGGGGTATTTTTTGTCCAGTCCGTCGTAGAGGATATCGGCGCCCTTAAGGTAGAGTCTTTTTGCCTCTCCCAGAGCCGCCTGCCGTTCCTCGTACTGCACGGGGGGGAGAAATTCCGCCGGTCCCTGCACAAAGGCATTGGCGTACATCACATAGAGGGAACCCGTATTCAGGATCAGCCCCTGGTCATCCGGGTGTTTTGCCAGCCTGGCCTCATTTTTTGCGAGAACCGAGGGGATGTAGGGGGCCACCGTTTCCGGTTTCATGCGCATCGCCATCTTATTGATGGAACAGCCTGAAAGAAACAAAGCCGCCCCAAGGACGGTTACATTCAAAATAAGGAATCGGTACTTCATGATGCCTATTATAGCAACTTATTTTTGATTTGACGAGCTGTCGGGGGACAAAATCGAGATATTTTTATACTCTGGCAAGCTTAGGAAACTTGCACACAGGCAATGAACAGCTCCATGCAAAGCCGGGCATCGTCCTCCGCCCGGTGGGCGCTGACCGCGTTGATTTTGAGGAAGGCCGCCAGATCCTGGAGCTTATAGGAATTCCTGCCCGGAAAGACCCGGCGGCATAACACCAGGGTATCCACTATTCTGTTGGGAAGAACCGGTTCATGGCTGTCTTTTAACTTTTGGTTCACAAAGCCGCAGTCAAAGGGGGCGTTGTGGGCGATAACAACCGAGTCCCTGACCAGACGCAGAAAGTCCGGGAGAACCGCCTCCAAAGGGGGCTGCCCGGCAAGCATCCCGTCGGTAATATGGTTAACCCGGCCCGCCTCGGGCGGCATGGGGATGCCGGGGTTAATCAGCACATTAAAGCGGCTGATGGGCCCCCGCCTGTCGAATTTGACCGCCCCCAATTCCACGATCCGGTCTTTTTGGGCATCCAGTCCGGTAGTTTCGATGTCGAAGGCGGTAAAAACCGCCCCGCTGCGGTACGCTTCCAGCGCCCAGTCGTAGGATTCCATGGCCTAGCCGCCGATTACCGCACGGATGTCTTTCTTTATTGCCTCAAGTTTCCGCGCCGCCTCGGCCCTTGCCGCCGCCAAGCCCCCTGATCCCACTTCCGCGCAGCAGCTGGCGTAGAATTTGATCTTGGGCTCGGTGCCGCTGGGCCGGGCGCTTACCACGGTGCCGTCTTCCAGGTAGAACTGGAGCACATCGCTTTTGGGCAGATCCGTTGATTTTTCGAGGTCCCGGACCTTCTCTACCCTGATACCCCCCAGGGTGGCGGGGGGATTCTTCCGGTATTCATCCATGATGCCCTTCATGACCCCGGGACCTTCGGGCCCCTGGAAGTACTTGGAGATCCCCAGTTCCTGCCAGTAGCCGTTTTTGATGTAGAGTTCATCCAGCCGGTCAAGGAGACTTTTGCCCTTGCTGCGCCAGTAGAGGGTCATTTCGGCGGTAAGGGCCGCGGCGCTCACCCCGTCCTTGTCCCGAACCTCGTTCTCCACCAGGTAGCCGTAGCTCTCCTCGGTGCCGTAGACGATGGTCTTATTGATAATCCCGGTTTCGCACTGCCGCATCACATCCGCTATCCACTTAAAGCCCGTGAGGCATTCGATACATGCTACGCCATAAGACTCGGCCACCCGTTTCTGCATCCCCGTGGTAACGACGGTGTTGACCATGGCGGCGTTTGCGGGGAGTTTTCCCGCTTCTTTAAGGGATAAGAAGATATAGTCCCCCAGGAGCACCCCCATCTGGTTTCCGGTGACCAAAGTGTAGTCCCCGCCTTTTGCGGCGCCCCGGCTTGGTACGGCAACACCGAAGCGATCCGCATCGGGGTCGGTGGCCATGACCACATCGGCCCCCGTTTTCTTGCCCAGGGCCACCGCCATTTCCAGAGCGGCGGCTTCCTCCGGGTTGGGGAAGGCCACCGTGGGGAAATCCCCGTTTCCTTCCCGCTGTTCCGGCACGGTGATCACCTTAAGCCCCAGGCTGCCCAAAACGGCCTCCACGTGGAGGGCCCCGGTGCCGTGGAGGGGAGTGTAGACAATCTTCACCTCCCCGGCCTTTTCTTTTATCAGCTCAGGCCTGAAAAGCCGGCTCTTTACCATTGCCTGATAGGGCTCATCGATCTCCTTGTCGATTATCTGCAAAAGCCCCCTGGCAAGGGCCGCTTCCCGGTCGATTTCTTTGATGGTTTTGACGGCGCTCACCTCATCGATGATCCCCGTATCGTGGGGGGCGATTACCTGGGAGCCGTCGTTCCAGTAGGCCTTGTAGCCGTTGTACTGGGGCGGGTTGTGGCTGGCGGTGACCACGATCCCCGTATCCGCCTTCAATTGCCGGATGGCGAAGGAAAGCTCCGGGGTGGGGCGCAGGCTGGAAAAGAGGTAGGCCTTGATGCCGTTCCCCGCAAAGATGAGGGCGGCGGCCTCGGCAAATTCCGCCGAATAGTGGCGGCTGTCAAAGGCGATCACTGCGGAGAGGCCCTCCGCCTGGGCGAGTTTCCCGGCTTTAGCCTTGTCGGGAAAGGCCTTGATGAGGTAGGCCGCCAGCCCCTGGGTAGCGCTTTTAACCACCAGGGTGTTCATGCGGTTGTACCCGCCGCCGATCACCCCCCGCAGGCCCCCGGTGCCGAATTCCAGATTCCGGTAGAACCGGTCTTCCAGTTCTTTGAAATCTTCTTTCTTAAGAAGTTCCTCCACCTCGGCGCGGAAGTGGGCGTCCTTTTCCCTGGCTATATAATCTTTCGCCGCTTCGATAATGGCGTTTTTGTCCATGATTTCCTCCGTTTTGTATCAGTATAATTGGCTGTGGATCGGGAAGCAAGGGCAATGAATTGAAAGTTTTTCTCATTTTTTATTTCCTTCAAGCATACGGCCTATATCATCAATGGCATTTTCTACACGTTCCGTATGGTAGGTATAAAACATATCGTGAATATAGGGCAGCAATCCTTTTTCTTTAAATAGAATAAAAACCTGGCTTCCGGAAAGCCCTTTGCTAGCGGCATACTGCTCTGTTAAAAAAATTAGATACCGGGCTTCTTCACTCATATTTAGCTCACCAGTCCATCGACATAATAAGAATGAGCGATATTACCTGTTTCACGTTCTGTTTTAAGTATATCAAAAAGGGCGTAGGTACTGTAATGCCATACTTTTGTTGTTTCATCTGATAACAGACGATACATATTTGATGAATAAATAATATCTATTGCTTCCATTTCATTTACGCTCCAGGAATCCATAACCATACCCGTTATTGAGCATATTTGTTTAGACAAATGCAGGGCATGTTTTTTTTGTTCGATGTTGTTCATGATTCCTCGATATTACTCTTAATCTCAATCTTTTGGACGTTAAGCGCCTGAATAAATGGGATATATTGCAGAGATTTTTGGCTTTTAAAAACAATTTGGTCTGTCAACTTGAATACTTTTAAGCGCATAATAGCTTCTTCGGCGGTATAATCTCCCAATTCGTAAGACTCAACGACGGTATAAACACGGTCGTTGGCAACCGGTCCAATAACTATATCAAAGTCAGAATCAATGCCTCTCCCGGACCTGTTTGCGATAACATAGGTAAGCCAATCTTCATTTGCTTGACTAAACTCGCGGATTGATAGTTCCTTAACGGCGCGATCATAATCAAATTCGTAATAATTTACAATTCTATTTTTACCTGAACGCAGAAATTTTTCTGTAAACCTAACGGCCTGGTTTATATCAGTAGTGGTGTAGAAACCGTTGCCGTAATCAAGGAGGCGGTTGGATACGCTTATTACCGGTTCTTGTATTTGGATGTAGCTCCCGTGGTATATTTTCATATCTCATAATCCTCCGGGCTTGGGGCATAATACAATTCTCCGTACTTTCATGAATTATATCGCTATTTAGGACTTTAGACAAGGGGAAAATTGACCGGTGCTCGTTCATATGGAAATTGGCACGCCACCTTTCTCTTTGAAAACAATAGAGTTGTTCGATAACTTCAGTTATTGAACAACAACCATTAAAAATGAATTATCAGGCATTAAAGATTTCCCGTGAATGAGCGCAAGCGTGTAACAAAAACAGACCTCCCGGGCCGGGGGTTTATGCGCCGATTACTTCTCCAAAAACGTATACACCCCGTCCCAGTTTTCCAGCAGTTCCGGCTTTTTCATGATGATCCGCATCCGTTCGGCGTAAATCAGGGGCAGGTGATCTGCGGGCTTGCCGATTCCCAGATGGTACCGTTTGATAAGGGCTGCAGCCTGCCGGGACATGTCTTCCGCAAGGACGAGGGCATCATCCCAGTTTTTGCCGGAAAAATACATTTCCTGCAGTTCCTTAAACTCCCCGGCCATGGACAGTTTCATCTCCCTTACCCGGGGACTGTTGGAACTGAATTCTTCGTAGATGTCGATGCTCCGGTCCTTGCCCTTTACCCGGATGCGGTCGATATGGCGCAGGAAAAAAGAGGACCCTTCGGCGGAGCCTTCAATCTTTTGATAGAGGGCGTCGTTAATGATGATTGAGGCGTGGTACTCCTTGGTAAGCCCTTCCAGCCGGGAGGCAATGTTTACCGTGTCCCCGATGGGGGTATAATCCACCCGCCGGGAATGGCCCATGACGCCCATGGTAACCGGCCCCCAGGCGATGCCGGTCCCCACATTGATCTTCATGTCCTCCGGGGCCGCCTTAAAGTAGCGCCGGGGGTTTTCGTTAAAAAGGGCAAGCTGGGTACGGAGCTGCACCGCCGTGTTCAGGGCCACCGCGGGATCGTTAAAAATGTTCATGGTCCCGTCCCCCACGAATTTGTCCGTATAGGCCAGGTACCCCAAATCCTGGTAGGCAAAAAGGGGCTTGGCCAGGACTTCATTAAAGTCGGTAAGAAAATTAGTCAGTTCCCCGGAGGACATCTTTTCGGAAATAGTCGTAAAATTGCGGATATCCGTAAACATGATGGCGTTATCCACATTCACCGAGGGCAGGTCCTCGGGGTCCCGGTCCCGGACCACAATCCAGTTCACCAGCCGGGCGTTGGTCACCTTCTGGGACCGGTCGATAACCCGCTGCTGCTGGCTGTACAAAGAGCCGAAGCGCCGGGCCAGTATCAGGGAGGCGCCTGCGGTAAAAACAAAGAAGCCGTACCGGGAGGCGTCGATGTCGTAATGGAAGAACAGGGAATCAAAGATGTCGAATAATCCGGTAAGGACGCAGATCACGGCGCCGATGGTGATATTCCCCGGGGAGGTATTACAGAACACCCTGACCCAGAACCAGGGCAGGGAAAGGTTTGGCTCCTGCACAGTCCGCCGTATATCCCGTACGGTCACCAAAAGGATGTAGGCGATATCAAAGACCAGGATAATCAGAATTACGGGGATGGAAGTTACCAGGAATACCTTGAGGGTATCCATCGCATAGGGAAGTGAAAAAAACAGCTGGGTAAAGGCCAGCAGCCCATAGAAGGCGCCGTAGATCCGGGTAATCAAAAAGGTCTTTTTCAGCCCAAGACTTTCGGCAAAAGCCGCCCCCAGGGGAAGTACCAGAAAGAGGCAGAAAAGTTCCAGGCGGAACAGAATATTCCGGTCGGGGATAAGATCATACACAGAATGGGTACGGGCAAGGAAATAAAGCCCCGCTATAAGTGAAAAAAGGCCATAGAAAAGATTATGGCGATCCTTCCTGACGATCAGAAACATGAACAAATGGTAGAGCCCCATAAAAAGATAGACCCCGATAAGGATAATGGTCAGGGACTCGTCGTTTTGCCGGGAAATCCGCGCATAATCGGCGATATAGTAGGGACCGGCGTAGAAGAAGCCCACGTTCATATAGGTCGGGTCCCCCACAATCCTGAAGGCAAGGACGTTTTCCCCCGCCTTGATGAGGTTTTTATCCAGGGGAAAGGCGATCTGCTGATAAACCCGGTGGGATGTGATGCGTCCCCCTTCGTCCCGGTGCATTTCCTGCGCCACCCGGCTGCCGTTAAGGTAAATCTCCCAGTTGTCCCCCAGGCCGGCGAGGAATATTCCCGGTATCGGGGCGTTTTTCCCGGCAAGAACCGCAAATTCCTTGTTTTCTATGGTAAAGGGAATAAGATAGGTGAATTCCATCTCCGGCGCCCCAAAGGGTGAAAGGAAGCGCCGCTTTGGCAGGCCGGGAAGGTCCAGGGCCCCCACCTGCACCGGCTCAGGGGAAGGGGATGCCGCTATGACCGTCCATTCCCCCGCAGATGCGGGTATGCTCTGAATATCGGCGGGATCAAAACCGGTTTTGATATAAATGGGATAGTCCCTTAAATTGATATATAAGGAGCCCTGGTTTCCGGGGTCTTGATGCCCGGTGCCGAAATTCTGCCCCCAGGCTGTCTGTCCCAGGACCGACAGCAACATGAACAGCACAAGACCGGATAAGGGCGGCTCTTTTTTCATTAGGTTAATTATATAGCAGGCTTACGGATAATGAAAGCGAGGAAGACCCGGCAGGAGCGCCGCCCTTTGGCCGGCTGGACACGGCATGGATACATTTGGTATCATTCCTCAATTATTAGAACACGATTATGGAGGAAGTATGACAATAGTTGAGATGCTGGGACAAAGCGGCGTCCTGACCGTGATGGGTATGGGAACGGTGTTCTCGTTTTTGGTGATTGTGATCATCGCCGTCACCCTGATGGGCAAGGTAGTTCACGCCCTGGGCGCGGACAAGGATGTAACACAACCCACCCCTGCACGGCCGTCGTCTCCGCAGGCCAATTCGGCCGCAAAGACCGCCGCTGTTACGGCTGCCATCACCGCTGCGGTAACTGAATACCAGAAAACGGAAAATCGCTAACGCGATTTTCTTGGGAGTTTCCAAAGGAAACCAACGGTTTCCTTTGGAAACTCCATACACTAAATAGGAGAAAATATGCCTAAAGTTAAACTGACCGATCTGGTGCTGCGCGACGCCCACCAGTCCCTGCATGCAACCCGTATGACCACGGCGGATATGCTTCCCGCCTGTTCCCGTCTCGATAAAATCGGCTACTGGGCTCTGGAAGCCTGGGGTGGGGCCACCTTCGACTCCTGCATCCGCTTTTTAAATGAAGATCCTTGGGACCGCTTAAGGAAGCTCCACGCCGCCCTGCCCAACACTCCGATCATGATGCTCCTCCGCGGGCAGAACCTGCTCGGTTACCGGCACTATGCCGATGACGTGGTGGACAAGTTCGTGGAGAAGGCCGCCCAGACCGGCGTCGGCGTGTTCCGCATTTTTGACGCCTGTAACGATCCCCGCAACCTCAAGCGCGCCGCGGACGCCGCGAAGAAAACCGGCAAACATGTCCAGATGGCCATTTCCTATGCCACCACCCCCTACCATACAAAAGAGATTTACGCCGATCTTGCCAAGCGCTACGCTGAATTCGGCGCGGATTCAATCTGTATCAAGGATATGTCCGGCCTTTTAAAGCCCTACGAAGCCTATGAACTGGTCAAGGCGATTAAGGCCAAGGTCGACATTCCCGTGGAGATCCACACCCATGCAACTACCGGCCTTTCGGTTGCCACATTGGTAAAATCCGCTGAAGCGGGCGCGGAAATTCTTGACACGGCGATTTCCTCCATGGCCATGGGTACCAGCCACAGCCCTACCGAAACCATTGTTGAAGCCTTCAAGGGCACTGAATTTGAAACCGGCCTTGATATCACCGCCCTCCTCGACATTGCGGTCTACTTCCGGGATGTCCGTAAAAAATACGCCAAGTTTGAGTCGAGCTTCCTCGGCGCGGATACCCGTATTTTGGTATCCCAGGTCCCCGGCGGCATGCTCTCCAACCTGGAAAATCAGTTGAAAGAGCAGAACGCCTCCGACAAGATCGATGCGGTGCTCAAGGAAATTGCGGTTGTGCAGAAAGACTGCGGTTATATTCCCCTGGTGACCCCTACCAGCCAGATCGTCGGTACCCAGGCGGTGTTCAATGTCCTCTTCGGGCGTTACAAGAACCTCACCTCCGAGACCGCAGACCTGGTAACCGGCCGCTACGGCGCCCTCGCCGCCCCGGCCAACCCCGAGTTGGTAAAACTGGCCCTGGCCAAGAACAACTACGATGCGGTGATTACCGAGCGGCCCGCCGATAGTATTGCCAATGAATACGCCAAAATGGCCGAAGAAGCCAGGAAAGAAGGCGCCGAAACCGATGAGGATGTCCTGACCTATGCGATGTTCCCCAAGGTTGCCCCAAAATTCTTCAAGGAACGTTCCAAGGGGCCGGTGGATTCCGCATCCTTTGCGGTTCCTGCCGCTGCCGCAGCTTCTTCCGCCCCCGCAAAAGCTGGAGCAGGGCAGGCTGCCCGTTATAACGTAAACGTAAACGGCGCCAACTACGATGTAGTGGTTGCCCCCGCCGGTACGGTGGCGGTTGCGCCCGCAGCCGGTAAAGCGGCCCCCGCCGGCGGAGCAGCCCCTGCGGCCCGTTCCGGCGGCGGTTCCCAGATTCTCTCCCCCGTAGCGGGGACGGTCCTCCGTTATGCAGTAGGCGACGGTGAAACGGTTAAGGCCGGGGATAACGTGATTATCATTGAGTCCATGAAGATGGAACTGGAGATCAAGGCCACTGCCACCGGTCCCGTCCACTTCCTCGTACCCACAGGCACCCAGGTTGCGGCCCAGCAGCCGGTCGCCGAGATCGGGGGCTCCGGTGTGGTTCTTGAAGCCGCCCCTGCCGCTGTTCCCGAAGCGGCCCCTGCTCCTGCGGCAGCCGCGCCCTCAAGCGGTGGTACGGTGATCCCCTCCCCGGTAGCGGGGACGGTCCTCCGCTATGCGGTAGCTGAAGGGGCTCAGGTCAAGGCCGGGGACAATGTGGTAATCATCGAATCCATGAAGATGGAACTGGAGATCAAGGCCACTGTGGCCGGAAGCGTTCACTATCTGGTGCCCACGGGCACCCAGGTTCAGTCCCAGCAGCCCATAGCGGAAATTGGCTAAAAGGGCAAAACCCTAAGGTTTTGCCTGAGGAGTTCTTCTTGCGAAGAACTCCAGGCTTTAAATTAAGGATTAAGGAAAGGAAAATATGTTAGAACTTAAAAAGAGCCCCATACTGGTCGTTAAAGTCTGTCTGCTCCTGCTGATCGGCGCCTTTGCGATTAATCTGGTGGGCACGGCCTTTACCCCGCGGGTGCAGGCCGCCGGCAATTCCGAGCAGATAGCCGATTCAACTTCGGAACTGCCCTCCTTCAGGAATCTGAACGGGATAATTCCCAACAGCAAGGATATACCCCCGGTTACCCTGGGGAGTTTTGCCCGGAACATCGTGGAAACCACCGGTATATACGCTTTTATTACCGATCAAATACACGGTGAGACCCCGGCGGGGGATCCCATTACGGTCTTCGGCTGGCAGGAATTCCTCATGGTGGCGGTGGGCTTCCTCATCGTTTACCTGGGGGCGATCAAGGGCTTTGAGCCGCTGCTGCTCATCCCCATCGGCTTCGGGACCATCTTCGTAAACATCCCCCTGGCGGGAATGGGGGCTACGGAAATCGTTCAGCATGTGCTGGTAAACGGTGAGATAATCGAAGAGATAGTCCAGCATCCGGGTTTCCTGGATATCATCTATGAAGCCGGGGTAGGAAACGAATTTTTCCCCCTGATCATCTTCATCGGCATCGGGGCCATGACCGACTTCGGTCCCCTGATTGCCAACCCCAAAACCGCCATTTTAGGTGCGGCGGCCCAGTTCGGCGTGTTCGGAACCCTTTTCTTTATCTCCGTTGCCAACTACCTCCCCGGTGTTGCCTTTAACCTCAAGGAAGCCTGCGCGGTGGCCATCATCGGCGGCGCGGACGGCCCCACCACGATCTACATCGCGGCCAAGCTTGCCCCCCACCTGTTGGCAACCGTTGCGGTAGCGGCCTATTCCTACATGGCCCTGGTGCCCCTTATCCAGCCCCCCATCATGCGGGCGCTGACGACCAAGCAGGAGCGGCTTATCAAGATGCGGCAGCTCAGGCCGGTTTCCAAGACCGAAAAGATTGCCTTCCCCCTGGTGGTATTTACTCTGACTCTGCTCCTCCTCCCCTCTGCGGCGCCCCTTATCGGCTGCCTCATGTTCGGCAACTTCCTCCGGGAATGCGGAGTGGTGGCGCGGCTCTCCGATACCGCCCAGAATGAACTGATGAACATCGTGTCATTGTTCCTCTCTCTGGGCGTGGGCAGCCAAATGACCCCCGAGAAGTTCCTGAACCCCTCGTCCCTGATCATTGTGGTCATGGGTCTTGTGGCCTTCTCTGTCGCCACCGCTTCGGGGCTTCTGATTGCCAAGTTCATGAACCTGTTCCTCAAGGAAAAGATCAATCCCCTTATCGGTTCCGCCGGCGTTTCGGCGGTACCCATGGCCGCCCGTGTTTCCAACAAGGTGGGCCTGGAATCCGATCCGGGTAACTTCATTCTGATGCACGCCATGGGCCCGAACGTCGCCGGCGTTATCGGCACGGCAATAGCCGCAGGGGTCATGATCGCGGTGTACGGGGGCTGAGTTTAAAAAATGCTTCAGCGATTTTTGTAAAGAGTTTTTTTAGAATAATGGGGAATTCGGTCTGCCGGGTTCCCCTTTTTATGGCCATTTTTGTCTTGACAAATCATCTTGAACACTTTAATATTATTTTATGGAGCTTCAATTTGAATGGGATGAAGCCAAAAACAGGCGGAATATCGCTAAACATGGTATTAGTTTTGAAGATGCCCGGTATGTTTTTGCCGATCCCCTTCATCTTGAAACGTATGATAAGGCGCATAGCATTGATGAGGACCGGTGGCGTATTATTGGCGATATCGGCAAGATAATATGGGTGAGCGTTACCTATCGGGGTGATGTTATCAGGATTATTTCGGCCATGGAGGCCGGTGCCGCAGAAAGGAAAGCATATGGCAATTATTAAAAGTTCATTGGATGTTTCAAAGGGAATTCCTCAGGAAGTAAAGGCCAGGGTAGGAAGGACGGCCAATAAGGGGAACATTAATCCGGTTGACTACGACAATCTCCCCCTGACAGAGGCCGAATTGGGGGGAGCCGCTGCGGATCGTGAGGGACGGTATATGGACGCCATCGGCCTTAGGCCCTCCGAAGTTTCGGTTTTGTCCCCCCGGCAGCTGGAAAGAATCGCGCAGGCAGCCAAAGAAAGGCGGGAGCGGGTTATGTTTTCCATCAGGCTGTCCAGGACATCCATTAATTGGTGGAAAAGTTTAGGGAAGGGCTATACGGGGCTTATGACCAAATTTCTGGAAGAGGCCCCCAATCACCCCGATTGGGTAAAAACGGTGGTGGAAAAATAGCCATGACAGACAAGGTTTGCGTCACCATTGATGAATACATCGCCCTGTTCCCGGCGCCGGTAAAAAAGCTGCTTATCCGGATGCGGGAGACCATCCGCGAAGCCGCCCCCGAAGCTGTCGAAAAAATCAGCTACCGGATGCCGACCTTTTACCAAAAGCAAAATCTGGTACATTTTGCGGCGATGAAACACCACATCGGCTTTTATCCCGGCGCAGAAGCGGTCGTTGTCTTTGCCCCCAAGCTTACCGAATATGTCACATCCAAAGGGGCCATACAGTTTCCCCTTTCAAAGCCGCTGCCCCTGGATCTTGTGGCGGAGATTACCCGGTGGCGGGTTAAGAAAGTAACACCGTGATCCAAATCTTCGGAACCCCAAAATGTAAGGATACCCAGAAGGCCCTCCGTTTTTTTAAGGAGCGGCGGGTGGAAGTACAGTTCCGGGATTTAACCCTAAAGCCCCCCAGCCCCGGCGAACTGGACGATATGGCTGCTGCCCTGACGGGCAGCTTGGCCCTGACGGGCTGCGAAGCCATGCTTGATACGGAATGCGCCGTGGCGAAGGAACGGGGCCTTTCTTACATGGACTATGATGTCCGTGAAGAACTCCTTGCCGATCCCCGGATTTACAAAACACCCCTGATCCGGGAAGGGAAGGGGAATGCGGCGAAGGCAGTTGTGGGATTTGACGAAAAGGCCTTAAAGGAAATGCTGAAGGGATAAAGGCCCCAATTCCCCTGCACCGGAGTTTTATCACCGGCATGCCCGTGGACCGCCGCGGTTGCAGGGGAGTTGGGGCTTGTATATTTTTTCTCTTTTCGCTACCCTATTGAGTATAAAACTATCGATTGGGGGTTCGAATGAAAGTAGCAATTAACGGGTTCGGCCGTATCGGCCGGCTGGTGTTTCAGGCTCTTGTTGGACAGGGGCTTCTGGGAAAGGACAAGATTGATGTGGTGGCGGTGGTGGATATTTCTACCGACGCGAAGTATTTTGCCTATCAGCTTAAGTATGATTCTACCCAGGGTCAGATGAAAGCGGATATCGGGACCGACGGTGATGATGTCCTCGTGGTGAATGGCCACAAGATCAAGTGCCTTTCCGGCAAGGGGCTCACTCCCGCGCAGCTGCCATGGAAGGACCTGGGGATCGATTATGTTATTGAGTCCACCGGTCTCTATACCAACGAAAAGGCCTATGGGCACATCGAAGGTGGGGCCAAGAAGGTCATTATTTCCGCCCCCGGCAAGTCCGCGGACGAATCCAAACCCATCAAGACCATCGTCATGGGTGTTAACAACGAGGAATACGATCCCTCCAAGCACCATGTGGTGAGTAACGCCAGCTGCACTACCAACTGTCTCGCGCCGCTGGTACATGTTATTCTGAAAGAAGGTATCGGGATTGAGACCGGTCTTATGACCACCATCCATTCCTATACGGCGACCCAGAAGACCGTGGACGGCGTTTCCCAGAAAGACTGGCGGGGCGGCCGGGCTGCGGCGGTCAACATCATCCCCTCCACCACCGGCGCCGCCAAGGCGGTTGGGGAAGTGCTTCCCTCCACCAAGGGCAAGCTCACCGGCATGAGCTTCCGGGTTCCCACTCCCACGGGCTCCGTGGTGGACCTGACCTTCCGCTCGATCAAGGATACTTCTATTGAAGAAATCGACGGGGCTTTGAAGAAGGCCAGCACCAGCTACCTCAAGGGCATTTTACAGTACGCCGACGAGGAAATTGTCTCCACCGACATCATCCACAACTCCAACACCTCGATTTACGACAGCCTCGCCACTCTGCAGAACAACCTGAAGGGCGAGAAACGGTTCTTCAAGGTGGTTTCCTGGTACGACAACGAGTGGGGCTATTCCAACAAGGTAGTGGATCTGCTCAAGTACATCGACAGCAAAAAATAGATATGCGCCATTAAAACGGCGCATATCTACCCGTTAAACGATATTAAAACATCGCTTAACGCCCGGTTTCCGCCATTAAAACGGCGGAAACCTCTGGAAAGCATTTGTGTAGAAGGCCCCGACCCGCAATGGGCGGGGCTTTTTTACTTTATAAAACAATTCGGAGGTAAATTATGGCTATTAAGACAGTCAAAAGCGTAGACCTTAAGGGCAAGCGGATTATTATGCGGGTGGACTTTAATGTGCCCATGAAGGACGGGGTGGTGCAGGACGATACCCGGATCACTGCGGCGATTCCCACCATTAAGTACATCCTGGATCAGGGGGTTAAGACCCTGACCCTGATGTCCCACTTGGGGGACCCTTCCAAGGATGCCAAGAAGGCCCAGGAAAAGGCTGAGAAGGACGGCAAGACCTTTGACGAAGCGAAGTACATCGCGGGTAAGCACCGGATAAAGCCCGTGGCGGAATACCTGGCGAAAAAGCTGGGCAAGCCCGTGGTGTTCGCCGGGGAAGACGGGGATTACGGCAAGAAGGCCTTTATCGATGGGCAAAGCGCCGGGACCGTCATCATGCTGGAAAACACCCGGTTCCACAAGGAAGAGACCGCCAAGGAGGCGGCCGACCGGGACAAGCTGGCGAAAGAGCTGGCGAGTTACGGTGACATCTTTGTGAACGATGCCTTCGGCACCGCCCACCGGGACCACGCTTCCACCGCTTCCATTGCCAAGTTCGTGCCGGTATCGGTGGCGGGCTTCCTCATGGAAAAAGAGGTGAACTATCTGGAACCCATTGTTACCAATCCCCAAAAGCCCCTGGTTGCCATCATCGGCGGTGCAAAGGTTTCATCGAAAATCGCCGTGCTGGAAAGCCTGTTGAAGAACGCTTCCGCCCTGGTGATCGGCGGGGGCATGGCCTACACCTTCCTCAAGGCTCAAGGGCACAAGGTGGGCAAGTCCCTGATCGAAGACGATCAGCTTGACACCGCCAGGAGCATCATCGAAGCCGCCAAGAAAGCGGGGGCCGAGATCGTCCTGCCCCTGGACCATGTCGGGGCCGAGACTTTTGACGCCAATGCCAAGCCCGTGGCCATCGACGGCCTGGATATTCCCGACAACCTCATGGGCCTGGATGTGGGCCCCAAGACCGTAGCCAAGTACAAGGAAGTCCTCGCCAAAGCCAAAACCATTGTGTGGAACGGCCCGGTGGGTGTCTTTGAATTCGACGCCTTTGCAAAGGGCACCGAGCAGGTTGCCCATCTCGTAGCGGACGCCACCGGCCGGGGCACCATCACCGTGGTAGGCGGCGGCGATTCCGTGGCGGCGGTGAACAAGTTCGGCCTGGCTTCCAAAATGAGCCACGTCTCCACCGGCGGCGGCGCATCCTTGGAACTGCTGGAAGGCAAGAAACTCCCCGGTATTGAAGTTACGCGGGGGTAAGGAGAGGAGAAACCACGACCACACAAACCACACGAATGGAAATTAAGGAATTTTTAATTTTTCTTTTCTTCCTTCGTGCCGTTCGTGTGGTTCGTGGTTAAAATTCTTAAATTAGTATTCTATAGGAGTCAAATATGAGCAGAGATTATTACATTGCCGGCAACTGGAAGATGCACAAGACCCGGACCGAGGCCGCCGATCTGGCAAAGGCCCTGGTTGCCCAGCTAAAGGACGGGAAACATAAGTACCTGGTGGCCCCCAGCTTTACGGCCCTTGAGACCGTGGCCGCCATCGTCAAGGGGACCAACATCCGTCTGGGGGCTCAGAACTGCGCCGCCGAGGAACAGGGCGCCCATACCGGGGAAGTCTCGGTGTTGCAGCTCAAGGACCTGGGGGTCCAGACAATAATTCTGGGGCACAGCGAAAGGCGGCATGTGTACAAGGAAGACGACGCCCTGATCAATAAAAAGGTCAAGCTTGCCTTGCAGCACGGCTTTGAGGTGATCCTCTGCGTGGGGGAACTCCTTGCGGAACGGGAAGCGGGCAAGGCGGAAGCGGTCTGCGAAACCCAGACCGTCAAAGGCCTTGAGGGGGTATCCGCTGCGGACTTAAGCCGGGTCGTTATCGCCTATGAGCCCGTGTGGGCCATCGGGACCGGCAAGACCGCCACCCCGGAGGACGCCGACGCCATCCACGCCTATGTGCGGAAGGTAATCGGGAAACTCTACGGCGCGGATGCCGCAGCAAAGATCATCATCCAGTACGGCGGGTCCGTAAAGGCCGATAACGCCGCCCAGCTTATGGCCAAGGAAAACATCGACGGCGCGCTGGTCGGCGGCGCGGCCCTCAAGGCCGACACCTTTGTTCCGATTGCCAAGTTTGGTTGATGCTAAACAGTTAGAATGGGCGGCGTCAGGAAAAAGATATACGATAATCTCGGAGTCATTCTTTTTTCTTTTGCCGCCCTTTTGGTATTGGTGATATCCATTAATGCCAGTATCCTCGTCAATTTTATCTCGTCCTATCTGGAAGAAAGTATCGATGAACGGCTCCTCGCTTCCAGCCGCTCCCTTGCCAAAATCGTTACGGCGGAAGAACTGGATGAACTTCGTGTCCCTCTGGATATGGAGAAGCCCCTTTTTGCGGATATCAGGAACCGGCTCATCAAATTTGCCGATGAATATAACGTACGTTACGCATACTATTTCAGAATAACTGCCGATAACGCTCTGCAATACATTGTGGATAATGATATGGATCCGGAAACGGTTGTGAACCTTGCAAGCCCGCCAGAGCCCATGGAAGAAAAAGAAATGCTGTTGCTGATGCGGAAGCGCCGGGCGGTTACCACGGCGCTGGGGGCCTATCCTCTGGGGTATGAGGGGCTGCTTACTTCCTATGCGCCGGTCTTTGATGATGCGGGAAATATTATTGCCGTTGCGGGGATAGATATTCTCGATGAAAAGCTTATCCAGGCCCATAACCGCAGCGGTGTTTTTGCGGTGGTGCTGCTGGGTTCCATGATTTTTGTTATTGCGTCGGGGTTCTTCAGTTTTTTTATTTACCGCAAAAAGGATGAGGAACGGAACGCCGCGCTTGAACAGGCTGAAAAGGCGAACAAGGCCAAAAGTGATTTTCTTGCCAACATGAGCCACGAGATACGTACCCCCATGAACGCGATCATCGGCATGACCGCCATTGCAAAGGGCGCGGAGAATATCGAAAAAAAGGAATACTGTTTAGGCAAGATCGAAGAAGCTTCCACCCATCTGTTGGGGCTTATCAACGATATTCTTGACATGTCAAAAATTGAGGCAAACAAGTTTGAACTTTCTTTTGCGGAATTCAATTTTGAAAAGATGATACGGAATGTGGTCGGTGTAATAAGTTTCCCGGCGGAAGAGAAACAGCAGACCCTTAGTATTACTGTCGATAAGAATATTCCCCCGGTTTTAATCGGGGATGATCAGCGGCTGGCCCAGGTAATCACCAACCTTCTTTCCAATGCGGTAAAATTCACCCCCGATCAGGGCGTCATAGAACTTGATGCTGCTTTGGAAGGGAAATGCCTCAAGGGGTCCGTGGATTCCTTCGACACCTGTACCATCCGGGTGAGGGTTGCCGATTCCGGCATCGGTATAAGCGCGGAAGATCAGGGCCGGCTTTTTTCTTCCTTCGAGCAGGCCGATTCAAGCACCTCCCGGAAATTCGGCGGTACGGGCCTGGGGCTTGCCATCTCCAAACAGATTGTGGATATGATGGGGGGCGTCATCTCGGTGGAATCCGAGCCGGGTAAGGGATCCGTTTTCAGCTTTACGGTTCCGGTCAGGATGGGAAAGACCGCTTTGGACAGTCCCGGTGATGATGGGGCGGGTGAAAATTCCCGGAGGCCGGAAGCCGCTGCGGGGGCTCTGCCGGCGGATAACTTTTCAGGATGCCGGATTCTGCTGGCGGAGGATATGGACATTAACCGGGAAATTGTACGCTCCCTGCTGGAACCTACCGGTCTTTCGGTTGAATGTGTGGAAAACGGCGCCCTGGCGGTGCAGCGCTTCACCGCCTCCCCCGATGCCTTTGATATGATCTTTATGGATATCCAGATGCCCGAAATGGACGGCTTTGAGGCCACCCGCGCTATCCGTGCTTTTGAAAACGGTTTTACGCCCGTTTTCAAAAGCGCACAGGTGAAGCATATTCCAATTATCGCCATGACGGCGAATGTATTTAAAGAAGACATTGACAGAAGCCTTGAAGCGGGGATGAACGGCCATGTGGGCAAGCCCCTCAATATTGAGGATGTGCTGGGACAATTGCGGAAGTATCTGCCGAAACGTTGAAGGGGGAATGGGAATCATGGTATTTCGGGCGGCGGTAATAACCGCCAGCGACCGGTCTTACCGGGGGGAGCGGGAGGACGAGAGCGGTCCCCTTGTTGCACAGATGCTCAAGGCGGCGGGCTACCAGGTCGTTTCCTGCGACATCCTTCCCGACGAGCGGCATACGCTGGCGGACAGGATGAAGGCCATCTGCGACAAAAACGAGGCGGACCTTATTGTGACCACCGGGGGCACCGGTTTTTCCCCCCGTGACTGTACCCCGGAGGCCACCATGGACATTGCCGAGCGCCCGGTTCCGGGGATCCCCGAGGCCATGCGGGCCTATGGTTTACAGAAAACCAACCGGGCCATCCTGAGCCGCTCCGCCGCCGCCATCCGCGGCAAAACCCTGATCATCAATTTGCCGGGCAGCCCAAGGGCGGCAAAGGAAAACCTGGAATGCGTCCTCGACGCCCTGGAACACGGGCTCCAAATGCTCACCGGCGCGCCTGAGACGCCGGAGTAACCTGTTTTGTTTATCCCCCGTTGTGGTATATTGGCGCTATGGATACGGACCGGGAAGAAAAACTGAATCATTTTGACCGCAGGGGCAGCGCTGTCATGGTGGATGTTTCGGAAAAGGAAACCACCGGCCGCTTTGCCGCCGCAGAGGGTACGATTAAGGTGAATGAAAAGGTGATGGAGGCGATCCTTGATAACGGCGCATCCAAGGGTGATGTGCTGGGGGTGGCCCGGATTGCGGGGATCATGGGGACCAAAAAAACTTCCGGTCTTATCCCCCTCTGCCACATGATCCCCCTTACCGCCTGCACCCTTGATTTTGAGCCGGACAGGGAGCTGCTTGTCATCCGGGCAATCTGTACCGCCAAAACCGATGGGAAAACCGGGGTGGAAATGGAAGCCCTTGCGGGGGTGAGTATCGCCCTGCTCACCATTTACGATATGTGCAAGGCCATGGATCGGGGTATGGTGATTTCCGACATCCGGCTCCTTGAAAAAAGCGGCGGCCGCAGCGGTCATTACCGGGCGGGTTGAAGGTTTCAATATCGGCGGATGGGGGTAATCATGCGGGGAACGGTTGAAGCGGTTTGCATCAGCGATATCCGGGGCATACATAAAACTCCGGTAAGCGGTCGGATACGAATTGTGGAAGGCTTCGGTATCGAAGGCGATGCCCATGGCGGTAACTGGCACCGGCAGATCAGCCTTTTATCCCGGGAAAAAATCGAGGAATTTAACCGGCGCGGCGCTTCGGCAGCCAACGGGGACTTCGGCGAAAACATCCTGGTTTCCGGGATCGACCTCCGCAGCCTTCCCGTGGGCAGCCATCTCAAATTCGATGACGCCCTCCTCGAAGTAACCCAAATAGGCAAGGAATGTCACGGACACTGTGAAATCTTCAAACGGGCAGGGGACTGCATCATGCCCCGGGAGGGGATCTTCGCCAAAGTCATAAGCGGCGGTACCGTAGCCAAGGGCGACAGAGTTGAAGTTTGTTGAATATATGATATAATTTTTCTATGAAAGTAACCAGAAAGATTTTTGGCCTTCTTTCCAATGGGGAAAAGGCGCATCTTTATACCCTCAAAGCAGGGGACCTTACCCTGTCCATTACGAACCTCGGGGCAGCCTGGACTTCTCTCCTGATCCCTTCAAAAAAGGGTAAGCAGGACGATGTGCTGCTGGGTTATTCTTCCCTGGGGGGATACTGCAGCAACAAGCCCTTCCTGGGGGTTACGGTGGGCCGCTTTGCCAACCGGATCGGGGGGGCGGCCTTTACCCTGGACGGACGCCCTTATACCCTGGATAAAAATAACGGGGAAAACACCCTCCACGGGGGGCGGAAGGGCTTTGACAAGCTCATCTGGAAGGGGGAAACCTATAAGGAAAAGGACGGGGTCTTTGTCCGTTTCGAGCTTGAAAGCCCCGATGGGGAGGGCGGTTTCCCCGGCGCGCTCAAGGCGGCGGTGAGTTACGGCCTTACCAAATCCAATGAGATAATAGCCGGCTACGAAGCCAGGGTGAACGCCCCATCGCCGGTCAATCTTACCAACCACGCTTATTTTAACCTCGCCGGGGAAGGGGAGGGGGACATCCTCTCCCACGAAGCCGCTCTTTTTTCCTCTTCCTACGTAGAAGTTAATGAAAAGTTCATCCCTACGGGGAAACTCCTCCCGGTACAGGGCGGTCCCGGAACCATAGGGCCCTTTGATTTTCGTCAACGCAAACCCATAGGCAGGGATATTGCAGCCGCCGGGGGTTACGATCACTGTTTTGTGGTGGATGGCGAGAACGGAAAGCTGCGGCCCTGCGCCGAAGTCTTCGAGGCTCAATCCGGCAGGAGCCTGCGGGTGTTCACTACCCAGCCGGGGGTCCAGTTCTATACGGGGAATTCCCTGGACGGCGTCCAGGGCAAGCTGGGTTCCGTATACAACAAGTACTCGGGATTTTGTCTGGAAACCCAGCATTTCCCCGATTCGCCGAACCAGGAGAGTTTTCCCTCCGCCATTTTCGGTCCCGGAAAAAATTACCACGAAAAGGCGATTTTTACGTTTGACTGGTAGACATGTTTCAAACAAAGGATGTATATTTGTCTTTGAAAATTTCAGAAATATTTGTACAAAATAAATCAACCTTACCTAAGGGGTAAGCGTAAGAAGAGGAACATATGGATATCCAGCTGCAGGAACTTATCGATAAAATAAAGAAAGATGGCATTGAATCCGCCTCTGAGGAAGCTTCCCGGCTCAAGGCCCAGGCCGAAGGGGAGGCAAAACGGATCGTTGATGCCGCCGCCAGGGATGGGGAAGCCATTATTTCCCGTGCCAAAACAGAAGGGGAAAAGTTTGAAAAGGCCGGTATCGCCGCCCTGGAACAGGCCTCCCGGAACCTGGTGCTGGCCTTCAAGACCGAAATCCAGTCCCTTTTGGACAAAATTGTCGCCCAGGAGACCGCTTCTTCCTACAGCGAGGACACCCTCAAGGTTATTCTCCCGGAATTGGTAAAAGCCTGGGCCGCCAGGGGCGGTGATTCCGGAAACCAGGGTTCCTTCGATCTGCTCCTTTCCGATGGTGATCTTAAGAAACTTCAGGGCTTTTTTAATGATAAGCTTAGCCAGGAACTCAAAAAAGGGGTGGAACTCAAGGCCGACCGCAACCTGGGCGCCGGTTTCCGCATTGCCAACAAGGACGGCTCCGCATATTATGACTTTTCCTCGGAATCGGTGGCGGAACTTTTGGCGGCCTACCTCAATCCCCGGCTTGGGGAGATCCTTAAAACCGCGGCCAGGGGCTAAGCAAAGTGTCCTATTACTACCTGGTGGCGCAGCTTCCCAGCCTCAGCTACGGACAGGTTGTGCCCATGGGGTCAAAGGCATTTATCGACCTCTGTAAAACCGCCCTCAGCGCCGAAGACGCCGCCCTGCTGGATTTCTGCACCCTGGACCCCTGGTCCGGAGCGCCGGGCGCCGCAGCCGGTACGGGCGCCGAATCGGCGGCCCCGGAATTTTTTGCCAAATGGTATGCCTGGGAACGGACCCTGCGGCTCAATCTGGCCCGGTATCGGGCGGCCAGGGTAAAGCGGGATGCCCCCGCCGATGTAAGCGACTACCCCGCGGACGCCGCCGCAGCCGCAAAGGCCGCTGCCGCCATGGATTCCCCCCTGGAAGCGGAAATCTTCCTGGATGAGGCCCGCTGGCAGGCCATCGAAGCCTTTCAGGGGCTGGACTATTTTGATCGCAACACCGTGTATGCCTATCTCCTCAAACTGCTCCTTATGGAACGGCGGTCCGCTTTTCGGGCCGATGAGGGCTTTTCTGAATATAAGGGGCTTTATGCTGCCGTCATGGAAGCGGCTCAGTCCAATGAATTAAATACGCTGTCGGGAGAACCGAAATGATCGGAACTAAGGGTAAAGTAGTAGCCGTTAACGGCAATATGGTCAGCGTCCGCTTCGACGGGCCTGTCTCCATGAATGAAGTGGGTTTTGTCCAGGTTGCCGACAAGCAGCTCAAGGGCGAAGTCATCCGAATCCGGGGGGATATCTCCCAACTTCAGGTGTTTGAAATCACCAAGGGGATTACCGTTGGGGATGCGGTGGAGTACACCGGGGATATGCTCGCGGTGGAAATGGGGCCCGGCCTTTTAGGCCAGGTCTTTGACGGTCTCCAGAACCCCCTTCCCAAACTGGCCGCGGTGGCGGGAAATTTCCTGGAACGGGGAATCTACCTGGACCCCCTTCCGGCGGATGTAAAATGGGATTTTACCCCCAAGGTTCAGGTTGGGGACAAGGTGGAACGGGCCGATACCCTGGGCACCGTCCCGGAAGGCGCCTTTACCCACCGGATCATGGTTCCCTTCGGCCTGCTTGGAACCTATACGGTAGCCTCAATAAAGGCCGCCGGTTCCTACAATATTCGGGAAACCATTGCGGAATTGAAAGATGAAAAGGGCAATACGGTGCCGGTAAAAATGTCCTTTACCTGGCCGGTAAAGCGGCCCATCGACTGTTTTGAAGAGCGGTATAAGCCAACGGAACCCATGGTCACCCGGGTGCGGCTTATCGATACCTTCTTTCCTGTGGCCCGGGGCGGTACTTACTGTATCCCCGGCCCCTTCGGCGCCGGAAAAACCGTACTCCAGCAGATCACCAGCCAGCATGCCGATGTTGATATCGTTATTCTGGCCGCCTGCGGTGAGCGGGCCGGTGAGGTTGTAGAAACCCTCAAGGAATTCCCCGAGTTAAAGGATCCCAAAACCGGCCACTCCCTGATGGAGCGGACCATTATCATCTGTAATACCTCCTCCATGCCGGTTGCGTCCCGGGAAGCTTCGGTGTATACCGCAGTTACCCTGGCCGAATACTACCGGCAGATGGGGCTCAACATCCTCCTCCTGGCGGACTCCACCAGCCGCTGGGCCCAGGCTATGCGGGAAATGTCAGGCCGCCTGGAAGAAATCCCCGGTGAAGAAGCCTTCCCCGCCTACCTGGAATCCACCATTGCCAGCTTCTACGAACGGGCCGGTACGGTGCGGCTTCGGGACGGCTCGGTTGGGTCGGTAACCATCGGCGGTACCGTCAGCCCTGCGGGGGGTAACTTTGAAGAGCCCGTCACCCAGGCGACCCTTAAGGTGGTCGGCGCCTTCCACGGCCTTTCCCGCGAGCGCTCCGATGCCCGTAAATATCCCGCCATTCATCCCCTGGATTCCTGGTCCAAGTACAAGGGGATCATCAAAGCTGAAAAAGTTGCATATGCCCACGGCTTTATGGCCCGGGGCAGCGAGGTCGAACAGATGATGAAGGTCGTCGGCGAGGAAGGAACCAGCCTGGACGACTATGTTATCTACCTGAAGGGGGACATGCTGGATGCGGTTTACTTCCAGCAGAACTCCTTCGATGCGGTTGATGCGTCGGTAAGCCCGGAACGGCAGATCTATACTTTCAATATCCTCCTCAGAATCCTGGCGTCAAAATTCGCCTTTCCCGATAAAAACGAAGCCCGCAGCTGGTTCAACCGGCTCAGGCAGAAATTCCTGGACTTTAACGGTTCGGAATGGCAGAGTGAGCGGTTCAATTCCCTGGAAAAGGAGATTGAATCCACGGTGGCCGAACAGTCCAAGGGGCTGGATAAAACGGCAGACAAAATCCTGGCGTAGGTAGGGGCGGAATCATGAATAAGGTATATAGCAAAATTGAATCCATCACCGGAAGCGTGATCACGGTCAAGGCTGAGGGTGTCCGCTATGGTGACCTTGCCGAGGTGGATACCGTGTTCGGTACTTCCCTTGCTGAAGTGAACCGCCTGGAAAACGACCTGGTTTCCCTCCAGGTATTCGCCGGAGGCCGGGGTATTTCCACCGGTGACACGGTCCGCTTCCTGGGCCGGCAGATGCAGGTGTCCTTCTCGGAAAATCTCATGGGCCGGGTCTTTACCGGTTCCGGCTCTCCCCGTGACAAGGGGCCCGCGCTCACCGAAAACCTCATCCCCATCGGCGGGCCTTCGGTTAACCCCGCCCAGCGTATCATTCCCCGTAAGATGATCCGTACCGGTATCCCCATGATTGACCTCTTCAACACCCTGGTGGTGTCCCAGAAGCTGCCGATTTTCTCCGTCTCCGGGGAGCCCTATAACGACCTCCTGGCCCGTATCGCCATGCAGGCTGAAGTTGATGTTATCATCCTGGGGGGCATGGGCCTTAAATACGACGATTACCTCTTCTTCAAAGATACCCTGGAAGAAGGGGGGGCCCTTTCCCGTACGGTCATGTTCGTTCATACCGCTTCGGACCCCACCGTAGAATGCCTCATGATCCCCGATATGTCCCTGGCCGTGGCGGAACAGTTCGCCCTTGCCGGCAAGGACGTACTGGTGCTCCTCACCGACATGACCAACTTCGCCGACGCCATGAAGGAAATTTCGATTATCCAGGAACAGGTTCCTTCAAACCGCGGTTACCCCGGCGATTTGTACAGTCAGCTCGCCAGCCGCTATGAAAAGGCGGTTGACTTTGAAAGCGCCGGTTCCATCACCATCCTGGGGGTTACCACCATGCCCGGTGACGACGTGACCCACCCCGTACCGGATAACACGGGGTACATCACCGAAGGTCAATACTACCTGAAAAACGGCCGTATCGAGCCCTTCGGCTCCCTGTCCCGGCTCAAGCAGCAGGTTAATGGCAAGACCCGTCCCGATCACCGCGCCCTGATGGACGGTATGATTAAACTCTATTCCGCCTACCGGGACACCCTGGAAAAGAAGGCCATGGGCTTCATCATGACCGCCTGGGACGATAAGCTCCTCAAATACGGGGATCAGTTTGAAAAGAAGATGATGGACCTTTCGGTCAATATTCCCCTGGAAGGGGCCCTGGACCTTGGCTGGGAAATCCTGTCCGACTGTTTCAGCCCCGAAGAAACGGGCCTCCGGACCGAGCTAATCACAAAATTCTGGCCAAAAAAGGACTGATAACGTGAATAAGAATTTACCGCAAAGCACGCAAAGTTTTCGCAAAGCACGCAAAGTTAAATTCTTTTTTGTTCCTTTGCGTTCTTCCCTTTGCGTCCTTTGCGGTTTCTCTTCCTGGGATGGGGAGTAAAGCATGGCAAAGATAAAGCTCACCAAAAATGAGCTAAAAAAACAAAAAGATTCCCTCAAGATGTATCAGCGCTATCTTCCTACCCTGATGCTCAAAAAGCAGCAGCTCCAGGCGGAAATCCGCACCACCGAAATCCGTATCAGGGAACTAATGGAAGAAAAGGACCGGATCGACGAATCCTTCAAGGCCTGGATTGCCGTATACGGCGAAACCGGGATCTTTACCCCCCATCTGGTGCGTATCAGCAGCCTGAAAACCGCCGTGGGAAACATCGCCGGTGTGAGCATCCCCCTGTTTCAGGGCGCCGAGTTTGAAGTGGAACCCTATGATCTCCTGAAAACACCCCTCTGGCTTGACACTGCGGTGGAACGGATGCAGCAGGTGCTGCTCCTGGATTTGGAAGCTCAAATTGTTGAGGAACAGCGCCGCCGCCTGGCCCAGGAATTGCGGGTAACCACCCAGCGGGTGAACCTCTTTGAAAAGATCAAAATCCCCGAGACCAAGGTAAACATCAAAAAGATCGGGGTCTACCTGGGGGACCAGCAGACCGCTGCGGTAGTCCGGGGCAAAATCGCAAAACGGGGTCTGGCCAGGGCTGCGCAGGCAGGTCAGGCCGTCGCTCAAGGGGGCGCCTCATGAACATTCACCCGACGAATCGGACTAAAGTCCGCATGAGGAGGTTCCCCTCGTGATTGTACCTATGAAAAAGGTGTCCCTGGTTGTTCTGGATAAGGACCGGGAGGCTTCACTTAAAAAGCTTCGGGAACTGGGTGTGGTGCATCTGGAAAAAAAGAGCGCCGTCTCGGATTCTCTGGGCAAACTTCTGGAAAAAAAGACCAGGCTTGAAAACGCCCAGGGCATACTGATGCCCTATCAGGTTGATAAAAAAGCCGCCGCCCCGGCTCCGGCGGAAAAACCCCACCGCCGGGCCACCGACCGCATAGCGCCGGAGCCCTATTCCGCCGAAGGCCTTGATGCGGAATCGGCGCCGGATTTTCAGACCCAGGTGCTGAGTTTGGGTGAAGAACGCAAAACCCTCCAGGAACAGCTGGCCTCCCAGGCCCGTGAACGGAGCCGTATCGAAAAATGGGGCAACTTTAATCCCCGGGATATCAGGGATTTGGCGGCCGATGGGTTCGCCCTTTTTCTCTACGAGCTTCCCCTCAAGGATTATGAATCCCTTCCCGATGATGTCCGCCGTATTGTCCTTGGCAGCAGCAAGACTTCAGTTTTTGTCCTGGTCCTGGACAAGGAGTTGGAAGGGGAAAGTTCCTTTGTGCTGCCTGAACAGTCCCTTTCGGAAATTGACTTCAATATGGCCGATATCCGGGACCATTTGGCGGATATAGAAAAGCAGTTGGGGACTTTAGCCTTCCGCAAATCCCGGCTTGATACGGAAAAAAAATCCCTTGATGAGCTTATCGAATTTGAGCGGGCCCGGGCGGGGATGGATGTCCTTGAGGATGTCCCGGCTGACTACGCCGTTTCCTGGCTCACCGGGTTTGTCCCCCAGGAGGACCTTGGAGTGCTCAAGCGGGCCGCCGCGGAAAACGGCTGGGCCCTCCTTGCCGAAGATCCTGGCCCGGAAGACGAGGTCCCCACCAAGCTGAAAAACAACAAGCTCGCGAGCCTCATCTACCCCCTGACGGATTTCTTGGAAGTGGTGCCCGGCTACAACGAAGTGGATATTTCCGGCTTTTTCCTGTTTTTCTTCTGTGTATTCTTCGGTATGATCTTCGGGGATGCGGGCTACGGCGCCATACTTTTATGTGCCGCTGTTTGCTGTATTATCAAAACGGCGAAAAAGGGCGTTCCCGCCGCCTTCAAGCTGTTCTTTCTTTTGGGACTTTCGAATTTTGTCTGGGGGGTGCTGACCTGTACCTGGTTCGCCATTGACGTAGCCAGGCTCCCGCAGTTTTTACAAGACATATCCCTGCCCCTTATCTCAAACGTTACTTCCGCCAAATCCGACCATGACGCGGGCATCGTCCAGCAGAACCTGATGATCTTCTGTTTCTCCCTGGCGCTGCTGCACCTTTCCATCGGGCACATCCTGGTCATTATCAGGAGCCGGACCCTCAAGCTCCTGGGGGATGTGGGTTCTGTGGCCATGCTGGTGGGGATGTACTTTATCATACTTTCCCTTATAGCCAGTAACGAGTTCAGGCAGATTCCCATGGTTATGCCCATGGTGTATCTCTTTGGGGCAGGCTTTGTACTGAATTTCATGTTCGCCAACTATGACGGCAGCTTCGGCAAGTCGGTGCTGGAAAGCTGCAAGAACATCATTTCAGTGATACTCGGTATCGCCAACGTATTTTCCGACATCATGTCCTATATCAGACTTTGGGCGGTGGGACTTGCCGGTGGGGCCATTGCCGCTACGGTGAACGCCATGGCCGGTCCCATGCTGGGGCACCTCCTGTTCTTCATCTTTGGGATCCTGCTGGTGGTCTTCGGCCATGGGCTTAACCTGGTCCTCAATGTGCTGTCGGTCCTCGTTCACGGGGTCCGCCTTAACACACTGGAATTCTCCGGCCATGTGGGACTCGCCTGGTCGGGCTTTGCATATAAACCGTTTGCGAAACGGATCAAAAACGAAATAACTTAACAATAGGAGAAATGCGCAACAAGTTGCGCTTCGATATAACTGCGCGGCAGTCGCCGCGCTAATATAGGAGAAAGAAATGAATTTAGGTTTAATCGGCGCAGGTATTGTGATGGGTATTTCCGCATTGGGTTCGGCGTTTGGTATCGGGATTGCCGGCCAGGCGGTTATCGGGGCATGGAAGAAGTGTTACCTGGGGAACAAGGCGGCGCCCATGACCCTGCTGGCCTTTGGCGGCGCGCCCTTAACCCAGACTTTCTACGGCTATATTCTGGGCTTTCTCTTTATGAAGCCTGCGGCCCTTGCGAATCCCGAAAACGGTCCCCTGTACCTGGGTATCGGCCTCGCCTCCGGGCTTGCCATTGCCTTCTCCGCCATTGCCCAGGGTAAGGCGGGCGCCGCCGGCGCGGACGCCACCGGGGAGACCGGCAAGGGCTTTGTCAACTACATGATGATCGTCGGTATCTGCGAAACCGTCGCCATTTTCGCGATGGTCCTTTCGATGATCAGCCTGTAGAATTTACTCAGGATGTCCCGGGTCCTTGCCCTTGGCGGTTTTGATCATGTGGATGCCCTGAGCATAGGCGGCAATTCCCCGATCCTTATTCAGACCATGTGGAAGGACCCTCTGGGTTTTTCCGACCTGGAAGGCAAGGCCGGGGAGGCCGTGGTTGCGCGGATTGCGGCCCTGAAACGCATGGGCTGCAGCCTGCTCCGTTTCGCCGTTCCGGACCTTGAGGCCGCCGAGGTTTTGGGGAACCTTGCCCGTATGGTTTCCATGCCCCTGGTGGCGGACATCCACTTTGATTACAAAATCGCCCTCCGCTGCCTTGATTTTCCCATTGCCAAGATACGTATCAACCCCGGCAACATCGGCAGCCGTGAGCGGGTGGAGGCGGTGCTGTCCAGGGCCGCCGCGAAGGACCGGCCCATCCGTATCGGGGTGAACGCCGGGAGCCTCCCCCCGGACCTCCGTGACAAAGTAGATTCAGGCGTCTTGAGCCAGGCGGAAGCCCTGGTGGAGGCGGCGGAACGGGAGCTGGCAATTTTCCGGGAATTTGATTTTTCCTCCTGTTTGATCTCCATGAAAGCCTCCTCAGTTGCCGATACTATAAGGGCGAACCGGCTCCTCTCGGAAAGGACCGATGTGCCCCTCCATATCGGGGTTACCGAGGCGGGGCCCCTGATCGCCGGTGTGGTGCGGAATACCGCCGCCCTCATGGTCCTTCTCTCCGAGGGTATCGGCGACACCATCCGGGTATCCCTTTCGGACACCATGGAACGGGAGGTGATCGCCGGCCGGGAGATATTGGGCTGCGCCATCGATTCAGGGGGGGCAGCGGCGAAGCGCGCCGGAACACAGGGGCCGGGGGTGAAGATCGTTTCCTGTCCACGGTGCGGCAGGAACGGCTTCGACACCCACGGGTTTACCGAAAAATGGCAGCCCGTTCTATATGCCATGGACAAAAATATCACCGTGGCGGTCATGGGCTGTGCGGTGAATGGTCCCGGGGAGGCCCGGCATGCGGATTTAGGGATCACCGGCGCGGGGGATAAGGTGCTCATCTTTCGGCATGGAAAGGTGATACGGACCATTGACGCTGCGGATGCGGACACCGCTTTCCGGGAGGAACTGGCGGGGCTGTAATTTTTAAGGGAGTGATGTGAGAAAGTATCAGTTAGTATCCCTTCTTGTTTTTTTCCTCTGCGGCGGCTTCGCCGCTGCCCAGGCGGGCTTATCGGTACGGCAAACTGAACGGCCTTGGTGGTATACCATGGAACAGGGCAAGTTTTTCTTCCGTGAAGGGGACTACGGCAGCGCCCTGCTGGCCTTTGAGGATGCCCGGCGGCAGCGCCAGATCATGTACGCCCGGATGGAACAGGATATGATCAACCTCCTTTCAATTCCCGAGGTCCGCCGCCTGGGAGATTACCTGGATCTGGTGGAAACCTATATCGCCGATCGGGGTCAGGTGGATGCCGCCGCCGCCCTGGGAGAACTCTACTACCGCGTTCCCAGGGCTTCCCTGAACAATTCGGCAGAGAGGGCTCTTGCGGAGCTGGGCAAGTTTAAGGATTACCCCGAAGCGGAATACTGGATAGGGGAAACCTACCGCATCGAAGGAGAGCTGGCACTGGCCCTTACACAGTTTGATAAAACCCATAAACAGCGCAGCCTCTTTGAAAATTCCGGTTTTGACACCCAGCTCCTCTATGAGATTGCCGAAATCCTCAGGATACGGCGGGAGTACACCGAAATGGAGCGGGCCCTCATTGAAATCCTTACCGGCGTCAATCCGGGGCATAACTGGGAAAAGGAAGGGGAGGCTGCGGCCGCCGATACCCTCTGGACAAACAGCGCCGGGGCATTCGCACAGACCGCCATGCTGAATATCCTGGGGCAGGACGGTATTACCCGTTTCCTGTCCCTGTACCGCTACAATAACACCGTTGTGGAGAAGGCCCATCGGCGGCTGGGCTTTTATTATTACGCCGTCGGCCGGCATAACCAGGCGGCGGAGCACCTCATGTTTGCCTTTCTTATCCAGAATACGATCCTGCTGGAAGAAATTCTCCGCAGTGAATATGACTACACCTTTACCACCCTGGAGGATCTCATGGAAAAAGCCAGGGGAAAAAGCGAATTGCAGGCCTATATCGAAGATGTGGAGTACTATCGTACCAATTATTACCTGGGAAGCTCCCTTTTCGCAATCGGCAAGGCTGCCTCCGCCCGGGATCTTTGGGAATTTCTGAATAATCAGGGAGCCGCAGGGGAATGGCGGGGCAGGGCCCAGGCCCAGCTGCGAAGCCCCTTTGTAGAACGGGCAATAGAAACACCCTAACGACGGTTGACAAATTTCATCAATCCATAGTATTTTGATGGTACAGATTTTGTTGTAAAAGGAGTAAGATATGGCCCAGGCCAGTAAAAACGCCCGTACGACCGTTTCAACCCAGAAATTTTTCTGTTCCTGCGGCGGTGAAGTCAAGATGAAGACCCTGTTTGAGAATGGCAAGGTTAAGAATGTAGCCGAATGTGAGAAGTGCAAACGCCTTGAGCGGCGTCCTTCGGATTTTAAATAGAGAGAGGGCGTTTTAACGCTGTTTTAGATTTAGTTTATATAGTGGGGGTTATCCTTTGGCAGGCAAGATAAGTTCGGCTGAAAAGCGTCACCGGCAGAGTGAAGAGCGCCGTATCCGGAATAAGGCGGTAAAGAGCTCCGTCCGGACCAGCGCCAAAAAATTTGTGGTTCTGGCTCAGAAAAAAGAAGTTGGGGAAGCTGAAGCCGCTCTTAAAGAAATGATCAAGAAGATCGATACAGCCGCCCAGAAGGGAGTTATAAAGAAAAATGCCGCATCCCGCAAAAAATCCAGGATGCAGCGGCTTTTTAATTCAATCAAGGCAGCCCGGTAAGATTTGATATAATTGCATACGATTTGGGTCTCATAGTGGGGAAGTGATGGCGGTAGAAAAGTATACCAAAGCTGATATTGTTGATTCCCTCTATGAAAAGACCGGCATGAGCCGTAAAGAAATCAGGACAATTATCGATCTTTTTATTGATGATATAAAAGACTCCCTTGTCAGAAACATGGTTATTGAGATGCGGGGTTTCGGAACCTTCGAGGTTAAGATCCGCAAGGGCCGTTCAAAGGCCCGGAACCCCAAAACCGGAGAAACCGTATCTGTCAGCTCCCATGGCATTGCTTCATTCAGACCCGGGCGGGAATTAAAACAGGATGTCTGGAACCTGGGCGCCGCCCGCAGCGCCGTATCCAAGCAAAAATGAATTCCCTTAAAACTTCGGTTCCTCCGGGGATACGGGCTTTTTGTATCAATTTGGCCCTTATGGCTGCGGGGGCCCTGCTTTTTACCGCCGCCTTCCCCAATCTTCTGATTGAAAAGGGACTGCCCCTTCTTGCCTGGTTTGCCCTGGTTCCCGTATTCATACTTATCCGCCGGGTCGGTCTTGGGGCCTCGATTTTTTGGGGCGCCCTGTACGGGTATTCCGCATACAGTCTTTTTAACTATTGGCTCAGTGTTTTCCACCCCCTGGCGGGCCTTATCGTCAATTCCATATATCTGGTTTATCTGGCCCTGCTCTTTCCCCTGCTCAAAATCGCGGAACGGCTCTTCCCCCGCCGCTTTTATCTGGTTCAGTGGATCCTCTGGCTAAGCTATGAGTACCTCCGGACCCAGGGCTTCCTCGGCTATTCCTATGGAATCATAGGCTATTCCCAATGGGAAATGATTCCGGTGATTCAGATCGCAGGCCTTTTCGGTGTCTGGGGCGTTTCCGCACTGGTGGTGTTTCCCTCCACCTGGCTGGGGGCCGCATGGGTGCCAGGCACTGTTTTTCGGGACATACCCGGGAGGCTCAGGGCTTTTTTTCGGCAGGAAGGGGTGTCCGCTAGTGTCTGGCTCCTCTGCCTCTGCGCCGCTTTGGGATACGGCCTTTTTTTCCAGGTGGATTACACGGGGGCAAAGACCGCGCGGATAGCCCTTATTCAGCATAATACGGATCCCTGGCGGGGGGACATTGGGACCTACCGGCAGAATTACGAGATCCTGAAACGCCTCTCCGATGAGGCCCTCCGCGCCCGGCCGAAGCCCGATTTGGTGGTCTGGTCCGAGACGGCCTTTGTCCCCCGGATCTACTGGCATAGCACCTACCGGGGGGATCAGGAATCCTGGAATCTGGTGAAGGATCTGCTGGACTACCTTGCCCTGCAGGATGTTCCCTTTTTGATAGGAAACGACGATGCCCGTAAAGACCCGGTTAAAAATCCCCGGAAGGATCCCCTGAATCCCCAGGAGGATTACCGGATCGACTATAACGGGGTGATGCTCTATGAAAAGGGAGTACTTACCGGTCTCTACCGCAAGCTCCATCTGGTGCCCTTTACGGAGCATTTCCCCTACGAAAAACAGCTGCCCTGGATCTACCGGGCCCTGGAAGCGGCGGATACCCATTTTTGGGAGAAGGGGGAGGAGGCCACGGTCTTTTCCGCCGGGGGCTTCAAATTTTCAAGCCCCATCTGCTTTGAAGACACCTTTGGCTACCTGAGCCGGGACTTTGTGCGGAACGGGGCGGAACTTATCGTGAACCTCTCCAATGACGCCTGGTCCGCAAGCCTTCCCGCCCAGAACCAGCACCTCTCCATGGCGGTTTTCCGTGCGGTGGAAAACCGGCGCTCCATGGTACGCTCCACCGCCTCGGGCCAGACCTGCGCGGTGGACCCCAATGGCCGGGTCACCGCCCTGGCCCCGCCCTTTACGGAGGCCGCCCTTACCGCAGAGGTTCCCGTGGTCAAAGCAAATTCACTGTATACCCGTTTTGGGGATTTTTTGGCCCTTATCTTTGTGGGCGCCGCGATTATCCTGTTGATATTTGGATGTCTTTCGTATATAATCAGAATAGTCAAAAAAGGAAGGAGCCTATGAATACCCGAAAGAAGATACTCATCGTTGATGATGAGCAGCTCAATCTTGAATTTTTCGAAGTCATGCTTTCCAAGCTGGGATTTATTGTTGAAAAGGCCGAAGACGGCCTTGAGGCGCTGGAAAAGGTAAAACGTTTTTCCCCGGATCTTATCCTTTTGGACAATATCATGCCCCGGATGTCCGGCTGGGAGGTGACAAAAACGTTAAAGGGGGATCCCAAATACCGGGACATCCCCATTATCATGTTTTCCGCCCTGGATGATGTTAAAGACAAGGTTGAGGGTTTTGAATTGGGGGTGGAGGATTATATCACCAAGCCCTTCAATTTTTCCGAAGTTCTGGCCCGTATCCGGGTGGTGCTGCGGAACCGGGAGCTTTTTACCCAGATTGCGGTGCGGGAATCCCGGCTTGACCTGGCGGAAGAGTTAAACGAAGACATAAAAAACAGCCTTGCAAATTTCGTAAGCAGTATCGATGATTTGGATTCGGCCATTGCCCAGGCGGACAAGGACACCTTGCCCCGGCTTGCGGGCCTTATCACGGAAAAAACGCAGGAAGTCAGAAAACATATTGCGGAACTGGATGCCAGGCTTGAGAAAACCGTTACCGAATGGGAGGATCTCAAAAAAAATGAGATAGGCCTTTCGGTACTGGAAAAAGAGAGCCGCAGTTTTCCGCGCCAGGAACAGGAATGACGAACACAGAGGGGAAGAGGAAGGACGCCGCCGCGGAGGTGGTGCTGGGGCAGACCACCAGTTTTTACGGTCTGCTCCGGTTCAGGGAAACCCTCCGCATTCAGGGAAAATTCAAGGGTACGATTGAAGCTACCGGGGCGCTCATTGTGGACCGGGGCGCGGAGGTGTACGCGGATCGGATACAGGTAAGTTCCCTTATTGTCTACGGCACGGTGGTTGGGGCGGTTCATGCGGTGGACAAGGTGGATATGCTCAGCGGGGCGGAAGTCCATGGGGATGTTACCGCCGCACGGCTCCGCATTGCCGATGGGGTGCTTTTTGACGGTCAGTGCAGCATGACCGCCGTGGACAGGGAAGTGGAGATCTTCTCCCGGCCCACGGAAGAGATAAAGGCTGAATTGCAGAAAACCAATGCCTAATTCCGGGGATGCCACGGCGGCGGAACTGCTGGTAAAAAAGCTTACCGCCCGGTCCAAAACCCTTGCACTGGCGGAATCCTGTACTGCGGGTCTGGCGGCGGATTTGATTGCCCGCCTTCCCGGGGCGTCCAATGTGCTCTGGGGCTCCTTTGTCAGTTATACGGTGGACGCCAAGGTAAAGATGCTGGGCCTGGACCGGGCCGCAATTGAAAAATACGGCCCCGTCAGCCGGGAGACCGCCTGCGCCATGGCGGAGGGCGCCCTTGAGAAAAGCGGCGCCGATTTTGCGGCGGCGGTGACGGGCCTTGCGGGACCCGGCGGGGATGGGACCGCCGTTCCGGTGGGGACGGTCTGGATAGCCCTTGCTGTCCGGGGCGGAGAAACCGGGGCCCAGGTTTTTCATTATAAGGATTCCCGCAATGGGGTGCGGAATTCCGCAGCGGAGCAGGCGGTGAAAGCCCTCTTGACAATGATTTGAGTTATCGTTTATTGTTACTTAATCCTATCATATGTTTAGAAATAATCTGACTGGAAACAAGAATTATTAAATTTTTATACCCGATGGAATATATCCTTTTCCTTACTAATAACCTATAGGCGGTTGATAATGGCAATGCTGCGGAGAGGTCGCAAACCTAAAATTGCGGAAAATGAAGAACAATTAAGTTTTGAGCCGGGGAACCAAATTCCGGCGGAAGTTCAGGAGAAAGATGAAGCTGCTCCGGATACTTCCTTTGCCGGTGACGATGGGGACGCCGTATCTGAGGCCGGGGATGACGGCGCAGATGAACGCTCCGGCAATAAAGTAGTGGTACGGGCCCGGACAAAACATACCCCCTACCGCGAACACAGGCAGGATGCCGGAATTTCCGGTGGAAATGACTGGCAGGGTTCTTCCCATCCCCGGTCCCGTTACAACAGCCGGGGGGGTCAGGCTCCTTCCCAGGGTATTATGAATGCCGGGCCTTTCCCCGCCGGGGGAAATTCAGGCTTTGGAAGTACCGGTAACACCGGCGGGAACCTGGCCGGAAACACCGGTTTTGGGAATTTCGCCGGGGCCGTCCCCGGACCGGACGGCGTTTCTCAGACGCTGCCCCCGTCTGACCGGCCTGCCATGAGCCTGCCGAAAAACCTGCCCTCCATGCCCGACATTTACGGTAAACCGGAGCCCCGCGGCGATCAGGACGGCGGCAAGCCCCGGCTCTCCATCAACGAGCTTATCCGGCTTAACATGATCGATTTACGGGAGCTGGCGGCCTGTTATAACATCACCCACGAGGACATGGTGGCCCTTAAAAAGCAGGAGATCATCTTCTCCCTGCTCAAGGCCCACACCGAGCGCGGGGGGGTCATCTACGCCTACGGCTCCCTGGAGATCCTCCCCGACAGTTACGGCTTCCTGCGGAGCCCCCAGAATTCTTACCTCCCCGGCCCGGACGACATCTACATCAGTCCCAGCCAGATACGGCTTTTTGCCCTGAAAACCGGGGACACGGTCTACGGCCAGATCCGCAGCCCCAAGGAGGGGGAGCGCTTCTTCGCCATGCTCCGGGTGGAAACCGTCAACTACGACGACCCCACGGTGGCCCAGAACCGTATCCCCTTTGACAACCTGACCCCCCTGTACCCCAACCAAAAGCTGGACCTGGAAACGGCGACCGAGGGCATCAGTGAGCGGATCATCAACCTCTTCTGCCCCATCGGCAAGGGCCAGCGGGCCATCATCGTGGCCCCTCCCCGGACCGGTAAAACCATTATGATGCAGAAGATAGCCAATGCCATCACCAAAAACCACCCCGAGGTCTACCTAATTGTGCTGCTCATCGACGAGCGTCCCGAGGAAGTAACCGACATGGAGCGGACGGTAAGGGCGGAGGTGATTTCATCAACCTTTGACGAACAGGCCACCCGGCATGTACAGGTTACGGAAATGGTACTGGAAAAGGCCAAGCGCCTGGTGGAGCACAAAAAGGACGTGGTGATCCTCCTGGATTCCATCACCCGGCTGGCCCGGGCCTATAACCAGACCGTCCCCACCTCGGGGAAGATACTCTCAGGCGGTGTGGACTCTAACGCCCTCCACAAGCCCAAGCGTTTCTTCGGGGCCGCCCGTAACATCGAGGAAGGGGGGAGCCTGACCATCATCTCCACCGCCCTGATCGAGACCGGCAGCCGCATGGATGAAGTGATTTTTGAGGAATTCAAGGGCACCGGCAACCTGGAAATCAACCTGGACCGGCGCATTTCCGACCGCAGGCTCTTCCCGGCGATCAACATCAAGAAATCCGGTACCCGGAAAGAAGAACTCCTCCTCTCCGAAGAGGAAATGCAGAAGATTTGGGTCCTCCGCAAGGTTATCAACCCCATGGACGACATCGAGATCATCGAACTGCTGGTTGACAGGATGAAGAAAAGCAAGAATAATGAGGCATTCCTGCGTTCCATGAATACCGGTTCGGCGGCGATGGACTAGGGGAATCGCGTTCTAAAGGTTAAACTGGCAGAGCCGGTGTACCGGGGCGAACGCACTGTTGGAGGATATATGCAAGAGAAAATTCATCCCAAATACGAGATGACAAAAATCACCTGCGCCTGCGGGAACGTAATTGAGACCCGCTCAACCGTTAAGGATATCAAGGTGGAAATTTGCTCCGCCTGCCACCCCTTCTTTACGGGCAAACAGAAGCTGGTAGACACCGCCGGGCGGATTGAGCGGTTCAGGAAGAAGTACAATATCAAAGAGAGTTAAGGGTATATTCCTAAAATTTTTGGCTCAGTCAGTTTCCATACAAGGATGATTTGGCAGGGGATCTGTGAGCCGTCATTGATGTTAAGCCTGCCCTGAATCGCCAGCATGGGGCCCTGTTCTTCCCATTTTATGTATTCAATTTCACGTATTTCTGATGGGACCAGCCGGGTTTTTGGGCTTTTCCCCCAGGGGGCGTCCGTTGCGTAGGAACCGGCGCGGTAGAGCATGGCCAGGTAGGTTTCGGTGTCGTACCGGGGCTTTACCTCGGCTTCGAAGGTCCATTCCCCCTGGGCCAGCAGAAACTGCGTATCCTGATTGCGGAAGGCTTTGGCGACTGCGGCGAGATAGCTCCGGGCTTCCGGGGGAAGGGCTGCGAAGACCGGGCCGTCAAGACGATCCCCAATCAGGGGGACGGTCCCTGCCGGTCCGGAGATCGCCGTATCGGCTCCTTCTACCGGTACAACGTCCCTTACGGCGGCGTTATGGGCGCAGGCGGCCAGCAGGATTACCGCCGCTCCCACCGCAATAAAACAAAGGTTCCTTTTCATGCGTCGTTTCACTCCGCTTTCGTAGAAGTAAAAATTAACACGCCGCTAACGCGGCGGGCCTCATAAGCCTCATTATACCTGAAAAAGATAGCACTTGGGTATTTTTTTCCCCACAAAATCCTCGTCGGTAATCGCCTGTTCCATATCTTTAACGGTAACGCCGGGAAAATCCCCTGTGTCCAGACGAAAGTGCCGGGCATTGGTGCTGAACCAGAGCCGGCCGCCGCTTTTCAGCAGTTTCAGGGCCCCTTTGATAAGGGTCTGGTGATCCCGTTTGATGTCCAGGGTGGAATCCATCTTTTTTGAGTTGGAAAAGGTTGGGGGGTCCAGGATGATCATATCCCAGGAACGTTTTTCCCTTTCTGCGGCGGAAAGAAAGGAAAGGACATCGGCGCGGATAAGAGGGTACCTCCCGTTTTCATTAACGGCGCCGAGGCCGTTCAGGCTGAAGTTGATGGCCGCCCAGTCAAGGTAGGTCCGGGAAAGGTCCACCGAATCCACCTGCGCTGCGCCCCCTGCAGCGGCGTATACGGAAAAGGAGGCGGTATAACAGAACAGGTTGAGGACCTTTTTTCCCGCCGCTTCTTCACGGATAAGGGCGCGCATTTTACGGCGGTCAGGGAAGAGTCCCGTATCAAGGTAATCAGAAAGATTTACCCGAAAGGTAAGCCCCCCCTCATGGACTTCCCGTTCAAAATGGACATCTTCAAAGCGCTGATACTGGGTTTTCCCCCGCTGGGGTTCCCGGAATTTGATAAAAACATGGCTTGCTTCGATCTCCAGTGCCCTCGCAGCGGCCTCCCGCATAGCGGAAAGCCAGAGCCGCTCCTCCTTTTCATCCTTTTCGTAGGGCCTTTTGTAGAGAGCTCCCGATAACGCATCCCCAAAGCAGTCCAGAACCAGGGGAATTTCAGGGATATCCCGGTCATAGAGGCGGAATACATCGGTTCCGCTCCGTTTTGCCCATTTTTTCAGGTGTTTGTACCGCTTCCGCAGCCGGTTTTCCAGCATTTCGGCCTGGGCGGCGGTTTTACCGAGGCTTGAATCCATTTTCTTCCAGGCGCTTGGCCTGCATTTTGACGCAGAGCATGGCATAGCCCGATGAAAGATCCTCTTTTTGAACTGCCACCGTATCGGGAACCTTGAGTTTGACGTTGGTAAAATTCCATATCCCCTCGATCCCTGCCTTGGTAAGCGCATCCGCTGTTTCCTGGGCGAAGGGGCCGGGAACCGTGAGGATCGCCGTTTTTACCCCAAAGCTGCGGATCTGGATATCCGCCGTATCAATGGACAGTACCGGCACCCCGTGGATCCGGAGCCCGATTTTTTTTGGGTTCCTGTCAAAGGCCGCTATCAGGCGCAGCCCATGGTACCGGAATTCCTCGTAGCCCATCAGGGCCATCCCCAGGTTGCCCACCCCCACCAGCACCGCATCCCGGAGGGTGTCCCAGCCGAGGAAGCCTTCAATGGCGTTGATCAGGGCTTCCACGGGGTATCCCTTTTTGGGTTTGCCGATAATCCCGGTTATGGCCAGATCCTTTCGCACCTGGATGGGTTCAAGGTTCAGCGCATCGGCAATGAGGGTCCCGGATATATACTCCCCCGCCTCTTTTTGCAGCTGCCTGACGGTATGTAAATACGAAGGCAGCCGGCGTACCGATGGGGCGGCAGAGATTTTCTGTTTCACCACAATCTATCCTTCCTGTCAGGGATTTAAACGATCCTTTTTTAACGATATAACGATATCGATAAAAAAGCAAGGATTACCTGGAACATCTCCGCAAGCAATATTCTCCGCGGCCTACTACCCACTAGTTACTAAACCCGTTATGTTTTCAGTATGAAGATCCGCCGCCGTTCCATCTTTATTTTGGCTGCCATAATCCTCATATTAGCCTTCCTGGCGGGTTTTTTTTTCTCCCGTTCTCCGGCGCTGATCCTCAGCGACGCTTCCTTTGACGCCCTCTATGGGCCGCGCCGGGCCTTGATTGCCCAGGCGCGGCTTTCCCTGGGGCTTTTCCGGCCGGTAAAGAAGGTACTGCTCGCCGAAAGCGCCGGTCCTGATGCGGCGGTTTTTGCCCTGGAAGAGGCAAGCAGGCGTCCTTTTGGGGCAATCCTTCCGGCGCGTTATGGGCGGGGAGGGCAGCGCTATGCCGAGGCCCATCCTGATGTACCGGTGGCCGTTATTGAAGGCCGCGGGAGGGGAGGGGCAAATATTGAGGAAAATCTGAGGTACATCGCTGCCGATGCCGGTACCGATGCGTACCGGGCGGGCCGCTGCGCGGCGATTCTGGCCCAGGCGGGGGGCGCCGCCGACGGAGATGGCGGGGGCATCCTTTTTTTTCAGGATGAGCAGAATTTTCCGTTTAACCGGGAGTCCTTCCTTGCGGGGCTGCGGGAAGAAGGCTTCATGAAGGATCCTGTTTTTTTGTCCCTTAACTCAAATTATAGCTCCTATGAGAATATTTCCTGTGTGGTCCTGACCGGCGCTTCCCCTCATTTTCTGGATCGGAATATCAAAGTCCCGGTTATTCTTTTTTCCTGGCTGGACCCGGCCCTGACTTCGGCAAATGTCAGGCTTGTTTTCGATGATTCACCCTGGGCCCTGGCTTTCAGGGCCTTCCGCGCCGAGAAGTCCCTTCCTTCGGATATCATCATTCAGGAAAAGCGGATTGAGGATCCGGAGGCTTTACGGAAAATAAAAACGGCGGTCCGCGGGGAAATTCCCGAATAACCCCAAAAAGGACTTTGGAGGTTTGACAAAGATTCCGATAAGAAATATAATCGGGTTAGAACTCGTTTTCTATGGTTCGGAAAAAGGAGTATTGGGATGAAACAAGGTAGTTTCAGGGCTGTCTGCCTTATTCTTTTGGCATGCACGGCAATATTTTTTGCATTTGGTGATGATAATACCGTCAATTCTGAGTCCGTTGTTATAGATTCTTTTGACGATAGCGGCGGCGCCCATGAGTGGATTGCCGGGGGAACGGTCTATTCCAGCGAATTTCAATGGCGGGTGGATGCCAGTAAATTTGCCACTAAAACAGAGGAAGAGTCCTACCCCAAGCTGACCTATGTTGCGGCCTCCCCTCAGGCCCTGCGTCAGAAACAGGATGACCAGCAGCGGCAGAGTCTGGGCATCTGGGGCAGGTTCGATCGCCGGGGTTATAACTGGATAGATGTGTACCCCGTAGAGGCCGGCGGCGGTGATGAAGCGGTCCCCTTTGAAATTCCCCTTCCGGGCCGGGTTCAGGCTCTGGATTGCTGGGTATGGGGACCCAATCTTAATTTTTATATTGAAGCCTATTTCCGGGATAACCGGGGTGTGGTTCATAGTGTCAGAATAGGCGATCTCAAGTTTACGGGCTGGAAAAACATGCGGGTCAGTATTCCCGCCAGAATTCCCCAGTCCAAACAGTCAATTGTTGATACTTCGAGTATAAAATTTGTCAAATTCCGGATATGGACTCAGCCGACTGAGCGGGTGGATAACTTCTATGTATACTTTGATCAATTGAAGGTACAAACCGATACCTTTGAGTCCATTTTCGACGGCGATGAATTGAGTGATCCTGAACGTGTACAGGGACTCTGGTCCGCGCAGCCCGCGCCGAGTAACAATTAAGGAGACTGTTAAATGAAACGATTTACTGTTGCTGTCCTATTTCTTTTATTTTCCGGTTTCCTTTTTGCCCAGGAAGAGGTTGGGGCGCCGGATGCGGAGCAGATCGGGATCGATGCGGCTCAGCAGCTTTTAAAGGAAGTTTCTATCGATAAATTTGAAAAAGAGGGTTACTGGCGTTCTGCCATGTCCACCGACGATGGGTATACCACCACCCGGCTTTTTGAGGGCGGTCCTGCGGGGAAAGAGCCCATACCGGAAGAGGCGGACCTGAATATGAGCGACCGCTACGTTCTGGGTACCCGGGTTGATTTTATCCACCGGGGGCATACCAGTTTTACCCTGTATCCCCAGCGGCCCATTCCGGTTGAGGGTATTACCAAGACCGTTTCCGTATGGGCGGTAGGCCGTAACTACAACCACGAGCTGTATGTTCAGGTGGAGGACCTTTTTGGCCGCCGTTTTGAGCTTTATATGGGTAAATTGAATTTCCAGGGCTGGAAAAAACTTACCGTGGCGATCCCGCCCCAGGCCGATGACGGTAAAAACGGCATTGTTCAGCGGAATTATCACTACAATAACCAGTCGGGGCTTAAAATTACCGGGCTCCGGGTTAACTGCGATCCCACGGAAGCCTTTGGAAGCTATTATATCTATTTTGATGATCTCCGGGCGGTAACAGACCTTTTTGCCGAGAGCAGCCGGGACACCGACGATATGTCGGATGCTTGGTAAACTGTGTGCCTTGGCACGATAAAGCTTAAGTAAAGAGAGGTGGGTAATGAACCCTTAGGGGTTTGTTACCCATTTTTTTTAGCCGGGTTCTTCGATAACTTCAGTATTTTATAAACAAAGCTGTTCCCTTTTTTTCCGATCCGTTTTACAATGCCGATTTTGGTGAGTACATAGAGGGTTTTTCCCGCAAGGTTAATGGATATTCCGGCTTTTTTGGCTAATTCGCGGGTGGTAAATTCTTCCCCTGACCCAAAGGGGAGGAAGCGGTAATAGTCCTTCGGCCCGCTGAGGCTCATTGAGGAGTGCCACCCTGCCAGTTCCCTGCCTGAGATGCTGGCCCCTTTGCGGCGCCAGGAGCCCTTGCCGTCTTCTTTCCGCTGTTCCAGTACGTCTATCAGGGCAAGTTCGATACAGAGGCCGGGAACTGCAGCCAGCTCCGGGGCGTAAAGGAGGCTTTTGAAGAGGTCCCATTCGGAGCCCTTCCGGGGACTTTTCCGTTTACGAAGAACCTGCCCTGCCTCATCAAGGGTTTCTATATATTTGTTGATGATGATAGGGTGGATGATCCGTACCGGGCCAAAGGCGGCAAGGGAGCGGGCCTTGTCCCTGAGGGGGCCGAAGCTGCCGGTTTGGACTTCAATTATCTCCCCCTCCGGCGTAAGGCCGTCGCAGACATAGTCCCCCATGGATTTTTCGGTTTCCCCATCGATCCCGGCATAGCGGAATTTCAGCGCATTGTGGAGGCCGCTCTCCTTCCGGGTTCCAATAAGGCTACCGGACATGGGGTATAAGCTCCCGGGCGCTTAAAAGTTCCAGAACGTGAAAGGTTTCATTGCCCCCCTTGTTTTCATTTACCTTTATTTTGGCAACCCGGAAGGCGATGGTTTTGACACTGGGGAGGGGCAGGGGGAGGCTGTGACCATTGATGTCCACAATTTCGCCCAGGGAGAGCCTTCCCGGAATCTCCTGAACATCCCCTTCGGGGAAAACCACAAAGTATTCATTCGTAAACATACCCGCATCATAACGAAAGGATTCCGAAAAAAGCAAGATGCAAATGAAGCTATACAGTTGTATAGGTATAAAAGAAAATATTTTTTACTATTTATAACATTTTCTGTATTGGGTGATTGACGGGAATTCTTTATGGGTAAATAATAAAAATAAGTGGGGATTCGTGGGGAATCCGTGAAAAATTTAGGAAAGTGTGGGAATGGAACTAAAAACCGGTACCGCTGAGAGTACCCTGGACGACAAAGGCCGTGTAAGTATTCCTCTCCGGTTCCGGGACCGCTACCAGGGTGAATTGGTCATTACCTGGGGTATGCAGCCCAGCGCCTGGATCATGACCCCCGTAATGTGGGAGCGGTTTTCTGAAAAGCTGACCAATTCGGATTTGATTACCGAAGAGGAGCGGCTTTTGCTTGAGCACCGGTATATTAATCAGGCCCAGGCGGTGGACCTTGATAAGGCGGGCCGTGTCGCCATACCGGGGATTATCCGAAAGTACGCGAAACTGACCAAGGAATGTACGGTTATCAGTGCCGAAAATCATCTGGAAATTTGGGATACGGGTTTCTACTTTGATTATCTGGAGCAGAACAGTGCGATTTCTCAGGGTGCAATGAATAAAATGGGTTCTGTACGGCTTTTTAAGCTGGATTAATAAAGTTTTTGGAGCGGGTTTTTTAATGGAGATTGTTCACACTCCGGTGCTGACGGAAGAGACAGTTCAATTTCTTGCCCCCCGGGGCGGGGGGGAACTTATGGTTGACGCCACCCTGGGGGAAGGCGGCCATAGTTACCTCTTCCTGTCCCGGTTCCCGGATCTGCGGATCATCGGTGTTGACGCCGACAGCGAGATACAGAAGGTTGCGCGGGGACGGCTTAAGGAATTCGGGGACCGGATTCAATTTTATTCAGGATGGTCCCAGACCTTTTTTGCGGAATTTCCTCCTGTTGGGCAAAAACGGCCCGATACGATACTGGTTGATTTGGGGATAAGCCTTTTTCATTATGAAAAGGGAAACCGGGGTTTCAGTTTCCGGAAGGATGAAGCGCTGGATATGCGGCTTGATACATCCGCCGGGGAAAGCGCGGCGGATCTTATCGCGGCCCTGCCGGAAAAGGACCTTGCGGATCTTTTGTATCAGAATGCTGAAGAACGGTATTCCCGGCGCATAGCCCGGGCCATTGTGGAGGTCCGGAAACAGGGGACCATAACGACAACCGGGGCGCTGGCGGAACTGGTGGAACGGGTGGTTCCCGCGCCTTACCGGCATGGCCCTATTCACCCCGCCACCAGGACTTTTCAGGCCCTGCGGATCGCGGTAAACGGGGAACTTTCCCGGCTGCCTGAACTGCTTGAGGGGGGGCTGCGGGTACTGGAAAGCGGCGGGCGGATGGGGGTTATCAGCTTTCATTCCCTGGAGGACCGGATCGTAAAAAATTTTTTCCGGGAGAAGAATAAGGACTGTACTTGTCCCCCGGAAGCGCCGATATGTAGATGTGAGGGCCGCCGTGCGGTCAATATTTTAACCCGGAAGGGAATTGCCCCCGGAGAGGCGGAGATACAAAAAAATCCCGCTTCCAGGAGCGCCCGGCTGCGGGTAATCGAAAAAGTTTTTGCTGAGGATGGGCAACGATGAGGCGTTATTTTCTTCTCTACTTTGTGTGTCTGACCATACCCTGTCTTCTGGGCCTGGTTGCCTGGCAGTCCGCCAGGTATACGGCGCTGGAACGGGAAACCCGCCGGCTTGAAACAGCCCAGGAACAATGGGTTGAAAGCAACAAACGGCTTATCGCGGGAATCGCGGTACTCTCTTCTTCGGAGCGGATTGAAAGCATCGCCCGCCATGATTTGGATTTGGTCAAAATAAGGCCCGAGGATGTTCTGCAAATAAAAATTGAAGGGGGGGCGGGGCTTTGAATTCCGAGCCGCAGATCCTGCTGGATTTTGCCGCCCTCTGCGAAGCCCTCAATGGGCGCCGCATCCCTCAAACGGGGGCGGGGGGAAATCATGCATCGGGATTTTCTTCGGTGAGTATTGACTCCCGGACGGTAAAGCCGCTTTCGCTTTTTGTCGCCCTTGCCGGTTCCGTTCAGGACGGGCACCGCTATGTGGAAGCCGCCTTTAAGGCCGGCGCCGTCTGCGCCCTGGTGGATGAATCGAAACTGGAAGACAAAAGTTTACATCTTATTGAAACCGCGGCACAGTACGGGGCCTGCCTGGTGGCGGTAAAGGATACCCTGCGGGGTTTACAGGACGCCGCAGGAGCCTATTTAGAACAATTCCCGAATTTGATAAGGATCGGCGTCACCGGTTCTTCGGGAAAAACCACCACAAAGGAAATTGCCGCCGCCATGATAGGCCGGGAAAAATCTGTGGTGATGAACCGGGGGAACCTCAATTCCGAGACCGGGCTTCCCCTTTCGGTTTTTGAAGTCCGTTCTCACCACGAAGTGGGTGTTTTTGAACTGGGGATGAACCGCCGGGGGGAGATTGCGGAATTGGCCCGTGTCCTTAAACCCGGCATCGCGCTTATCACAAACATTGGTTCCGCCCATATCGGAATTCTCGGCAGTAAGGGGTCTATAGCTAAAGAGAAAAAAAATATTTTTGCGGAATTTTCCGGCAGTGAAATTGCCCTGATTCCCGCCGATGATGAATACCGTGATTTTCTGGCGCAGGATGTAAAAGGAATGGTCCGCTTTTACGGAACCGATAAACCGGCTGAACTTGAATCGGTGCGGGACCTTGGGCTTGGGGGAAGTGAAATCATCTGGGCCGGGGAAGCGGTTCGTTTCAGTCTGCCGGGAAAACATAATCTCCGTAACGCCATTGCGGCGGTGGCCATTGCGCGGGAGGCGCCCGTGAGCAACAGGGCTATACGGGAAGGGCTTGCCGGTATAAAACCCCTCTTTGGCCGCAGCGAAATTTTTGAGGGAAGGGTTACGGTGATCCAGGACTGCTATAACGCCAACCCCGAATCTGCGGCGGAGGCGGTCGGTTTCTGCGACGATCTGGAATATGGGGGCCGGAAAATTTATGTGATGGGTTCCATGCTGGAACTGGGGGATACTTCGGAAGAGGCCCACCGGGAACTGGGACGGCGGCTTGCCGCTTCTTCTGCGGACAGGGTGTTTCTTTACGGTAAAGAAATGGAATTGGCTGCGGAAGCCTTTGCCGCTTCCCCTGAAATGAAAGGCGGCCGGTCCGGAGTTTCTGCTTTTCACACAAACAGTATTACTGAACTTTCCCGCGCCCTTGAAGAATTTGTAGAGGATGGGGATTTAGTTTTACTGAAGGGCTCCCGGCTCTGTGCCCTGGAGCAGCTGACCGGTATGCTTGTTGCCGAAACAGCTTCGGCCCTGCCTGCGGCTGTTAAGGGGGCGGTATAATGCTTCTTGAATTTGTATACCCCCTGGTAAAATACTTTACCCCCTTTAACGTATTCCTCTACCTGACCTTCCGCGGGGCCTATGCGGCATTGACAACCCTGCTCATCTCCTTTATCTTTGGCCCCCGGATTATCGAAGGCTTAAGGGCGCTCAAGATAGGGCAGGCGGTGCGGACCGACGGCCCGGCGACCCACCTGAAAAAAGACGGCACCCCAACCATGGGCGGGGTGTTGATCATTGTTTCTGTGATCATTTCCATGCTGCTCTGGCAGGATTTACGGAACGAAAAGGTCTGGCTTACCCTTGGGGCCTTTGCCGCCTTCGGTATTATCGGGTTTGCTGACGATTACCTCAAGGTGACCAGGCATAATTCTGCGGGGCTTCCCGCATGGGCAAAACTGGCGGGGCAATTCGCCGTGGCCATCGCAGTAGTACTGATACTGTACTTTTCCGGGGAAGAGGGGATCACCTCGTTGTATGTTCCCTTCTTTAAAAATCCTGTGGTAGATATGGGCGCTCTCTGGATTCCCTTTGGGGTGATCCTGATCGTGGGGGAATCCAACGCGGTGAATTTTTCCGACGGCCTGGACGGGCTTCTGGCGGGGCTTTTGATTCTGGTGTTTATCGCACTGGCAATACTGACCTACTTAACCGGCCGGGTGGATTATTCTTCCTACCTGGGGATGCCCTATATCCCAGGCGCGGGGGAACTTACCGTGTTCTGCCTTGCCGCCGTGGGGGCCTGCATCGGCTTCCTCTGGTTTAACACCCACCCCGCAGAAGTTTTTATGGGTGATGTGGGGAGTCTTTCCCTGGGCGGTGTGGTGGCCACCATTTCGCTTATCATTAAGAAGGAGATACTGGTTCTGATCATCGGCGGGGTTTTTGTACTTGAGATTATGTCGGTGGTTATACAGGTTGTTTCGTATAAGATCAGGAAGAAGCGGGTGTTTAAGATGGCGCCCATTCACCATCATTTTGAATTGTCGGGCTGGGCGGAAACCAAGGTGGTTATCCGCTTCTGGATACTCGGGGGGCTTTTTGCGATCATTGCCCTCTCAACCCTGAAGATACAATAGGCGGAAAAAGAAATGTATCAGTTTGATGTGGAAAAAACAGGCCGCCTCTCGCCGGGGAATCAAATACTGATTGGCAGTATTTTTCTCCTTACCGGCCTTGGCCTTGTAACGCTTTATTCCTCATCCTACGCATTCGCCCAGCGTTTCTTTGGAAACGGCCTCTACTTTATTTCCCGGCAGCTTATGCTGGGAACTGCGGGTATGCTGCTCTTCTTTTTTGCATCCCGCATCAGGCTGGAAATTTTGCGGAAGTGCATCAAGCTTCTGGTGATAGGAACCATCATTCTGTGCATACTTACCTTTGTCCCCGGCATCGGGGTGAATAAAAACGGCGCCACCCGCTGGATCAAGATCGGTTCCTGGACTTACCAGCCCTCTGAAATGGTCAAACTGGTGCTGCCCCTGTATCTGGCCCATATCTTCGACAAGAAACAGAATGCCATTGATTCATTTGCCTCGGGGGTGCTGCCCCCGGTTTTGATAACCGCATTGTTTTTCATCTTCATTTATTTGCAGAATAACTTTTCTACCGCCGTGTTTCTTGCGATAAACGCACTGATTATCTTTTTCTTTGCGGGAGTAAAACTCCGCTATTTCTTTTCGGCAATAGTAATACTGCTGCCCCTGTCGGGCCTTCTGATCCTTACCAGGGAACACCGGCTGCTGCGGCTTATCAATTTTATCTGGCCCGAATCCGACCCCCAGGGCGGGGGATTCCAGGTACGTTCCTCCCTGCTCACGATCATGTCCGGGGGGCCATTGGGGAAGGGTCTTGGACAGGGGACCCGGAAGATCGCCAGTGTGCCGGAGGTTCATTCGGATTTTATTTTTTCTTCCTTTGCTGAAGAATCAGGGTTCCTGGGGGTGGTCCTCCTTTTTGTACTCTTCGGCGTTTTTGCCTTCCAGGGCTACCGGGCGGCCCAGCGGGCGGAAACGGCTTTCAGACAGCTCCTGGCTTACGGCATGGTGACCATGGTGGTGTCCCAGGCGCTGCTTAATGTGGCGGTGGTGTCGGGCTCCTTGCCCGCAACCGGGGTTCCGCTGCCCTTCTTTTCCGCGGGGGGCTCCTCCCTGGCGGCCACCCTTTTGATGTCCGGTCTTGTTGTGAATGTTTCAAGTCATAACAAGGATAGTATTCCTGAGGAGGGTTCTGATGTCCGGTGATTTTATCTATCCACGGGGGGAATTTTTTAACGATAAAAAATCCCCCCTGGATGTTCCGGAAGATGCGGCGCCCGCCAAATCCCTGCCTTCGCATGGAGTGGAGAAGGGGTTCAAGGTACTGGTTATCGCAGTGGCGGCTGTTTTGATTCTGGAGCTGATTTGGCTTTTTGCGATTACCCCCTGTATGCCCCTGTCAAAAATTGATGTGATGGCATTCCCCGGTATTGATCGCGCGGCGGTGCTCGCCGTTGCGGGAATCGGGGAACGGTCCTCCTTTGTTTCGGTAAACCCCCATGCGGCGGAAAAGGCCTTTGCGGGATTGTACGAAATTGAGTCCGCACGGGTGATCAAGCGATTCCCCAATACGGTGAAGATCGTTTTGATCCCCCGTTCCGCAGTGGCTGTTTCTTTGGCCCGGCAGGACAGCAGACTGGTCCCGGTATACTTTGACCGTACCGGATTGGTGTTTAAAATCGGGAACGGGGATGGCGAAGTTCCTTCTCCGTCCCTGCCCCTTATCGGCGGCCTTGTTTTTGATCCCCCCGTATTGGGGGCCCGTCTTCCCGCCATGTTTGGTACATTCCTTGCGAATCTCCAAACCATCGGTGATTCGGCGCCGGAACTGCTTGGGGCGATCTCCGAGATCCGGATAAACCGGAAGGCCTTTGAGGGATTTGATCTTGTGTTATATCCGGTTCATAATCCGGTACGGATCCGGCTTGAATCGGATTTGAATGAAGAAACCCTTCGTTATGTGATGCTCATGCTTGACGTGTTTGCCTCAAAGGACATTGAACTTGAGGAAATTGATTTCAGGGCTGAAACGGCGTCATATAAAATAAAGGAGGCCTCCTCTGGCTAACGATGGATTAGTTGTCGGTCTCGACATAGGCACGACCAAGGTTTGCGCAGTCATAGGCGAGCGCAATGAAAAGGGCAATCTCGAAATAACCGGTGTGGGGCTCTGCCCCTCCACGGGGATGAGGAAAGGGGTGGTGGTCAACATTGAAGCCACCCTCCGTTCGGTAGCCGCCGCCATTGACGCGGCGGAGATGATGAGCGGCTCCGAGGTAAAAACCGTCTGGACCGGAATCGGCGGCAGCCACATCGACGGGATCAATTCCCGGGGTGTGGTGGCGGTCACCGGAAAGGGCCGGGAAATCGGGCCCAGTGATATTGCGCGGGTGCTGGAAGCGGCCAGGGCAGTGGTGATCCCCATGGATCGCCAAATCCTGGAAGTTATCCCCCAAAGCTATATTGTGGATGACCAAAAGGGTATCCGTGATCCCCTGGACATGATGGGGGTGCGCCTTGAGGCGGAGGTACATATCATTACCTGCTCCGGTACCAGCGCCCAGAACCTCGTCAAGTGCGTTAACCGCGCGGGATACGAGGTTAACGATCTGGTGTTACAGTCCCTGGCGGCGGGAAGATCCGTTCTTACCGAAGAAGAAAAGGAACTAGGGGTGGTCCTGGTGGACCTTGGCGGGGGGACTACGGAGCTCCTGGTTTATACCGAGGGGACGCCCTATTCAATCACCACCATACCGGCGGGGGGCGAGCAGGTTACCCGGGACATATCGATTATTAAGGGTATTTCCTTTGAAAATGCCGAGAAGATCAAAATTGAGGCGGGCTGCTGTTGGAAGACCATGCTTGGGACCGGAGCCGCAGGTTCCCCCCTTGAAGGGGATGATGATGTCATTGTTCCCGGTGTCGGCGGCCGGCCGCCCATGCCCATACCGAGGTCCCAGATACTTACCATCATCCAGCCCCGGATGGAGGAGATCTTCGGCATGGTAAAGGATGAGCTTGACCGGCTAAACCTTTCCCGGCCATTGGGAGGCGGGATTGTACTCACCGGCGGCGGCGCCCAGTTATTGGGAGCCGCAGAGCTGGCAAACCAAATATTCAAAATGCCGGTGCGGGTGGGAACCCCCCTGTCTGTCGGTGGACTTGTGGAGGAGTACCGCAGTCCTGTTTATGCTGCCGCAGTGGGGCTGGTGCTTGAGGGGAATGACCGTGAGGGAAAAGCCGGTCCTGACCGGAGCGGAGGACCATCTCCCCGCGAAAGCGCCCCGGATGGGATTCATAAAAAATTTTGGAATTGGATTAAGGGAGAGTTCTTTTAGGATGTCCGCATTCGGCATGCCGGGTGCTTAATCAAATACAGAAAGTGATTTGGGAGGGGATATGAATATTGAGATCTATGAAGATGAGATGGAATCGCCTGTTCCGGCAATAATCAAGGTTGTCGGAGCCGGAGGAGGCGGTTCAAATGCGGTCAACCGTATGATCGAATGCGGTTTACAGGGTGTTGAATTCATTGCGGTCAACACGGACATGCAGGACCTGAAAAAGAGCAGGGCTCCGACCAAGCTGCAGATCGGGTCCAAGCTGACCGCCGGCAGGGGCGCAGGGGGAAAGCCCGAGATCGGCGAGAAGGCTGCCAACGAGGATAAGGAGCTTATCGCGGATGCCATTAAGGGCGCCGATATGGTCTTTGTAACCGCCGGCATGGGGGGCGGCACCGGTACGGGGTCCGCGCCGGTGATCGCCAAGGTCGCCCGGGAGGAGGGCGCCCTGACCGTCGGGGTGGTTACCAAGCCCTTCGGTTTTGAGGGTCCCTATAAGATGCGCCTTGCCCAGGAGGGGATCAGAAAGATGCGGGAGTCCGTGGATACCCTCATCATTATTCCGAACCAGCTGCTCTTCACCGTGGTGGAACGGCGGACGCCCCTTACCCAGGCATTCCTTAAGGCCGACGATGTGCTCCGTCAGGGGGTGCAGGGTATTTCGGACCTCATCACCGAAACGGGACTTATCAATATCGACTTTGCCGATGTGGAGTCCACCATCAAGGGGCAGGGGGATGCCCTCATGGGGATAGGTTTTGGCTCCGGGGAAAACCGTGCCGCCGATGCCGCCAACAACGCCATCGACAATCCCCTCCTTGAGGATACCACCATTGAAGGGGCCACCCGGATACTGGTGCATGTGTCCGGGGGTGAGGATTTCTCCCTGGTGGAACTTGACGAGGTGGTAAAGATCATCACCGCAAAAGCTGATCCCGATGTGGTTATTATTTCCGGCGCCAGCCTGGATTCAAACCTTGGGGAAGATCTCCGGGTGACGGTGATCGCTACGGGATTTCCAACCGAAGAGGCCCGGACTGAAAAAGCGGGATCTGTCCTTAAAGGGCCCGTCCCTGAGACAAAGGCCAGGGAAGATGATTTTATCAATTTTGCCGAATGGCAGAATATCCACGACCGGACCTCAAAGCGTACTACGGATTATCTTTCCCAGCGGAATAATTATCAGGAAGAGGATCTTTCTGTTCCCACCCTCATACGGAACCACGGCAGGGCCGTTGGTGACGGGAAAGAAATGTAAGGGCCGTGAAAAACTCATCCCTTCCCGATCAGTACTATTCAAGGCTCATCGCCCTGGAACGCCGCTCCCCGCTTACCGCGGAAACCTACGGACTTGAGATCCGCAGGTTTTTGGAATGGCTTGCCGGGGAGTGCCTTGAGGTCGCGGCGGTTGATGCGGAGGGAGTGTCGCGGTATCTTGAATGCAGACGGAGTGAAGACGGTATTGATTCACGATCCGCCGCAAAGGCCATTTCTGCGCTGCGCTCCTTTTTCAGATTCACCATGGATGAAAATATCCGCCAGGATAATCCCGCGGCGATTCTGGAAATACCCCGCAGGGGAATGCACCTCCCCGAGGTGCTGCCCCGTGAAAAAGTGGAAGAGATTCTTTCTGCAATTAATACGAATACTCCTTTAGGATTACGGAACCGGGCGATCTATGAGCTTATCTATTCTGCGGGCCTCCGGGTCTCGGAAGCGGTGGGTATTAATGTACGTGATGTTGATTTTTCCGAAGGGATCGCACGGGTGAAGGGAAAGGGGAACAAGGAGCGGCTGATCGTTTTTGGTCCCGAGGCCGCGCTCTGGCTTAAACGTTACCTTGCGGAATCCCGGCCCCTGATTGCCGGACACCGGCACAGCCCGGCCCTGTTTATCGGCAAATCGGGGAAGCGGCTTACCCGGAAGGGGATCTGGAAAAACTATACCCGGTTTACCGCCATGGCGGGGACCGGTTCCCATCTGCATACCCTGCGGCACAGTTTTGCTACGGAGATGCTGGCCGGGGGCGCGGACCTCCGCTCCGTGCAGGAACTTTTGGGGCATGCCGATTTGGTTACCACCCAAATCTATACCCATGTGGATGTGTCCATGCTCCGGGAAAATCACCGCAAGTTTATGCCAAAGCTGGGAGGCTATGTAAGCCATGAGTAAAAAACTGGAAAATGCAAAGAACCTTATTTTGATTATTATCGTTGCAGCCCTTATTGGCGCTGGAATTACCGCGCTCTACCGGTATCAACAGCGGGATAAGGATCGCCTCCTTGCGAAACGGATAGCGGAACTGAGTTCCCCCCGGAGCGGCATCCCGGATACCATTGAGGGACTCCGCGAAGCCATTGCCGCCTATGAAGATGCCATAGACCGGTATACACAGGCCGCAGTCAAGACCGGAACTTACTGGAAAATTCTCTCCATCCGCCTTGCGGACAAGAGCATGCATAAGGAAGCGCTGGATGCCCTGGAACAGGCCCTTCTGTACAATACGGAAGACGCCACCGTTTTTTACCTTACCGGCGTATCGGCGGTAATGGCGGCGAAGGCTTCCCTTGATCCCGCGCCGAAACCGGGGGCGCAGCAAAATGATCGGGACCGGTATTTTACCATGGCGGAACAGGCCTTCAAACGTTCCATCGAACTGGATTCCGCCTATGCAAAACCCCGCTACGAACTGGGGCTTCTCTATATGATGGAACTGGATCGCAGCGCCGAGGCCGTGCCTCAGCTTGAGCGTTATCTTGAACTTCTGCCCCGTAGCGTGGACGGCATGAGCGCCCTTGCCCGCTCCTATTACCTGACGGCGGATTACAGGAAAGCTATTGATCTCTATGACCGTATTATTGTCACCACAAAGGACGCAAACATCAAAGCGGAAGCCCAGGCTAACCGGGAATATATTTTAGGAAACATGAATGGATAAAGACCGCGGATTACTGGATCTGATTATTACACGAATCCCCGGCCTCACCATTCTTGAACGGGGAATCCTCTGCCGGAAATTTAATTCGGAAGAAGAAATAACCGGACTTACCAAACATGATATTGAAATAATTCTTGATCGCCCCATGAAACAGCGGAACTGGACCATGGATGCGATCCGCGTCCAGGCGGAAAAGGACGCCCGCGCGGCAGAGATGCGGGGCATACGCTGGGTGTCCATTGTTTCTCCTGATTATCCGCCGCAGATCCGGGAAATATACGATCCCCCGGCGGTATTGTTTTACCGGGGGAATTTACCGAATCCGGAACAGACCTTGGCGGCAGTGGTGGGGACCCGGCATCCGACACCTGCGGCGGCAGCCCAGGCATTTGACATCAGCCGCTCCCTTGGGGCTAATAATATCCCGGTGGTTTCCGGGCTTGCCCTGGGAATCGACGCCATGGCCCACCGGGGCAGCCTTGAAGGCGGCGCGCCGACCATAGCGGTTCTGGGTTCCGGGGTTGATGCAATATACCCCGTTTCAAACCGCAGTTTGGCCCGGCGGATACTGGAAAACGGCGGGGTGATCTTATCGGAGTATCCCCCGGGAACTTCCCCCATGAAATGGCATTTTCCCGCCAGGAACCGGATCATTTCCGCACTGGCCCGGGGCGTTTTGATCGTCGAAGCTCCTGCAAAGTCGGGAGCGTTGATCACCGCGCAGTTTGCTTTGGAGCAGGGCCGGGATCTCTGGGTCGCTTCATCGGGGACCGCCGCGGGAACCAGGTTTGCCGGGCTGCCCTACGGAGGCTTATCGGCCTTTGGAGAGGGAACGCAAAAACTTGCGGCGGATGGGGCGCGGATTATTTATTCCGCTTCTGATATCCTTGATGAATGGAAACTGAAAGAAAATTTGGTAAGCGACAATAAGGAAAAAAACCTATGGCCGTAAAAGCAGAAAAGAAAATAGCAACCGCAGAAGCCGGTGCAAAGAAGGCAGTTCCCCAAAAGGCCGCTGTCCAAAAAACTCAGGCGAAGAAATCCACGGCCAAAAAGGCGGCTCCCAAAAAAGCCGCTTCCAGGAAAACTCAGGCGAAGAAATCCACGGCTAAAAAAGCCGCCAAGGATCGCAGGATCCTTGTGATTGTGGAATCGCCTCACAAGGCAGAGACCATCGAAAAGTATCTGGGGCCTTCCTATACCGTTAAGGCCTCCATGGGACATCTTATCGATCTCCCCAAGTCCCGGCTTGCCATTGATGTTGACCATGACTTTACCCCCGAATACATCACCGTCCGGGGACGGGCGAAGCTTTTGAAGGAACTCCAGGGGGACGCAAAAAAGGCGGACACCGTATTACTGGCAAGTGATAATGACCGTGAGGGTGAGGCAATCGCCTGGCATTTACGGAACGCCATCGCGGCAAAGAATGAAACGGTGTCCATCCAGCGGATCAGTTTTAATGAAATTACCCCCACGGCAATCAGGGCGGCGGTGGCGAATCCCGGTATCATCGACGAGTCAAAAGTAAACGCCCAGAAGGCCCGCCGGGTTTTGGATCGCCTGGTGGGTTACAACCTTTCGCCATTACTCTGGAAAAAAGTGAAGAACGGACTTTCCGCCGGGCGGGTGCAGTCCGTGGCGCTGCGGCTCATTTGCGATCGGGAAAAGGAAGTCGAATCCTTTATCCCCGAAGAGTACTGGACACTGGAAGCGGATTTCAAAGTCGGCAAATCGTCATTTACCGCGCAGCTCGTGTCATGGAAGGGCAGCAAGCCCGATCTTAAAAGCGAAGAAGAAGTAAAGGCGATCATTGACAGAATCACTAACGCCGATTGTTTTGTTTCCGATATCCGGGAAACCGATAAAACCGTGCGGCCCCGGCCGCCCTTTACCACATCCCAGATGCAGCAGACCGCGGCGAACCGGCTGGGCTTTACCAGCCGGAAAACCATGCAGGTTGCGCAGCAGCTCTACGAAGGGGTGAACATCGGCAGTTCCCGGATTGGGCTTATCACCTACATGCGTACCGATTCTGTGCGTATTTCACAGACCGCTTTGGATGAGGTCCGGGAGTGGCTGGGTAAAAATTTCCCCGCAGAACTTCCTGAAAAAGCTGTGGAATATGCGGTGGGGAAAAAGGCCCAGGACGCACACGAGGCAATCCGCCCAACCTATGTGAGCTACACCCCCGATGAAGTAAAGGATCACCTCACACGGGATCAGCTGCGGCTTTACACGATTATCTGGGAGCGTTTTGTGTCGAGCCAGATGACCAACGCAAAGACCCGTACCGTGAGCGCCGACATCAGCGCGGGAGAGGGGATCTTCCGCATTTCCGGGACCAAGCTTATCGAGAAAGGTTTTTACAAAGTAATAAAACTGTTGGCTTCCCGTGAGGAAAAAGGCAACGCATACCCGGCGCTTAAAACCGGTGACAAGGTTAAGGTTGATAAATTTTATCCCGAGCAGCATTTTACCCAGGGGCCGCCCCGGTACAACAACGGTTCGATCATTAAGATCCTGGAAGAAAAGGGCATCGGCCGCCCGTCAACCTATGCGCCGATCATTTCGACCCTTCTGGACCGGTACTATGTTACCCTGTCCAATAAACAGCTGGTGCCCACCATTCTGGGCCGGATGATCTGCGACATGCTGGTGGAATATTTCCCCCACGTAGTGGATGCCGCCTTTACCGCATCCATGGAAAACCAGCTCGATGAGGTTGAAGAAAGCGCCGTCAAGTGGCCCGACATGATCCGGAAATTCTGGCATCCCTTCAAGACACAGGTTGATGAGGTGGGAAAAACCCTGGAATCATTTAAGGGCTCATTGGATGAGCCCACCGATCATGTATGCGAAAAATGCGGCAAGCCCATGGTAAAGAAGCTGGGCCGTTTCGGCTATTTTCTTGCCTGTTCAGGCTTCCCCGAATGCCGGAACACCAAATCCATACCCCTTGCGAAATGCCCCAAATGCGGGGGCGACATCGTTGCCCGGAAGACTCGCGGCCGGGGTAAGGAATTTTACGGCTGCACCAATTACCCGGACTGCGATTTTATCAGCCACTTTAAACCGATAAACCAAAGCTGCCCCAAGTGCGGCCAGTTCATGGTTGAAAAACACGACAAGAAAAACGGCGCCCACAAGGCCTGTATTAACCCCGAATGCGATTATCTCCACAGTGATGATGAGGTTGATCTCGCGGCAGTGGCGGCGGAAGAAAAGGATGACGCGGAATAAATGACGAAAGACAGCGTTATTAACAACGAAATGCCTCTTTCCATTCAGGAATACCTTTCCTATCTTTCCGCCGTGCGGGGAATGTCCGGCCGGACCATTGAAGCCTACGGAAAGGACCTTTCCCATTTTGCCAATTATTGCGGCAATTACGGGATTACGGCGGAGGTGGCAAACCAGCACGAGGTGCGGGGCTTTATCGCAGACCTCAGCGCCGAGGGGACCGCCGCGGTAAGCGTGAACCGGGCCCTCTCTTCCATCCGTGGTTATTACCGCTGGCTTATCCGTTTTAACCGCCGTTCCGACAATCCCTGCGACGCTTTGCGGAACCTCAAGAGCCCCAAGACATTGCCCAGCTTTCTCTGGGAAAAGGAAATGGCAAGCTTCGCCTGCCTCCCCGATTCCGCAGGAATACTGTGGCCTGAGCGGGACAAGGCATTGATCCTCACCATGTACTCCGCCGGGCTCCGTATTTCAGAGCTGGTCTCTTTAAGTCTTGATAAAATCGATCCTGATATCGGCGGGGCCCGGGTGCTTGGAAAGGGCGACAAGGAACGGTACGTGTTTTTTTCCGATGAGGCCCGCGAAGCCCTGGCAATTTATCTTGGTGAACGGAAACTGAAAATTAAGGGTGAACACCCCACGGAAAAACTGTTTATCAACCGCAAGGGGGGACCCATATCGGTACCCGGCGTGCGGTGGATCATTGCCAAATACGCGGAACGATCCGGGCTGGGAAAGAACATCCATCCCCACAGCCTGCGTCACAGTTTTGCTACACACCTCGTGAATTCCGGCTGCGATGTCCGGGTGGTACAGGAGCTGCTGGGACACGCCAGTCTTTCCACCACCCAGCGTTACACCCACGTAGATATTGAACGGTTAAAGAAAGTTTACGCCAAGGCGCATCCCCATGGGGGAAGGGTAGGAGTATGAATCAAATGGATAAAGAGAAAAACAGAATTCGCAGTACCACTGTGCTGGCGGTACGCCGGGACGGCAAGGTCGCCATGGCCGGTGACGGACAGGTGACCATGGGCGAGACGGTGATGAAGAACAACGCCCGCAAAGTCCGGCGGCTTATGGACGGTAAAGTCCTCTGCGGTTTTGCCGGGGCCACCGCCGATGCCTTTACCCTCTTTGATCGCTTTGAGGAAAAGCTCAAGGAATATTCCGGGGACCTGCTCCGGGCTGCTGTTGAACTGGCAAAAGAATGGCGCACCGACCGCGCCTTACGGAAACTTGAGGCCCTGCTCCTGGTGGCGCACCTTTCCAAGACCCTGCTCATTTCCGGCACCGGGGATGTGATCGAGCCGGCGGAGGACGCGCTGGCAATCGGCTCCGGTGGGAATTACGCCTACGCGGCGGCCTTGGCCTATCTTGAGGGCAGCAGTTTTTCCGCCGCGGAGATCGCCGAAAAGAGCCTTAAAATTGCGGGAACCATCTGCATCTATACCAATGCACAGATCACCCTGGAGGAATTGAAATAATGGCTGACCAAAAGGCAAACGAAAGAAATCTGGACCGGCTTACCCCCCGGGAGATCGTGGCGGAACTGGACAAGTACATCGTGGGGCAGAAGAAGGCCAAGCGGGCCGTGGCGGTAGCGCTGCGTAACCGCATCCGGCGGCTCAAGCTGGAACCGGAACTGCGGGATGATATCGCCCCAAAGAATATTCTGATGATTGGGCCCACCGGTGTGGGTAAAACCGAGATCGCCCGGCGGCTCGCCAGGCTTGCGGGGTCACCCTTCATCAAAGTTGAGGCCACCAAGTACACCGAGGTGGGCTATGTGGGTCGGGATGTGGAATCCATGATCCGGGACCTCATGGCCGCCGGTATCCAGATGGTAAAACAGGAGATGCAGGAATCGGTCACCGTGGAAGCGGAAAAGCGGGCCGAGGAGGCCCTCATCGATCTGCTTCTCCCCGGATCAGGCGCGAAGGCAAAAGAAGCAAAGCCGAAGGCGGCGCCGGTGGTGCGTCCCATGGGCGCCTTTTCCATCAACCCCGACAATCCCGGCGGGCCCGGAGCAGGTCCCCGGAATATTCCTTGACCTTTTCCTCAAAGCGATCAAAAAGGGTAAAGGCATCGGCGGTGGCACCTGCAAAACCGCAGAGGACTCTACCGATCATAAGACCCCGAACTTTTCGGGC
>BNUU01000003.1 GCA_025997595.1 Spirochaetia bacterium | reverse complement strand
ACAGGCTTAACCCTCAAAAACGGCTCTTGATAAAGACGCTTTTGGGGCTTTTCAACCCCATCGGCGTCCCGATTGATATTACTTATTCTTATGTCGATTCTTCCGCAGCATGGCCTTCCGTAAAATGGCGTTCATCCGGGTTTGATAGCCCTTTCCGGCCTTTTTGAGCCATGTCACCACGTCCGCGTCCAGCTTGCAGTTAACCGGAACCTTGACCGGCCGGTACAAATCCCGGTCCTTCCAGAGGTGGAAACCTGAAAAATCCGTTATTTCAGGCATATCCGAACAATCAATGTCTTCATCCTTAACACTGTCCAGCCGTTCCCAATCTTCCTTAGTAGGTTTTGGAACGGTTTCCAAAGTGTAAGTTACCATTGCCATAATATTCCTCCTTTTCCCGTTTTTTGGCGTATCTGGCCGATATAATCCTTGTGGTATCCTGGTCTATTTCTGTTGCGACCACAAACAGAATATGGCCCCCCGCATTACCGATGAGGATATGCCGGTCCTCATTTGCGCTATGCCTGGTATCGTACTGATCCCAAAGCATTTCATCATTAAAAACAAGGACCGCCTGTTCAAAACTGACCTTATGCTTTTTGATATTGGCCTTGTTTTTCCGTTTATCCCAGGTGAAATTCATATTTTCCCCCTGGGACCGCAAAAAAAGTGTAGATGAAAATATCTACATTGTCAAGTGTAGATTTCTCCCGAATTTGAATAAAATTTAATGTAAAATTTGCTGCTGTTTTCATGCAATATAGAGGGCATCAGGATGGAAGGCGCTTTAATTGCCGGGAGAATTTTTTCAAATTTACCCACTTGATCTTTTATTTTCCTTGTTTCATACTCTAAAGACTTTCCTGGGAGTCTTGGTACAACCGGGGATATTCTTTTTATAAGGAGACGCCGAAGTGCCCTGCGGAAGAAAACGCAAACTGCGAAAGATTGCGACCCATAAACGTAAGAAGAAGCTGCGGAAGAATCGACATAAGAATAAGTAATATCAATCGGGACGCCGATGGGGTTGAAAAGCCCCAAAAGCGTCTTTATCAAGAGCCGTTTTTGAGGGTTAAGCCTGTTTTGATCATAAAGGGCGGCCTTTCAAAAGCGGCTTATTCTTTTTCTGGACAACGATGCAAGAAGTTGAGTCCCTGTTATCCCATATTTGCGGTCCCGAAGACGTAAAACGTCTGAATTTGCCGGAATTGAACCGTCTTGCTGCCGAGATCCGGGAGACTATTGTGTCCACCGTGAGCCGGAACGGGGGGCATCTGGCCTCAAACCTGGGGGTGGTGGAGCTTACCATCGCCCTGCACCGGGTGTTTGGTTCTCCCAAAGATAAAATTGTCTGGGATGTGGGGCACCAGTGCTATGCCCACAAGCTCCTTACCGGCCGTCTTGACGCATTTTCCGGGCTCCGGAAGATGGGGGGGCTTGCGGGTTTCCCCAAGGGTTCCGAAAGTCCCCACGACGCCTTTAATACCGGCCATGCCTCCACCTCAATTTCCGCCGCCCTGGGGCTCCTTGCGGGGGATCGGATGCAGGGGGGGGATGCCATGGCGGTGGCGGTTATCGGGGACGGGGCCCTTACCGGGGGGGCCGCCTACGAGGGCCTTTCCCATGCGGGACAGTTGGGGCTTCCCCTGGTGGTGATCCTCAACGACAACAAGATGTCCATCGGCGCCAACGTGGGGGGGCTTTCAAAATATCTGAGCCGCCTTTCCATGAAGGCCCGGTACCAGCGTTTCCGCCGGAGATTCGACGCCATGGCGAAAAGGCTGCCCTTTGTGGGGGATATCTTCTTCGAAGCGGTGGTCAGGCTGAAGCGGGCGGTGAAGGCGGTCTTTTACACCGATAACTTTTTTGTGGACCTGGGCTTTGAGTACGTGGGTCCCATAGACGGGCACAACCTAAGCGCCCTGATCCGGGTATTTGAGGATGTGCGGAAGCTGGGCCGGCCCGTGGTGATCCACGTGATCACCCGGAAGGGCAAGGGCTACGGCTATGCGGAGGATGATCCCGGGAGCTACCACGGGGTCGGCGCTTTCTCTGTCGCCGGGGGACTTAAGGTGGGGCCGCCGGCGCTGTCTTCCGATGGGCCAACCTTTACCGAAGCCTTTGGGGCCGCGGTCCTTGCGGCGGCAGAGGGGGACGCAAAGGTGGCGGCCATTACCGCAGCCATGGAAAAGGGGACCGGGCTTTCGCCCTTCAAGAAGGCCCTTCCCGCACGGTTTTTTGACGTAGGCATCGCCGAGGAACACGCCCTTATCTTTGCGGCGGGGCTTGCCGCCCAGGGCCTCAAGCCGGTGGCGGCCATCTATTCAACCTTTATCCAGCGGAGCATCGATCAGATCATCCACGATGTGAGCCTTCAGAATCTGCCGGTCATTTTAGCCCTGGACCGTTCGGGCTTTGTGGGGGAGGACGGGGAAACCCATCAGGGGCTTTTTGATATTGCCCTGTTCCGCCCGGTCCCAAACATGACCATCCTTGCCCCCGCGGGGGAATCGGAGCTGAGGCTCATGCTGAACTGGGCCCTGGCGCCGGCCCTTGCAGCCGCCGGGTCCCCTCCGGTTCGCGGGCCCATTGCAATCCGTTATCCCAAGGGCCGCTGCCCCGGCGAAATCCCTGAATTTTCCCAGGCACTGGAAAAGGGCCGGGGGGTGTGGATTCGCGGCGGTTTGGGCCTTTCCGGTGCAGGCCGTGCAGTTGCGCCGTTCGGTGCAACTGCGAGCGATTCGGCGATAGCCGAATCGCCTGTCTGTCTTGCCTTCACGGGCGGGCTCTACCGGGAGGTCCGGGATGCGGCGGAGAGGCTTGCCGCCCGCGGCATTGGGGCCGTGGATCTCTACAACCTCCGTTTTCTTAAACCCATTGACGAGGACTACCTGGCGGAGATCATGAACCGGTATGCCCTGACGGTTTTTATCGAGGAGGGTATCCGTGCCGGGGGCTTTGGGGAATACGCCGCAGAACTGGCCCTGCGGCGAAACTGCGCCGGGAACGTGCTGGTTCTGGCCGTACCGGAGCATTTTGTTTCATTGGGGACCCGGCAGGAACTGATCCGCATGAACGGCCTTGACGGGGAGGGGATCGCCGCCGGGGTACTCGGGGCGTTGCGGTGAGCGGTATTATGACGCCGGGCGCGACAGCGCCCTTTCAATCCTTCCTATCGGAAAGCGGCCCCCAGGGACGCACGGAGCTTCCCGGCGGGGCAAAGCTTGATTTTGGCGCCGCCCCCTGGGCGGTTCCCCCGCTGGTCATGGGCATTGTCAACTGTAATGGGGATTCCTTTTTTCCCCCCAGCCGGGCCCGTGCGAAGGAAGCGGTGGAAAAGGCCCTGCGGCAGGTTGAGGACGGGGCGGCGATCATCGACTTTGGGGGGGAATCCACCCGGCCCGGGGCGGCCTATGTTTCCGCCGGGGAGGAGCTGGAACGGCTTATCCCGGTGATCGAGGCGTTCAGGCGGCGGTCCCCTGCGGCGATCTCGGTGGATACCCGGAAGGCGGCGGTGGCCCGGGCCGGTCTGGAAGCGGGGGCCGATATTATCAACGATATTTCCGCCCTGGAAGATGATCCTGAAATGGGACCTCTTTGCGCGGAGAAAAAGGCCGCGGTGGTGCTCATGCATAAGCAGGGTGAACCCCGGAATATGCAGCAGAATCCCCATTACACCGATGCCGCCGCCGAGGTTGGGGCCTATCTTTTTGAGGCCGCCCGCCGGGCGGAGCAGTGCGGGATTGCCCATGACAAAATCATCCTCGATCCGGGGATAGGCTTTGGCAAGGCTCTGGCGGATAACCTCAGCATAATGAATCGTCTTGCGGAAATTTGCGGTTCCGACTATCCTGTACTGGTAGGACTTTCCCGGAAAACCTTTGTGGGGGAACTGACCGGCAGGGAAGCGCCGGACCGGCTTGCGGGAACCCTGGCTGCCAATGCGTTCTGCCTCCTCAAGGGGGCGCGGATAGTCCGGGTCCATGATGTGCGGGAAACGGCGGATATGATAAAAGTGCTTTTTGGCATTGCTCAGGGGCGGAAAGGATAAGAGCGGAAGGTGGAGTGGTTTCAGCGGCTTTCTCATTTTTATAATCTCATCCGCCCGGTTCTGGATGTGGCGATCCTCGCATTTTTATTGTACAAGGCCTATGATCTTCTGATCAAAACCCAGGCGGCCCAGCTGATAAAGGGGGCGGGTTTTCTTGCCCTGATCTACGGCATCGCCTTCCTCCTCAAACTCGATACCCTCCAGTGGTTATTGACCATGTTGGTTCCCGGGCTTTTTATCGCCATCGCCATCGTCTTTCAGCCGGAACTGCGGAAGATCTTCATCCGTCTGGGCCAGGGGGACCTCTTCCGGCCGGACAATAAGCCCCGTATCGGCCAGCTTGAGGCGGTGGTCACCGCGGCGGAGATCCTCTCCCAGCAGCGGCGGGGGATGCTGGTGGTTTTTCCCCGGAAGATCAACATAAAAAACATCATTGATACGGGTACCCGGCTGAACGCGGACATATCTTCCAGCCTTATGGTTGCGGTTTTTGCATTTGACGGCCCCCTCCACGATGGGGCCATGATCATACAGAGCAGCAGGATAGCCGCTGCGGGGTGTTTTCTGCCCCTTTCGGAGCAGCAGGATATCCGCAAGAGCTTTGGTACCCGGCACCGGGCCGCCCTGGGGATGTCGGAGCAGTCCGATGCGGTGATCCTGGTGGTTTCCGAGGAGACCGGGGCCATATCCCTGGCCTACGACTCCAAACTCTATTATGATCTTTCTCCCCTGGAAATAACCCGGAAGCTCAAGGAACTCCTGGACAGGGGGGGCAGGCGGGAGGCCGCCCAGCAAAAGGATCTCTCCCTGGATACCCAGGGTTTGGAACTTTCCCCTGAATTTACCGCCGAGGCCGGCCCTCCTATGGAGAGCCTGGGTCGAGGTTCCCCTCCGGAACATCCTGAGGCGCAGCACCTTATTGATGATCAGCATCCTATGGAAGCCCGGCTCCCGGTGAAGGAGGAGGGCTAGGATGGTTCCGCTTAACCTGAAAAAGCTGATCCTCAAGGCGGTGGAAAATTGGCCTGTCAAGGTGCTTTCCATTGCCCTGGCGATTATCCTTTTTGTCTTTCACCGGATGAGCATCCTGGAATCCCGTGTTTTTTCGGTGCCCCTGCGGATAGAGCAGAGCGCAGGCTTTATCCCCGCAAGTCCTTATACCCGGATGATCCGGGTGAGCCTCCGGGGGGATAAAAACAGTATCGATCCTATTCAGGAAAATGATATCGAAGCGTATATTGATTTGCAGAAATACCAGGCCGAAGGCTCGTACCGGGCGCCGGTGCAGATCCGCAAGCTGGGAACCGCCCTGGATGTGGAATCCCTGGAAATAACGGCGGACCCCATGGAAATTCCCCTGGAACTGGATCGCCGGATAAATAAAGTCCTGCCCCTGACTGCGAATATCCGGGGCAGCGTGGAAGAGGGCTACGATCTGTTTTCCCAGACCCTTACCCCCAATCAGGCGTCGGTGGAGGGTCCCCGGCGTTTATTGGCAAACATTACGGAACTCTCTACCGGTGAGATAGACCTTGACGGCCGGAACACGGATTTTTCCGTGACGGTGAATATTCTCAATCCGGATCCGCTGCTGTCGATCCGGGGAAACAGGACGGTCGAATTCCGGGCCGTTATACAGAAACGGGTTTCAGTACGGAATATTGAAAGCATACCTATCACGGTGCAGGGCCTGGATGAAAAATTCGCTGCGGAATTGGATGTTAAACTGGGGAGCGTCAAGGCTGAAGGCGCTCAGAGCGAGCTTGACTCCTTTGTGCCCCCCGATTTCTTCCTCAGCGTAGATGCTTCCGCTATTGATAGGGAAGGGAACTATACGCTGCCCATTGCGGTATCCCTGCCCCCGGAGTTAAACCTGGAACGCTGGGAGCCCCAGGAAGTTTTGCTTACCGTCACGCTTCAGAGCGGCAGCCCCGACAGCAAGGATCTATGATGATAATAGGTATCGGGGTTGATGTGGTCCATGTGCGCAGGCTGGAAAGGTGGCAGACCATCCCGGGGCTCCTGGAACGGTATTTTCATGCCGATGAGCTTGCATCCGCCCTGTCCAGGGGGGGCGGGACGGCTTTATCCCTTGCGGCCCGCTTTGCCGCCAAGGAAGCCTTTGGTAAAGCCCTGGGGACGGGGCTTGCGGGAATTGTGTTAAAGGATATTATGGTGGTGAATCAACACAACGGGCGGCCCACGGTACAGGTGTTCAATACCGCTCGGGATGCGCTGCACCGGAGCGGGGCCGACCGGGTGCATATTTCCCTGACCCATGAGCGGGATAACGCCATCGCCATGGTGGTGTTGGAGGCAAGATGAGCAGTGACGAGAAGGAACTGAAGGTTTCCTTTCTTTCCAGGAAAGAATATACCTGCCCGGCGTGTGACGCCACGTTTCACAAGGAAGAACTCCACTCCGGAAGCGGACGGCTCATCGCCGGCGGGCTTACCGAGGAACTCCACCGCCTCTATGAGCCTTCCGCCAAATACGGCGAGCTCTACCCCCTGGCCTATCAGGCCACGGTCTGCCCCGAATGCTGGTTTGCCTCGATGGATGCAGACTTTTCCGGTCTCCCCTCTAAAAATGTGGGAGCGGTTTGGAACCACCGGGAGCAGCGGGTCGGTGACACGGAGCTTATCTTTCCGGGGATTGATTTTCACAAGAGCCGGGGGCTTGCGGAGGGGGCCGCCTCCCAGTATCTGGTACTCCGGTGCTATGAATATTACGACACCGATGTTTCCCCCACCATCAAGCAGGGCCTTGCATCGCTGCGGGCCGCCTGGCTCCTGGATGAGATGGACCGGAAAAATCCCAATCAGCATTACGACTGGCTTGCCATCCTGTTCAGGCGGAAGGCCCAGTTTTTGTACAACGAAGCGATCCGCAGGGAGCAGAACGGTACAGAAACCCTTTCGGGGTTGAACAATTTCGGCCCCGACACGGACAAGAACTATGCCTACGAGGGGGTCCTCTACCTCGCCGCTTACCTCCGTTACAAATACGGCCCCTCAGGCGATCCTGAACAGCGGAAATTTTCCCTGGAGGACGCCCGCCGGACCATCGCCCGGATTTTCGGCATGGGAAAATTGTCCAAGGGCAAGCCCGGCCCCTTCATGGATCACGTCCGGCAAGTTTACGACGCCATCAATAAAGAACTGAACGAAAGCGGCGTATAAAATCGGTAATGAGAAATATCAAATTATTGATAGCCTACGATGGTACCGATTTTTCCGGTTGGCAGCGCCAGAACGAAGAAAGCCAGGGGCTTTCTTCACTCAAAGTGCGTACCGTGCAGGGGACCATCGAAACGGCCCTGGAAAAGCTCCATAAGGAAAAGGTGCATCTAACCGGTTCGGGCCGGACCGACGCCGGCGTCCATGCGGCGGGGCAGGCTGCCAATTTTTATACTGGGATCCGCAGTATCGGCGCGGATCGCTTTGTTCCCGCCCTGAACAGCCTCCTGCCCCAGGATGTCCGTATCCTTGAAGCGGCGGAAACCCTGCCGGATTTTCACGCCCGCTTCGACGCAAAAATGCGGACCTACCGCTACCAGCTGATCTGCGGCCGCCATGCCCTGCCCCAGGAAGGCCGTTACGCGCTCCAGACCTGGCGTCATCCCCGGCTTGATATCCTCAATGATTACGGGCGGCTTCTTTTGGGAGAACGGGACTGCTCCCTTTTCGCAAGCCCCCAGGATGCAAGCAAATCCCGGAGCCGTTATATTTCAGGGGCCCATTTTTTTATCCAGGGTGATATGTTGATCTTTGAGATCAGCGCCAACGCCTTTTTGTGGAAGATGGTCCGTTCGGTTGTGGGAACCCTTTTACACTATGAGGAACGGGGCATTCCCGCAGGGGAGCTGAAAAAGGCCATCGAATCCGGGGACCGCCGCCTTGCGGGCCCCACGGCCCCTGCCCGGGGACTCTTCCTCTGGAAGATTGACTATTACCGCTGATCTATTTTTTCTTCGTGTTAACCAGGGCTTTTATTTTTTTGAAGGTTTCTTCGGAAAGGAGGTGTTCCATCTTGCAGGCGTCCTTTTCTGCAGTTTCGGCGCTGACCCCCACGATATCCTGTAAAAAACCGGTCAAAAAACTGTGCCGGTCCCGGATTTCCGCCGCCTGAGCCGCCCCTGCCGGGGTAAGGCGCACGGTCCGGTAGCGCTCATGCTCAATCAGCCCCTGTTCTTCCAGAACCTTGAGGGCGGTAAGCACCGAAGGCTTGCTCACCGCAAGCCGGGAAGCGATGTCCGTTACCCGGACCTCCCCCTCATCGGCGAGAAAACTGACCATTTCAAGATAATCTTCCAAAGACTGGGTCATATATTATTTATTTTGAGGGAAATTGGGTGAAAAGTCAACGAAGAACTAAAGAAGCCGGGAATTTATCCACGGATCTCACAGATTAACACGGAAAATTATGATCCGTGTTAATCTGTGGACCTACTACCAGCGGCTCTCGCGGCGGGGTTTGTCCATCGCCTCGTTCACCTTGATGGCCCGGCCGTCAAGTTCGACACTGTTGGTGCCGTTGATCGCAGCCTGGGCTTCCGCATCGGTGCTCATTTCCACAAAGGCAAAGCCCTTGGAGTTGCCCGTGTCCCGGTCGGTGATGATCTTGACCGATTCAACCGTGCCGTACTGGGCGAAGAGCGTGCGGAGGTTGTCTTCGTAGGTATTGTAGGAAAGATTTCCTACATATAATTTTTTAGCCATAAGGCTTCCTTTGCCCGGATTTCCGGGACTTTTGTAGTCCGCTCATCCACGATAAGCGATAACCTGTATAAAGGCTTCCCTTGATACAGATCCAAGCTGGGACGGGACATTTAGGATTTTCCTTTCATGATCGCAAATAAGATAATCTGGGTATTTTGTAAATTAACTGAAAACAGTATCTTAAAATATCAGAATTCTAAATGTATTTAGAAAAGATAATGGTAATGTCTGGGAGCTTCCAACTCTTGAAAATAAGATTAAACCATAATAAATAAAATGTCAAGTCATTTTTGACAAATTTATCAAAAATGTCCCCAGCCCCCATGCAACCGTGGCGGTCCCACGGGCACGCAGAACAATGTTGGGGGTCCTGGCATGGAAAGCCATGCCCCTCTAAAGAGGGTCACGGCTTTCCGTGCCACCCCCTCCGCCTTTATTCCAGGCGTGCCCGTAACAAAACTCCGGTTGCATGGGGGCTGGGGCCTCTGTGGGTATAGGCAGGAGCTTTGTTGATATTGTTACCTTGGGAATAGGTGTTATCCGCCGAATTTTTCCTTTATCAGGGCAAAGAAGTCCTCGGCGCGCCCTTCGACTTCTTCAGCTTTTTCCGGTTCGTGGTATTCGATGAGGTGATTGGGGATCTCTGCGAGGAAGGGGGAGGGGAGGCAGTCGATGGTGTTTTGGAGGCGGCGGCGCTTGAGACAGCTGGTGATATAAAGCTTGTCACGGGCGCGGGTGATGGCCACGTAAAAGAGGCGCCGTTCTTCTTCAATATTGCCGTCCCCTTCTTCAAGGCTGCGGGCGTGGGGGATGATGCCGTCCTCCGCCCCGGCGATAAAGACCACGGGGAACTCGAGGCCCTTGGAGGCATGGATGGTCATGAGGTTCACCTTGCCCTTACCGGCCTCGTCCTCGCCGTCGTCACGGGTGATGAGGCTGATGCGGTTCAGGTAGGGGTAGAGGGTGGGGTCCAGGTTGTCCGGGTCCCTTTCCCAGCGTTCGATGGTCTCGATGAGGTAGCCGATGTTGCCGAATTTCCAGCGGGCGATTTTTTCATTCTTGCTGTACTCGGCGACGAGATAACTCCAGTAGTCGATGGTGTCCACCAGGCCCTTCACCTTTTGGGAAAGACCCTTTTTGCCCGGAATTTCTTCCCGGAAAGTTTCGATAAGGGTGATAAAGCTGTGGAGTTCCCCGGCGTTTTTGTCCATGGCCGGGTCGTGGAAGAGGTTTTCCTGGCCGTGTTCTCTCATATACCGCAGCCGATCCAGGGCGTCCCAGAGGCTGGAATGGTTCTTTTTTGCGATTTCCGAAAGGGTTGCAATCGTGTTTTTGCCGATCCCCCGCCGTGGTGTGTTGAGGATCCGCAAAAGGTTCACATCGTCATTGGGGTTGGCGATGACCCGCAGGTAGGAGAGGATGTCCTTGATCTCCTTCCGCTGAAAAAAGCTGGTCCCCCCGGACACCCGGTAGGGGATGTTCTCCGCCAGGAAGGCTTCTTCGATACCGGCGGTCTGGGAGTTGGTGCGGATCAGCACCCCAAAATCATCGTAGTTGAGTTTTTCATCGAAACGGATCTTCTTTATCTGGGCGGCGATAAAATCAGCCTCATCACTTTCGTTTTGGGGATGGTAGAGCTCGATGGGCTTGCCCCCGGTATTCCCGGACCAGAGGGTCTTTTCCTTGCGGTTGGTGTTGTTGGAAATGACCCCATTTGCCGCCTCCAGAATCGTGGTGGTGGAACGGTAATTCTGTTCCAGCTTGATTTCCTCGGTGCCGGGGAAGTCCTCTTCAAAGAGGGCGATGTTTTCATAACTGGCCCCCCGCCAGGAATAGATGGACTGATCGTCATCACCCACCACGCAAACGTTGTGTCTGCGCCCTGCGGCAACGTCCCCCGCGAGGAGCCGCATCAGCCGGTACTGGATAAGGCTGGTATCCTGGAATTCATCCACCATGATGTAGCGGTAGCGGCGGCGGTACTTTTCGAGGACTTCGGGGAATTCTTCAAAGAGTTTGATGGGCAGGCCCAAAAGGTCGTCAAAGTCCAGGGCGTTAAAGATTTTCAGACTCTGCTGGTATTCGTTATAGACCGGTTCCCAGGCGCTGTCCGCTCCGTCTCCCCATTGATACCGGCCGATTTTGACATTGGAAAAAAGCTGGGCCAGGCTGTAGAGGTCCACCCCTTCGGTGGAAATCCGGTGTTCCCGCAGGCTTTCTTTGATGAGTTCATTCCGGTCGGTTTCATCATATATTGAAAAGTTTTTCCGGTAGCCCAGGACTTCGATTTCATCCCGGAGAATTTTTACCCCAAAGGCGTGGAAGGTACTTACGGTAAGGTTTTGCAGTTTTTTACCCGTGAGCTCCTTGACCCGGCTTTCCATTTCACGGGCCGCCTTGTTGGTAAAGGTCAGGGCCAGTATTGCCGACTGGGGAATCCCCGTTTCCAGCATGTGGGCGATCCGGTAGGTGATCACCCGGGTCTTTCCGGAACCCGCCCCGGCGATGATCAGCACCGGCCCTTCAATGGCGGTAACCGCCCGGAGCTGGGGGCCGTTGAGTTCTGCTTCAAAGTTTAGTTTTGACATGTTATTTTTTCTATCACCCCGGCGAATATTTTTTAAATGCATCCCCGGTATTATCATTCATTGTATAGCGCCCCTTCAACCAATCGCTGGATCTTTTCCCGGTTCCAGTATTGATTTTCCCGAAAGACCTGTTCTGAACCATTTTTGGCAAAAATTACTTCCGGTTCATCAGTATTGTCAATGATATAACATTCATCGCAAAAATTAAGCAGCCTCGGTATATTTGCCAGAGATTTATAATAACGGCTGCGGATTTTTTCTTCCGGCACGTCATGGCCTCCGCCCGCAGCCCTGCTTTTAACCCGAAAAACATTGAGGGCCGGATCAGCGGTAAGGACATAGATAGTTTTTATGTAATAGCCTGCTTTCCTGGCCCGTTCCAACAACCCAATGTTCCGCCCGGTTGAAAGAACGGTCTCAAAAGTAAAATCCCGTTTTTCCTTTAAGCACCATTCCCTGAGTTTTTCCGCTTCCCCGGCAGCATCAAGATCGCTGCAAACCCGTTGTTTCTTGATTTCATCGGCATTTATATAGAGACCGGTGATTTCCTCAGTTTTGGTTATTGTACTTTTCCCGGAACCATTCGGTCCGGAAAAACAGAGAATTTTCGGCTTATTTCCCGATATGGTACTGCTTTTTTCCATTGGGCAATTCCAGATAGGGTTGTTTTTTTACCGGATCATAGCGGGCAACCGGAATCCCCTTTGCTTTCATTTCGCTAACCGCTTCCTGTACCGCGCTATTGGCGTTGCTTTGAAGGGAGTCCGCTTTTTTGCTGATTTCAGAAGGGTTTTCCAGGGTCAGGGGAAAGGGGATTCCTTGCCGGGCAGCCACCTGGGTCAGATAAATAGTAATTCCGGTACTCATGTTGAGCCCGAGTTTGTGGAAAACCTCATCGGCCTGATTTTTGATTTTTTCATCGATCCGAATGTTTAACCTTGGTTCAACCATATTTAAAATATAAGCCATTGGGTAGCCATTGTCAACACAAAGAATTTCCAATCATCCTCCAAGTAATTTTGCAAGTGCCATTGCCGCCTTTCCCCGGTGACTGATGCGGTTCTTCTCTTCCTCCGAAAGTTCTGCCACGGTGCGGCCCAGTTCCGGCAGCCAAAGAATGGGATCGTAGCCGAAGCCGCCGCCGCCCCGCTTTCCTTCGGCGCGGCTGATAATTTCGCCCTCCAGGGTTTCCTGTACGGCAAAAAACCGATCTTCGCTGAAAAGCAGGACCATGGCGCAGACGAACCGGGCCTTCCGGTTCGGGTTATCCCCCAGTTCCCGCAGGAGCAGGGCGTTCCGTTCTGCGGCGTCCGGTTTTTTGCCGCCTTCGCTCCCGTATCGGCCGACACCTTGGTATCGGGCCGAATAGATCCCCGGTCGGCCGCCAAGGGCGTCCACGCAAAGCCCCGAATCATCGGCGATGATGGGGTCTGCCAGGCCCTTTTCTGCGGTCAGGCGATAAAGGGCGCGGGCCTTGATAAGGGCATTTTCCAAAAAGGTGGCGCCGGTTTCTTCCGGGTCAAATTCGATGCCCGCGTCGGCGGGGATGCGGATTTCATGTTCCTGCAAGACTGCGGCAAGTTCAGCTTTTTTGTGGGCATTTCCCGTGGCAAACCAGATGGTCATTTCTTTAATATATCATGTTATAATCATGGGTAATAATCCCCATGAGGAGGCGCCATGAAATATTTTGATCTTTCGGTTCCCCTGTACCATAATTGCCCGGCCTGGCCTACCCATGGCCTTGCTGAATTCACCCTTGAAGATGTGCACGTCAACGGCGGGGCTGTCACGGAGCGGATCAACATGAATGTCCACACCGGTACCCATCTGGACGCCCCCTATCACTTTGTCCCCCAGGGGAAGACCATCGACGAAATCCCCCTGGACGCTTTTATCGGCAGGGCCTGGATAGTCAACCTGACGGGTATCGCGGCCCGTACCGGTATCGGGCCTGAACATCTGGAAAAACATTTGGCGAAGGTTCAAAAGGGGGATATTGTCCTTTGCTGCACCGGCTGGGCCCGCAAACGCAGCCATTCCGCCGAATACTGCCACGACTGGCCCTGGATGACCAAAGAAGGGGCGGAGCTGCTCATTGCCAAAGGGGTAAAAGGGGTCGGCACCGACGGCCTCTCCATGGGCGGCTGGTACGAAGGGACCAGCCTGCCCTGCCATAATGCTTTTCTGGGCGCCGGCCTATGGCTGGCGGAAGAACTGATCTTCCCGGAGGAATTGCTGAAATACGAAAGCTGTACCTTTACCGCCGTACCCCTGAACCTGCGGGGCTTCGGCGGCTCGCCTACGCGGGCCTTTGCGACGGTGGAGTAGGGGAAGAAATTAACCACAGAGGACACAGAGGGAAGAAAACAAGACATTTCCCCCAAATAACGTTGTTTGTGCCGTTTCAATGGCACAAACAACGGCGTTAGACGATGTTTTAATATCGTCTAACGTAGTAGTATACGCCGTTTTAATGGCGTATACTACTTGACAAATGAAAAAAAAGGGCGATTCGGTTTTTTTTTCAGACATGATAAGCCCCCGGTTCAACCCTGCGGCGGTGCTGGACATAGCTTCGGGGGGCAAGGTGCTGGTGATCGGCGATTTCCACATGGGAGTCGGCCGCCGGGACGACCTTATGGCGAACGGGGAGCTCCTTATCACCCTGCTGGAAAAGTATTACCTCCCAGGCGGCTGGTATCTGGTACTGAACGGGGACATCGAAGAATTACAGCGCCATTTCCTTTCGTCTATCTTTGAGAACTGGCCCCGGATGTTCAGGATTTTTGACCGGTTTGCCGCGGAAAAACGGCTCTACAAGATCATCGGTAACCACGACGAGGGGCTCCTCTTTGAGAAGAACTACCCCTATCCCCTGTACAGCGCGGTCCGCATCGAAACGGGACATCTGCCGGTCTATGTGTACCACGGCCACCAGTCATCCAGGCTTTACCGGGATTTCAACCATATCCTCAGGGCGGGCGTCCGCTATGTGCTTAAGCCCTTCGGCATACGGAACATCTCCTCCGCCCGCAGCCCCTACCGGCGTTTCAGCGTGGAAAAAAGCGCCTACCGTTTTTCCCTGGAAAACAACTGTATTTCCGTTATCGGCCACACCCACCGTTCTCTTTTTGCTTCTCTGGGCCGCTTTGACTACATCAAATTTGAGATCGAACGGCTCTGCCGGGATTACCCCGCCGCAACCGGCGAGGCCCGGGATCGGATCGCCGTTGAAGTTAAGACCCTGCGGCAGGAACTGGGGAAGCTCAAACGCTCGGAGCGGCGGGACGTATTGCGGGCCAGCCTCTACGGGGACGAGCTCCCCGTACCCTGCCTTTTTAATGCCGGCTGCGCCATCGGCCGCAAGGGGATCAACGCCATCGAGCTTACCGACGAAAATATCGCCCTGGTGTACTGGTTTACCGAAGGGGAGGGGAAGAGATTCATCAGCCGGGGCTCCTACGAGGTAGAAGAAATCCCCGGCACCCCCTGCCGCCGGGGGGTGCTGAACCGGGACCGGCTGGATAACGTGAAGGCCCGGATTGAACTGCTGGGGGTGCAGCCGTAGACAGGCAGGGGGAGGGCGTCCCCCACCCGAATGAAACTGGGGGAGTCCGCCTGCGAGCCTGCGCTTCGCTTGTCTCTTCGGCGGGGACGCCCAGAAATTCATTCGGGCGTGTGCCGCCCTCCCCCTGCCTGCCTCTGGTTGCTATGTGTTGGGAAGCGCGGTGATGGCGCTGCTTAGCCGCTGACCCGCTCGGTTTCGCAAGAGACCGGCCTTTATTTTAATCCCATAACCTTTGATGCAAAAACAGCGGACGCACGGAGCGTTGACTCTGAACATCGCGAACCCGCAGCAACTGCGAAGCGGAGCTTTGCAGTTGCGAGGACGGGCGATGGAAGAGGCAATGCTCCGTGCGTCCGCTGTTTTTGAACAAACGCCCGGCATCTCAGCCCACTTTAGTTCCTGGTAGTCTTTCCCTCCGTCTCGCTGGTACCCCGGAGGCGGTCGATGTATCCTGAGTACCTGGCAAACCGCTTGGTATCCTCCGACTCCGCTTCCGTAACGTCTTCTTTAATCGCCGCCTTTTCCACCGTGGATTCAGAATCCTCGGAAAATGCCATGGACCCCAAAAACAGGTTGTCTGTCAGCATGAGAGAGCCCATGAGCATTACCAGCAGAACGACTACACCGAGCAGCACGAATTGTTTCATTTGTAAACTCCTCCCAAAAAATAATCATTTGTATAATTAACATCGGAAAAATAAAATATTTTTGTAGCGTTTTCTTGGGACCCCTGCGGTAAGCATCTTCCCTTATTTAACTTTTTGGGAATTACGGTTATTCTTTATAAAAGTTTACGTTTTTGACGATTATGTATTAATAAGGGAGGGGGAAATTTTGGGACGGGTTGTTGTTTTAATACTTCTTATTGTAGTTTTGGCCGCCGGCGGTATTGTCTGGTTCGATTATCTTAATGTGATAGATGTTAAGACCACTTTGGCCCCGGTGTACCGTTTATTCGGGCGGGAAGGGCGGTCGGCGTCGGCAGTTCCCTTTGATGATACCATTTCTCTGGATGCTGAACGGCTTGCGGTGCGCCTTGAGGCCCTGGAACTCCAGCGCCGGGAGATGGATAACGAGCGGCAGCAGCTGCAGGGCCTGTACGGCGAATTCGAGCAAAAGGTCCAGGGACTTGAGGAACGGGAAAAAGCGCAGGATGAACGGGAGAATTCGTTTAATGCTTTGGTCCGGGAAACCGAAACTAAAGAAAGGAATGTCGAGCAGAACGCCCGATTACTGAACGGTATGCCCCCGGAGCGAGCGGTGGGCATCATTACCGCGATGGACGATCAGGACGCTATCGATATATTCCGGAAGACCGAGGAAATTGCTCAGGCGGAAGGGACCACTTCCATCGTATCCTATTGGATGTCGCTGATGCCGCCGGAACGGGTGGCGGAATTGCAGCGCAAGATGGCAAGCAGGCCCCCCACTCTGAACTAGAACCTAAAGGTTTGAAAAACTTTTAGGTTTTCCCCCGATTTGCCCGGAATCATCCTTAAAAAGAACGATGAGGAGGCCGGGCGGTGATGATAATATCCCCCCAAACAGTATCTTCGGACATAGCCGCCATGGAGAGCCGGCAGGGCATTGGGGTCGTGGAAAACGACCGCAGCCTTGAGGAAAGCGGCGGCTCCGTGGAGGATGAAAGCATGTTTGCCAAAATTCTGGCGGGACTGCTCAAAAATGCCAAAAACGATGTCTCCGGTCTTGAAAGAGAGGGCCGGAGCAAATTGGAAGACGGCGAAGGGGGCCTCTCCCCTGAATTTTCAGGGCCGGCGGGAAAAAGGGCCGGCGGAAAGGGGGGGCCTGAAAAGATCGGGCCGGAAGAAAATGACCCGGAGGCCGCAATCAATTCCCCCCGCGCTTTATCCCGGAACAAAAAATCAGGGGATTCGGGATTGCTTGAGAATTTTCCCGAATTAGATGAAGAAAGTGCTTTGAGCGAAGGGGGCCTGCTTTTAGGCCGCTTTGGCATGGAGCCGGGTACAGCGCCCTTTGAGGAAGAAATTCCTCCCGGGGGAAATTCAGATGATAGTGAAGAAGCCTGGGCTGCGGCGCTTGCCATGCTTCAGGTCAGCAGCGAGGGGCAGTTCCCGGCCACGGAAGAGGGCCTTGCCGTCTTTGGCGATATCAGGGCTTATTTGGGCCTTGAAACGGCCGGAGGGGCGGAGGCCCCTGGCAAGGAAAGTGCACCCGGCGAGGACGGCGGAAGCCTGAAAGATGCCAGGAGCCGGGACCGGAAGGGTTTCCGGGGCATTGTTGAGGATGCGCCGAATTTCCAGCGGGGTCTTGAAAAAGAAGCCTCCTTTACGGGAATGAAAAAACAGGCCTTGGCGGACAATGAGGGGGGCCGTAAGGATCGCCTTGGGGAAGCCAAAAACCGGGACAAACGCCGGGATCGGGTATCCCTGGAAGTGCAGGATTTCCGCGGTTCACGGGATGCAGGGGCGGATGCCCAGGCGGTCCGGGAAGCCGGCCATGCCGATGAGGCCCGCCCCCCGGTGGGTTCGCGGGAAACCGAATTGACCGTGGAACTGCGCTCCGGCGACCGGGGCAGCGAAAGCGCGGCCACCGGGGGCGAAAAAACCGCTTCCCAGGCGTTCGAGGACATTTTAGCCCGGGAACTGCATCAAAACCTCAACAACGATATCGTCCGCCATGCTTCGGTGGTCCTAAAGGACGGCGGGGAGGGGACCATCAAACTTTCCCTCAAGCCTGAGTCTCTGGGAAATGTAAAGATACGTCTTGAAATGGCCGACAACAAGATAACGGGGCACATCATCGTGGAAAGCGACGAGGCCCTGCGGGCATTTGAGCGGGAAGTTTCTTCCCTGGAGCAGGCGTTCAGGGAATCGGGCTTTGAGGGCGCGGACCTTGAGATGTCACTGGCCTCGGGGAACGGCAGCGGCGGCGCGGGAGAGCAGTGGAATGAGGGGGAAGCGAGCCCCTTCTTTTCGGAACGCTTTGCCGCGGAGCGGGCATCTTCCCAATACGATGCCTTAACAGAAAGAACGGATACCCCGTGGGCCGCTGCTGCGGTTAACGGAATGAAGCCAGGGAATGGGCAAATTTCAGTCAATATGCTGATATAGGGAGTTAAATACATGGACATGGCGCTTCAATCGGTTCTTAGTGCAAAGGATAAGACGGATTTACAAAGACTTGTCACCGAGCACAACGGTAAAATCAATCAGGGGAGAAATCCCCAGCAAAATCTTGGGAAGGATGATTTTCTAAAGATCCTTATTACCCAGCTTTCCTATCAGGACCCTTCCGCCCCCATGGAGGACAAGGAATTCATCGCCCAGATGGCCCAGTTTTCTACCCTGGAACAGATGACCGGCATGGCCGGGGATTTTGCCAGGCTTACGGAACTGCTCTCCGGCTCGGAAGCCAGCTCCGCCCTGGGAAAATCCGTGGAACTTACCCAGGGGGACGAGATCATCCAGGGCTCCGTAAAGGCAATAACCCGGGGTGCGAATCCCCAGGTTATGGTAAACGGAAATTACTACGACTGGAATAATGTAACCAAGGTATTTGAGGATTAAGGGGGCAATATTATATGATGCGATCCTTGTTTTCCGGCGTGTCCGGACTTCAGAATCATCAGACCAGAATGGACGTTGTGGGCAATAATATTGCCAATATCAATACCACCGGCTTCAAACGGGGGCGGGTGAATTTTCAGGATATCCTGTACCAGCAGACCCAGGGCGCGAGCCGTCCCACTGCGGATTTGGGGGGCGTAAACCCCAAGGAAATAGGCCTGGGGATGTCCATCGCTTCGATAGATACCCTCCACATACAGGGGAGTCTGCAAACCACCGGCAACGGCACGGACCTGGCCATTACAGGCAACGGCTTCTTCGTACTGGAAGACGGGGGGGATATGCTCTACACCCGCGCCGGGGCCTTCAGCGTTGACGAGGGGGGCACCATGGTGAACCCCGCCAATGGTATGAAAGTGAAGGGCTGGCTGGCCCGGGAAGTGATGGGGCAGTCCTTCATCGATGCTTCCGGCCAGCTTGAAGATATTATCATCCCCGTGGGGGGCAAGGACCCCGCCCATGAAACCACCCTGGTCAACTTTGCCTGTAACCTGGACAAACGCATCCCGGAAATCCCCGAGGACGCCAATGAACTCCAGATCGCCCAGGCCACCTGGCGGACGGCGATTGAAATCTACGACAGCTTTGGGGAGCAGCACCTGTTACAAGTACAATTTACCCGGGTGCCCGGCGTGAACAATAGCTGGAACGCCCTGGTCGCAGTGGACGGGGAGGGCGAAGTGCCCACCAACACCTCCATCGGCCTGGGGGCGGAAGCTCCCGCAGCGGGAGGCCCCGCGCAGTTCGTCGTGAACTTTTCCAACGGGGGCACCCTCTTAAGCGCCGTGGATGCGGAGGGGAACGCCTCTGGGGAAGGCGGCCAGGTGCTGATGAATGTAGCCTTTGACGTACCGGGGGCCACCCCCGGCGCAGACGGCGCCCCGGTGCGGCAGCAATTCACCCTCAACCTGGGTACGGTGGGGGGCTTTACCAACTCCATCACCCAGTATTCGGAGCAGAGTTCCTCCAAGGCGGTGGTCCAGGACGGCCGTACCATGGGCTACCTCGATAACTTTACGATAGATTCACGGGGGGTTATCACCGGGATCTATTCCAACGGTTCCAGCCGGGACCTGGGACAGGTGGCCATGGCCAGTTTCTCCAACCAGGGGGGGCTTGAAAAGGCCGGGGACAGCACCTACCGGGTGTCCAACAACTCCGGCGCCGCCAATGTGGGTCCTTCGGGGATTGCCGGCAAGGGGAAGATCGTCTCCGGGGCCCTGGAAATGTCCAATGTGGATATGGCCGAACAGTTCGTGGACATGATCGTCACCCAGCGGGGATTCCAGGCGAATTCCCGTACCATACAGACCGCGGATCAGCTCCTGCAAGAGTTGCTGACCTTAAAGCGGTAGTTTGGTAGTATTGGTAATATATGATCAAAGTAACCAGGCTGGACGGGATGGAGTATTACCTTAATCCCCATCAAGTTGAATCCATTGAGGTCCATCCCGATACCACCCTGGTGCTGCTTTCGGGGAAGAAGCTCATCGTAAAGGAAGGGGTGGAGGAAGTGCTGAAAAGAATCGAAGAATACCGCCGCCGGCTTTTTCCGTCCATGGGCGAGGAGTAACACAGTATGGATTTAGGGAGTTTTCTTGGGATCTTCGGCGCCCTGGGCATGGTGGTATTCGCCATCCTTGTCGCCGGACAGCCGCTTGCGATGATTTGGGACGCGCCATCCCTCCTCCTGGTCATTCTCGGTTCCTATTTCGCCCTGCTGCTGAGTTATCCCCTTGTGGAAGGTTTGGGCATCTGGAGTATTTTTGGCCGCGTTTTCCGTGTGCCCCAGTTTAATGAGAAGGGCATTATCACCAATCTCATGCAATTCTCCGAAAAGGCCCGCCGGGAAGGGCTCCTGGCCCTTGAGGACGAGCTTGAAAATCTGGATGATGAGTTTATGAAGAAGGGGCTGCGCCTGGTGGTTGACGGTACGGATGCGACAATTATCCGGGACCTTCTGGAAATGGAATTAAGCCAGATGGAGAGCCGCCATGCCAGCAAGCATAACCTTATCAACCAGTGGGGTGCCCTGGCCCCCGGCCTTGGAATGCTGGGCACGGTGCTCGGGCTTATGGGTATGTTGCGGAACCTGGAAGACAAGGCCGCCATCGGCCCGAACATGTCCATGGCCCTGGTAACCACCCTGTACGGCTCCATGGTTGCAAACCTCATCATGGTCCCTTTTGTGGCAAAACTCCGGGGCCAGGATGCCAAGGAAAGTTCGGCCAGGGAAATGGTGATCGAAGGGGTCCTTTCCATACAGGCCGGGGACAATACCCGTATTTTGGCAATGAAGCTCCTTGCCTACCTCAGCCCGAAGGACCGGGCTGCAGTTGAAAAAGAAGTATTGAAAGATGGCTAGAAAGAAAAAAGACGGCGGCGGGGGACCCACCGGGCAGGAGTGGCTCACCACCTATTCGGACATGGTTACCCTCATGCTCTGCTTCTTCGTCATCTTTTTCAACCCCGATGAAGCTTCTACCGCGACTGCCCAGGCGGTCTCCGCATCCATGATGGGGCAGGCGAGTCTTAGCTCAAGGACCGGGGGGGAGACCCTCTCGGAGGGGAAAATGGCGAGTATGGGCAGTACGATGATGACCCTCCCGTCAATGGAAAAAGGCCGCTCCCTGGGAACCGCCCTGAAAAAGGCGGTGAGTCTTTTTAACCCCGAAGTCAGATCAAACAAGGTCAAGATTACCCATGACGAACGGGGGCTGGTGATAAGCCTTGCCTCGGACGCCTTTTTCGGCCCCGCCAGCGCCCGGATAAACATTGAACAGACCCGCGACATACTGTTGCGGCTGGGGACCCTTTTGGCCTCCGATGAACTCCGGGGCCATAAGTTCCGTATCGAAGGGCATACGGATGATGTGGCGATAGACCCCGCCGGTCCCTGGGAATCGAATTGGGAACTTTCTACCGCCCGCTCTATAAATGTACTGCACTATCTTACCGATATTGGAGTAGATGAGAAGCGGTTCCAGGTTGCGGGCTTTGCGGCTACCATGCCGGTAACCACAAACAATACCGCAGAAGGCCGTGCGTACAACCGCCGGGTGGATGTTATTATTTTAGACGAAGGGCATTTATGATAAGGGGAGGTGTTGGGCATGTCTGATAGTGATGAACTGGATCTAAACGCAGGCGGCGAAGCTGCCGCGGCCGATGGTGAAAAAGGCGCCGCTCCTAAAAAAGGCAGAGGCGCCGGGCTGAAAGTCCTGTTGCCCACCATACTCAAATTTGCAGCCATAGGACTTGGGGCGCTGATCTTCATTGTAACCGTCGCGGTTATCACCTTTAATATCCTGAACAAGGGCGGCCAATCCCAGACCTCCATAACAGACCCCACCAATGCCTATATGGGAACGCGGCCGGTATATGCCTGGTATAACCTGATCGGAGCGGTGACTACCCGGACCAGGGACCCAAACGTCACCGTCACCGTGGAGGTGCTCATCGGTTACGATGATAAAAATGGTAATGCCGCGACCGCGTCAAATCTTAATGCCTACCAGTTTGAGATGCGGGATTGGGTACGCCGGTATTTCAGCAGCAAGACCCCGGCGGATCTTCTTCCGGAGAACGAACTGCGGCTGCAGAATGAAATTCGGGAACGTCTTAATACCGAGATACTGGACACCACCAAGGCCCGGAAGATATTGTTCAATAGATTAGATGTTCTGGAGATGTAGAAGGTAACCGGGCTTGGCCGCTTGCATACTTCGTGTAATATAGTTACAATAGGATAGGGGATTTTGTAAATAATGACCGAAGTTCTGTCGCAGGACGAGATAGATCAACTTCTCACCGCAATAAACGCCGGGGATACGGAGCCTGAGGATTTCAGGCCCGCCGCAGATACCCGCAAGATCAAAATATACGACTTTAAGCGTCCCGACAAATTCTCCAAGGAACAGATCCGTACCGTGCAGATCATGCACGAGACCTTTGCCCGTCTGACCACCACCAGCCTTTCCGCTACCCTTCGCAGCATGATCCATGTTCATGTGGCCTCGGTGGATCAGCTTACCTATGAAGAATTTATCCGTTCAATTCCCACCCCCACCACTTTGGCGATCATCAACATGGACCCCCTCAAGGGAAACGCCATTCTGGAAATTGATCCGGCTATCACCTTTTCCATTATCGAACGCCTCTTCGGCGGACCCGGAGAGGGAACCAAAGATACCCATGAACTGACCGATATCGAAACGTCCGTCATGGAGGGGATCATCGTCCGCATTCTGGGGAATATGCGGGAAGCCTGGACCACGGTACTTGATTTGCGGCCCCGGTTGGGCCAGATCGACACCAATCCCCAGTTTGCCCAGATCGTGCCCCCTACGGAAATGGTGGTTCTGGTGACCCTGGAAACTAAAATAGGGGATGTTGAGGGGATGATGAACTTCTGTATCCCCTACATTACCATTGAGCCCATCATCGGAAAACTTTCCGCCCAGTTCTGGTACTCTTCGGTACGCCGGGGGGCCACCACGGAAAACCTCAATGTACTCAAGGAAAAGCTCTCAACCGTTGATGTTGATGTGGTAGCCGAGATCGGAAAGATACAGGTGCCCATTAAGGACGTGTTGGGCCTTCAGGTGGGGGATGTGGTGAGGCTTAATACCCGTGTTGAGGATACCTATTCCCTTAACATTGGCCGTAAAAAGAAATTTCTGTGCCGCCCCGGTGTTATCGGAAAAAAGATGGCGGTACAGATCATCAAAAAAATCGCCGAAGTTGGACAGGATGAATTTGCAGAACTGGCGGCTAATGGGGAGGATTCATTATGAGCGACAGCGCTCTTTCGCAGGATGAAGTAGATGCCCTGTTGGCAGGCGCCGATGCTCCTGGTACGGGATCGGGGGGGACCGCCCCTTCGGGCGGGGAGGGTTTCGACGCGGAAAAACAGGCCCTTCAAAGTTTCTTTTCTTCCACCGTGGATGCCCAGTCTTCTGCTCTGAGCGGCATAACCGGCGCCACGGTTACCCTTAAGGGCCCCCAGGGGAGCTTTACCAACCGTGACGCATTCCTGACCCAGCTTCCTGACACGGTAACGGTGGTTAAAGCGGATTTCAGTTCCGGTTTTTCCGGTGAACATATATTCCTCCTGGGCGAGGCTGCCGCAAAGACTATCGCGGGGCTTATTAACAAAGAGGAAAACATTGAGCTTGACGAGATGGCCATGTCGGTTATCGGCGAAGCGGTGGGGACCATGGTGGGTTCCCAGATAAGCGCCCTGACGGAAAAAACCGGCAAGAAGCCCATTGCCCATGTGCCTCCGGAGGCAACCACCGTACTCAAGGCGGTTGCGGCCCTTCCCGGGGGGGATTTTTTTGCTGCCGCCTATGAGCTTGATCTGGGGGATGGTCAGGCAAATCAGCTGTGGGAAATACTTGGGCCCTCGGCTGCGGGAGATATTGCCCGGGCACTGAACCCGGCGGCTGCGGTTAACTCCGCCATAAACGGCCGGGATTCAGGCGGCGCAGCAGGGGGCGGCATGCCGGCGAACAGTATGAACAATATGATGGGACAGCCGACCAATGTACAGTCGGTGCAGTTCCCCGGCCTGGTTTCCCGGCCGACACAACAGGAAGCGGGAAACATCGGTCTCATCATGGATGTGTACATGGAGATGACCGTCGAGCTGGGCCGTACCCGGAAGCTTATCAAGGAAATTCTGGGGATGGGTGAAGGGACCATCATCGAATTGGACAAACTCGCCGGTGAACCCGTGGATATCCTGGTAAACCACAAACTTATCGCCAAGGGCGAAGTGGTGGTCATCGATGAAAATTTCGGCGTCCGGGTCACGGAAATTGTCAGCCCAATGGAAAGGATGAGTGGTTTAGATTAGAGTTGTTCGACAACCCTATTAAAAAAGTTTGGCCTGGCTAAACTTTATGATATGTGATATAGTTTATTAAGTCAGTTTGTACTTGGGAGGGGAAAAACTGAACCTGTCTGCACGGCATCCTCATAATATTGTTCGCATTGCTGTCGCGATTTTCATGATCGCATTGATCGGCGGCTTTTTTGTATCCATACCTCCCTTGTCCGCCCAAAGTCAGGAGCCGGGATTGGCGGCCCCCGCCGGTGAAGGCCCTGCGGAGGCCGGTACTGTTCTGCGGGACCCCCTGGCCGCTGAGCAGTCCCTGACCCTGGGGGAGGCCCTTCCGGGGGCGCCCGCTGTTCAGGGGCCCGCTTCATTTTTTATTATCCTGCGTATGATCCTGGTACTTATCCTTGCGGCCGCGGCCATTTACGGGATCGTCTATTTTCTTAAAAAAGCAGTCCGTCCCGCCGGGCAGCGGGACTCCCACCTGCGGGTCCTTGCCAGCGCCCATCTGGGGCAAAACCGTTTTGCCCATGTGGTGAGTGTGGGGACCAGGGCCTGGCTTGTCGGGGCCGGCGCCGGCGGGGTTAATCTTATAGCGGAACTTGAGGAGCAGGAGGCGGTGGACGCCATGCTCCTTGAGGAATCCCGCAGGAACGCGGAAGCCGCGCCGGGGCGTTTTTTGGACTTTAGGGCCATGCTCCGCCGTTTGGGTTCTGCCGGGAACGGCCGGGCGCCGGGTGCGGAACCATCCGCCGGGGCCGGCCTGGACCAGGGTTCCCCTCCGGAACCTACCGCCGAGGCCCTAGGCCGAGGTTCCCCGCCGGATAATATCCGTAAACGCCGTGAGCGGCTTAAGGGGCTGTAGTATGAAGAAGTCCATTCCCCCCGTGCTGTTTGCGGCCTTTTTTGTTTTAGCCGCTATTGTCATGCCGGCCCCTGCGGAAGCCCAGACCCAGCCTTTTCCGGACCTCTCCACCCAGGGGACCATGAATATTCCGACTCCCCCGGCGCCGGTGATCCCTTTTATCGATCTGGCGGTGCGGAACCCGGCAACCGGGCAGGAGGTGGCCTTTTCCCTCCAGATTCTGCTGCTCCTCACGGTCCTGTCCCTGGCCCCCAGTTTTATCATCCTGATGACGAGCTTCCTGCGTATTTCCATCGTTCTGGACTTTATCAAACGGGCCCTTTCCCTCCAGCAGGCGCCCCCCAACCAGGTACTCATGGGGATAGCCCTCTTTATGACCGCCTTTATCATGTGGCCAACCCTGGAAACGATCTACAATAACGCCCTGCAGCCCATGGCGGCGGGCAATATTTCCGTGGAGGAGGCCTACCGGGAAGCGGAGGCCCCCCTGCGTATCTTCATGTACAGTCAGATGCGGACCAGGCCGGAAAACATCCGGCTTTTTATGTCCATGCGGGGGCTCGACCGGCCGGAAACCCTGGCGGATGTCCCCACCTACGTGCTTATCCCCGCCTTTATCCTGAACGAACTTACGGTGGCCTTTAAGATAGGGGTACTGTTGTTTATTCCCTTTATCATCATTGACATGGTGGTGGCAAGCGCCCTCATGTCCATGGGTATGATCATGCTTCCCCCGGTGATGATATCCATGCCCTTCAAGCTCCTTCTGTTTATTCTGGTGGACGGATGGGGACTTTTGACGGATCAGTTGGTCCGTTCGTTCGTATGAGTACCGGCGATATTACCACCCTTCTGCGGGGTGGCATTTTTGAGGTGATCATGCTGGCCTCGCCCCTGTTGCTTTCCGCCCTTGTGGTGGGGCTCGTGGTTGCCATTTTACAGGCCACCACCCAGATACAGGAGCAGACCCTGACCTTTGTGCCCAAGGTCATCGCCATCCTGTTGGTTTTGGCTTTCCTGGGGGGCTGGATGTTCGCCAACCTGGGGGATTATACGGTGCGGCTTTTCGAGCAGATTCCGGCTATGGCGCGGTAGGCGTCATCGCTCATTATGTATAAGGAGTTTTGAAGGGTGATTGAAGAAGTGATGCTCAATGAAATTTTAGCGGCGGCCCCCGCGTTTCTCCTGGTTGCGGTGCGGGCTCTGGCTATCATCGAAATATCACCCCTCATTTCTTCGGATGCCATTCCCCAGGTGGCAAAGATTGCCCTGGCGGGCTTCGCCGCCTATGCGGCTTTTCCCTCGGCCCTGGCCGCCGGCTGGGACCTTGCCCCCTACGGGCTCAATTTTGTCTTTCTTGTCATCGGTGAAGGGATCATCGGGATCATCACGGGGTTTTATTTAACCCTGATTTTTGCCGCCTTCTCCACGGCGGGTCAGTTTTTCTCCCTGCAAATGGGCTTCGGCGCATCGGAAACCTTCGATCCCCTGGCACAGATTGAAAACCCCCTCATGGGCCAGTACCTCAACCTGGTAGCCATGCTGATGTTCCTGTCCACCGGGGGCTTCCAGCAGCTTTTCCTCGGCGGTTTTTGGCGCTCGGTCCAGACCATCAACATCGTCTCCCTGGTTGAAGGCCGCGAACAGGTTGTGGGGATGCTCCTGGCGGGACTTTCCCGGCTCTTTATGGATGCCATCATCATATCCATGCCGATTTTGGGTACCCTCTTCCTCACCTCCCTGGCCACGGGGCTTATCTCCAAAGCCGCCCCCCAGATCAACATCCTTTCAGAGGGATTCCCCATTTCCATCACCGTAGCCTTCCTCCTCATCTTTGCCACCCTTCCCTTCATGATGGACGCCTTCGGCAGGGTAGTGGACGCCGGCTTCACCAGCCTGGAAAGCCTCTACATCCAAATCGGGCAGCAGATTGGGGGCGGGGCATGATCATAAAGATGAAGAGGAAGAAGGATCAACCACAAGGAACCACAGGTTCCAGGACACAAAGGGCACGAAGGGGAGAAGAAGAAAGGATAAAAGAGACATGGGTCATCCTTCCTTTCTTTTTTTCTTTCTTTGTGTCCTTTGTGCCCTTCGTGGTTAAATTCTTCTCTTCTTTTTCGCCTTCTTCGCCTTTGCGGTTGAATTCTTCTTCTGACCTGAAAGCCGCTCTGGCCATCGACCTTCAGTGGTTTGCCGCAGAAGATGAGGGCCGTACCGAGGAGCCTTCGGAATACAAGATACAGAAGGCCCGTGAGGAAGGGCGGGTTGCCAAGAGCCAGGAGCTGATCGGCGCACTGGGGCTGTTACTGCCGGCCCTGACCCTGGTGTTTTTTGCCCCCTGGATGCTCAGGACCTGTGTGGAGATGATCAGGTTTTTCATGCTCCGTGCGGTGGAGCTGGACCCCACCAGGGACCGGGTTGTGGCGGGGGTCTTTTTTTCCTATTTTATCAAACTGGTGCTGCCGGTGCTCACCGTTGCGGTGGTGTCGGCGCTTTTCTCAAACCTGGTACAGACGGGTTTCCTCTTTACCACCAAGCCTTTGACCCCGGACTTTACCCGGATCCTCCCCCGGTTCGGCCAGTATTTTCAGCGGACCCTCTTCTCCATGGAGGGGCTTTTTAACTTTTTCAAATCCATTGTCAAAATGGCGATTATCGGCTCTGTGGCCTATATCCTTATCACTTCCGATATTGAGAAACTGACTAATTTGCAGAAGGTTGCTGACATCGGGCAAAGTCTCCGTACCGTGGCGGGCCTTGCGGCGAAGATGCTCATCATCTCCGCGCTCCTGCTGCTGGCCCTGTCCATACCGGATTTTATGTTCCAGCGCTGGAAATACCGGGAATCCCTCAAGATGTCCAGGGAAGAGGTAAAGGAAGAGCGGAAGATGTACGAAGGGGACCCCCATGTGCGGTCCCGGCTCCGCAGCCGCATGCGGGAGATCATGACCCGAAATATGGCGGTCAATGTGCCCAAGGCGGATGTGGTGATCACAAACCCGACCCACTTCGCCGTTGCCCTGGAATATACCATGGGCAGCAACCTGAGCGCTCCCCAGGTAACCGCCAAGGGGGAGGATGAGATGGCTTTTCGGATTCGCCGGATCGCAGAGGACAACGGGGTTCCCATCGTGGAGAACCGGCCCCTGGCCCGGGCCTTATACGCGGAGACCGAGGTGGGGGACATCATCCCCGAAGCCTACTGGACGGTGGTTGCCACGGTCTTAAGCAAGGTAATGCACATTAACGAAGAGCGGCGGGCCCGGAATAAGGCCGCGGCGGATGCCGCATCTGCCGCCAGGGCAAACGCCGCCGAGGCGGATACTGCGGAAGCTGCGGGTGTGGGAGCTTAAGGGTGATAATGAACGGTATAATTGGAGTAATAAAAAATGTCTGACCCATTAAGGCAAAACCGGGAAGGCGGCACGGGTGGAAACAGAAATCCCTTTGGGAATATCCGGGATATGCTCATTCCCCTGGGGGTTGTCACGGTAGTGATTATGCTGATCGTCCCCCTCCCCACGGTGATGCTGGATACCTTTATGGCCCTGAACCTGATCCTTTCGCTTTTAATCCTGCTTATTGTGATGTATACCCAAAAGGCCACCGATTTTAACCTCTTCCCCACCATACTGTTGGTGGTGACGGTTTTCGGCCTGGCCCTGAACGTTTCCTCCACCCGGCTGATCCTGACCATGGGGGAACGGTTTGACGGCCGCATGGTCCGGGCCTTTTCCTCTTTTGTGGTGGGCTCCAAGGGACCCAGTGGGTCCCAGGGAACCGAGGGGCTTGTGGTGGGGTTTATCATCTTTATCGTGATTATTGCGGTGCAGGTGGTGGTTATCACCAAGGGGGCCACCCGTGTTTCGGAAGTGGCCGCCCGGTTTGCCCTGGACGGCTTGCCCGGCAAGCAGATGGCCATTGAGGCGGAGTTTAACTCCGGTTCCATCACCGAAGAGGAGATGAAGAAAAGCAAAAAGGATCTGCAGCAGGAAGTTGACTTCTATGGGGCCATGGACGGGGCGAGCAAATTCATCAGCGGGAACGTCAAGGTTGGTATCTTTATCACCGTGATCAATGTCTTGGGGGGGATCATCATCGGGGTGGCCATCCACGGGGAGCCTATCACCTCGGCCGTAAGTAACTATATTTCCTTCACCGTGGGTGACGGCCTTTTGAGCCAGTTCCCGGCCCTGCTGGTGTCCACCGCCATGGGTATCGTGGTGACCCGGGCCGCCGCCCCCGGCGACCTGGGGGAACAGGTGATTATCCAGTTCTCACGGGACGCCAAGGTCTACTGGATTGCCGCGGTGGTCCTCCTGGGCTTTGCCCTGCTCCCCGGCTTCCCCTGGTACGTACTTATCCCCATGGCGGCCCTGGTTGGGTTTTACGCTTGGCAGGTGGGCCGTATTCAGAAGAAAAAGGCTGATTTTGACGATATGATGGCCAAGTCTGCGGGCAAGGCCAAGAAGGCTGCGGATGAAGGCGGGGAAATGTCCCCGGTGGTGCCCCTGGACGCCCTTTCCCTGGAACTGGGCTATGGTCTTATCCCCCTGGTGGACAAGGACAAGGGGGCGGAGCTTCTGGAGCGGGTCCAGGGGGTCCGCCGCCAGTCCGCCCTGGACCTGGGGCTGGTTATCCCCCGGATACGGATCATCGACAATATGATGCTGGAGCCTTCGGAGTACTGCTTCAAGATCAAGGGGGTCGATGTGGGCCGGGGGAAGATACGCATGGGTTACTACCTCTGCATCAACCCCGGCACGGTTACCGCCGAGATTGCCGGGGAAAAAACCCGTGACCCCGCATTTGGGCTTCCCAGTATTTGGGTCGGGGAGGATAAGCGGGATGAGGCGGAACGGGCGGGTTACACCGTGGTGGACCCCCCGTCGATTATCGCCACCCATTTGACCGAGATCATCAAGCGCCACGCCCAGGATATTCTGGGCCGCCAGGAGACACAGGCGATTTTGGATACCCTCAAGAAGGAATATCCCGCGGTGGTGGAGGAAGCCCAGAAGGTGGTAAACCTTGGGGAGATTCAGAAGGTGCTCCAGGGGCTGCTGCGGGAACGGGTTTCCATCAGAAACACCGTGTCCATTCTGGAGGCTATTGCCGATTATGCCCCCGCTTCACGGGATGTGGGCTTCCTGACGGAAAAGGCCCGGCAGGCCCTGGGTATGCAGATATGCCACCAGTACGCCGACGAAAATCGGGTCCTCCGGGTGTTGACCATAGACCAGGCCCTGGAACAGAAGATCATCGACAGCCGGGTGGAGACCAGTTCCGGGGTTATTTCGGCCCTGGAACCCCAGCTGCAGTCCGCGTGGATACATTCCCTTTCCCGGTCCGTGGCGGCGGTGCAGGAAAAGGGCTGGTTCCCCATCGTGCTCTGCTCCGCAGCGGCCCGCTCTCTGGTAAAATCATCCTCCGAACGGGAACTGCCGGAGTTGGTGATCCTTTCGGTCCCCGAGATTGTGCAGGATGTCAACCTGGAATCGGTGGGGGTCATCAAAATCGAAAATCAGGCGGCGGCATAGGGGATGGATATGGTGCAATTTACCGAACAGGCCCTTACTCATGATGAATGTCTGGACAAGATCCGCTTAAAGTACGGCGCCCGGGCTATCATACTCACCCAAAGGACCATACGGATGGGGGGCTTTTTCGGCTTTGGCGCAAAAGACGGGGTTGAAATGTCCGGCTATGTCCCCAATAACTACGTGAAGAACGCCGCCGGGGTGATAAGCTACCAGGGCGCAGGTTCCTCCGGGGGCCTTCCCGGCGGCGGCTTACCCGCCGGGGGAAGTTTTTCGGGGTTCCCCCCGGGGGGCGGAATTTCCCAGGCCCAGGCCGCTCCCCGGGGCAATGCCTTAAAGGAGCCGGGTTCGCGTAACGAACCCTTGGACTTTGAGGAAGAAAAGCAGAAGATTTTGGCGGCCACAGGGAACTCCGCCCTGCCGACGATCCTCAAGGAACTGCAGGGTCTCAGCGAAAAAATAGAGACAATTTCCGCCGCCGCTTCCGTCCAGGAGGATCATCCCAATTTAGGCCGGCTGGAAGAGCTCCTCACCCTGAACGATTTTTCCCCCGCCTATAAGACCAGGATACTTGAACGGGTACGGAAGGAATGTTCCCTGGAAACCCTGGAGGATTTTGACGCCCTCCAGGAAAAGGCCCTTGAATGGATTGGGGAGACCATCAGCATATACCGGGAAAAACCCCTGGTCCGGCTGCCCCGTGTCATGATCCTGGTGGGACCCACCGGGGTGGGCAAGACCACCACCATCGCCAAACTGGCGGCCATATTCGGCCTGCGGGACGTGAATCCCCTTTCGGTGCGGATGATCACCATCGACGCCCTGCGTATCGGCGCACGGGCCCAGATCGAGGCCTATGGGGAAATCATGGGCTTCCCCGTTTCCTACGTGGATAACCGGGAGGATCTGCGGAAGACCCTCGCCCTTTACAGCGAGGGGGTAGACCTCATCCTTATCGATACCTTTGGGAAAAGTCCCCGTGATTCGGTAAAGCTTGGGGAGATGAAGCAGATCCTTGACGGCTGCGGAACCCAGGCGGAAGTGCACCTTGCCATGACGGCGGGCACCACTTCCGGAAATTTGCTGGAAACCATGCGGCAGTTTGAGCCCTTTAACTATCAGTCGGTGCTTATCACCAAACTGGATGAAAGTACCGGGGTGGGAAATGTGATCAGCGCCCTTGCGGAAAAAGGAAAATCGGTGTCCTATATAACTAACGGACAGACCGTGCCCCACGATATACAGCGGGCCAATGTGGTCCACTTTTTGACTAATCTTGAAGGATTTAAGGTGAACAGGCAAAAAATTGAGGAACGGTTCCCGGTCGATAAATCAGATCAGAACCAATGGAGATAGGGATGGAAGATCAGGCGGAAAAACTGCGGGAAATTGTCAGACAGAAGAACGGCGCCGGGGACCAGGCCCCCGGAACATCCGGGGAGGATTTTTTAACCTCAAAAAGTCCCCCCGCCGATGGGGAATCCCGGGGGAGTTCCTCCCTGTCCGCAAGGGCATACCCTGCAAATTCCCCTGCGAAGAATACGGCTCCTTTTTACCGGAACGGGGATTCGTCACAGCGGACCACCGGGGGGAAGACCCGGATTATAACGGTTACCTCCGGCAAGGGCGGGGTAGGGAAGACCAACCTTTCGGTGAACATGGCCCTGGCCTATGCCCGGCTGGGGAAAAAGGTGATAGTCATGGACGCCGACCTGGGGCTGGCCAATGTGAACGTCATGCTCAACATGATCCCCAAATACAACCTCTACCATGTGATCCGTAAACAAAAGACCATGAAGGAAATTCTGGTGGAGACGGACTACGGGATCTCCATCGTGGCGGGGGCCTCGGGTTTTTCCAAGATCGCCAACCTCACCGAGGATGAGCGGATGAACTTTATCGAAGAGCTCAACACCCTTACCTCTGCGGATATCATCATCATTGATACCAGCGCCGGTGTGTCCAGCAATGTGCTGGATTTCATCGCCGCTGCGGACGACGCGGTGATCATTACCACCCCGGAACCCACCGCCATTACCGACGCCTACGGGATCATCAAGATCATCGCCACCGAATATGACAGCCTCAACATGGGGCTTAAACTGGTGGTGAACCGGGTAAAAAGCGCCGCCGAGGCGAAGAAAGTCGCGGATCGGATGACCAATATTGCCGGGCAGTTCCTCAACCTCAAAGTGGATTACCTGGGATTCATTTACAATGACGAGGTGGTTTCCCAGGCGGTGCTGCGGCAGCGGCCCTTCATGGTAATTGACCCCAAGAGCAAGGCCAGCCTCTGTGTCCAGCACATTGTACAGCGGATGGACAAGAGTGAACTTCGGGAAACCGGGGGCTTCTCTTCCATGATGAAACGGTTTTTTGGCCGTACCTAAGGGACCGGGCGGGTGATAAATTTGAAGTTGAGCGGCATCGCCGCAGTGACAGGTTTTATACTTTCCCTTCTCATAGGGGTTGCTTCAGGCGGGGGGGGGCTTATTTCCCTGCTGCGGGCCCTTATCTCTGGCCTGGTCTTTTTTGGCCTTGCCGGCGGCATCTGGGTGTTGATTAACCGCTTTCTCCCGGAACTCCTGTTACCCGCCGCCGCCATCGGGGAAGATGAATTCGACCCGGGGGAAGACGCCGGCCCTCATGTGGATATTTCTGTTGATGATGGGGATGATGCCATCCCCGCCGGGGCGGTAACACCCGGAGAAGACGGCGCCGAGAACGACCTGGGCAATATTTCGGATCTGATGGAAAAGCCTGACGCGCCTTCCACCGGGACCGCACCCGCAGCGCGGCCCGCCGCACACCAGGAGCGTTACCCCTGGGAGCCTCTGGTCCCGGTTCCGGAAGAGGCCCCCCTGGAAAGCCTCAATTCCGATGCTCCCCCTGTGGGTATGGACCAGAATAATAAAGAAAGCTATACTAAGGGAGGGGATGATTCACTTCCCGGGAAAGGGGGGTCTTCCGGTTTTGTACCGGCTCCGCTTCCCATGTCCCCGGAGGGCCTGGGGGATTCGGGGTTTGAGTCCCTGCCGGATTTGGATGCCATGGCGGGGGCTTTCATGTCCTCCGAAGATGAAGAGGAAGACGAGGCGGCGCTTACCTATCCCGCCGAGAGGAAACCGCCGGAAACTAAGGGTCAAGCTATGGGTGGGAATCTTAATTCCAGGGAATTAGCTTCCGCCATCCAGAATATACTAAAGAAGGATTAAAGGGATAATTATGGGGAAGGTCCTCGGAAATAATCTTGCCGATAACGCCTTGGAACAAAAAACGGAAGAGGAACTCTGGCAGGAATACCGTCAAAACCGGGACCCGAAAATTCGGGAAGCCTTTATCAAACAATATGCCCCGCTGGTAAAGTATGTGGCCGGCAAAGTCGCGGTGGGAATGCCCCATAATGTTGAGTTTGACGATCTTGTGGGTTTTGGGGTTTTTGGTCTGATCGATGCCATCGACAAATTCGATCCCGATAAAAATGTTAAATTTAAAACCTATGCGGTAACCCGGATTCGGGGGGCCATCTTTGATGAGCTCCGTTCCATTGATTGGGTACCCCGTTCGGTACGGCAGAAGACCCGGGAAGTGGAGGATGCCATCGGCTCCCTGGAGGCCCAGTTGGGGCGTACCGCCTCGGATCAGGAAATTGCCAGATCCATGGGCATGAATGAGGATGAATACACCAAAACCATGATGAAGATATCCGGCACCTCCATACTTTCCCTGAACGATGTATGGTTTTCCGGGGATGAAAACGACAAGGTCTCCATCGGGGAAAGCATCGAATCACCCTCAAGCCTCAATCCCGATGTTATTGTCGAAAAGGACGAGATCCGCCGGGTTATTGTGGAGTCGATTAACGATCTTCCCGAAAAAGAAAAAAAGATACTGGTTCTCTATTACTACGAGGATCTTACCCTAAAGGAGATAGGTGAGGTGCTGCAGGTTACCGAATCACGGGTGTCCCAGCTCCATACCAAGGCTATTCTCCGCCTCCGTTCCAAATTAACCAATATCCGCAAGGGGATTCTATGAGTATCATAGCGTTCCCCGGTATTCTGTAAGGGGGTACCCATGGTCGATTTTGCCCAGCTTCAGCGCGTTGTCAAGGCCCAGTTGGAGCAGGATAGAACCATCCGTGCCGTTGAAGTCTCAGGGGCTACCCTTGAATTGGCGGTATCCGAGGCCGCCACACTGCTGGATATTCCGGTAAGGCGGCTTGAATACGAGATTGCCGAACGGGGTTTCCCCGGTATTTTTGGCACCGGGAAAAAGGAATGGAAGATCAATGCCTATGCACGGACCCTTGCGCAGAAGAAAAATTCTGAAACGGTCAGCGCCGATACTGAACAGATCGCGGCGGTTCCTGTTATTGAGAACAAGGACGGGGCTGTCTTTGTGCAGCTCCGCGCCGAAGGCGCCCTCCTCAAGGTTATTGCTCCCCTAGGCAATGGCCGCCGGGCTGTGGATGAGGAAGCCATGCATGCCTTGGCCGGCCGGGGGGTCGCGAATGTTGATGCGGCCCAGATAAGCAAAATTGTCAGGGAAGCAAGCGGCGCCTATGTAAAGGTCGGCGCCATTAACCGCCAGGCGGCGAATGACAGCGTGGTTTCCGTGGTGGTTTCCGCCGATGAAATGAAGGCCCATATTACCGTGACTCCCCCCGGTCCCGGGGGCTGCGATATTTCCGCCGAGAACTATATCAGCTATTTGCAGAACCACCGAATCCAGTACGGAATTCGGGAGGATTTCCTCCGGGATTTTGCGGACCGGCCCGTCTACAGGGAACAGATACTGGCGGCGGAAGGGCTCAAGGCGGTTGACGGTCGGGACGCCTATATCCAGTACAATTTTGAAACCGATACGACCAAGGCGAAGCTGCGGGAAGGGGACAACGGCAAGGTCGACTTCAAGGAACTCAATATCATTCGGAACGTGGTTGAAAATCAGCCCCTGGCAAAAAAGATAGCCCCCGAAGTCGGGATCATGGGCAAGACCGTTACCGGCAAATCCCTCCCCGCGAAAAGCGGCAAGGACATAGGCCTGCCCCTGGGGAAAAATGTCCACACAGCGGATGACGGGGAAACGATCCTTGCCGACATCAACGGCCAGGTGGTGATAGTTGCGGAGAAGATCAACGTGGAACCGGTCTATGAGGTACAGGGAAATGTGAACCTTAAAACCGGGAATATCATCTTCCTGGGGACGGTGATCATCAAGGGCAACGTGGAGGTCGGCTTTTCCGTTAAAGCCGCAGGAAATATCGAGGTTAGCGGAACCGTTGAACGGGCGGAACTGGATGCCGAAGGGGATATCATCGTCCACCAGGGGATCACCGGCAAGGGTAACGGCATTATCCGTGCGGGAAAGTCCATCTGGGCCAAGTTTATCGAAAATTCCGCGGTGGAAGCGGGAAATATGGTGGTGGTATCCGACGGTATCATCAATGCCCAGGTGGACGCCGGTAAGCGGATCGTCTGCGATGGCAAGCGGGCCCGTGTCGTTGGCGGCCGCCTGCGGGCCACCGAGGAGATCAACGTCAAGGCTTTGGGCAGCCCCACCGGCAGTTCGGAAACCATCTGCGAAGTGGGCTATGATCCGAAAAGCAAGGATGAACTGGTCAGGTTTACCAGGGGTAAGGAAGCCGCCGCGGCGGAACTTACGGAGGTACAGCGAAATTTGCAGACCCTCATCAACATAAAAAAACAGCGGGGGTCCCTGCCTGAGGACAAGGAAGTCAGTTTGCAGGAACTGATGGAAAGGCGGCAGACCCTCATGGAAGATGTAAAAAAGGCCGACGAAGGTGTGAAACGGATACAAGAAACCTTTGAAAATATCGATGTGCGGGGGCGGGTTTCCGCTTCCGACAAGGTGTACCCGGGGGTACGGATCATTATCCGGGACGCCAGGGATGATGTACGGAACGAATACAAGGCGGTCACATTTGTTCAGGAAGAGGGGCTTATCCGGGTGGTCAAGTATGAAGAAACCAATAAAGAAGACATAAAGCGGGGGTCCGGTGGCCGTTCAGCCAATTGATTTACAAACCCTTTTTACCCAGCTGGAAAAGGTGGGTAAACTCCAGGCCTCGCAAAAGGAAGGGGTTGCCATACAGCAGTCCATCCAGTCCCTGCAAATGCAGAAGCGCACCGATGAACATATCCAGTCGGTCAACGAGACCCAGGATACCGGGCAGGGCACGGAGGAGATAAATGACCAGAATGCCCGCAAAAGGCAGAATGGGGAAGAAAAGGATGCCGGGGATGGCGGTGACGGGGATAAAACTGCCGCCGCCGGCGGAAAATTCACGGTTTTTCAGGACCCCGCCCTTGGCAAAAACATTGATTTTAGCGGGTAACCATGCAGAGGGGCTGTAATTGACGCTTTCGGTTATTTTTTCAGGGGCCAGTCTGGTCCTCTGCGGTTTTTTCTTTATCTATTTTACCCTTTACATCAAACGCCGTACCGATAGGGCCAATATCCTGGAGGATTATCAGGACGAGGCAATCGAAATTAAGGCCGAAATCAACGCCGTCACCGACCGTAACCTCACCCTGGTGGAGGACCGCATCACCGCCCTCAAGCAACTGTTGGAGGATGTGGATAAACGGATCGCCGTTCTGAACCGTGAGCAGGACCGCAAAGGCCGCAGTGATGCGGTCTACTCAAGCCTTGGCCGGCAAATGAAGGTTACCGTCCGGGAACCCCCAAGTTCTGTCCCTGCGGACAGGGAGGGTACCGGTTCCCCACCGGAATCTGCCGCCGAGCCTGAAAGGCGAGGTTCCCCACCGGAACCTGCCCCCCCGGCCGATACTGCCGCCGCCGTCGCTGCGCCTGTTACGTACCCCCTTGGGGAAACGGCCGCGCCCGCAGGAACTGTTTTTATAGACAGGGAGGCTGAAAAAAAAGAGTCAAAGGTTTCCTTTGCCGAACGGGTCATGGAACTTTTCCGGGCAGGCTTTGCCCCGGATCTGATCGCCGCCCGGCTGGGGGTGAGCATCTCCGAAGTGGAACTGGCCATCGCCGTTTCCCGCCGTAAGGGTTGACTTTTTTTTGGCCCTTTGCTAAATTGCAACTATAACTTATGGTTTGATAAAAACCGTAGGTTTTTGTCAGGCCACCTTAGCTCAGTTGGTAGAGCAAAGGACTGAAAATCCTTGTGTCTAGGGTTCAATTCCCTGAGGTGGCAATGCCGAATGAAGACCCATCCGCAAGGATGGGTCTTGTCGTCTAAGGCGCCTCAGAGAATTGAACCGGAGCCGCCCCGTCCCGTTGCCGTTGAGCTACGGGTTGGTGAAAACGCAAGTGGGGAAGCTGTAAAAGAGACGGAAGAATATTGGAAAAAGCGTCGGTGTGCTTTGCTGCATTCCTGGAGACACTTCTACGCCACCCCTATCAGGGTTATGTCAAGCTGGCTTGACCAAAGTAAGCCAGTGGCTTATTATATTGATATATGGAGGCGATTATGCTTGTAATTCCCGGGGTTTTTAAGGACAACACTTTTATTCTTGAAAAGGAACTCTCTGTCCCTGATGGAACAAAGGCCAGTTTGACCCTTGATGATAAGGCTGTTTCATTTCCCACGGAACAGAAAGCGCAAGCTGCTCAAAAGACTTCCGATAAGCTTTATTATATCGGTATTGATATAACAGGCTATAAATTTGACCGGGATGAAGCGAATGAGAGATAGGGTTTTTATCGACTCCAATATTTTCATCTATTATCAAACCGCAAAAGAGTCGGCAAGAAAGAAAATTGTTGATGATACCCTTGATTTTTTTGAATGTATTGCCAGCACCCAGGTATTGAAAGAAATCTGTAATGTTTTATCAAAGAAATTTTCAATTTCTATTGTCGAAATCGAGAAATTTATAAAAACCATTATTGGCTTGTATCAGATTGTGCTTATTGACAATGATTTGATTATTGATGCTCTTCACATCCATGACCGGTATAGCATTTCTTTTTACGATTCACTCATGGTTGTAGCTGCTTTAAAAGCAAATTGCCAATATCTTATTTCCGAAGATATGCAAGATGGGCTTGTCATAGATGGCAAACTCACCATCGTCAATATTTTCGTTCATACCAATATGATTAATACAGGGAAAAATAATCCATGAGCCAAGAAATTAATATTAAAGCCATACGGGAAGCAATGGGGTTGTCCCAAACGGAATTTGCCGCACGGTTTTGTCTTTCGATATTTGCACTCAGAAATTGGGAGCAGGGTAAGCGCAACCCTGACCCGGCAGCCAGAGCATATTTGAAAATAATCGAAAAAGAACCGGAAATGGTTTCTAAAATATTGGCTGTTTAAAATCACCAGCCAGGCCGAAAAAAACGGGGAGGGATTATCCCTCCCCGTTAGAAACACACTATTTTGTCACAACCTATTCGGGTTTTTTTATCAGCCCTTTTTGGTCCGTGACCTTTTCAGTGAGCCTTTGGCTCTGGCCTTTACCGCTCCTGATTTCGCAGCTGCCTTCTTGCGGGGCGCCTTTTTTGTCGGCTTGGCATTGGCTTTCACCTGGGCAATGAGTTTCTTTTCCGCCGCAGCGATCTGCTTGTCCAGTGCGCTTCGACGGGCCAGGAGTTTCTCCAGGGACGTGGTACTGATGGATTTTGCCATAATATCTCCTCAAAATGTAGTTCTTTAAGTATCGGCAGCAAAAGGCCCGATTATTAGTGTTTACCCCTATCCCGTTATTGTGCCAGTGGATCGCGTTATGTAAAATTAACTGCGCCCACAAGGGCATAGGTTAGTCACCTATAAGTTTCAAGGTCTCGGCGGTAGCACCGCTTCCAAGGGTGAGCATTTCATCCCAGGGATAACCGGCTGAGTGCCAGCGGGTGTACGGGATGGGGCTTTGCCATACGCCTTTGTCTTTGATGTAGAGGCCGCCGTCTTCGGTGTAGGCTTCCAGGGCAACGGTGCGGGTAAAGCCCTGCAAATGCTCCACGGGGCCGGTGATGATGATGGTGTCAGCGCTCAATAGGAGTTTCCCCTTTTGGGTGGTCACGGTTTGGCCTTCGGGCCAAAAACCCGGCACATCGCGTTCCCATGTACCGCGCAGGTCATAGTTAACCCATTTGTAGTTACCGCTCCCGGCGCTGTCCCAATCACAGGAGGCAAACAGCAGGGCAAAAAGAGCAACAATTACGGCTGGTTTTTTGGTATGCGTCATTTTAGGATTACCCCCTGCACGGACTGTATGATGTTCGCTATGCCCCCGCTGAACATGACGATGGCGGCAATGATGAGCGCCACGCGCATCCAGCCGGGGATGTATTTTGATAGCTTGAAGGCGAGTATGATGACGACCAGGCCCGTTATGATGGGGCCGCCGATTTGGAGTCCGGTTGCATTGCCGAAGATTCCGCCTATTTTGGCTATTCCGCCGGTGACGGCGGTAATTATGGCCTGTATGTTCATAAAATCTCCTTTTTTCCTTCTGTTTTAGTCGTTTGCGAAGGTTCTTCGTCCTCGCCGAAAATATCAACAACACCGAAGTAGTCGCGTTCTTTTATCAAGGCCCGGGTTTCCGGGGAAAGATTTGGACAGTTCTTAAAAGTGTCCTCGCCAAAGCCGTCACAGTTGGCGGGGATGTTGATTTCCGAAAGTGATGTGCAGTCCCAAAAGGCGCCGCAGTTAATGTCGGTCAGGCTCTCCGGGAGGCAGACGGTGGTAACATGGGCGCAGCGCAGAAACGCGAAGTCGCCGACGTGGGTAACCGGAAGCCCCGCAATTTCAGCGGGGATTTCTACCAGGGGGGATTCGCCGTTATAGTCGCTGATATAGATAAAACGCTCCGGTTCGCCCTTCCAGCCTGAGCGGTGGATTTCGTATTCAAGGCCGTTGTCAAGGCGCGTCCGGCTTCCCCAGCGTTCGCGTTGCTCTTCGTTCATGTTTTCTCCTGTTATTTATGGGAGACGATACCCAAGGCTTGATCGTCACAGCGGTTGGCAAAATTCCACGCGTCGATAAATTCCTCGTAGTCCGGTCCGAGGCGCCTCATCATTTTCAATGCGCCGACCACATCACCGTCCATCTGGTAGATGAGGGAACCCATAACCATATACAGAATGGCGAAATCCGGTTCCGCTTCCAGGGCCCTGGCGCAGAGCTCCCGCCATAGAGCGGCATCGAGATGCTCAGGGTTTGCTCCGGCGTTGACCTCGTCCACCTCCTCTATGGTGTCAAAGCAATCGTGGAGCAGCGCCCGGGCTTCGTCCAGGTGTCCCCGGCGGTATTCATCCAGAGCGTTGAGCTTCTGTTTGAGGAGACTCTCTTTGTTGAAACGGTCTTTGTTTTTTTCGTCCACTTTACGTACTCCTTTTATAACTTAATAGTGCAAATTTTCTTCCAGCTCTGCGAATGCTTTTTCTGCACTCCGATGCCCGTTCTTTATCGCCGCCTTATACCATTTACACGCCAATTTGAAATATTCGTATACATCTTCAAAACCATAATCCTCGATCAGTTCGCTCCAACCGTAGGTATGATCGGTGTAAAACATATTGTTGTCTATGGTTTTGTCAATTGCTTCAACCAGGTTGCGGTAGGCTTCGGCTAATTGAAACTGACCCTCCGCAAAGTCCTGTTCAGCGGAAAGGGTGAGCCATTTCAGCGCCTCCCCCAGCGCCGCCTTGTCCCAGGAGGCGCCCCATTCGCAGTACCCGTTACCGCTGTCCTTTTCGGGGTGGGCTTCGCTCTTGATTTCCGCCTTATCAAAATAATATAAGCCCAGGGCGCATTGCGCGGCGGCGTCACCCTCTTCGACTATAAGCGGCGAAGCTCCGGCGGGCGGCTCTTTGTCCATTTCATTTATCCTCCTTATTTCAGGTCATCTTCCCAGGATTCACCCTTACGGATGTCACCTGATTTGCGGTAGTTACTGACGATCTTTCGCATTGCGTGATGGGCGCGGACCGTGCTGTCGCCATCGGCGTCTATGAGAAAAGCATTGCCCGTGTCGATGCCGAGGCCGCCCGCCGTGGAGAAGCTGTCGATATTGGCGCCGATGAAGATAAACTCCCACTTATAGGTATTGCGCTGAAGCTCCACCATTTCTTTTACTTTTTCCTTTGTGTACTCCACACTGGCATTTTCTTCTCCGTCGGTGATGATGAGGACAATCACTTTGCCGGGGCGCTCGGCTTCTTCGGTGTTGTGGAGTTTCGCGCCGACATCCCTAAGGGTTTTACCCAGCGCGTCCAGAAGGGCCGTCGTTCCCCGGGCAAAATATTCTTTGCCGGTGATGGGTTTGACTTTTTTGACATCCACCCGGTCGTGCAATAGCTCGTACTTGTCGTCAAATAAAACCGTGGTTAGGACCGCTTCGCCCTCTCCATCCTGCTGTCCCTTGATAAAGCTGTTGTAGCCGCCGATGGTGTCGCCGGTGAGATGATCCATTGAGCCTGAACGGTCAAGGATCGCGATGATTTCGGTTAAATTGTTGTTCATATAAATCTCCTTTACCGCTTATTCTATGTTGATATACTGGGCGCTTACATACCCTTTCGCGCCGTCATGCTCGACGGGTGTCCAGCCGTTGGCGGTGTCTCCGGTTACGGTCAGCGTGTCGCCCTTTTTCAGCGTTTTGAGCAGCGCACCGTTTGCCGAAGGTTCCGCGCGCAGGTTGAGGGCATCGGAAATCACCGTGGCGGTGGACGCGGCAGACGGCGCGGGGGCGGTGACGGCGCTGGGCTTGACCCAGCCTGCGACCAAGTTTACGGCACGGGGGAGTAAGTCGCCGGTCTTGGGGCCTACAATCACTGCAATCAGGGCCAGCAGCAGGATTGTGTTGCGGAAGGGTTTGCGTTTGTAGTCCTGATAGGCGGCAATGCCTTTGACTTGGGCGCCATTAGAGAAGCCGAGAAGGACGCCCGCCAGGGAACCTATCATTCCCATGTAGGGGCCGACGTGGGGAATCCCTTTGAGCAGCCGGCCGCCTATCCAACCCAGGATACCGGAGCCTATCAACGCAAAGATTATCTGTAAAATATAGCCGGTAATCCCGTGCGTTTTATTTGCCGCTGTCGCAGAAGCGCCGGCGGAATCGGTCTGTCCGCCGCTTGCGGCGGTTTGGGCGGCGGTTGCTTGACCGCTCGTGCTAGAAGCGGTGGCTTTGGCGGCGGTTTGCATTGCTGCTGCAAGGGCGGGCGAAAGGTTTTGCCGTGGGGGTGCGCTTGCCCGCGGCGCGCCGGGGGCGGGTATGTCGGCGAGGATTGCCGTTACCCGGGGGTCTTCGGGTATTTCACCGGTAATCCCATAGCCGGCTTGCGAGAGAGTGTCTATAAATTGTTTAAGAGTTTCAGCGAGGGGGGAATCAGGATTTACCTTGAGCGATTCGGTACAATCTCTAACTGCCAGCTTTTCTTCTTCTTTGTTAAGATACTCCTGCCCTCTACTGCTATAGGCCTCGCCAAGGCTTATACGAATATCATCAATGCGGGCAGGGTCAAGTTTTCTTACCACTTCGAAATCAACAATTGCATTATCCCACTTTTCATCTCTGAAGTACTGAAAGCCGCGATTTTGATAGGACGTAATAAGGTATTCCCGTATAATCGCTTCACCGGGGGCAAGTTTGACTGCCTGGGTAAAGTTGGCGATGGCGCCGTCGTAGTCCTTTGCCTCCAAGGTTTCGATTCCCTTATGAATATACACGGAGTCGATGTTTTCAATAAACACCTCATTACCGGGAGTTATTTTGAGCGCTTCGTTAAAGTCGGCAAGGGCATGGGCGTAGTCCTTGTTTTTAAGATACTGTATGCCACGGTTATTATAGGAAGTCGAAAGCTGGAGCGTATAATTCACTTTGCTATTGGTAAACACCCTCTGCAACTTGCCCGCCGGTTCATTGTAGTTTACCAGTTCGGTATATGCGGCGATAGCGTCATTCCAGTCTTCCTTGTCAAAAGAGGCTCTTGCCCGACTGATCAAGGCACTCACCTTTTTTTCCTGCGGCGTTAAAGTAGGATCACTCGCCCACTGGGACTTCCCCGGCCCTGTGCTGCTGCCGCTGTTCCTGCTGTCCCAGCGGGCCTTTTCCTTACGCTCCGCTTCCTCATAAATCTTCTGTGCATGATTCCTTGCAGCACCTTGATCGGCGAATTGCTGCCCATCGCCGCACACCCAGTAACCGTTCCAGCTTTCGCTGGGTGCAGAATAACTTGCCATAAAAATACTCCTTCCCGCTGTTCGCCGCGGAGCGCGTTATTTTTTACCGCAAACAACACAAACAACACGAAAAACCTGTTCGGTTTTGTCCGTGCTGTTCGTGGTTAATTTCCTCTTCTGTTACCTACTGCACGTCCGGCTTCCCCGGCGTTCGCGTTGTTCTTCGTTCATCTTCCTCCCCTAATCCCAGGCGTCGTATTGGCCGATGTCGTCTAATGGCTCCTCCTCTCCGAGCCGCCGCCCCACTTCTTTAATAAAGAAAGCGGCGAAACGGTCATATTCATCGTACACTTCCCGGTCGGTGCGATCCCGGACTTCGTACTTTTCTGTCTGCTCGTTATACATATACAAATCCTCATCGGCGCGGCCAAAGTACAGCAAGCCGCAGCCGGCCCCGAATGGTATGCGGGAGCCGTCGCCGCAAGCGAAATCGATTCCCATTCTCAAAAAATCCAGATTCATGCCGATAATGTCCTGGACTTTGTAGCCGTGCGGCGCGCCCCCGCTTACCGGGTCTGCGCCAAAAATTTCTATACCGTTCCAGGCAAAACCGTTGCTGACGGCAAGGAAGGCGATGAAATCCGGGGACAGCGGGTGCGGCAATGCCGTGCGCTTTAAAAAATCGTTACATTCGGCTATGTCCTTTTCCGCGGCGGGCGGGGGAAAGATCGCGTCTCCATCCTGCCGGAGCCGCGCAATAAATTTTTCTAAGTGTTCCATTTCGTATTGTTCCATATAAACCTCTGTTTAATTAATTCATATGTGCAGCAATGGAGAATAATTAACCACGAACCACACGAACCACACGAAAAAATCTGTTCGGTTTTGTTCGTGCTGTTCGTGGTTAATTTCATATTCTGTTACCTATGGCAAGTTTAGCGGCCGCCGCCGGAGGACTCGCTGTTCACGAGGGCGCTTATCGTCTCGCCTGCGGGTATGTTCCGGTTGAACTGCCCCTGCACCTGGGCGGTCTGTACTTCCAGGGTGCGGATTCTCATGCGGTAGTTATTGCCAACCTTGCTTACCGCGCCGGACACAATGGTTTGCGCGCCGACCATCTTTCCTATTTCCTGGGCGAAATTGTCGTCCACTTCACCGGCCCACTGGAAGTTCAGTGCCGAGCGGATCGCGTCAAGCTGCTGGCGGTCCACCACGGGGAAATTCTTGTCGTTCACGGCGTTGGCGATAAGTTCGTCAATGATGTAATCCGAGAGGGCCGCCGAATTGGACTGGACGTTGAGAATGACGATATTGTTCCCATCCGGAATGTTGCTGTTCAGGTAGTCCGAAGCCTCGCGGATTGCGGCGTCCAGTTCATCCGGGACGGCGGTCGACGCTTTGCGGCTTGGGCTGCAAGCTGCGGTCAAAAGCGCGGCAGTAATGAGGGTGATCATTACCCCGATGGTGAAAAGTCTTTGTTTCATGCTAACTCCTATAAAAAGCGGCGGTATCGCCGCTTATGTTAAATCGAACATTAACACGAAGTGTTAATGCTAACTCCTTCTTGACATTCTGTGGATAATAATCTACACTGTAATAGTGTATGAAATTGAACAAACCGAAGCCTTTGTACAGTGGCTTGACGGTTTGCGGGACATTCGGGCAAAAGCGCGGATTCGGGCCAGAATTGAACGGGCGCGTATGGGCAACTTTGGCGACTGGTCTCCCGAAGGCGGAGAAGTCCGCGCCATGAGGATAGACTATGGCCCCGGCTACCGGCTGTATTACACGGTTCGAGGTGGTACGGTAGTTATCCTTATTTGCGGCGGGGACAAGCGCGGACAGGAAGCCGACATAAAGCGGGCTAACACCATACTCAAGGGAATATAAGGGGCATATATGAAAACCACGAAGTGGGACATTTTTACGGAACTGAAAACCGAGGACGACATTCAGGCGTTTGTGGAAGCTTCTATTGAAGAAGCTGAAAACGACACCGACCCCAGTCTGCTTGCCCACGCGCTGGGAGTTGCAGCTAAAGCCCGTGGGATGCTCAATGTCTCGCGGGAAACCGGCGTTGACCGCGCAGGGCTGTACCGCTCTTTTACAAAAGGCGGCGATCCCCGCATCAGCACCTTTGACAAGGTAGCCCGCTCTATGGGTTATCATATTACGCTTGCTCCTGTACATTCCCATACCTCGACATAAAGATTTCTGCACTCCTTCAAACGAATTGAAGAATTTTTAACCACGAAGGACACAAAGTACACGAAGGAAGAGGAAAAACCGCGAAGCAAAACCTTCGTGTCCTTGGTGCCCGAGGACCAGTAGGTCCTTTGTGGTTAATTTTATATTCTGTTACCTACTGCGCGTCCGGTTCGCCGATGACGATTTCCTCAAAGGTAATCGGTATATCGCGCTGTGAGTTAGAAAAACTTAAGCGCCTTCCGGTTACCCCTTTAAATGAGTAATAATCGCCGTCCTCATCACTGCTCCATATACCCAGGACAGCCCCCGGTTCAGGCGCATAAGACTTCGCCGGATTATCCAAATCCTGCAATAGCATTTTGCTTCGATCTGTGTAGTTTACGAACCAATACCCCTCCGGACGGCTATATGGTCCCGTTGCTGAGCCGGTAACGTAGATAGCCACATATTCTCCCCTGACTTTAATCATGGGGATAAAGGCTTTGACTTTTCCCGGTCCCTGGTACGCCTGAATCCGGGGGAAAAAGGTATACGTCCCGTTGGGGATTTTCGCCGGGGCCACCGGAGCCTTCGCCTGAGTTCCCCCACCGGATGATCCGCTTTTACCCGCCTGCGCGGTTTGCGTTCCCGATCCGCCTGATGAACCGCCGCCGCCGGAGGACTCGCTGTTCACGAGGGCGCTTATCGTCTCGCCTCCGGGTATGTTCCGGTTGAACTGTCCCTGCACCTGGGCGGTCTGCACTTCCAGGGCGCGGATTCTCATGCGGTAGTTATTGCCAACCTTGCTTATCGCGCCGGACACAATGGTTTGCGCGCCGACCATCTTTCCTATTTCCTGGGCGGAATTGTCATCCACTTCACCGGCCCACTGGAAGTCCAGTTCCGAGCGGATGGCGTCAAGCTGCTGGCGGTCCACCACGAGAAAATTCTTGTCGTTCACGGCGTTGGCGATAAGCTCATCAATGATGTAATCCGAGAGGGCATCAGAGTTGGACTGGACGTTGAGAATAACGATTTTGTTTCCCCCTGGAATGTTGCTGTCCAGGTAGTCCGAAGCCTCGCGGATAGCGGCGTCCAGTTCGTCCGGGCCGGCGGCGGCGGGGGTACCGGCACACCCCGCAAAAACCAACGCCGAAACGCCCACGCTAAAAACAAGAGCTTTGAATGTCCTGTTTACCATAAAAATCTCCTTTGCGGTTTTTATGTCCCGCCGACAAAATTTGTATAGAGTTGTTCAATAACTTCAGTTATTGAACAACTTCCGCTAAAAAACGCAAAATGCGGAGCATTTTGCAAGACTTGTTTAAGAACCAACCGGGTTCTTAAACAAGCCCTATGTTTAACCGCATGTACGGGTAACACCCTACTTTTCCGCTGTGCGTAATATCGCCGTATTGTCACGAAGCTTAACAAGTTTTCCGCAGTGGGGGCAAATAACCACTTGCTCCTCTTTTTCTTTTCCTGCTTTTTGTTCATCCTCGTTTATCTCGTTTATCATGCCGGTGCAAATAATGCCCGAAGGCAGCGCCACAAGGCCAACGCCCAATATGGCAAATATACTGCTCAGGAATTTCCCCATGTAGGTAATGGGGAACACATCACCGTAACCAACAGTGGTCAGGGTTGATATTGCCCACCACAGGGTCGCAATGATATTGGGGAATTTATCGGGCTGCACCGCATTCTCAAAATAATACATTACCGAGGATGCCAGTATTATCATCACGATAATTACAAACCCGGTCATCAGTAATTTGGACTTTTCTTTTTTGATAACCCGTCCGATTAAATTAAGGGAATCACTGTAGCGGTTCAATTTGAATACCCGCAGCAGCCGGAACAAACGCAGGACCCGCATGAAACGCAAATCAAAACGAATCAGCAGGGGCAGGTAAAAGGGAGCAATAGCGAGCAGATCCAATAGCGCCATAGGTGTAAAGATATATTTCAAATACGGATGTTTTGCGGCGGGAAACCTGTCCGGCGCAGTCCAGAGACGGACAAGGTACTCCAGGGTAAATACCGTAACCGACACATATTCAAAAATCCGCAGAATAAATAACACATTGCTGTTCAGATTATCAAAAGACTCTGCAATTATGGATATTATATTCAGGCAGATTAAAACAATGATAACCTTATTGACCACTGAGCCAATAAGGTCATTGTCCCTGGTGTTTTCGATTATCTCATAAAAGCGATAGCGTATCGTGTTTCGGCCGTTTGACGGCGATTCACATTCCATAAAATCTCCTTTTATTCTTCTGTTTCCCCATCAAAATGACGGATGGCGCGGCGGTAAGCGTTTTACTCCGCCGCAGGGTACGTGTTTCAAAACATAACTACGCCCATACGGGCATAGCTTAGTCGCTGATCCGCTTCAAGTCCTCATTTTGGAATTATCCCCTGCACGGACTGTATGTTCATAAAATATCCTTTTCCCTGTCTTGTTTCTTGGCTGATTTCATGCTATACTTGCTCCATGAGTGTTACACAAACCGTTGAAATTCCGGCAAACCCGCCAACAGACGGCACGCGAAACATTGAGCGTGTAGACGAACAAACGCCGCATGGCGTAGGCCCACTTAATGCCGTAGTTACCGTAAATGCAACAGGCCGACGGCTGACAATTGATGTGCCCCGCGAAGTACCGGCTGGGCCGGTTGTCTTGACCTTTACGCCTGCAACGGTTAGAGAAAAAACCGCAGTCCCGGAGGATGCCAGAGGGCAGAGCAACAGCGATGATTTTCGCCGCGCCCTTCGCCGCGCTTATGGCGCATGGGCGGCTAATCCCTGGGAGAACTGCATAGAAGATATACGGGCAATGCGGGGGGAATGGAGCCACCGCGACCCCTGGAATCCCGATCCTGCCAAACGCCACCATGATTGATATGGAAAAACCACGCTTTATGGTGGACAGCAATGTCCTCATTGATACGTTGAACCACAAGCTGGATTTTTCGGCGTTTATCGACACTTTGCCGGATTGTGAACTATATATTAATCCGGTGATCTGGGTTGAAACGCTCGCCAAGCCAGATATGTCCAGCGCAGAGGAAACCGAAGCCCGCGCTCTGTTTTCGTGGTTTCTGTGGGCAGATATAGATGAATACGCCCTGGAGAAAGCCGTTTTAATCCGCCGTGCCAAACCCAAGGCAATGCTTTTACCTGACGCGCTTATTGCCGCTTCCGCGATTAACTTAAATGCCACTGTGCTCTCCAATGACCCGCATTTGCGGGATTTTCAATGGGATGGCTACAAAGCCCGGTCCATTGTTCCATGATTTAAACCACGACTGGTTTTTCGTTATGCGTCATTTTGGGATTGCCCCCTGCCGCCCCCGATATGCGGTATATGCACAGCATCCGGCATATATCAATAAAATGCCAAGAATAACCAATCGGGCAATAAGATACACCCGGTTTAGGTAGGAAAAAATGCCCTCTTTCAGCGCGGTCATTATTGAATGGAGGGTAATCATGTTGTTTTCATTCCTGTGCCGTTCAATGATACTTATCTTGCCTTCAATTTGACTGAACGCCCTGTCCACCAATTTTTGGTAATAGTCGTTTACAATCCTGTCAACAACGGCGATATCTATTGGTATTTCAGCCGGCAGAAGAGACCGCGCTTCGCCGATTGCCTCCGGTATAAATGAAACAGGGACGCCTTCGGTAATGAGCTTGTTATCAGGAACCTCTTCGACAATGATGCTTTCGATCCATGCTGCTTTTTCTTCCACAAGCTTAGTCGTAAAATTTTTAAGGGCGGAGACCGCAAATTGACCTGATACGACAATGATACAGATCACAACGGTAATAACCGAAGTCGTTTTGTTTCTAAATAAAAAATTAGTCATAGTGCATCCTCATTTATGTAAATTTTTGTATCCACAGGGCGTATGGTTTCCTTAATCGACTGAAGCAGCGACGGTTTATATATCAGCAAGTCCCGGTAGTGTCGTTTTTGTCCCAGTTGTTTCAGCACGGATTTTACCAGAAGCCGGGAGCAGGGCGCCTGCATATATACTTTGAACGTATCCGGGCGGAATTCCCTTTGGTTCCGGTTAAAAAGAAGGGTCATCATCCTTTTCTTTTCATCCCATGCGGAAAAAAGCCTGAAGGAAACCATGAAACATTTCAGGGCGGCAATTATCTGTAGGCATAAAAAGATCCATGAGATTTTATGGAAGGGCGGCAAAAGAATAAGCGCACCCAATAAAATCAGCAGCAGAGAATAGCTGTTCAGATAAAGAACCCTGAAACATTTCATGGCGTTCCCCGGCCTTATTTGGCGATAGCCTTGTAGAAAGCGTCTACAATCTTTTGAGCCTGCGCTTCGTCGGCGCCTTTCAGGAGAATACTGGTTGTTTGAGTATGTCCCTGATAGTAGAAGTAATAGGCAGGGCAGAAAAATCCGCAGGTTGCTTTTTTTGAGTACCCCGCTTCCATGATGCTGGAAGGAATCAGGTATTTAACGTGTTTCCCCGTGTTGAGCACGTAGCACTGAATCTGGTCGTACATCTCAATCACCCGCTTGTCGGTAATGATCACAAAGCCCTTTTTCTTGAACCCAAGAATTGCGGAGATTATCCGCCTGATTGTTCCTATCAACTGCGCGATAGGATTTGAGCTTGTCGCCCACAGATCCGCTTCCAGTTCCACGATGAGGGTTTCCCCCTGGTCCAGAACGATTCCCGATTGTAATGCTGCCATACAAAAATTCCTTTCCGCTGATGGGAAAACACGGTAAGCGTTTTACCCCGCCGCAAGCGCGTCAAAAAATATGTTCTCGGTATTGAATACAACGTATTCATCTAATACCGTAGTAACCTCATCAAGCACAAAGAATTGAAGAATTTTAACCACGAACCTCACGAACAACACGAACAAAAAACGTTGGTGTGGTTCGTGTCGTTCGTGGTTAATTTCATATTCTTCCGCTAAAACTGCCGGACGGCGCGAACTTGGTATCTTTGTCCCTCTTCCCCAAAAGCGTGTTGCTCCCCGTCGCCGGTTGAAAAATTAACCGAATAACAGGCATCGTATGCAAACGCCCCATTTCCGGAAGACCAATAGGGTACTGCCCTAAAATTGCCTAATCCATTGGCATAGAGATTGTTGTACATATAAAGCAGTTCATCCGCACTGGGCAAATACCAATCATCAAAACCGTTTACCACAAGCCCATCACATATAAATGGCGCAGTATTGATTCCTCCCCCATTCTTCGCTATAGCATCCATGATTTGTTGGGTGTTTTCTTTTCCGGATCCCAAACGCCTATTTGCATTTACCCTATAGTCGCCAAATGCCGCCGCCTTCTCCGTATTCGCCGGCGCGGCTTCAAGATACCGCCAGCCGCCGGAGTTGTTGCCTTTGTCATAGAAAATCAGCCCACCCGCAGGCCCGGTATCGCCTATTTTGTAAACTGGTGCCGCCGGGGCCGCCGGTGCCGCCGGAGCCTGCGCCGCCTGTCCGCTTCCCCCGCCTGATGCTGTGCCGCTGTTTCCACCGGCTTGCGCGGTTTGTGTGCCGCCGCTTCCGCCGGAGGATGATCCGCCTGACACGGTTTGCGCGGTTACGGTTCCCGCTCCGCCGGAAGAGCTATACCCTTTGGAACTGCTGTTCATCAGTGCGGTTATAGTCGCGCCTGATGGTATGTTCCGGTTGAACTGTCCCTGCACCTGGGCGGTCTGCACTTCCAGTGCGCGGATTCTCATGCGGTAGTTGTCGCCCAGCTTGCTTATCGCGCCTGACACGATGGTTTGCGCGCCGACCATCTTTCCTATTTCCTGGGCGGAATTGTCGTCCACTTCGCCGGCCCACTGAAAGTTCAGTTCCGAGCGGAGCGCGTCAAGCTGCTGGCGGTCGACCACGGCAAAATTCCGGTCGTTCACGGCGTTGGCGATAAGCTCATCAATGATGTAATCCGAGAGCGCCGCCGAATCGGACTGGACGTTGAGTATGACGATTTTGTTTCCCGCAGGCACGCTGCTGTCCAGGTAGTCCGAAGCCTCGCGGATCGCGGCGTCCAGTTCATCGGGGGCGGCTGCCGCTTGAGGGCTTGAGCCGCAAGCTGCGGCAATCAGTACCGCCAGGGCGATATACGTCGCTGCGGTGATTCTCTTTGCAATGTTCATGTTTGTTCCTCCATAAAAAATCATCTTTGTTTTCTTCCTTTCCGCTGATGGTAAAACGCGGTAAGCGTTTTACTCCGCCGCAAGCGCGTTATGTGAACGGCTACGCCGTTGTTTCAAAAATAGCTGCGCCTATATGGGCGCAGGGTTGATTGCTCTGCTATAGTTCCTGAACCTTGTTTTTTAGCTGATTTCATGCTATGTTTGCTCCATGTTTGAAATACTTCCACAAGGAACTTGGTATTAACCCGTAATCCGTACATCTTCAAAGAATTGAAGAATTTTTAACCACAAAGGACACAAAGAGCACGAAGGAAGAGGAAAGACTGCGAAGCAAAACCTTTGTGTCCTTGGTGCCCGAGGACCAGTAGGTCCTTTGTGGTTAATTTCATATTCTGTTACCTGCTATGCGTCCGGCTGGTCGGGAATGACAATCTCATAGAAAATCTGTTTGGGTTCTTCTCCATAGGATGTTAATTTGAACCGTTTTACCGGGAGACGGTTAAAAGACAGGCTCCAAAGGGTATGACCGCCGTTATGGGTATATCTGCCGTCAACAGGGGAATAGAACTTTGCAGGATTGTCTAAATCCTGTAAGGTTACTTTGTCATTGGTCGTCACCGGCTCCCACGGCGGAAAACCGCCGATGCCGTCGGTGAAATCGCCTTCGGGTTTGCGGGTAAAATAAAACACCGTGTAGTCATCGGAATAGACGATTTGCGCGATATACACATTAATTGGTTGGCCTGCCTTTGATGCGCGCGGCCTTGGCCATAGGGTATAGGTTCCGCTCTTTGGCCCTACCGGAGCCGCCGGAGCCTTCGCCTGAGTTCCCCCACCGGAGGATGATCCGCTTGATCCGGCCTGCGCCGTCTGTTCGCTTCCTCCGTCGGAGGATGTTCCGAACAGCCATCGCGACATCCGTGTCAAGGGTCCGCCGGAAGAGCTTTTCTTTTTGGAGCTGCTTTTCATCAGGGCGGTTATCGTCTCGCTTGGGGGTATGTTCCGGTTGAACTGTCCCTGCACCTGGGCGGTCTGCACTTCCAGGGCGCGGGTTCTCATGCGGTAATTGTCGCCAATCTTGCTTACCGCGCCGGACACGATGGTTTGAGCGCCGACCATCTTTCCTATTTCCTGGGCGGAATTGTCGTCCACTTCACCGGCCCACTGAAAGTTCAGTTCCGAGCGGATCGCGTCAAGCTGCTGGCGATCCACCACGGCAAAATTCCGGTCGTTTACGGCGTTGGCGATGAGTTCGTCAATGATGTAATCCGAGAGGGCATCAGAATCGGACTGGACGTTGAGTATGACGATTTTGTTCCCCACAGGCACGCTGCTGTCCAGATAGTCCGAAGCCTCGCGGATTGCGATGTCCAGTTCATCGGGGGCGGCTGCGGCCTTGGGGCTTGATCCGCACCCCGCGGCAATCAGTACCGCCAGGGCGATACACGCCGCCGCGGTGATTTTCTTTGCAATTTTCATGTTTGTTCCTCCATAAAAAATCAATAACGATGTTCCTCTCTTTATAAAAAAACCCTGCGGCGTGGAGGAACAAACTCGCTTGAGTACGCCGCAGGGTAGGAGAAAATCCGTTTGTTATTCCGCGCCCCATTGGGCAAGGCCGTTCTGGAGTATCTGCTGGGCCATGCTGATGGTGATGTCGTACAGGACGGAGTCTTTGGCGACACTGGTTGTCAGCGCCTGGGCTACCTGCCGGTTCAGTTCCGCTTTGGGTATGGTGTACATGACGTAGGCGGTGTACTCATCGGTGAATACATCTTTCTGGTCGGGGTCGTAGCGGCGGCGGAGGCTCCACCAGTCGGAATCCCGCTGCGCCCCGCTGTAGCTCACGTTCACGATGGCGTTGATTATGTTGTCAATCTGCTGGTTGTATTCGCCGGAACCCGCACCCTGTGCCGATGACGAATTGGCCCCGCCGGTTGACTGGGCCGAACCCTGCACCCTGGCCTGGTATTCGCTGACGATGGTGGTGCGGAGCATGGCGCCGATACGCTGCTGTGCGCTGAAGTTGTCCGCCCAGGTAAGGACGAACTGTTTGTTCACGCCGGATTCCTCGCCGATGACGCAGTACTTGTCCTTGAACTGGGGCTGGGACTGTACCGCCGTGATGCCGCTGGCGGTGTAGTTCTTGATCCAGTCCGGGGTCGGCACCCCCATTGAGCTTCCCTTGTTCTCCATCTCATTGATGTTAACTTTGGGGCCGGATTTGCACCCCGCCAGCGCGGTGAGCGCGAAGGCAAGGCCAATCAACAGGATTCTCTTTGCAATTTTCATCTTTCTTCTCCTAAACAGATCTTTATATGAACCCCGCAACGCGGGATTATTCCAAAAATAAGGCTACTCTATGAGCCCGTTGAGCCAGGTATCAAATTCCCGTGCGAATTTGCCTTCCTTGAGGGAAGTCTCCACGGCGCGGACCGCAAGGCGGCGGGCTTCCGAAACGGTGTTGGGGTGGGCCTTGCGGTCGTCCTCGGTGAAACTGAACAGGGCGGCTCCGTTCTGGTCTTCCAGTGCCGAGTCCAGGTAGTAGCGGCAGGAGATGACGTTCTGGCCCAGCATCTCGAAGCGGGCGTTTGCGCGTAACACATAGGTGCCCCGCCCCTGCTCGTTAATTTTGAAGCCCCGGTCCCGGAAGAAGGAGCCGGCGGCGCGGGTAAAGAGGGTTTTGTCCGCCGGCTGTTCGGTATCCACGGTTATGCCGATGGTGATGAGGGCGGCGCATTCCAGCATTTTTGTTTTGATCAGGTTTGCCCCGCCGTAGCCGGGCCTGCGGTTGACGGCTGTGGGGTCCAGGACTTCGCGGATATTCTGGAAGTTGTCGGTTACCTGGGCTATGGCGTGGGCGAAGGAGAGCCGGGCGTATACTTCGAAGGACCCGGTGATCGGGTCGGCGGCGGCCAGGAGCCGGTCTATGATGGCGGTGTTCTCCCGTATCATGCCGGCATAGCGGGCGGCGCTTTCCTTGCGGTTCATGCGGGCGTTGACGTAGACGGTGCGGTCCGGCGCCCGGTACAGGTCGGTCTGTACGCCGATGAGCCCCCGCACGTTGGTTGAGGTGTTTACATCCTGGGAAAAATTCTGCGACTGGTCAAAGACCACGGACTTTTTGCCCGCCGCCTCGCTGACGATTTGGGAAAACGCCTGGGAGGATTGGGTGAGGCTGGCAACGTTGGTTTTGAATGCCCGGGCCAGGGCGTTCATGGCGGCGTTTTCGGCCTGGGCCTGGCTTGAGCCCTGGGCGGTTACGGCGACCCATTCCCGCGAAGGGTAGGCTTGCTCAAGGTTCTGTACCCAGGTTGGGGCTGTCTGGGCGTGGATGCTCAGGGGCAGGGCAAACAGCAGAATCGCCGCAATGCCCTTCATAGTGATAATGGTCTTGTTCATGGTTTTTCTCCTTTATCCTTTGTAGGGAGGGTATGTTCATGCCGTTTCAGCGGCTTGTATGCCTGTAAAATGCCGTCCAGATAGCCCTGAACATACATCTTTTGCCTTTCGGAAAGCATTTCGAGCCTTTTTTCAAGGGATATTTGCTGTATCTCCATAAGAATATCCTGCTCCTGCATCTACACCATCCTTATAAAGTGATATATTATATCACTTGGATATAAAATATCAAGGGGTGTTATATACAATATCCCATAGAAATTCCCCATAACCCATTGAGAGATCGTGCCTAAACATAGAGGATTGTTGCTCATTCATTTTTTTTCGTAACGATAATGGTCTTGGGGTTGTTCATGGTTTTTCTCCTTGTTGTTCCATGTTCACAGAGCGGCTTCCGCGCGGTATTCGGGATAAAAGGCCAACACGCAGGCCAGTTCCTCGGCCTGTATTGCCGGGGCAGGGGGTTTACATCGATTCAGAGGGGCGTAATACCGGACCAGTTCCCACTGATCGGTGACATCCAGGGTTTTAAAGACCTTTTTTGCAAGGATCTTGACCTGCTGCTTTTCCATCTCCAGTGTCTCGGCTATCCAGGCTATGCTGAAACATTGCCGCAGCCAGAGGTAGATTTCGTATTCCGCGGGCGTAAGACGGCCCACCAGTGCGGCCCGATCTGCGCTTGTGGTTTCTTGCTTCACCGGATTGCCCCTCCATTTCGTTTGAAATTTGTTGAAATGATACGGGCGAAACGGTTGTTTGTAATCCTGTTAAATTTAGTAGGTTGGGGTATTTTTGGGGTTTTTAGGCGGTTTTTGACCTACTAAATTTAGTAGGTTGCTCCAAAACAGGCTTTTTTAAGCGGCGTCTATCGGGCAATCGTTCAGGCAGGAGAGTTAATCGACCGTAATCATCGCAAGAAACTGATCGGGGCTGAGGACCGGAATGCCCGACCCGGCAAAGCCCCCCGGATCTCTGGTGATGATGTAGCGCACCGCGAGCCGCTCCCCGGCGGTGAACTGCACACAGTCCTCAAAATCGGTCCAGGCAAGGTCTATCGCCCGGTGGATTTCCACGCCGGTAACGGCGGCTATATCAACGGTTTTGAGCAGCAGTTTAAGCCGCGACATAACCAGCTTTTTATCCCTGAGTTCCCTACCGGCAATATAGGAGATATCCGTCACGGCGGAGGCGGACACAAAGGCGGTGTACGCCCCATCATTAGAGTCATTTACTATATTACTGGAGTTTTGATAAAACGGCTCCCGCTGAAGTATGACGTCAAGGGCAATATTGGTATCGAGCAATACCTTCATATACCGTATTTGTCCCTGATGCGCATTTCGCGGATGTCCTTGTGGGTAAGGGTTTCCGGCGTTAAGCCTTCGGGGAGCCAGCTCCAGTCAAGTTTGAGCGGCTTATCCAGCTCCTGCATAACCGGGTCATTCTTCCTCCGCTCTTCCCGTTCCGCCCGGGATACCCTGGGCAGGGGTTCCTCCGGGTCTGCTTTGGCGGGAACCGGCGGCTCCGGGAAGAAGACTATCCGGCAGCGGCCTACCGGTACATCCTGCGGTACGACAAGGGTCAGCTGGCGGCTGTCGGGTATATCAATGGTCTGTTGCATAGTTTCAAGTATAGGGGAGATAGCCGCATGATACAAGGGATAAGAGGCGTAGCCGAATAACGGCAGGTATCCCCTATTTCTTCCCAAATTTCGCAAATAACTCCGTCCGGCTTTGTATGCCCAGCTTGCGATAGAGGTTTTTGGTGTGGAAATTGACGCCTGAGTAGCTTATCTGGAGGGTATGGGCGATCTGCTTGGCAGGGGCTTCCGTCAGGAGCAGGGTAAAAACTTCGGTTTCGCGGGGGGAAAGGCCCAGGTGTTCTTCGGTGTCTACCTTCTCCGCTTCGGCCAGAACCGGGGCGTATTCGATCATATCGGCCAGATAGAGGCCGTCGGTCCAGGGGGCGTCGAACACCTTCTTCTGTAATAATGGGGTCAGCAGGAAACAGACGCAGCAGAGGATAAAGACCATCCCAAAGGTCAGGATGTGGGACTGCCCCGAAAAAAGGTCGTTGAACTTGGTGAGGATACCGGAGATGACAAAATATTCGGCAAAGAACATAAGGCAGTAGAGCCTGAACATTTTGAGGGATCTGCTCCGTTTGATGGCCCCGCCACAGATGTAGAAGATGATGATGTAGCCCAGGCCTTCGCCCAGGCCGTAGGCGAAGGAACCGGAAAGAATCGTGGGCGGCGCGTCATACAGGAGCGCGCCCAGGCCCAGGAGTGAGAGGACGATGAACAGGAGCCAGCTATACAGGGCGCTCCGGTTGATGAGGATATGGAGGATCAAAACCAGGGCGATGGCGGCGAATTCTCCGGCCCCAAAAGCCCAGCTGTTCACCCGTTTTTCCGCGTATTCAACGTAATTGGTCATGCACATAACCAGGTAATACACGACGTCCAGGCCGATGACCAGGGAAACCCCGGAGCCTTTGCCGTCGCCGGCCATGTCCGAAAGCCCCTCTTGACCGGGTAGTTTTTTACGGCAGAGCAGAACCGTAAGGAGGTACAGGACCATGACGACAACGGCGCCCCAGGTTTTACCCGCCGCCTGAACGCCGGGGAAGGCCCGCCAGAAGGTGTAGTAAAAGCCGTAGTAGCACTGGAGCAGGATCATGCCGAACAGGCGCTCCACGTTGTTCAGGGCGAAGCAGAACAGGAAAAAGGCGGCGCCGGCGCAGACGCCGTTCAGGAACTGGAAGGCCATAAACAGGGAAAACCGCGCCAGGCCCTCGGGCAAAAGAAGCTGGAAGGGGAGGATTACACCGCAGAGGACGGCCCCCAAACGGAGGGCGGGAATTATGAAGCGTTTTGGCAGCAGGGCCAGGACGAGCCAGCCCAAGCCCAGGGGAAACAGCATAAGCTCCCAGGATTCCAGCCCCAACAGGCGGAAGTGCTGGTCAAAGTAACGGAGGTCGCCGATGATGACAGACAGGGGGAAAACGAGGATTGCCGCCCAGAGGCCGCGGCGGAAGTTCCGGGGGGAGATTTCATCCCGGCTGGTGAGGATGTATTTGAAGCTGCTCACAGGTTAGGTTGTCCTTCGTTTAGAGTATCTTGCAGGGTTGTCTTTGGCAAGTCCGGTGTCCGTTTCAGCGGCTTGTATGCCTGTAAAATGCCGTCCAGATAGCCCTGAACATACATTCTTTGCTTTTCGGAAAGCATTTCGAGCCTTTTTTCAAGGGATATTTGCTGTATCTCCATAAGAATATCCTGCTCCTGCATCTACACCATCCTTATAAAGTGATATATTATATCACTTGGATATAAAATATCAAGGGGTGTTATATACAATAAAGTTGTTCGATAACTTCAGTTATCGAACAAATCCACTGAAAAATGCAAAATGCTCTGCATTTTGCAAGACTTGTTCGAGAACCAACCGGGTTCTCGAACAAGTCCAATATCCCATAGAAATTCCCCATAGCCCATTGAGAGATCGTGCCTAAACATGGAGGATTGTTGCGTCAGGCGGAAAAATGCTTGACCGGCGCTTTTTTTATGATAACGTGATAACAGGAGAACCTATAGAAATGGAACCGGTTTACAAATTCTATTTTAAGAACAATTTCAGGCCCCTGGCTTCCCTCTCGCTGCACGAGGCCGCCTGTTTTGAATGTCCACCTGGATACGCCCTTCCCTTTGATAAACCCGATACCTACGCTATCTACGGCGTCACAAAAGGCAGGGGAATCTACACCCTTTCCGGCACTGAATTCCCCACCGCCGAGGGGCAGTTTTTCGCCATGTACCCCGATATGCCGGTGGTATGCCGGGCCGACAGGCAGGAACCCTGGACCCTCTGCGCGGTGAGTTTTGACGGCGCGGACGCCCGGCTCCTGCTCAACGCCGCAGGTTTTGAACCGAAAAACCCGGTGATCCGCCCGGATGCCATGGTTGCCGAACAAGTAGTAGGGATCATGACCGCCATTTATACCTACCGGGGACAGGAAATTTTCAGTCTGGCCCAATCCACCGCCCTGCTCTATGCGTTAATGGCCTTTCTGATAAAAAATTCCAGCTGGGATCAGACCGCCATGCCTCCGGGCTGGACCGGGGCGGTTCACTTTCAAAAGGCACTTGACTTTGTGGCCAACAATTTTTCCCGGCCCATTACCGTAAACGACATCGCTTCCCATGTAAATTTAAGCCGCAGCCGCCTGTACCGGGTTTTCATGCAGCAAATTTTTATATCCCCCCAGCAGTACCTGACGGAATTCCGCATACGGGAAGCCTCCCTCCTGCTGCAACGGAGAAGCGGCTCCATCAAGGAGATTGCCATCGCGGTTGGTATTGAAGATCCTTCCTATTTTTCCGTTTTATTTAAGCAGATCACCGGGAAAAGTCCCAAAAACTATATGGAAGGTTTGATCGAATGAAATTCTTTTGGTATACTCAGGAGTGTGTATAAGACATTGGCCGCCCGGCTGGAGTTTTTACTTTCCAATTTGGGTGTTAAACAACTGGATTTTGCCCAACAGATAGGTTTTGCCCAATCGTATATCTCCATGATCCTGAACGGCTCAAAAACCAGTCCCCGGCCCCGGTTTTATGAGGCCGTTGCCCGTGAATTCAACGTCAATCTCCAATGGCTCCGTGACGGTACGGGGGATGTATACAGTATCCCCAGCCTTGACTTACCGGTTCCCAATGCCGCCGAGCTTTTTACCAAATACTGCCGCCTCCCTCCGGACGAACAGGCGGTGGTTGAAAAAATCATCAACGCCTTTCTGCTCCAAAACACAACAGGGGATGAAAAATCAACAACCTCGCCCTAAAGGGCGGGGCATTAATTACCATGGAAACGCCGATTCTGAAAAAGCCTGACTGGATTAAAGTACGGGTCCCCTCGGGGGATACCTGGAAGCATGTGGCGGAGGTCCTGGGAAAAAACCGGCTCCGCACGGTATGCGATGAGGCCCATTGTCCCAATAAGGGGGAATGTTGGGGCATGGGAACCGCAACCTTCATGATCATGGGGGATATTTGTACCAGGACCTGCCGTTTCTGCGCGGTGACTTGCGCCGGGACCGGCCGGCCCCTGGAAGCGTCCGAAGGGATCGGTATTGCCCGGGCGGTGACGGAACTGGGCTTGCGTTATGTGGTGCTCACCTCGGTGGACCGGGACGATCTGCCGGATCGTGGGGCAGGACATTTTGCCGCTTGTATCAGAACGATCAAGGAGCAGAATCCGGGGGTCAAAGTGGAGGCCCTCATCCCCGATTACACCGCGGAGGAGCTGCCGGTTATTCTGGAAACGAAGCCGGATGTGGTGGCCCACAATGTGGAAACCGTCCGCTCCCTCCAATGGGTCCGGGATCCCCGGGCCTCCTTTGATAAAAGCCTCGCTGCCCTGCGGGCCATCAAGACCCTGGCCTCAGCGGATTCCGGGGCGGTGGTAAGCAAAACAAGCTTTATCCTGGGATTCGGGGAGCAGGAGGAGGAGCTTTTTGCCGCCATGGATGAAGTCAGGGCCGCCGGAGCTGATATTCTGGTGATGGGCCAATACCTGCAGCCCACCCGGGCGGAACTCCCGGTGGTGGAATACCTAAGCCCGGAACGGTTTCGGTATTATGAGGAGGAGGCCCGGAAGCGGGGCTTTTCCGCCGTCGTCGCCTCCCCCCTGGCCCGGACCAGTTATCATGCCATGGACGCTGCCGGAGGGTAATATGGAACATATTGAAGGGATGGGGAGACCCCGGGGGTGTAAACTTATCCGGCTGAGCGCAGACATGGAAGGGGATGTCATCCGGTTTCTGGGGATCCGGGGGGATTTTTTCGCCAGTCCCGAGGAGGAGTTTGATATGATAGAAAAGCGGCTTGCGGGAACCCCCCTGGGGGAGCTGGCGGAGCGCTTCGATACCCTGCTCGCAGAGGGGGGGGTAAGGGTATCCGGGATCAACGGCGCAGGGGTGGCCTTGATATTGGAAGCGGCCCGGAGGACGGGGCCGGATGGAGCCTAAGGCCACCCCTGCGCCCTATCCCTTCAGGCTCCTTAAAACCGGCCTCCGGGATGGGTTTTACAATATGGCCCTGGACGAGGCTTTGTTGGAAGCGGTTTCCCGGGGAGCGTCTTTGCCGGTTTTGCGGTTCTACGGCTGGACGCCGCCTACGGTCTCCCTGGGGTATTTTCAGGGAATTCGGGAGGAGGTGGACCTGGATGCCTGTAAACGCCATGGGGTGGGGGTAGTACGCCGTATCTCCGGGGGCGGGGCGGTATTCCACCAGGCGGAGCTTACCTATAGCATTATTATGAAAGAAACCCATCCCCTGGCAGGGAACGATATTCAGGCATCCTACGCAACGCTCTGCGCCGCCATTGTGGCAGGGCTTGCGCATCTGGGGGTGGCTTCTCAATTTGTGCCGATTAACGACATCATAGCGGGGGGGCGGAAGATTTCCGGTAACGCTCAGGGCCGCAGAAAGGGATGTGTGCTTCAGCATGGAACCATCCTGCTGGAAAATGACCTGGACCTCATGTTTGAACTCCTGCGGGTACCCTCGGAAAAAATCAGGGGGAAACTCATTGCGGATGTGAAGGAGCGGGTCACGAGCCTCAAGGCCCTCCTGGGGCGTTCTGTTTCCTTTGATGAGGCTGCGGCCGCCATGACCGCAGGCTTTAAGGAGGCTCTGTCCCTGGAATTAGTGGAAACGCCGGTTTCAGCCCCCCTCCCTGAAAGGGATCGGGCCCGGGAACTGGCGGCCACAAAATTTGCGGCCCCCGAATGGCTTTACAGCAGGTAAATGAGAATCCTCTGCTAATTCCTGAACAGAACCCATCGGATGATGACTGCCCCGGCGAAGAATACCAGAATAAGCCCATAGGCTATCCGGTCTTTTCGGGAGTATTTCAGGGGGTACATTTTTGTCCGGCGCCCACCGCCGTTGTAACACCGGGCTTCCATGGCGACGGAAAGATCAAAGGCAATGCGGAAGGCGGAAACCAAAAGGGGGATCAGCAGGGGGACCATATTGAGGATGCGCCTGAAAAAATTCCCCTCCTCAAAATCGGCCCCCCGGGAAACCTGGGCCTTGATTATCTTGCCGGTTTCCTCAGAAAGGATGGGAATAAAACGCAGGGCAATGGCCATGGCCATGGTAAGCTCATGAACCGGCGCCCCGGTCCGGCCGAGAAAACCCAGGGCTTTTTCAAGGCCGTCGGTTAAATCCCTGGGTGTGGTGGTAAAGGTCATCACACTGGTCCCCAGTAAAATCGCCAGGAGCCGGTATACCATGCCGAGGGTGGCCCTAAGGCTGTACTCCGTGATCCGCAAAAAACCTATCCTGACCAGGGGCTCTCCCCGGAGGGTAAAGATCTGAAAGACCGCGAGAAAAACGATAAATCCCAGGGCCGATGAAATCCCCTTAAAAAAATGAAGGGGGGGGATTCCCGACAGGATAAGGATCGCCAGCAAAAAAAGCGCCCCGTAACAATACCCCGCCGATCCCCGGGCAAAAAAAAGGGCGATCACAAAAACAAAGGTACCGAAGAGTTTTACCCTTGGGTCCAGTTTGTGCAGCGGCCCCTCGGCAGGGTAGTACTGGCCCAGGGTAATATCATTGGCGATATAGGAATTTAATTGCATTTCATGTCCCCGCCTTTTAATACCCGCAGTATTTCTTTTTTTACTTCCGTTACGGTGAGCACATCCGGCCGGATATCATAACCCCGGCGGCGCAGGGCCTGGGCGATATAGATAACCTGGGGCGCGGCGAGGCCTATTTTTTCCAGGTCCCGGTAACGGGCAAACACTTCCCGCGGGGGGCCGTCAAATGGTATGCTGCCGTGATCCATCACAATAACCCGTTCCGCGTACCGGGCCACATCTTCCATACTGTGGGAAACCATGATAATGGTGAGCTTTTTTTCCCGGTGCAGTTTTACTATTTCTCCCAGGATCTCCTCCCGGCCCCGGGGGTCAAGCCCCACGGTGGGTTCATCCAGCACCAGGGCCTGGGGTTCCATGGCCAGGACCCCCGCAAGGGCCGCCCGCCGTTTCTGCCCCCCCGAAAGGCGCATGGGGTGGAGCAGGTGGCAGGAGTCATCCAGGCCCACCATGGCCAGGGCGGCCCGTACCCGTTTTTTCACTTCCTCCGGGCCCAGACCCATTTTTTGCGGCCCATAGGCCACATCGGCAAAGACCGTATCTTCAAAAAGCTGATGCTCGGGGTATTGAAAAACCAGCCCCACCCGGCTCCGCAGTTTTTTCAGGGGGTAGTTTTTTTCCAGGATATTTTCCCCGTTGTAAAAGATCTTCCCCTCATCGGGCCGGATAAGGCAGTTGAGGTGCTGTATCAGGGTCGATTTCCCGGAACCCGTGGGGCCGATGATGGCGGTAAATTCCCCATCCTTAAATTCCAGATTGATATCCTGCAGGGTAGGGGTACTTTTGGCCTTCCGGGAAGCATAATTGAAGGACACATGCTCTAGCCTAATTGACACAGGGCCTCCGCCAGTTCATCAATGCTGAGGATGCCGCTTTCCACCTCAAGGCCGTCCCGGCGCAGCTCATGGGCAAGTTCCGTCACCGGGGGAAGATCCAGGGCCAGACCCTTGAGGATGTCCGCCTGGGCAAAAATATCCCTTGGCCGTCCGTCCAGAACAACCTGTCCCTCCCCAATCACGATGACCCGGTCCGCCTGTATTGCCTCCTCCATGTGGTGGGTAATCAATATGACGGTGATGCCCTCTTCCCGGTTCAGTTTTTTGAGTAAGGCCAGCACTTCCTGCCGGCCCTGGGGGTCCAGCATGGCGGTGGGTTCGTCCAGGACGATGCAGTCGGACTTCATGGCCAGAATCCCCGCAATGGAGACCCGCTGTTTTTGTCCCCCCGAAAGACGGTTAGGGGAGGACCGGCGGTATTCGGACATACGGACCTGGGCCAGGCTTTCCGCAACCCGGAGGCGTATCTCTTCCGGCGCTATCCCTAAATTTTCCGGCCCAAAGGCCACATCCTCTTCCACAATACTGCCAATAATCTGATTATCCGGATTCTGGAATACCATACCCACCTTTTTCCGGATCTCAAAGATGTTCCCCGCCACAGCGGTATCCCGGTCATAGACGAGGATACTGCCCCCCGTGGGGGTGAGGATGCCGTTAATGTGCTTGGCAAAGGTTGATTTTCCGGAGCCGTTCTGCCCTACGATGACCACAAAACTGCCCTTTTCGATATCCAGGTTGATTTCATCCAAAGCCGGGCGGGCGGTCTGCCGGACAGGCGCCGCCCGGCCGCCATCCCCGGCGGGCTCATATTCATAGGTCATCTGTACTGAACGGACAAGGGGCATCGGCTACCTCAATCTTACGTATTAATCCCAAGTTTTTACTAGGTTATGTTAGAACCTTGTTATTCTTATCTTTATCTGTCAGCATATAGTATATATATTTTATCCTGTTCTTAAAAGAAGGTATTTATGGCTGCGGCAGCTCAAGGCGCGGGGACTTCCGATCCCCGGAGTAGAAGCAGGACCTTTCATTGGGTTTTGGTTGGTGTTTTGGCGGCGGTGCTTTGTATTCTTGGGCCTATTGCCGTTCCTGTCGGTCCGGTGCCCATAAGCCTGGCTACCTTTGGCGTTATCCTGACCGCCTATGTGCTGGGACCCAAATTCGGCGCCCTGAGCGCGGCGGTTTATATCATGCTGGGCGCCCTGGGACTGCCGGTTTTTGCCGGGGCCACCGGGGGGATTGGGAAGATCATCGGCCCCACCGGGGGCTATATTATCGGCTACCTGGCCCTGGCTTTTTTTACCGGCCTTTTTGTCAAAAAGTTTCCCGATAAGGTTCCCCTCCATGTGGCCGGGGCGCTTGTCGGCACGGTGGTTCTCTATGCCCTCGGGACCGCATGGTTTATTTTTGTCACCAGATATACCCTGACCAAGGCCCTGGGGGTGTGCGTGCTGCCCTTCCTGCCGGGGGACGCCATAAAGCTGGCGGCGGCGGTGATCATGGGGGCCATTCTGCGGAAGAAGCTGGTCTTTTTGCCCTAAATAGACGTTTGCGGAGGGAAGCGGTCATCTTACCTGCTCATTGTATATACCCTTTACCTGTAATAAAATAAGGGTAATGAGAAGCGGCGTTTTCGTTCCGGGTAATTTCCTGTATAACCTGGGTTTTTTTACCCGGACCCTCAGGGGGGTGAACTCTTTTATTGTCCGGGGCCAGGCATCCTACCGTATCCTTACCATGCAGATCCTCTTTACCTTTGTGCAGGCCATGGGCATATCGTCCCTGTTGGCCCTGGGGATTGGGGCGGCGGTAAACGTTATCGGCATCCCCTTCCTGTCCCAGCTTTCCCAGGAACAGCTTATCTATACCCTGCTGATTACCATTATCACCCGCGAACTGGGGCCCCTTTTGGCGGCCTTTATCATTATTGCCCGTTCCGCCACGGCGATTGCCACCGAGGTGGCGGGTATGGTGATCTCCCATGAGGTGGAGGCCTATATTTCCATCGGGATTGACCCGATTGAACATCTGGCGGTACCCCGCTTTTTGGGGGTGACTATCTCCATGTTCCTGCTGAACATCTACTTCTCCATCTTTGGCCTGGCGGGCTCCTTTGCGGTGGCCCAGCTTTTTAATCCCATGCCGGCGGAGATCTACTTTGGCAATCTCCTGTCTGCCCTGACGATCCAGGATCTGGCGATTTCGATCATCAAGAGCATTAGTTTTGGGATGATAATCTCCATGGTTGCTATCATGAGGGGATTTTCGGTGGAGCGGGCCAGTACGGAAATTCCTGTGGCGGGGCTCCAGGCGGTGGGCACGGCCTTTGGGGGCTGTATTGTGGTGGATATACTGCTTTCTGCCCTGTACTATAGTGTGCTATCATAGCAATAGGTATGTCGGATATTTTGGAACTGAAGGATGTCAGCTTTTTTGCCCAGAACCGTTCGATTGTGGAGGATTTTTCCTGGCGGTACGAGGAGGGCAAAACTACCGCCCTGGCGGGGCCTTCCGGGGGCGGCAAGAGCACGGTGCTCAAGCTTTCCGCGGGTCTTTTGGTTCCGGGCCGGGGAGAGGTATGCTTCCGGGGTAAAAACATTGCCCACATGAGCCATAAGGAAAACCTGGAATTCCGGGCGGAGGCGGCCTTTGTGTTTCAGGATTCCGCCCTTTGGGCCAATCAGAATCTTTTGCAGATCCTGGAACTGCCCCTGCAGATCCATTTTCCCCGGATGTCGGCGGCAGAACGGGGAAAGCGTATTGAAGAGGTGCTGAAAGAAGTGGGGTATAAAAAAGAAATGGCCATCCGGCCCAGTATGCTTTCAATGGGGGAGCAGAAGCTGATTGCCTTTGCCCGCGCCATGATTTGCCGGCCCCGGCTGCTGTTTCTGGACGAATGGACCGAATCCCTGGACGGCAGCGCCGCCGGAAGGCTGGTGAACCTGGTTAAAAGCCGGCAGGAGGCCCATGATACGGTTATCTTTGTCAGCCACGATCTGCGGATTATCCGGGATCTGGCGGATCAGGTATTGATGATCCAGGACGGGAAGCTGCTTATCACCCTGACACGGGAGCAGCTTGATTCGGATGCTCATTTGGCGCAGTACCTGGAAAAGGGAATAGCTTCGTGAAATTTACCATCCGTTTTTCGGATAAAATTGTGGGCGCCCTTATCATCCTTGCCCTGGGGGCCCTGGTTTTTGTGGTTTTTATGCTCGGGTCAAGCCAGCGCTGGTTTTCCCGGGACTATAAATTTGTTACCTACTTTGATTCCGCCACGGGTTTGGGTAAAAATATGGCCCTCCAGTACAAGGGTTTTACCATTGGCCGCTTAAAATCCTTTGACCTTACCCAGGATGACCGGGTGGAAGTAAACTTTATCGTTTTTGATACCTATATTTCCCGGGTTACCGAAGGGTCCATGGTTGATCTTGAGGTGAGCCCCATCGGCCTGGGGAACCATTTTCTGTTTTATCCCGGCCTGGGCCTGGAGCCCCTTGCCGAAGGGGCGCTTGTCCCCAGCGTCAGTTCCTATGAAGGGCAGGCCCTTTTGACCGACGGGCTGGGCTTTATTCCCAAACAGGATGACAGCATCAGTTTGATTATCAGCCGGGTCAATACCCTGCTGGAAAATGTGAACAATGTGGTGGTGGAACTGGAGGGGGCCTTTGCGGGGAGCGAGGCCACCAGTCTGGGCCGGACCCTGGGGGGGGTGGAAAAATCTGTCGCCGGGGTGGAAAAGGTCGTCGCCGATGTCCATGTGGTGACCTCGACCCTGCCTGATACCATCACCGATGCTCTGGACACAATCCTGGGGGATCTGCGGCCCATCCTTGCCAATCTCCAGACCATTTCGGCGGATATTGCCAACCCCGACGGCGCCGTTGCCGCCATCCTGGACGCCGACGGTGCGGTCTACACCAACCTGGTCTCCTCTTTGGAAGCGGTCTCGGGCACCCTGCGGAACCTGGAAAAAACTACCGACTTTATTCCCGCCCAGCTGCCCCAGGTCGCGGCGATGATCAGCGAAGTGCGTACCGTACTTGATTCCATGGATAAGGTACTGGTTGCCCTGACCAATAACCCCCTCTTAAAAAAAGGTGTTCCCGGTCGGGTAGAAACCCAGCCAACGGGTACGAGCCTGCGGGATATTAACTTTTAACGGAACAGGGGACGATAACCATGATGGATAAAAAATTATTCCTTTCTCATTCTTCATTTCCCATTGTTTTTTGGCTTTTGTTCATGCTGATTTCCTGTTCTTCCGCGCCAAAACGGCCCCCCGAGGTGTTTCTCCAGCGGAGCGCCGGGGAGAAGCAGCTGGAACTTGCCAACCGGGAGGCGGACCGGGGGAATTTTTCCCAGGCCCTGGACCTTTTGGAGGAAGCCCGGCGGCTCGCGGTCAGTATCGACGATCCTTCCCTGCGGATCCGTACCGGCCTTTCACGGGGGAATATCCTTTTTTCCCTGGGCCGCCGGGAGGACGCCGTTGCAGTTTGGGACGCTGCCCTTGGGGAAGCGGAATCCCTGAACAACCGGGAATTTACGGCAATCTGCCGGATATACCGCACCCGGGGCCGGCTTCTGGCCGCCCTTGCCGATGCGGGGGAGGCCGGCGCGGCCCGGACCGCAGCCGAGATAAAGGACGAACTGAACCGGGAACTGGGCTTTATCAAAACAGACCAGCTTTCACTGGCCCTGGGCTGGACCGTGCTGGCCCTTGCGGAAAAGGAAAGCCGCCGTTTTACCGAGGCGGAGGCCGCAGTAAAGAAGGCCCTGGATACCCACGTAAAGGGGAATTATCTGGAACAGGCCGCCTACGACTGGTACCTTATCGCCTCGATCCGCTCCGTGGCCGGCGGTTACGATGGCGCACAGGAAGCCCTGGAACAGGCCATAGCCCTGGACCGCCGGGCGGAAAATTCCTGGGGGCTCGCCACGGACTGGCGGGCCCTGGCGGAGGTATATCGCAAGGCGGGCAAAACCGCCGAAGCCGAAACCGCCGCGGCCCGCTCGGCGGAAATCTACGGATCACTGGGGATTAAATAGGTGTGATAAGAAGGAGGTAATGGGCGCTATGAACGAAGAAATAGAAAACCTTTTTGGGCGGATTAAAAAGGCCCGGCATTGCGTCGCCCTTACCGGAGCGGGGGTCAGCACCCTTTCGGGTATCCGGGATTTCCGGGGGAAGAATGGTCTCTATAACGACCTGGACGCGGAGAAGATCTTCGACATTGATTATTTTGAAGAGGACCCCTCGTTTTATTACCGGGCCGCCCGTTCCTTTATTTATGATCTTGACGAAAAGGAACCCTCGGTGGTGCACCTGGTTTTGGCGGCCCTTGAGCAGCGGGGGCTCCTTAAGGCCCTGATAACCCAGAACATCGATCTGCTCCACCAGAAGGGGGGCAGCCAGCGGGTCATTGAGGTCCACGGTTCTCCAAAAGTCCATTATTGCCTCCGCTGCGCCGGGGTGCGTATGGGCTTTGATGAAGCCGCCGCCATTGTCCATTCCGGGGCCTTGCCCCGCTGTCCCAGGTGCAACCGGGTCCTCAAGCCTGCGATCACCTTCTTTGGCGAAAGCCTCCCCGCGGACGCCCTTCGGGACGCCTCCGATGAGGCCCAAAACGCAGACCTGATGTTGGTCCTGGGGACCAGTCTTACGGTCAACCCCGCCGCCTCCATCCCCAACTATACCCTGCGGAACGGCGGTGAGGTGATCATCGTAAATAACATGCCCACCTATCTGGATTCCCGTGCGGTTCAGCATTTTGACGACCTGGGGGATGTTTTTGAGGGGCTCTGGGATTTGCTGGTGGACAGTGAATAAAGAATAATAAACCGCAAAAGACACAAAGTAACACGAAGGATAGGGCAAAATGGACCTTTGAGCCCCCGTTTACATAACTGGCGCTATGTCAGCGCCGCCAGCGCCCGGTCCACCCGCGCAAGGGATTTTTCCGCCCCCAGGAGACGGAGGCTGCCGAAGAGGGGAGGGCTCACCCGGGAACCGGTAATGGCAACCCGCAGGGGCATCATCAGATCCCCGAGCTTTAGGCCGTTTTTTTCCGCCCATTCCTTGATAAAAGTTTCCGCACCGGCATCGTCCGCCGCTTCCGCCAGGGGTTTAACCAGATCCCGGCCCTGCTGCAGTAAGCCGACCGCCTGGGGTAAATCCATCTTCTTGGGGATGAATTCTGCCGCCCCCGGGACCGCCGGTTCCGAGAAAAGGTAGCCCAGTTTTTCCGCCGCTTCGTGGAGAAACACCAGCCGCTCTTTTATCAGGGGCATGGCGGCGGTAAAGGTGTTCCGCTGCTCGGGCGAGGGCCCCTTGGCTTGCGATGGCGCACCGGGGCCAGGTGCTGCGGAACCTGGCCCCCCACTGAAAAGCCCCGCCTCAATGGCGTAGGGCAGGCAGAGTTCCGCCAGCTCCGCATCGCTTTTCATGCGGATATACTGGCCGTTGTACCATTCCAGTTTTTTGTAGTCGAAGATCGCCGGAGCCTTGTTGAGCTTGTCCAGGCTGAACCGGGCCGCCAGTTCATCCAGGGTGTAGATATCCTTTCCTTCCTCGTAGGAAGCCCCCAGGAGGGCAACGTAGTTGAGCAGCGCCTCCGGAATGTAGCCCTGGCGCCGGAATTCGTCGATGCTGGTGGCCCCGTGGCGCTTGCTCAGCTTCTTGCCGTCCTGACCCATTACCATGGGGAGGTGGCAGAATTCGGGGTGCTCCCAGCCGAAGGCGGCGTACATGATCACGTGGAGCGGCGTGGAGGAAAGCCACTCCTGGGCCCGCAGCACATGGGTGATGCCCATGAGGTGATCGTCCACGATATTGGCCAGATGGTAGGTGGGAAATCCGTCGGACTTAAGCAGCACCGGATCGGGGTTCACATCCTCGTTTTTCCATTCGATGTCCCCCAAAAGATGATCGTGAAATTTGGTGCCCTCCCCCAAAGGGATTTTGAGACGGATGGTATAGGCTTCCCCCGCCTTCACCCGCTCCGCCGCTTCTGCGGGACTGATATTCCGGCAGTGCCGGTCATAACCGGTCTCGCTGGAATGAGCCGCCTCCCGCTCCTCCCGAATCCTGTCCAGCCGTTCGGCGGAACAGAAACAGTAATAGGCCTTATCCTTCGCGATAAGCTCCGCCGCGTATTTTTTGTAAAGTTCAAACCGTTCGGACTGAATGTAGGGTCCGGCGCTTCCCCCCACATTGGGTCCTTCGTCCCAATTAATTCCCAGCCATTCAAAAGTGTCGTAGAGATTCTGCACAAAGGCCGGGTCAAAGCGGGTGCGGTCCGTATCCTCAAGGCGGAGGATGAAGGCGCCGCCCCGGGATTTTGCGAAAAGGTAATTAAAAAGGGCGGTCCTGATGCCGCCGATATGCTGAAGCCCCGTAGGGGAGGGCGCGTAACGGTCCCGAATTTGCATAAAGAGACACTAGCCTAAAAGGTTGATGTTGTTCCCCGCATTGGGGTCGGTGATCGCGGCGGCGGCTTCCATCATTTTGGCAAGTTCGGCGCTCTGAATTTCTGCCATATCCAGGGCCATTTTTTCTACCTGCACCGCAGCCGCTTCCTGCACCTTTTCCTGAGCCATATTTACTGATAACGATTGTATGTCCATGCTTTAAGTATCGTGTAAAAAGGGTTGAAAAACAAGGGAATAAAACCACAGAGCTCCCCCGCGATAGCGGGTTCTTCAGAGGATGCACAGAGTTCACAGAGGAAGATTAATAAAATTCATTTTCTTCTCTCTGTGTCCTCTGTGGTTAATGCTCCCCTCCCCCCAAAGTCTCCCGCAGCAGTTTAAGGAATTCCGGGCGGCCCATTTCCACACCCCCGAGGCTTTCCAGATGATCCGTGTGGACCTGGCAGTCGATAAAGGCGATGCCGTCGGCAAAGAGGTTTTGGGCCAGGGTGAGGAATGCGGCCTTGGAGGCGTTGCTTTGCCGGGCGAACATGGATTCCCCAAAGAAGACCCTGCCCAGAACGATGCCGTAGCAGCCCCCAACCAGCTTGCCCTCATGGTAGCTTTCTGCGGAATGGGCATAGCCCAGACGGTGCAGTTCCGTGTAGGCGGCGATGATATCGTTTGTGATCCAGGTACCGTCCTGGCCGGGCCGGTCGATTTCGGCGCAGCCATTGATGACGCCGGCAAAATCCCGGTCCAGGGCAATTTCAAATTCGCATCTTTTGAAAACCCTTTGCATGGAGGCGGAGATGTGGAGATTTTCCGGGAACAGGACAAAACGGGGATCCGGGCACTGCCAGAGAATGGGATCCTCCGGGTTATACCAGGGGAAGATGCCCTGTTCATAAGCCGAGAGGAGCATCCCCGGCGAAAGGTTGCCCCCAACGGCGACGATATCGCCGGGACTTTTTTCCGGATCGGGGAACCGGTACCGCTCGTGTTCGCCGAGGCAGGGGAAAAGGGGGTCCGGTCCGGAGCGGGGCCGGTTCCTCATTTCAGACGAGCTCCGTAGAACCCACAAGCACCGTATCCGCCGCATCTTTTGCAGCAGAGGCCTTATTGGAAACAAGAATTTCCAGCGAATACTCGCCGTCTTTCCAGTCTACCCGGGCGCTGCCGCCGCAGCTGAGGGAGCCGAAAAGCACCTCGTCCACAAAAAAGCCCTTGATCTTGTCTTCGATAAGCCGTCCCGCGTTGCGGGCGCCGAATTCCTTGCTGTAACCCTCTTTTGCAAGCTGATCGATACAGGGATCGGTAATTTTCAGGCTCACCTTTTTTTCCGCAAGCTGGATCTTGAATGCGTCCAGTTCCTTGCGGACGATGGAGCTCATGATCTCCCGTGACAGGTGGCCGAAGCGGACCACACTGTCCAGGCGGTTGCGGAATTCGGGGGTGAATATCTTTTCCACCGCCCCGTCCACCGCGGAATCGTCCACGATCCTATCCCCAAAGCCGATAAGCCCCTTGCCGATGTCCCGGGCCCCGGCGTTGCTGGTCATGATGAAGATCACATTGCGGAAATCCGCTTTGCGGCCGTTGTTGTCGGTAAGGGTGGCGTAGTCCATGATTTGCAGGAGGATGTTGTAAATGTCCGGGTGGGCCTTTTCGATCTCGTCCAGAAGGACCACGGCGTGGGGCAGCTTCCGCACCGCATCGGTCAGGAGGCCCCCCTCTTCGTAACCCACATAGCCGGGGGGCGCCCCCACCAGCCGGGAAACCGTGTGTTTTTCCTGGTACTCGCTCATGTCGAAGCGGTGCATGGAGATGCCCAGGATGTCCGCAAGGCCCCGGGCCAGTTCGGTCTTTCCCACCCCGGTGGGTCCCACAAAGAGGAAGTTCGCCACCGGTTTGTTATCCGAGCGGAACCCCGCCCGGGAGCGCTTGACCGCCTTGACCACTGCGGCAACCGCCTCATCCTGGCCGAATATCCGGGTCCTGAGCTTGTTTTCCAGGTCCCGGAGCTTGTCCTTTTCGGTTTCCCCCACGGACCGTTCCGGGATGCGGGCAATCCGGGAGACCACGGTTTCGATTAGGGGGAGGCCGATATCGACGATATTGACCGAACCTTCCTGGACAGTGCTGCCCCTTTCGCCGGGGACACTTTTTTCAATTTCAATACCCAATTTCACCGCAGGTTCAGCCGCGGCTTCTGCCCCGGCTGCGGTCCCATCGGATCCGTCGGCGGCCTTTTTCTTGTAAGCCTCTATCCGGGCAAAGGCCCCGGCCTCGTCGATCACGTCGATGGCCTTGTCCGGGAGCCGCCGCTCGGTGATAAACTGGGCGGAAAGCCGCACCGCCCCTTCCACCGCCTCATCACTGTAGCGGACCTGGTGGTAATCCTCGTATTTGGTCTTGAGCCCCCGGAGGATCGCGATGGCGTCGCTCTCACTGGGCTCGTTGATGTCGATCTTTTGGAAACGCCGGGATAATGCCCGGTCCTTGTCAAAGAATTTGCCGTATTCCTCGTGGGTGGTGGACCCGATGCAGCGGATCTTCCCGGAAGTTAAGGCGGGCTTCAATAAATTCGAGGCGTCCAGCGCCCCGCCTGAAACGGAACCGGCCCCCACCAGGGTGTGAATTTCGTCGATAAAGAGAATGGCCTTTTCTTTTTTGAGGATCTCTTCAATCACCCGTTTGATCCGTTCCTCAAAATCTCCCCGGTACTTGGTCCCCGCAACCAGGGCCCCCATATCAAGGGAATAGATGGAAAAATTTTTCAGCGTAGGGGGGACGTTCCCGGCAACGATGCGCTGGGCAAGCCCTTCGGTGATGGCGGTTTTGCCCACCCCGGAATCCCCCACGTGGACGGGGTTGTTCTTGAGCCTGCGGCAGAGGACCTGTATGGTCCGCTCAAGCTCGCTTTCCCGGCCGATAACCGGTTCCAGCTTGTGCGCCCGGGCCAGGGCGCAGAGCTCCGTTGCATAGCGTTCCAGGGCGCTCTTCTTGTTTGACTTGGGTCTCTGCCCCCCATCGGCAAGTTCCTCTTCCGGGGCGTTGTTTTCATCCCCTTTCATATTCTGGAAGCTGAAGGATTGGGCCATGTCCCCCTCAAACCCATGGGAAAGGACATTGATAAGCTCAAACCGTTTTATCCCCGACTTGCGGAGGTAATAGGCGCAGTAGTTCCGTTCCTCATCAAAGAGGGATACCAAAATGTCCGCCACATCAAGCATTGCCTTTTGGGAAGACTGGCTTTGCAGCACCGCCCGTTCGATGACGCTCTGGAAACCTACGGTCTGGGTGGGCTCCATATCGTCGCTGATGGGGACCTTCTGCTCAAAATAGCTTTCCATCCCGTGTTTGAGCTGATCCAGATTCGCCCCGCAGGCGGCAAGTATCCCCTGTACCTCGTCAAAGGCCAGGGCGGCGTAGAGGATATGTTCGGGGGTCAGGTATTCATGGTTCCGTACCTTGGCCTCGTTATAGGCGGCGTTGATAATAGCCTGTACATGGCCTGAAATTTTCATTTTTTCTCCCAGTTAAAATAGTATACCCCTCATGCGGGTTCTACAATACAGCGGAGGGGAAATTCGCTCAGCCGGGCCGCGGCGTGGACCTGGTCCGCCTTGGTTTGGGCAATGTCCCAGGGGTAGACCCCGACCATGCCCTTGTGCTTTTTGTGTACGTCCATCATGATGCGGTATGCCTCATCTTCACTTTTATGAAAAATCGATATCAGGATATCCACCACAAATTCCATGGTGGTGTAATGATCGTTCAGGAGGATCACCCGGAATTCCTCGGGCTCCTTAAGTTTTTTTTTGCTTTTATCCGCTACTTCCGCATCAGTCCCCGCATAGAGAGGCATGTTTACAACCTTGTTTTTTTGTTTGATAGAAGTCTATATTGTATATAATGCGTATCCTGAGTTGGAATGTCAACGGAATCCGGGCGGCGGAGAAAAAAGGTTTTGTGGGGTGGGCAGCCGAAGAATCGGCGGACCTGCTCTGTATCCAGGAAACCAAGGCCCGCCCGGAACAGCTTTCCCCCGAATTGATAAGCCTCAAGGACAAGACCGGCGCGGTCTATACGAGCTATTGGGCCAGTGCCAAAAAGGCGGGCTATTCGGGGGTGGCTATTTACAGCAGGGTGAAGCCCCTGAATGTGAAGCCCCTGGGTTTAAGCGCCTTTGATGATGAAGGCCGGTTCCTCCAGGCCGAATTCAGGGACTTTACCCTCATGTCGGCCTATTTCCCCAATTCCCAGGACGGGGGCGCCCGGCTGGGTTACAAGCTGGACTTCTGCGCCGCCATCCTGGAACTCTGCAATAACCTGGCTGCCCAAAAAAGGCACTTTGTCCTCTGCGGGGACTACAACATTGCCCATACCCCCATCGACCTTGCCCGCCCAAAGGAGAACGAAGGCAACGCCGGTTACCTTCCGGAGGAGCGGGCCTGGATGGACAGCTTCACCGCCGCGGGCCACGTGGACACCTTCCGCAGCCTCCACCCCGGCGAGGCCGGGCACTACAGCTGGTGGTCCTACCGGGCCAATGCCCGGGCGCGGAACGTGGGGTGGCGGCTCGATTATCACTGTGTGGATAAGGCCTTTATGCCTAAAGTAAGCAGTTCGATTATCCGTCCCGAAGTGCAGGGTGCGGATCACTGCCCGGTACAGATCGAAATAAAAGGGGTATTGAAATAATGAAGCTCAAATACAATGCTCCCACGGTACTCACCTTTGCCTTTATCAGTGCGGTGGTGTTGATACTCTCCGAGACCTTGCTGCACGGCCTGAGGGAAGTATGGTTCATGGTACCCGGAAAGGGGTCTTTTAATCCCCGCAGCACCCGGTGCTGGGTCACCCTGGTCACCCATATGGCGGGACACGCCGACTGGACCCACCTGATCAACAACTTCGCCTTTATCCTTTTGATCGGCCCCATCCTGGAAGAAACCTACGGTTCCATCTCCCTCTTCATCATGATCCTGATTACCGCCCTGGTGACCGGCGCCCTGAACATCATCTTTTTTAAGACGAGCCTTATGGGCGCTTCCGGTGTGGTATTCATGATGATCCTTCTGGCTTCTTTTACCAACTTCAACAAGGGTGAAATTCCCCTCACGTTTATTCTGGTGCTGGTCCTGTATCTGGGACGGGAACTTTTCAACTCATTCAGCTCCAACAATATTTCTGAATTTGCCCACATCGTGGGGGGCTTCTGCGGGAGCCTCTTTGGTTTTTTAAATCCCCCAAACGACAGGCAGAGGACGGCGCCATGAAAAAAGAATTTTTGCCCTACGACACGGTGCGGAACAACACCCTCAAGCTTGCCCACCGGATCTATCACGATGGATTTATCCCCGACGTGATCTACGTGTCCCTCCGGGGCGGGGCCTACCTGGGCAACGTTATTAGCGAGTACTTCAAGATAGTCCGCAAAGACGCCCACCCGGTGTATTACGCGGCGGTGGTTGCCCGGTCCTACTCGGATGTGCGCACATCCGACAAGATCACCGTGGAAGGCTGGACCTACGCCCCGGAGCACCTGCGCATCGGGGACAAGGTGCTCCTGGTGGACGATATCTTTGACACGGGACAAACCATCAACCACCTGGCGGAGATCATCCTGGAACGGGGCATCCCCCGGAAGGACCTTAAAATCGCGGTCCACGACTACAAATATTTTTTCGATAAGCCGGAACAGCTCCCCTTTCAGCCCGATTACTGGTGCCGCAAACACGATCTTTCGGTGAATGACGAAGACCGCTGGATCCACTACATGAGCCATGAGCTGGTGGGCTTGGGTGAAAGCGAACTGGAAGCCTATTACTACACGGCGGACCCGGAACTGCGGGAAGTCCTCAAAGTGATTAATGGAAAAAAATGAGCCGGTGCAAAAATACAAGAATTTTTAACCACAAAGGACACGAAGGACACAAAGGATATAAAAAATATCCGTGTCCGCGAACCAAAGGTTCGATGAAGTCCTTCGTGGTTAATTAATTTCCATTTTGGAACCGGCTCAAATGATTGTCGGGATCGATGAGGCGGGTAGGGGACCTTTGGCAGGTCCCGTTTGCGCCGCCGCAGTAATCCTGCCGCCGGACTTCCCTGTCGAAATTCTCAAGGATTCCAAAAAATTGAGCGCTCCCCGGCGCGATGCGGCCCGGCTGGTGATTTGCGAAAAGGCAGCCGCCTGGGGCATCGGCTGGGCCTCGGCGGCGGAAATCGACGAAATCAATATCCTGCAGGCCAGCCTTTTGGCGATGAAGCGGGCCTATGAGGAAATGGTTCTGTGCTTTCCGGCGCAGCTTGCGGATGCCGCAGCCAAGGGCCTTACCGCCGTCATTGACGGCCTCTTTGCCCCGGATATCCCCATCCCCTGCAAGCCCATGATCAAGGCCGACGCCCAGGTGCCGGAAGTGATGGCCGCCTCAATTCTGGCCAAAACTGCCCGTGACCGCATGATGGAACGCTACGATTGGTTTTACCCCCAATACGGCTACGCCCGGCACAAGGGCTACCCCACCAGGGCCCACCGGGAAGCGGTACTCCGTTACGGATCTTCGCCGATCCAGCGGATGACTTTTACGGTGAAAAAGCCTTAGGTACCTCTTGTAAATATTAATGCATGATATTATATTTTCTTAAAGACTCATGTTAGATTTGCAAGAAGGGGTTTTGGATGATCGAAAGAAGAATTACTGAACTGGTCGCCCGTGATTTTGAGGATATAGAAGCCGTATTCATCAACGGGGGCCGGCAGACCGGCAAGAGCACCTTTGCGGAGGCCTTTGGCGGGGAATACAAAAAGGTAATTTACGCTTCCTTTGATGACGTCAGCCTGCGCTCGGCGGAGATGGCGTCCCCGGGGCAGACCTTTGCGGATATCGAAGAAGGCTTGGTCATCCTTGATGAAATTCAGCATGTGCCCCTTTCGTTCCTGGCCTTAAAAGCAAAAATAGATGAAATGCGGCGCAAAAAAAAGAAGGTGAAATTCCTTTTGACCGGTTCCGCGGATATTATGCTCTTGCCGAAACTGGCGGAAGCCCTGGTAGGGCGGATGTACGTCAGAACCATGTACCCTTTTTCCGCGGCGGAGGTGTTAAATGGCCCCGGCGGTTTTATCAAAAAACTATTTAAGGGGCCCCCTGATACAAGCCGTCAGTTTGTGAAACCTGATATAGCAAAAGTGATAACCAGGGCTACCTTTCCCCAGGTTTCCCTGGAGGTTAAGAACAAGGAACCCTGGTTCAGGAATTATATCAATACCCTGCTGGAACGGGATGTTAAAAATTTTTCCGACATCGACCGGATTGAAATTTTTCCCCGGATGCTTTCGATCCTTGCAAACAGGGTAGGGGGACTGGTGAACGACGCCGATATGGCCCTGGCCCTCAAGGTGAGCCAGCCCACGGTAAAGCGCTACCACACCCTGCTGAACGGGGTGTTCTTAACCTACCTGCTGCCCCCCTGGTTTAAAAACATGGAAAAACGCCTGGTAAAATCCCCCAAGATATACTTTACCGACACCCTGCTGCTCTGCCACATCCTGGGCCTGCTCCCCGGCGAAATCAGGAAAACGCGTCCTGAGCTTTACGGCTTTGTGCTGGAAAATTTTGTCGCCTCCGAATTAAGTAAGGAGCTCTCCCTTATGGACGACCGCAGGCTCTTCCATTTCAGGACCAGCGACAAAAAGGAAGTTGACTTTATTGTTGAGGATCGGAACGGCAAAATTTTGGCGATAGAAGTGAAAGCCTCATCTTCAGTGGTAAGCGATGATTTTAAGCACATCCGTTTTTTGCAGAATACCCTGGGAAATGAATTTGTCCGGGGGGTGGTCCTGTACCAGGGGGACCGGGCGATCCGGTTTGACAAGGATCTGTATGCGGCGCCGCTGTCGGCGCTGTGGGAGTAGTGTCCTATTCCTCCCGCTTCTTGACCACCACCCGCTTACCCCGTTTCACCGGGGCATCCCCGGCTTCGCTTTTTCTTCCCCGTCTGACCGGACTGCGTCCTTCGCTTCGGGGCGCAGTGCCTCCGTCCTTCGCCTTAAAGCGGCTCCTGGGGCGGCCTCCTTCGTCCCGGCCCTCGCCGCGGCCCTGGGGACGGCCTTCTTTCCGGCCATCGCCCCGGCTCCCACTGCGGCCCTGGTTCGGATCGTTCCTGCGCTTTTCCCGGACCGCCTTTTCCAGCACCTTGAGGGATTCGTCGAAGCCCTTGAGGAAGTCCTGGAGGTCATCGGCAAAGAGGATTACCGACTGGCGCTCGAAGCCGCCTGATTCACGGTTCTTGCTTTCCACGATGTTGAGGTAGAGGTCTCCCAGGCGGTTTTCCTTTACATTGAAAAAATAGGTTCTGTTTTGCAGTTGTACCGTGGTCGAAAATACCTCGCCCCGTATGCCCATGATTTACTCCTTTGTTCCTTCGTAATTCGTGCAACCGGCGCCGTCGGCTTCGGCGACCATGCGCCGCTGCCATTCGATAAGGTCCCGTTCCAGCCGCCGGTCCGGGCCGCAGGCGTCGGCCATGATCCGGAACACCGGTTCCGTGGCGGAGCCCCGCATCCAGATTGAGGCCATGGGGACGCCGTTTTCATTGCAGAAATTGATCTTGAGGCCCCCCCGGCCGGCGTCGCCGAAGCGGGTGAGGGGGCGGATCTCCTCCAGGCCCCTGTAGGCCGCCGCTTCCCAGCCTGTGATGCCGTATTTCACCTTGAGTTCGTCCTTCCGCTTTTCCCATTCCTCCAGGAATACGGCCTGGTAGCGGCTCTTGAGCAGGGCATGATCGGCGGTTTTAATCTTGAGGAGGGCCTCCCCCGCGTAGGCGCCGGTGGTGACAAAGGCGGGGAGGGCGGCGATGATGTCCTGGAGGGTAAAATCGCTCCGGTAGAGTTCGCCTTGACCTGAAAGATCGCACCAGAGTTCGAAAAGGCCGGGTTTCCCCCCCTCGCTCCGCACCGCAAAGAGCTTGAGCAGGGCCAGTACCGTGTTGATGGGGTCCCGCACCGCCGACGGGTGGATGATGCTGCCCCCCGCGGAGCCTTCCCCCAGGATGCGGACCGTGTAGCCCTTTTCCCGGAGCCTGCGGGCAAGGCCTACCACGTTTGCCTCACCCACCTCCGAGCGGAATACCGAAACGTCGAAGGCCCGGGCAATCCGGTCTATCCGCAGGGAGGTGGGGTCGTTCACCGCAACGGCGGCCTTGTTCCGGGCATTCCCGGCGGCGTCGTAACCCAGCTCCCCGGTCCAGACCAGGTGGGCCAGCTCCGCCACGCAGGCCAGGGCGAACACCTCCTGGGCCTCAAGGCTCCGGGCCCTGCCTTCCCCCTCATCCCAGATAACCAGGTTTCCCCGGTCCCCGTCGCAGTCGGGCACATAGCCCAGGATGACGGAGGGGTCCTCCCGGTGGAGTTTTTCCAGAAAAAGACGGCAGGGTTCCAGGGATTCCCCCTCGGGGACGATCCGATGGCTGATTTCACCGGGCTTATCGTTCATCGTATGGAATTTTATCCCCAGGGAATCAAAAAATTCCTTATCAATGGAGAGGGTCCGGGCGGATCCGTTAAAGTCCGCCGCAATCCCCAGGGGCCGCTCGCCGATGCCCCGGCTGAGCGCGGCGGCGATGCTATGGCCCATGACGCCGCCGTATACCACCTGGGCGGTAAAGTTGAGGTATGCCGTATAAGCTTCTTTTTTCACCGCCGCCGATTCGGCGTATACTTTTTTGACAGCCTCCGGGACGGCTTTGCCAAGCAGGTCATTGATATGGGCGACCCGATCCGGTTTGGCCAGAAGGGAGCGGAATTTTTCGATAAGCACAGAAGCTTCCCCGGCGGAGATCACCCCGCCGTCGGTGAGGCCGAATTTGAGACCGTTGTGGCCGATGGGATTATGACTTGCGGAGATGTAGATAAAGCCGGCGGCGCCTGAATTCTGATCCCCCAAACTACGGGCATAGGCCATGATCTCCGGCGCGGCGGTGACGGCGGTATAACGGACCGCACAGCCGGCGCCCAGCAGGGCCGTGATCACCGCTTCGGCAATGGCGGGGCCCGTTGGCCGGGTATCGGTTCCTACGATGACCAGCGGCGCTCCTGCCGCCGGGGCATTTTCTCTTAACCGGGCGGCAAAAACTTCGGCGGCAGCGGCGGCAATGATTTCGTGGGCCGCAGAAATCGTTCCGGTTCGGCTTTCTTCGTCCGGAACATCCGGCGAAACTCCCCCCTGAGCGAATATTCCCCGCCAGCCGGAGGCGGAAAGGATCATGCCTGCAAGGGCCTTGTCCAGCGAATCTTCACTAAAAACCATGGGATATCAGTATAGCCTGCCCTTTTTTTTAATACTAGCGCCGCAGGGTAATCGGCAATTCCTATTGATTAAATAGGAATTGCCATAATAAAAAAAAATCGGTATATTGGTCTTGATAAACATGAGTGTTTTAGTAAATGATATATATATAGAGGTAAATAATTATGGCAGACAGGCGGGTTTACGTTGATTATAATGCGACCACTCCCCTAAGGGCGGAAGTTAAGGCCGCCATGATAGAAGATTTTGATATATACGGGAACGCTTCCAGTATGCACGCCGCCGGGCGGTTGGCCCACGCACGGGTGGAGGAAGCCCGGATAGCCATTGGGAAGCTCCTGGGAGCCCCTCCCCGGGACATCATTTTTACCTCCGGGGGCTCAGAATCCAACAATACGGTGTTCCAGACCATGAGGCGGCTCGGCTCAGGCCCGGATGGCAAGCTGCCGGCCGGGGGCCGGACCGAAATCATCACCACCTCCGTTGAACACCCCTGTGTGCTCAATTCCGCCGCCTACCTCAAAACCCTGGGCTTCAATGTTACCTTCCTCCCGGTGGATGAATACGGCAAAATCAAAATGGAGGCCTATAAAGCCGCCTTAAGCGATAAGACCCTCCTGGTGTCGGTGATGATGGCCAATAACGAAATCGGCACCATACAGGACATCAAGGAGATAGCCCGCCTGGCAAAGGCCGCCGGGGCCTTTATGCACACCGACGCGGTCCAGGCGGTGGGGAAGATCCCCGTCGATGTGGAAGACCTGGGGGTGGATTACCTCACCATGTCGGCCCACAAGATCTACGGCCCCAAGGGCATCGGCGCGCTGTATATCCGGGAAGGGGCCCCCATCTTTCCCCTCATCCACGGGGGGCATCAGGAGGATGGCCTGCGGGCCGGGACCTACAACAACATCGGTATCCTGGGCTTCGGCAAGGCAGCGGAACTGGCGGCGGACAGTGTGGACAGGTACGGCAGGGAACTTTCTGTTCTACGGAAGCGGCTCCGGGACGGCCTTCTCGCCAAAATTCCCAACATCAAAATAAATGGGCATCCCACGGATGTGCTGCCCAATACGATAGACATTTCCTTTCCCGGTGCGGAAGGGGAAGCAATTCTGCTTTCAATGGATATTATGGGGATAGAAGCTTCCACCGGTTCCGCCTGCGCCTCAGGCAGCCTTGAGCCCTCCCATGTGCTCATGGCAACCGGGGCGGGGCCGGAACTGGCCCATGGCTCCATCCGTTTCAGTATGGGATGGGGGATTACCCAGGCGGATATCGACTATATCATCGAAACCCTGCCCCCCATTATTTCACGCTTGAGGGCCATGTCGACCCTCTCTCCCGCGCAAGCGGGTGCTTAAGTTTCAAGGAGAAGATTATGACTGACTGGTTATATTCAGATACGGTGAAGGACCATTTCACCAATCCCCGGAATGTGCTGCTGGACAATGAAGCGTCATTTCCCGCCGACGCCCGGGGTCAGACGGGGAACATCAAGTGCGGGGATCAGATGCTGATGCTCCTCAAAATAAAGGACGATATCATCACCGATGTGCGGTGGAAGACCTACGGCTGCGCCAGCGCCATCGCCTCCACCAGCATGCTTTCGGAAATCATCAAGGGCATGAACATTGCCGATGCCTACAATATCCGGCCCGAGGACCTGGTGGAAAAGCTGGGGGGCCTTCCGGATTACAAGATCCACTGCTCCGTTCTGGGTGACAAGGCCCTGCGTACCGCCATCGACGATCACCTCGCCAAAACGGGCCGTGCGGGGATGCTGAAGGAAAAAGCCACCGAAATCTGCCATTGCCTGGGGATCACCGACAAGGACATCGAGAACGCCTTCCACTCAGGCGCCCGCACCTGGGAGGGCCTCCAGCAGGCCACCAAAATCGGCACCGTCTGCGGCGGCTGCAAGGAAAAGGCCCTGGAACTGCTCCACGAGTTCGCCCATATTTACGGGATGTAGGCGGTCAGTAGACCGCTTGGAGTTTTAGCTGCGCTAAAACTCCCCGATCTGCCAAACTATTTCACCTCCGTTAAATTCTTCGCGTCCAGGACCAGCACCGAACCGTCGGCGCGTTCGGTGACGACCTTGCCCTCCTGGAAGATTACCGATGCGTAGGGGTGTACGGTTACGGCGGAGCGGGCGGCCCGGGCAAGCTGGGAGTTGAACCGGGCAAGGTAGAGGCTGCCTTCATAGAGGGTGAGGGCGTAGATGTCCCCGCCGTTGATCCAGAGGAGGCTGTTGGGGTGAATATCGTCTTCCCCCTGATAGGCCATTTCCAGGGCGCCGGGGTTAAGCTCAATGAGCCTGACGGCGCCGTTCCCCCGTGCTTCCCCGGCTACGGCGAGGATCTTGCCGTCAACAATTGACAGGGTACGGCCGTTTACCGTGTTGAGGGGGGAACGGGTGAGTATGGTCCCGGCGGCGGTGTTGACCCGGACCACCCGGCCCAGGGGGGAATTCTGGTCCTCCAGGAGGGTGCCGAGAATGCCCGCGGCGGCCGCTGTCTGGGGGGCCTGGCCGCCCTGCTCCCGGATAAGCTCCTGCTGATCCCGGGCGATGCTTGCCCGCTCTTCCTGGGCTTCGGCGTTTTTCTGTTCGGCAAATTCTTCATTCCGCCGGGCTTCTTCCCGCTGTCCGTCCAGTGCATCATCCTGCCCGGCAAGTTCATCTTCTTTTTTGGCCGTTTCAGCTTCCTGGGCGGCCAGTTCCGCCTCCTTCTGTTGGGTTTCCGCCTGGGTGGTCCTGCCTGCGGCAGCATCGGCCTGATTTTGCTGCCGTTCCCGTTCTATCCGGTCCCGTTCGGCGGCGGCGTCCGCCCGTTCCCGGGCAATCCGCTGTTCCTCTTGGGCGATGGCTTCCCGCTGGGCCGCCGCCTTCTGTTCGGCCTCATCGGCTTCCCGTTCCTTGAGGTCCACCATGTCCTGGCGCTGATCGACCCCCCGGTCATCTTCCTTCCGCAGTTCATCCACCACCCGTTCGCTGCCCAGGGCCGAGGTATCCAGGGCGCTTAAGGAGCCGGGGGCGCCCAAGCCGATGGGGATCACCATCAGGGTCCGGCCGGGCCATTCATCAAAACGGATGGAAATACCGGCCCGCTCTTCATCCAGATTCTGAATTACCGGCGTCTTGTACCGGCTGCCAAAGTAGGCCCAGTCCCCCCGGTAAACGGCGTTGTAGACCGTGACATATTCCGCAAGGAGCGCCGCATCGGCCTCCCGGTAATCGTAGGCCCCTTCCAGGTATCCCTGGATGATGAACCGGAGGTTCCTGATATGATCCACCCCGGTATCAACCCCAAGGCCGAAAATGTCCGCGTCAAGCCTGGTCCCGTCCGCCCCGGAGAGCGAATGGATCACAAAGTACCGGCTTGCCTGTCCCGTCTGGGTGGCCCCGGCCTTGACCTGCACACCCAGGCCGTACCCGATGTTCCGTATCTGGGCCCGGGTCTCTATCCGGGAATGGGGCCCCTCATAGTTGATAAAAGTCACCGGGGCCAGGTTTTCCTCCAGCTCCCCCTGATTGACCTGTGCCCGCAGCGGCGCAGGAGAGAGGGCAAGCAACCCCAAGACGCCAAGGATATAAAAAAACTGAAACAAGCCGGTAACTTTCCGCATAATAGGTCCCCTTTAATTAGTACAGTATAAATTTTTTTAGAAAAGAATGAAAGTCATTCCGCAAAGAAGCGAACGAGTGGCATTCAGGCGGAGAACAACAAGGGCGGCAAAGGCCCCCGTCACCAGTTGACACCCCGGCCCGGTTACACAAGCGATCGTGTCTTATTCTTCATGGAACAACTCATCCTCTAAACCTTTGACACAAAGGCAGCGGTCGCACGGAGCATTGCCGCTGAACATCGCGAACCCGCAGAAACTTCGAAGCGGAGCTTCAAAGTTTCGAGGACGGGCGATGGAAGCGGCAATGCTCCGTGCGACCGCTGTTTTTTATCACCCTACTTACTGATCGATCTCAGCTCCCGCTCCGCCCGCCGCCGTACCGCCGTGGGCCGTTCGGGGCCGCTGAGGTTGGTGAGGATTTTTACGCCGGTTTCGGCCAGGGGGGGGCCTGAGAAGCGGCAGAGGGCGCCGGCGCCGGCGGCGACTCCCAGCAGGGCCCGCTCGTCACGGAGCGCGCCCGGGGGGAAGATGGCGTCGGTGAAGGCCCGGAGGGTGACGCCCTCGGGATCGATACCGATACTGCCCAGGGCCTCGGCGGCAGCGGCTTTTACCAGGGGCTCGCTGTCGCGGGAAAAAACATCCGCCAGGAAGGGGATGATCTCCGGGGAACCGAGCTGGGCCAGGAGCTGCAGTGAACGGACCCGGTGACGGATATCAACCGGGGGAGGGAGCGTAAAAATGCCGGGACGGGGGAGGTCATTTTTGATGATTTCCATGAGGTATTCCGTATAGGGCTTCTCGTTTTCTCCTGCTTCGCCATCGGCGATCGCCTTGGCTATCACCGTGAAGCGGGCGGCCAGTTCTTTGTCGTCAAAGCCGCCCCGGTAAGCCCTTTCGGCAGGGGCGGGCGCCCTGCCTATGCCATAGGTTCCTTCCGGGGCCGGGCCGTACAGGGACTGCCGCCGTATGCGGGGGTATTCCTCCATCCTGTAGGCATAGAGGAGCCAGTCGCTGCCCCCGGAGTAGAGGACCCCATCGTCCCCGAACGCGGGGATGCCCGCCGCCCGTTCAATCTGCATGATCCAGAGCCGGCGGCCGGCGGCCTCGCCATCGGCCGCAAAGCCGGAAGCCCCGGTCCGGGAAAGTACATAGACGCCCCGTTCATCAAACAGGATGTGTACCTGACCTGTTCCCGGCGCGGCATTCCCCACCGCCATGGCCTTCCCGGCGGCGGCGATATGGCTTTCCCCGGTCCAGAGGATCTCCCCGGTTTCGGCGGAAAAGAGCAGCAGCCGGCCGTCGGAGAGGACCGCCGCCGCCCGGCTACCCCGGCATACCGCCGCCAGCGGCGGGGAGGGGAGGGGAGGCAGGGACCGGCTTTCTTCCCCTGCGGGACCGGTGTTTTTGAGGGCGCCGTTTTCAAAGACCATGAGCAGCCGTTCATCTTCACCGCCGCTTTTGCCGGTTACCAGAACCGCCAGGGGAACTTCCCCAAGGCTGAAGGAGACCCGTTTCCCGAAGGGATCGATTCTGACCAGTTCCCCCTTTTCCAGAACCATGAGGATCCCCCCCCGTCTGTCCAAAACCGGCTGGAGACCGATGGGGCTTTCCAGGCTGCGCTGCCAGAGACGGCGGCCCGCCCCGGTATAACAGGAAACTTTTTGCCCCGTGGGGACAAAGATACGGCCATCCCAGCCTGCAATCACCGGACCTGAAAGGGGAGAACCCAGGTTCGCCCGCCACAGTTCCCGCCCTGCCCGGTTTACCGCAATAAGGGTCCCGTTGGTCCGCCCGATATAGCTGGTCCCCTCCCGGGACCGGGTCACATAGGGACTCAGCCTGCCCCGTGCGGAATAGGTCCAGAGGCTGTTCCCCCCCGTGGAAAAGGCCTTGATACTCCCCGAGTCCACCGCCACCACCGCCGATTCCGCCTGCACCGCCGGGATGCCCATCACCGTCCCCCCCAGGGACTGCCGCCAAATGGGGAGGATATCGTCCTGAGCCCGGACCGGGAGTGTAAATAAAAAGAAGAAGAAAACCGCAAAGGAGAATAAAAACTCTTTACTCATCGGCGCCCTTTTTCCGGAACAGCGCAAGGCTTTCGATATGGGCGGTCTGGGGGTAAAAATCGTAGAGCCCCAATTCGGTAAGCTCATAGCCGGCGGCCGTCAGTTCCCGGCTGTCACGGGCAAGGGTGGCCGGGTCGCAGGAAACATAGGCAATTAAGGCGGTCACCCCGGAAGGATGACCCAGCCATTTCCGCATCCCCGGGGAAAGCCCCTGCCGGGGAGGATCGGCCACGATGAGGCCGTAGCCTTCGTCTCCGAGACCGGTCCTTTGGGCCGGACCTTTTACCCAGGCGTCATCGGTAAGGGCGAAATAACCCCTTGCCTCACCCCGGACATTTTCGCGGGCCAGGGCAAGGGCGGTTTTGTTTTCCTCCACCAGGTCGATCCGCTTAAATCTTTCTTTCAGGAAGAAGGCGAAGGTACCGACTCCGCAGTAGATATCCGCCATAGGCCGGGCGCTGTCAGCCTGGGCGGCGATTTTGATGAGATCCCCGATAAGTTCTTCCAGCATCAGGGCGTTACTCTGGAAAAAGACCCCGGCGTCCATGGTCAGTTCTTGGCCGCAGATTTTTACCCTCTATTCCCATAAGGGCCTGGTATTGCAGGAGGGGCGGCAGACCCGGG